>NZ_JCAFTJ010000004.1:0-391539 GCF_059370155.1 Stenotrophomonas sp. YJH_SMC_73 | reverse complement strand
TGCGGGAGTGTCCGCGGCATGGATGCCGCGGCCAAGCCCCCATGGGTGAGGGCGCTTTGCTTGCGAAGCACTGCTTCGCAAGCGCCCGAACGCACAGCCGCCAGCGGCTGGGCCGGCCTGGGGGTTTACGGCGTCTCCCGCAGCCGGACCCAACCCGCCACCTCACGGAATGCACGCTGTTGCTGTTGCTGTTGCTTTGGCCTCGGCGGGTGCAGGGCGCAGCCCTGCCAAACCCTACCCCTTGGCCATTGCCTGCCACCACTGCGACAGCAGCTCCGGCCTGCGCAGGCGCTCGCGCCACCACCGCAGTGCCGCGCCGTCCTCGCCGGTGCGCCAGGCCAGCCAGAACGTTTCCTCCGGCTTGTGTTCCTCCACCTCGCGGATCACCAGCTGGCCACGCGCCACTGCAGCGCGCGCGCACGGCTCGGGCAGGAAGCCGAAGCCCACACCTTCGCATTGCAGCTTCAGTTTGCTGGCCATGTCAGGCACGGTCAGCATCTCCTGCCCCATCAACAGGCCCACCGTGCGCGGCAGCAACCGCCGCGCCGAATCAGAAACGGCGATCGCGCAGTGCTCGACCAGCTGCTCGCGACCGAGCACGCCCGGCACCTTGGCCAACGGATGACCGGGTGCGACCGCGAACACGAACTCCACCGTGCCCAGCGGCTCGACCACGTAACCACCGCCACTGGGCCCCTCGCCCGGCGCCCCGACCAGCAGGTCGGCGCGCCGGTCCAGCAGGGCCTCCCAGGTGCCGGACAGGGCCTCGCCGATCAGCCGCAGCCGGGTCGGCGCCTCCGCTTCACGAAACGCGGCGATGTCCGGGCCCAGCAGCCAGGTCGGGAACACCGAGTCCACCGCCAGGGTCAGCTCGGTCTCCCAGCCCGACGCCACCCGGCGCACCCGCAGCTCCAGCTCGCGGGCCGCACGCAGGAGATGCCGACCCTCGTCCAGCAGGGCGCGTCCGGCCTCGGTCGGTTCGGCACGCGGGCCGACCCGGTCGAACAGCTGAACGCCGAGGTCCTCCTCCAGCTTGGCCACGGTGTAGGAAATGGTCGAGGGCACCTTGTGCAGGGCCTTGCCGGCGCCAGCAAAGGAGCCGCGGCGGTCGATGGCATCCAGGATCTGCAGGGCATCGAGGCTGAGCTTGAGCATTCGAATTTTTCGATGATGGCCGTCAAAACTATCCGTTTTTCAAACCCCGGGCGCAAGCAGATACTTCTCTCCAACGGGGAAACACGACAACTACCGCCTCACCCCGCCCCATCGAAACCATCGAACAAGGAGATTCCATCATGCTGCAGATCCGCAAGAGCGCTACCCGTGGCCTGGCCGAGCATGGCTGGCTGTCCTCGCGCCATACCTTCTCCTTCGCCAACTACTACGACCCCCGCTACGTCAGCTTCGGCCCGCTGCGGGTGATCAACGAAGACAAGGTGATCGGCGGCCAGGGCTTCGGCACCCATAGCCACAGCAACATGGAGATCGTTTCCTATGTGCTGGGCGGCGCGCTGGAGCACAAGGACTCGATGGGCACCGGCTCGGTGCTGCGCTACGGCGACGTGCAGCGCATGAGTGCCGGCAGTGGTGTCAGCCACAGCGAATTCAACCACTCGGCCGACGAGACCGTGCACTTCCTGCAGATCTGGATCTTCCCGGACCGCGAGAACATCACGCCGTCCTACGAGGAGACCCACTTCGCCCCGGAGACCAAGCGCGGCCAGCTGCGCCTGATCGCTTCGCCGGACGGCGCCGACGGTTCGCTGCGCATCCACCAGGATGCCCGCATCTTCGCCACCATCCTCGATGGCGGCCAGAAGCTGCACCACGCGCTCGGCAATGGCCGTGGTGCCTATGTGCAGGTTGCCCGAGGCCAGCTGCAGGTCAATGGCATCACCCTGGAAGCCGGTGATGCACTGCAGGTCAGCGACGAAGCGCAGCTGACCCTGGAAAACGGCAACGACGCCGAAGTGCTGGTGTTCGACCTGCCGCTGTAACCACAACGCCCGCGATGCCGCAAAGCATCGCGGGCGCATTTCCGTAGAGCCGAGCCCACGCTCGGCTGCGGTGTGACAGCCAGCCGAGCGCGGGCTCGGCTCTACAGGACCCGCGTCAGAACCTGTACGTCATCGCCAGCCGCACATTGCGCGGCTCACCCCAGGTGTAGGTGCTGTACCAGCTGAAGATCGTGTAGTAGCGCTTGTCCAGCAGGTTGTTGACGTTGAGCGTGGCCGACAGGCGATCACTGAATTCATAACGCGCCATCGCATCCAGCAACCAATACGGTTGGGTGCGATGTACCACCTTGGCCTGCGTGGCCGGGTTGGTGATCTCGCCGAAGGTGGAATCCTGTCGTGCGGTGCGACGCGCCGCGCAGGCTCAGCCGCCGATGGCGGCGCAGGCCTCCAGGATCAGCGCGGTCACTTCCTTCGGCTGCGAGGCCAGCGAGGCATGGCTGGCATCCAGCTCCAGCAATCGCTTGGGCTGGATGCGCGTGGCCATGGCCTTCTGGTTGTCCGGCGCGATCATGCGGTCCTGGCGGGACAGCTGGTACCAGCTCGGCTTGTGCTTCCAGGCCGGATCGCTGACCGCATCACCGAAGGCGCTCGCCAACGGCGCCTTCTGGGTCACCGCCATCACCCGGCCCTCGTCGGCGCTCAGGTCCTGGCAGAAGCTCTCATGGAACCTGTCCGCACGCAGCCACAGGTAGCCATCGCTGTCCGGTGCCAGGTTCGGCGCTGCCTCCGGCAGGTGCTGCTGGGTGATGCCACCGGGGCTCTCGCCGGCATCAGGCGCGAAGGCAGCGATGTAGACCAGGCCCTTCACGTTGGGTTCGCTACCGGCCTGGCTGATCACCGCGCCGCCGTAGGAGTGGCCGACCAACAGCACCGGCCCGTCGATCTGCCGGATCATTTTCCGGGTGCGTCCTGCGTCGTCGGCCAGCGAGGTAAGCGGCAGTTCCACCGCCTGCACGCGGTCGTGGCCGTTGCGATGCAGTTCCAGGATCACCTTGGCCCAATGTGCGGCCCCGCCCCAGAATCCATGGACAAGGAGGATGGTCGGTGTCGTGCTCATGTAAAGGTCTCCGGCAGCGGCCGGCGGGATGCCGACTGTGCAGCCACTGTCCGTGCGTGGCGTTAATCGCTGGTGACGCAATCGGGTCACTGCAATCGTATGCGTCGTTTGATGTCATGCATGGCACTTGCCGACCTGGCCTGATAACGATTTCATGGAGCTCTCCCCGAGCTTCGCATCACGCATGACGCCTTCATCCCCACGTGCCCAGCAGCACGCCACCCGTGCCGCCTTCTTCATTCCCGGATTCGCCACCGCCGCGTGGGCACCGATGGTCCCCTACGCCAAGGCCAAGGCCGGGCTGTCCGACGCCAGCCTCGGTGCCGTGCTGCTGTGCCTCGGGCTCGGCTCGCTGCTGGCGATGCCACTGGCCGGTGCGCTGACCGGACGGCTGGGATGCCGGCGCCTGCTGGTGGCCAGTTGCGCAGCGTTGCTGCTGGCACTGCCATTGCTGGCACTGGCGCCCTCGCCGCTTGCGCTGGGCGCCGCCCTGTTCTTGTTCGGCGCCGGTGTGGGCGCGATGGACTGCACGGTGAACATGCAGGCCGTGGCGGTCGAGCGCGACGCCGGGCGCGCGATGATGTCCGGCTTCCACGCCTTCTACAGCATCGGTGGATTCGTCGGCGCCGGCTGCATGACCGGGTTGCTGATCCTCGGCACGCCGCTGTGGCTGGCCGCGCTGCTTTCGGTGGCCGCGCTGCTGCTGGTTGCCGTGCTGTCGGCACCGCACTGGCGTCCGCAACGGATCCTGCACGAAGGCCCGCTATTGGCGCTGCCGCACGGCGTGGTCCTGTTCATCGGCGTGCTGGCCTTCGTGGTGTTCCTTGCCGAGGGCTCAATGCTGGACTGGAGTGCGGTGTTCCTGGCGGAAGTGCGGCAGGTACCGCGCGACCAGGCCGGGGCCGGCTTTGCGTTGTTCACCCTGGCGATGACCGCGATGCGCCTGTTCGGCGACGGCATCGTCGAGCGCCTCGGCCGGACCCGCACGCTGGTCATCGGCGGCATCACCGCTGCGGCGGGCTTCACCCTGGCCACGCTGGTGCCCTCGTTCCCGGTGGCGTTGGCCGGCTACGTACTGGTCGGGCTGGGCTGCGCCAACATCGTGCCGGCGCTGTTCTCGATGGCGGGCCAGCAGCGGGTGATGCCGGAGAGCATCGCCATCACCGCGGTGACCACACTGGGTTACGCCGGCATCCTCGCCGGTCCGGCAGCGATCGGCGCACTGGCGCATGCCACCAGCCTCGGTTTCGCCTTCCTGTGCGTGGCCGCGCTACTGCTCGGCGTCGCGGCGTCTGCCCGCGCGCTGGCACGACGCGTGGCCTGACAGAAAAAGGGGACGGAGGGGATTAAGTCGTTTCCCGCACACCTGGCCTGGAAACGACTTAATCCCCTCCGTCCCCTTTTTCTCAGCTGCGCGCCAGCCACTCAGCCTGGGCCGGCAGCTGCGGTGCCGGGCACGCGTTCTGCGGATGGTGCTCGTCGCGCGCCATCCAGTCATCGACCACGCCCGCCAGCAGGTCCAGCCGCAGCGGCAGGGTGATGTGGTCCTCGCCGCGCATTTCGATGTAGTGCGCGCGCGGATTGGCCTGGGCCAGTTCGCGGCCCTGGCTGACCGGAATGTGCTGGTCGCCCTGCCCGTGCAGCAACAGCACGCAGGCGCGGGTATCGGCCAACGCACGCGCGACGTCCACGCGGTCCAGATCGACGTCGATGCGGCGGCTGGCGGCGGCGATCACCTGGTTGATGTCCTGGCCGCCGTAGCGCCAGCGCGCGTACGACGCCACCGCCTGCGCCTTCAGGCCTTCCGGCTGCAGCCCCATCAGGTGCGGGATCATGGTGCGGATCGCCACGCCGGCATTGGCGAACGATTCCATCGCCACCACGCCTTCGACCTGGTCACCCAGCTTGTCGGCGGTGAACACCGCCGTGGCCGCACCATAGGACACACCGAACAGGTACAGCGGCCCGGTCACTTCGCCGCGCGCGCGCAGCTCGCCGATCACATCGACCACGTCATCCGACTCATAGGTGCCATAGCCGGACGGGCCGGTGCCGGACTGGCCATGGTTGCGCAGGTCGAGCGTGACCACGCGGTAGCCGGATTCGGCCAGCTGCAGCGACCATGGCAGCATCGAATCACCGTTCATCATCCACCCATGCAGCAGCACCACGGTGCCGCGCGGCGCCTGCGCGCGGAACGGCTGCGGCACGGCCAGGCTCAGGCCGGTATCCAGCGGCAGGCCGTTCTCGTGGCGCTGCGGCAGGTAGCGGTAACGCGCGCCGTAGTCGCCCGGATCGAATACGCGCCAGAAGATCGGCACGCCATCGCGGCCCGCCGCGAAGCCATGGCGGTTGGGCAGTTCGGCGATGGCCGCGGCGATGCGCGGACGATCGAGCAGGGTCGACACGCCGCCCGGCGCGATCAGCTGATCGGCGAGTGAGGTGGACGAGGCGTTGATCGAGGATGAGCATGCGGCCAGCCACAGGCCGGCGCACGCCAGCAACAACAGCAGCAGGCGCTTCATATCACGTCATAGGGGTGAATCAGACAGATTGGGACGGTAACGCCCAATAGACCGGCCATCTATCGCGCACGGATGACGGCTTGATGACAACGCAGGAACGATTCAGTTTGGTGTAAAAGCTGTATCGGTTCAGTCATTGATCCGGATCAATGAACGCGCGCCCGGGAGTGCCCACAGTGCCGCCATGCGCATCTCGTTCAAGCTCGCCATTGCCCTGGCCGCCACGGTGGCCGCCGCCTACGGCATCGCCCGCAGCACGCCCTACTGGTTCGCACCGCGACAGACCGCGCAGGTCGACATCCACGATCCGGCGCTGATCGCGCAGGGGCGCTACCTGTCACGTGCCGCCGACTGCGCGGCCTGCCACACCGCGCCGGGCGGCAAGCCGTTCGCCGGTGGCCTGGGCATGCAGACGCCGATGGGCACGATCTATTCGACCAACATCACCCCCGATCCGGACTCCGGCATTGGTGCCTACGACTACGCCGATTTCGAACGCGCGGTCCGCCGCGGCATCCGCCACGACGGCCAGCCGCTGTATCCGGCGATGCCGTATGCCTCGTACGTGATCGCCAGCGATGCCGAGATCAAGGCGCTGTATGCCTATTTCATGGGCTCGGTGCAGCCGGTGAAGCAAAGCAACGCCGACAGCACGATTCCATGGCCGGCCAACATGCGCTGGCCTTTGGCATGGTGGCAGCTGCTGTTCGCGCGCCCGCGCAGCTTCAACCCGGATCCGTCGCTGGATGTGGGCCAGCAGCGTGGCGCTGAGCTGGTTGAGGGCCTGGCCCACTGCGGCGCCTGTCATACACCACGTGGGCTGGCGTTCCAGGAGAAGGCGATGGCCGACGATGGCAGCCGCCAGTTCCTGTCCGGCTCGGTGCTGGAAGGCTGGTATGCGAAGAACCTGCGCAATGAATCGACCGGCCTGGCCAGCTGGAGCGAGGGCGAGATCGTCGACTTCCTGCGCACCGGGCGCACCGATCGATCGGCAGCCTTCGGTGGCATGGCCGACGTGGTCGAGCACAGCACGCAGTACCTGTCCGACGCTGACCTGCTGGCCATGGCGCGCTACCTGAAGCAGCTGCCGGCGCGTGAGGGACGCAGTGCGCAGTGGTCGCCTGGTACCGACACCACCACCGCCGCGCTGCGTAGTGGCGACTATCGCGTGGCCGGTTCGCTGGCCTATGCCGAGCACTGCCAGGCCTGCCACCGTGCCGACGGGCGCGGCATGCCACGCGTCTATCCTGCCCTGGCAGGCAACTCGATCGTGTTCGCCGACGATCCCAGTTCGCTGGTGCAGGTGACCCTGATCGGGGGTCGCACCCCGCACACCCCGCACGACCGCATGGCCTTCACCATGCCCGGCTTCGAGCAGCTGCCGAACGCGCAGCTGGCACAGATCCTGACCTTCATCCGCAGCAGCTGGGGCAACCAGGCCAGCGCGGTGAGAGAGGTCGAGGTGGCACGCATGCGCCGGGTGGTGCGTGACAAGCCGGTGCACTTCGTTCCGCAGGAGGCCGCACGATGAAGCGTTCGCGCAAACGTTCCCGCCTGCTGCTCGGTAGTGCGATCACCGTGGTGCTGCTGGCCGGTGCGGGCACCCTCGCCTATCGTCACCTGCACCCGGGCCTGGATGCCGCCGTAGCCAGTACGATCGATATCCTCGATGCACAGGGCAAGGTGGTCGCCCACTACCACGCGCCCAGTGCCGAGGAGATCGCCGGACTGGGCAATGCCGAATCGGTGATGCTCGGCCGGCGCATCCTCAACGAGACCGCGCGCCTGCTTCCGGACAACGTCGGCAACGATCTGAACTGCAATTCGTGCCACATGGCCGAGGGCAAGCGACCGTTCGGCAACCACTACTTCAATACCGGCGGCGGTGCCTATCCGCGCTACATGCCGCGCCCGGGCAAGGTGATCGGGCTGACCGAGCGCATCAATGGCTGCCTGCAGCGCTCGATGAACGGCAAGCCGCTGCCGAAGGACGCACCGCAGATGCGCGCGATGCTCGACTACATGGCGTGGCTGAGCAGCCCGGTGCCAGAGGGTGCAAAAGTGGCCGCGCCCAGTGAGGGCCCCATCGACAGCACGCTGACTCCGGACCCGGTCCGCGGCCAGGCGCTGTATGCCGTGCAGTGCGCCGCCTGCCATGGCGACAACGGCGAAGGCCGACGCGATGCCAGCGGTGACATCGCCTTCCCGCCGCTGTGGGGCGACCACAGCTTCAACATCGGTGCCGGCATGGCGCGCCTGTACAAGGCGGCCGGTTTCATCAAGCACAACATGCCACCGGCAGTGACCCGCGCACCGCCGCTGGGGCAGCAGGTGATGCCGGACCAGGATGCGGTGGACATCGCCGGCTATTTCATCAACCAGCCGCGGCCGGACTTCGCCAACAAGGGCAAGGACTGGCCGCGTGACCCGAAGCCCAAGGACGCACGGTACTGAAGCAGGCGGCGGGTGCCGGCCGTCGCAGAACACGATTCCTGCATCGCCACGTCATGCCGATGTCATTGGCGCTGCCGACACTCCGGGGCTTCCCTGCTCTGAAGGTCCGGTCTCGATGCGAACGTCTGCGCGCTTTCCCCGTGTCTCGCTGCTTGCCCTGCTGATCGCTCCCGCACTGGACGCCCTGGCCGAAGCACCGCAGGGCGATGCCGCTGAAGCGCGCAGCAGTGAGGCCCGCACCCTCGACCAGGTGCAGGTGATCGGCCAGGCCACCAGCTATGCCAAGACTTCCGTGCGTGCGGAAACGCTGAACCGGCAGACCGTGATGAGCAGTGTCAACGACGCGCTCAACGAAGTGCCCGGCGTGGTGGTCAGCGAGGCCGATGCCACCGGCTCGTCGGTGTGGGGCACGCAGATCAGCATGCGTGGCTTCGTCACCAACCGTGATACCCAGCAGATCGGCACCACCATCGACGGCCTGCCCAATGGTGGCTCGGGTTACGGCGGCGGCTCGCTGGCCAACCGCTACATCGACACCCTCGACCTGGAAACGGTGGAAGTCAGCCAGGGCACTGCCGATATCTCCTCGCGCTCGAACGAGGCCCTGGGCGGCACGCTCAACTTCCTCACCAGCGATCCGCTGCAGGACAGCCGCCTGCGCTTCGTGGTCGGCACCGGTGACAACGAGGCACGCAAGTACTACGTGCGCTACGACACCGGCCTGCTCGGCGGCCACACCCGCGCCTGGGTCAGTGCCTCGTCGGCGCGCGTGCATGACTGGATCGATGGCAGCGGCAAGACCAGCAATGACCACATCGCCGGCAAGCTCATCACCGAACTGGATCGCTGGACCCTGACCGGCTACCTGTCCTACAACGATGCGGACGAGCCGGAGTACACCAGCGTCTCACCGAAGGGCTTCGCGACCAATCCGGATCGCGACAACCTGGTCGGTACCCTCACCGGCATTCCCTACCTGGACCAGAACTACCGTTCCGGCTCGCGTGCGCTGCGCGAGAACACCTTCGGCTACCTGCGCGCGGCCTTCGACGGTGGCAACGGCTTCAAGGCCTCGGTGGCCGCCTACGGGCACCGCATGCAAGGCCGCGGCGACTGGCTGCCACCGTATCTGGCGCAGGTCAGCGATGACGGAGCCGGTCGCCCGGAGTCGGAATACCTCGGCGGCAAGACCGTGTACGGCGGCAGCAACCGTGGCCAGATTTTCTTCGTCAATCCCGATGGCAGTGCCGCGCAGCGCCTGGCCAGCTGCAGCCCGCGCCTGGGCTTCACCGCCGAGTACGATCCGAACTGCTACGCCGGCAACGTGCTGGGCGCGCAGTCGTATCGCCACACCCACTACGACAACGACCGCATGGGCGTGACCGCCGACGGCGAATGGCGCCAGACTTTCGGCGCAGTCGACAACACGATCCGCGGCGGCCTGTGGGTGGAGAAGCTGGACCGTTCGGCACGCCGCGACTGGCATCGCCTGCTCAACGTCGGCCAGGACATCGCCTTCGACCACCAGCCGTACTGGGTACAGTTCGAGGACAAGTACAAGGTCGACGAACAGATGTACTACGTCGAGGACGTGGCCCGCTTCGGCCCGTTCAGCGCGCGCCTCGGCGTGAAGCAGTTCTTCGTCGACCAGTCGCGCCGCCGCGTGATCGGTGCCAGCGAGCACGTCACATCCGACTCCAGGTCCGATCCGCTGCTGTCCACCGGCTTCACCTGGGCGCCCGGCGTGGAAGGCATGGAGCTGTTCGCCGGCTTCTCGCAGAACTTCGCCGCGATTCCTTCCGGCGTGCTCGGCGAGACCGACCCGCAGCGCTTCCGCAACGTCGAGCCGGAGACCGCTGACAACATTGAAGTGGGCATGCGCATCAGCCGCTGGCCGTTGACCGCCTCGGTCACGCTGTACAACATCAAGTTCGACAACCGCATCGTCTACCTGCCGGCCGGCTTCGTCAGCGGCATCGACTACCTGGGCGAGACCGACGGCGTCTACGAGAACTTCGGCGGCGTGGAAAGCAACGGCCTGGAAGCAGCGTTCGGCTATGGCTGGGACAACGGCTGGCGCCTCAACGCCGCCTATACCTACAACCGCTCCAAGTACCTGGGCAGTGGCGATGCCGCGCGTGATACCCAGCTGGGCATCGTCGACGGCGCCAAGGTGATCGGCCAACCCGAACAGACCCTCGTACTCTCGGCGGACTGGCAGGGCGAGAACTGGAACTTCGGCCTGTCCGGCCGTTACCTGGGCACCCGCTACCTCGACGCCGCCAACGTCAACAAGCTGCCCTCGGCCACCGTGTTCAACGCGAACATCGGCTTCGATCTGCAGGGCCTGTCGCCGCGCCTGAAGGGCATGGGTGCCAACCTGGTGGTGAGCAACCTCACCGACAAGCGGTATCTTGCGGGGGTGGACGGCCGCGACAACGCCTTCATCGGCGCTCCGCGCACCGTCGGCATCTCCTTCCGTGTGGACCTGTGAGTGAGCCCGTGACCGATATCGGCCGACGCCGGTTGTTGCAGGCCGGCGTTGCCGCCGGCCTTTCCCCGCTGCTGCCCAGCATCGCCCGGGCCGCCGCGATCGCCCCCGCCGCGCGGACCCGCAGCCTGGAAGACCTGCAGCACATCGTGGTGTTCATGCAGGAGAACCGTTCGTTCGACCACTACTTCGGCACGCTGCCGGGCGTGCGGGGTTTCGGCGATCGCTTCGTCGCTCCGGCGCAGGCACTGCAGGCCGGCGCCCGCGCGCGCAGCCTGTGGCTGCAGCCCGATGCCAGCGGCAAGCGCGCGATCGCGCCGTTCCCGCTGGATACCGCCGCGCACTTCGGCTACATGCGCGTGGAAGGCACGCCGCACACCTGGCCGGATGCACAGCGGGCCTGGGACCACGGACGCATGGGGCAATGGCCGAAAGCCAAGCAGAACCACTCGATGGGCTACTTCCAGCGCAGCGACCTGCCCTTCCAGTTCGCCCTGGCCGATGCCTTCACCATCTGCGACGCCTACCACTGCGCGATGCAGGCCGGAACCAACCCGAACCGGGTGTTCCTGTGGACCGGCCACAACGATGCTGCCGCCCGCGCCGGCGGCCCGGTGATCGCCAACTCGCACGACAACTTCACCGAGCACGGCGGGCATCCTGCGTCGTACCGCTGGGCCAGCTATGTCGAACGCCTGCAGAAGGCGGGGGTATCCTGGCAGATCTACCAGGACATGGCCGACAACTTCACCGACAACCCGCTGGCCGGCTTCGAGGCGTTCCGCCAGGCCTACCGCGCTGCGCCGGGGCATGACCCGCAGCTGCGCGCACGCGGGGTCAGCACGCGTGGCCTGGCGCAGCTGCGCCAGGACGTCATCGACGGACGCCTGCCGCAGGTCAGCTTCATCATCGCCGACGCGGCAGGCAGCGAGCATCCCGGCCCCTCCAGCCCGGCCCAGGGCGCGGCCTATACCGCGCGCGTGCTGGATGCACTGACCGCCGATCCGCAGGTGTGGAGCCGCACCGCCCTGCTGCTGATGTTCGACGAGAACGACGGTTTCTTCGACCACATGCCACCACCGGCACCGCCTTCGCCGGTGGACGGTGGCTGGGCGGGTGCGTCCTCGGTCAGCACTGAAGGCGAGTACCACCGCCATCCGGCACCGGGAGATGAGAAGTACGACTTCGCCGAACTGCGCGGCCGCCCGTATGGACTGGGCCCGCGCGTGCCGCTGTACGTGATCTCGCCCTGGAGCCGCGGTGGCTGGGTCGATTCGCAGGTGTACGACCACACCTCGGTCATTCGACTGATCGAACGCCGCTTTGGTGTGTCCGCGCCGGACATCTCGCCGTGGCGCCGCGCGGTCTGCGGCGACCTCAGCACTGCGTTCGACTTTGCCCAGCGCGATACCCGCCCGTTCGTCCGCGGCCTGCCCGACGTGAGCGCGGTGGCCGCACGCGCCGCTGCTTTGCCGGGGCGCACCGTGCCCGCGCTGCCAGAGGGGCTGAAGCCAGCGAAACAGGAAAGCGGTGTACGCCCGGCGCGTGCCCTTCCCTATCGACCGCAGGCATCGATTGCTGCGGTCGACGTCGCGGGCGTTGACCTGGCGTTGTCCTGCGAGGGCGCAGCGGCAGTGCTGCATGTCTACGATCGGCTGCGGCTGGAGGCGGTGCCGCGCCGTTACACGCTGCTGCCGGGCATGCCGCTGCGCGAGCGTTGGCCGCTGGACGCCCAGGGCCGCTATGACCTGTGGCTGCTCGGTCCGAACGGCTTCCACCGCCACTTCCAGGGTGCGGCCAAGGCTCCTGCCGTGCAGGCTTCAATTGATCGCGCGGATGGCCAGCTGCGGCTGCACCTGCGCAATCTGGGTGACAGCGCACAGCAGGTGCGTGTGCAGGCGGGCGCCTATGCCGGCCACATGCCCGAGCAGACGATGGCCCTGCCGGCGCGCGCGGAGACCACGTTGGCGTGGGACGCAACGCCCACCGCAGGCTGGTACGACCTGCACATCGGTGCGGGCGACAGTACCCTGCGCCTGGCCGGCCGCACCGAGGATGGTCGTCCCGGTACCAGTGACCCGGCGATGGGCACCGAACCGCTGCGGTTCGAGCACGATTGAAGAATCCCTGTAGTGCCGAGCCCATGCTCGGCTGCTTTCGCCCCGGTCGCATTGCCCCGAAAGAAGCAGCCGAGCGTGGGCTCGGCTCTACAGCGCAGACCGCTAGATTCAGGCCTCCTGCAGCCCCGGCCGGCCGTGCTCCACCGCGTAGCGCTTCCAGCTCTGCACGGTACCGTTCGGTCGCATCACCGTATCCAGCGTCTTCATGTCGCCGATCCACGCATCATGGGTGACATCGCACAGCAGGTAGCCACGCTTGTCGGTGGTCGCCTTCAGATTGGGGCTGTGCGCAAGCTGGTTCCTGGCATACGCGTCCACGCCCTGGCCGTCAGCACCGGAAGTGATCGAAGTGGCAAGGAACTCGCTGGAGACCACGCCCGAATCACGATGGTCCTGCACCAGGTCGCTGGCGTAATGCCGGTGCGCGTCGCCACAGGCGGTCACCACGTTGCCGAAGCCGACCTTCTGGATGTGGTCGAGCAGGCGCCGACGGCTGTCCAGGTAACCCGACCATTGGTCATCGGACGACTGCACCACGCCGTCCTTCTCGCGCATGTAGTTGCCCAGCGCTACCTGGTGGGCGATGGTGTGCCAACGCGGTGCGGCATCGGCCAGGCCATCGAACAGCCAGCGCTCCTGCTTCGCACCGACGATGCTGCGCTCCGGCGATTCCACGTCCTCACGCAGCGCCATGTTCACCTGCTTGCTGCGGTACTGGCGTGTGTCGAGCAGGTGCAGGTCCATCAGCGTTCCGTAGCGTGCGCGCCGGTACAGCTGCATGTGGCCATCGCGCGGGAATGCCGAACGGCGCAGCGGCATGTTCTCGTAGTAGGCCTGGAACGCCTGTGCGCGCCGCAGCAGGAACACTTCGCTGGGCGTATCGTCCTGGTCTTCGGCGCCGGCCCAGTTGTTGTCCACTTCATGGTCATCGAAAGTGACGAACCACGGTGCCGACGCATGCGCGGCCTGCAGGTCGGCATCGCTCTTGTACTGGGCATAGCGGCGGCGGTAATCATCCAGCGTGTAGGTCTGCGGGCCGACGTGGTTGCGCAGGTTGGTGAACGGCTGGCCGTTCATCTTCCGCAGGCCAGGCTGGCTTTCACCTTCGTAGATGTAATCACCGTAGTGGAAGACGAAATCCAGCGGTTCCTCGGCGATGCGCCGCCACGCGGTGTAGTGGCCTTCTTCGTAGTGCTGGCAGCCGGCCACCACAAAGCGCACGCGATCCACCGCTGCCGCGGCTGCCGGCAGCGTGCGGGTACAACCGACTGCACTGGCGTGGCCACCCACGGTAAAGCGGTACCAGTAGGGCCGTCCGGGCGCCAATCCTTCCAGTTCCACGTGCACCGCGTGGCCGAGTTCGGGATGCGCGAGCGCCGAACCCTGGCGTACCACCTTGCGCATGCCTTCGTCCGCTGCCAGCTGCCATTCGACCACCATCGGCCGGGTCGGCATGCCACCGCCGAACACCAGCGGCTCCGTCGCCAGCCGCGTCCACAGCACCATGCCGTCGGCCGTGGGATCACCCGAGGCCACGCCCAGGGTGAAGGGCGTGCTGGCAAAGCGCGGCTTGGCCAGCAGGTTGCGCGGGTTCAGCGTGGTGGCATCGGCCTGCGCGGCCAGCGCGCGTGCCGTGCCCATCCAGGCGCCGGCAGCGGACAGGCCGGCCAGGGCCAGGAATCGCCTGCGATTGATCGTCTCCACGGCTGTGCCCTCAGTTGTAGATGATGTGGAAGTAGAAGAAGCGGCCGTAGTCGTCGATCTCGGTACGGAAGCGCCCGTTCGGGCCGGTGCTGTAGGTCGGCTGGGTGTTGAACAGGTTCTTGGCTTCGTACTTCAGCGTCACGTGCCTGCTGACCTTGTGGCTGAAGGCCATGTTGAAGGTCATGTACGGGTCGTAGTACGAATCCAGCCACTGGGTGTCGCCGAAGTCGACCAGCATCCGGCTGCGGTAGGTTCCGGACAGGCGCAGTTGCGAGTTCTTCCACGGCATGCGCCAGATCACCGAACCATTGAGCGACCAGTCCGGCTGGTACAGCAGCCGGTCCAGGCGTCGCTCGGTGCCATCGGTGATGCGGTAGTTGGTCCTGCCTTCCAGCCGCGTGGCGTTGAAGTACATGTCGAAGCGCTGGCGGCCCCATTGCAGGTTGCGGTTGGCCACCGCGAACTCGACGCCGCGCAGCCTGGACTCATCGGTGTTCATCGGTTGGGTCACCCGGTAACGGGTATCGCCCACGTTCTCGAAGGTGGTCAGGGTGTAGATGTCGTCCTTGATTACCTTGTCGAACAACGCCACCGAGACCAGGCCGTTGTTGCCGTTGAAGTACAGGTCCCATGCAAGGTCGATGTTGGTGGAACGGCGCGGCTGCAGGTTCGCATTGCCCTGCTTGATGGTGCAGAAGCCCCTGCCCTCCTCGTCATCGCCACAGCTGGTGCTGGTGGCCTGGGCAATGTTGCTCGGCGTCGGCCGGCCCAGCGTGCGGCTGGCGGAGAAGCGCAGGCGCTGGTCCTCGCTCAGCTTGAACGTCGCATTCAACGAGGGCAACAGGTTGTTGTAGCCACCGCTCGTGTTGCGGAAGGCAGAGGTATAGGTGGTGCCGCCATCATTGCTGAACGGGCTGTAGGCATCGAAGCGGGTGTGGTCATAGCGCAGGCCACCGATCAGCAGCAGCCGGTCCCAGGCGTAGTGCGCGGACACGTACGCATTGGTGATGTCCTCCACGTACTTGTAGTCACTGGTGAAGTTGGCATTCGGATACGCCGCATTGTTGTTGCCCAGTTTCGGTAGCAGTTCCTCGTTCCACTTGCGGTTGTCGATCAGCGGGAAGCCCGGCACGCTGCCCAGCAGCGTCGATCCCGGATACAGGTAATCGTTGAGCGTGGCGCTGCTCTTGAAGTAGTCGAAGTCGATGTCCTGCCAGATCTTCAGGTGACGGTATTCGGCGCCGGTGGCCAAGCCGAAGCCACGTGCATCGGCGTCGATGTTGTAGCTGAAGTCGGCGCGCAGGTTGTCGATGCTCTCCTTGGCATCGCGCGGGGAGACATAGGCCTGCGCCGGATTGAGCTTGAACGCCGAGCTGGTCAGCAGGCTGGAATCGGACACCGCCACCGCGTTGGGGAAACCGTGGCTGTCGTTCTCGTAGTCGACGAACAGGCTGCTTGGGTAGGCGCGCACACCCCAGTAGACCTGGTTGTTGTGGAAAGTCTCTTCGGTATGGCCGCCGCGCAGGGTCAGCCGCGAACGGTCGCCGATGTCCCAGTTGAAGCTGGCGATGGCGCCACGGTTGCTGCGGTCCCAGCGGTCGTGGCGGTTCTTGATGTAGATGCTGTTGATCTGGGTGGTGCCGCTGTCCTCGGTCTGGTTGCGGATCGGAAACTTGGCGTTGCCGTACAGGTCGGTCTTGTTCATCGTCGAGTTCTCGTAGAACCGGTACGAGTACAGCAGCAGCGATGCGTAGAACGGATCGTCCGACGGCTTCCATTCCAGCTTGGCCGAGCCGCCGAAGTTGGTGATGAAGTTGGTGTAGGTGCCGGTGCTGAAATTGCCGGGCGCACGCAGCCCGTTCCAACCCTTGGCCTCATCCGGCCCGGTGGTGCCGTCGGTGAGGTACTTGCCGGCGTCGTTGTAGTAGTAGTTCGACTCCACCCAGCGCTTGACGCTGTTGCGCGAACGCTGCTCATAGCGTGCCACCGCGACGATGCCGAACTCCTGCCCGGCGCCGAACTGGTTGGAGAACACCATCTTGGCGCTCTTGCCGAAGTGGCCCAGGGTTTCGTGGTTGCCGCCAGCGCTGCGCTCGACGTTGGTCTCGGCCGTGGAATAGATACCTGCCACGTCGGCAAACACGTACTTGCCGGACCGGTCGAAGGCACTGCGGCTGATGATGTCGATCACGCCGCCGATCGCATCCGGTGCCTGCTCCGCACTGAAGCTCTTGTAGATGTCGGTACGGGTGCCGATGTCGCTGGGAATCAGCTGCAGGTTGTTCATGCGTTCGCCGGAGCCACTGCCACCCACGCTGGCAATCGCGATGCCATCGATGGTGGTGTAGTTGAGGTTGGCCTGTACGCCGCGCACCGTCACGTAACGTGGCTCGCCGGCATCCTCCACCGCACTCAGGCCTGGAGCGGCCATCAGGCTCTCGGCCAGGGTCTCGTCGCCGTAGCTGTCCATTTCGTCGTAGACCACCGAATCCTTGATCACCGGTGAGGTCTTCTTCTGGTCGATCACCTCGTGCGCGGCAATCACCTTCACCGTGTCCAGGGTCGGCGCCACCACCGCCTCGGCCTCGCGCGGCTTCGGTGCGCCGGGGTTCGGCGCGTTGCGTACCGGTGCCGGATCGATGGCGATGACATTGCCATCCACAACGGTGTAGCCCAGGCCGGTACCGGCCAGCAGTGCATCCAGCGCCTGCCTGACGGTGGCACCGCGCGGCACCGCACCGGCCATGCGGGCATCGCCATCGGCCGAGTACAGGAACTGCACCCCGGAACTGCGTGACAACTGCTCCAGTGCACGCGCCAGCGGCTGTGCCGCGATCGGCGTGGACACACGCGCCTCCAGGCCATCGGCGGCGGCGGCGAAGGCCAATGGCATGCTGCCGGGAGACAGGGCGAGGATGATCGACAGGTAGAGCGTGTTGCGCATCACGGGTCCTTGGAAGAGAGAAGGCAGCAGGCGCCGCTGCGCGGATCGGCAGCGGCTTCTCCCAAGTAAGAGCCCGCATCCACCAAAGTGGAGAACGCGGATTCGATGAATTTTTTCTGACAGTCCACGGCCACCTCGGCCTCAGCGGCTGCCAACCCGCACTGTGTCGCCCTCGCGGCTCACCACGAAGCGCGGGTCACGTTCGAGGAAGGCCTGCAGCGCACCGATGCGATGCGCATCGAGGCTGCCGGACAACCGTGCCGATGCCGCGCCCTCGTCCAGCACGCGCACCTGCACCTGGTTGTGCCGGTTGAAGGCAGCAGCCACTTCGTCCAAGCGTTCGTCAAGGAAGGACACTTTGCGCTGCTGCCAGTCCAGCAGCATCGACAGTGGCATGTCCAAGGACTCCACCGCATGGCTGCGCGCGTCGACCTGCACCACCCGGCCCTGCCCCAACTGGGCCAGGCGGCGGGCACCCGCGCCTTGGCTCCAGACCTCGACCTCGCCGGAAACCACACCGATGCGCGTGCTCTGCAGCCGTCGCGACACGTCGAAGACTGTGCCGATGTCCCGGATCTCCAGGCCGTTCACCTGCACCTCGAACGGGCGGCGGTCGCGTGCGATGTCGAACGTCGCCTCGCCCTGCAGCAGTTCCGCCTTGCGACTGAACCAGCCCATGCGTACCCGCAGGCGGCTGTCCGCGTTGAGCCGCACCTGTGTCCGGTCAGGTAGCACCAGGTCACGCAGTTCACCGTGGTCGGCGCTGTACAGCTGTTCGGTGGGCATCAGCTGCGGGACCAGGCCCACGCCGAGCAGGGCGATGCAGGCTGCGGCAGCCATCACCCACCCGCGCGTGCGGCGGCGCAGCGGCGCGGCGTGCGGCGCGGCGGGGGCACTATCGAACAGAGGCACCACTTTGGCGGCCGCCTGCCGTGGCGGCGCCGGCGCCTCTTCCGGCAACGGCGATTGCAGTGCCTCGCCGACCTGCCGGTGCAGCGCGAGGGCGTGCATATAGGCGCGCACGTGCTCGGGCGAGCGCTTCATCCAGTCCAGGAACGCAATCCGCTCGGCCTCGTCCAGCACTCCCTCGCGATTGCGCAGAAACCAGTCCATTGCCTCGCAGGCGAGCGTGTCGTCGGCCATGGGCGATGCGTTCCGGTTCATGCGTGCTCCCTGGCGCCCAGCGCCTTCCTGCAGGCCTCCAGACCCTTGCCGATGTGCTTGCGCACCATGTGCACCGACACCTGCAACTGCCGGCTGACTGCCGGGCAGTCCAGCCCGTCGCGGTAATGCAGCTCCATCACCCGTCGCGTGGTCGCCGGCAGACGTGCGATGGTGCTGCGGATATCGTTCCAGCGCTGCGCGCGCTCGAACTCGCCCTCGATGTCTTCTTCGCTTTTCAGCACTTCGGCCAGCTGATCCACGTCTTCCAGCGGCGGCAGCGACAAACGCGCGCGCGCGTGCTCGCGTGCCAGGTTGGCCGCGACCGTGAACAGGTAGGCCTCCGGGTTCTCGATCGCTGCGGCATTCTCGCCGGTGGCCCGCAGCAGCCGCAGGTACACCTCCTGCGCCAGGTCCTCGGCGTCTTCGCTGGCAGAACCGCGACGCAGGAAGAAGCCACGCAGCAGCCGTCGGCGCAGCGCGTAGCTCTTCTCCCAGATCCTCACGCTGTTCACGGCCGGCCAACACCCCGAGGCTGGAAAGCCCCGCAGGGTGACGACCATCGATGACAGTGGCGTTGCAGCAGGCGGCCATGCCAGGCACTCTCCGCCCGGCACATTCGCCCATGATACGGCGCACCGTGCCAACCCTTGCTTGCCAGAGACCCAAGCCGGGCCCGCCTATCGAAGCCGCGGGGCCAGGCCTACGCTTGCCTCCCCGGTGGCCGCCACGGTCGCCCTTCGCGTCACGGCCCCGCCATTGCGACCCCGCTCCAGTGCTGTGCGCCCTGCCGGTGTTGTCGCCCAGGCAGAGCCGGCGCCCTCTGGAGACAGTCATGAACCAAGCCCTGACCCCCTTCGATACCGACCCGCTGGAAACGCGGGAGTGGCGTGAATCGCTGGAGGCGGTGATGCAGGCCGGTGGCCGGCCACGCGCGCATTACCTGATCGACCAGCTCAGCGAGCTGGATGCGCAGCGGCACGGCGATCTGCGCGTGGACCGCCTACGTCAACACCATCCCGCCGGAGCGCCAGCCGGCCTACCCGGGCGACCTGGCCATCGAGCGCCGCCTGAACGCGATGATCCGCTGGAATGCGATGGTGATGGTGCTGCGCGCCGGCAAGCACTCCAACGTCGGCGGCCACATCGCCACCTACCAGTCGGCGGCGGTGCTGTACGACGTGGGCTTCGACCACTTCTTCCGTGGCCGTACCGACACCTTCGACGGCGACATGATCTACATCCAGGGCCATTCCGCGCCGGGCATCTATGGCCGTGCGTACGTGGAAGGGCGCATCGATCCGGCACGGATGGACAACTTCCGCCGCGAAGCCGGTCGTGACGGCCTGTCTTCGTATCCACACCCGCGCCTGATGCCGGAGTTCTGGCAGTTCCCCACCGTGTCGATGGGGTTGGGCCCGCTGACCGCCGCCTACCAGGCGCGCTACATGCGTTACCTCGAGTACCGCGGCCTGAAGCAGCACCAGGACCGCAAGGTCTGGGCCTTCCTCGGCGACGGCGAGATGGACCAGCCCGAATCGCTGGCGGCGATTTCGCTGGCCGGCCGCGAGCGGCTGGACAACATCGTGTTCGTGGTCAACTGCAACCTGCAGCGCCTGGACGGTCCGGTGCGCGGCAACGCCAAGGTCATCCAGGAACTGGAAGGCACGTTCCGCGCGGCCGGCTGGAACGTGATCAAGCTGATCTGGGGCAGTGGCTGGGACGACCTGCTGGCCCGCGACCACAGCGGCCTGCTGCGCCAGCGCATGATGGAATGCGTGGATGGCGACTACCAGACCTTCAAGTCGCAGAGCGGTGCTTACGTGCGCGAGCATTTCTTCGGCCGTTACCCCGAGCTGCTGGAGCTGGTCGCGCACATGAGCGATGACGACATCTGGGCGCTGGCACGTGGTGGCCACGATCCGCAGAAGGTGTACGCCGCCTACCAGCAGGCGGTGAACACCCGCGGCCGGCCGACGGTGATCCTGGCCAAGACGGTCAAGGGTTTCGGCATGGGCGAAGCCGGCGAAGGCCAGAACATCAACCACCAGCTGAAGAAGATGAGCGCCGATGCAGTACGCGCCTTCCGCGACCGCTTCAACCTGCCGGTCAGCGACGAGCAGCTGGAGGAGATGCCCTATCTGCGCCCGGAACCGGGCAGCGCCGAGGCCGCCTACTTCGCCGAACGCCGCCGCATCCAGGGTGGGCAGCTGCCGGCGCGCCTGGCCAAGGTGGATCCGCTGCCGCTGCCGCCGCTGTCGATCTTCAACACCCAGCTGCAGGGCAGTGGCGATCGCGGCCAGTCCACCACCATGGGCTTCGTGCGCATCCTCACCAGCCTGCTGAAGGACCCGGATCTGGGCAAGCTGGTGATTCCGATCGTGCCCGATGAATCGCGCACCTTCGGCATGGAAGGCCTGTTCCGCCAGATCGGCATCCACTCCTACCTGGGCCAGCTGTACACCCCGCAGGATGCCGGCCAGCTGAGCTATTACAAGGAAGCCAAGGACGGTCAGATCCTGCAGGAAGGCATCAACGAATCCGGTGCGATCTGTTCATGGATCGCCGCCGGCACTGCCTACAGCAACCACGGCTTGGCCACGATTCCGTTCTACATCTTCTATTCGATGTTCGGCCTGCAGCGCGTCGGTGACCTGGCCTGGGCCGCTGCCGACGCGCGTACCCGCGGCTTCCTGCTCGGTGCCACGTCGGGCCGCACCACGCTGATGGGCGAAGGCCTGCAGCACGATGACGGCCACAGCCACGTGCTGTCGTCGGTGATTCCGAGCTGCGTGTCCTACGACCCGACCTACAACTACGAACTGGCGGTGATCATCCACGACGGCCTGCGCCGCATGTATGTCGACCAGGAAGACATCTACTACTACATCACCGTACTCAACGAGAACTACCCGCAGCCGGCACTGCCCGAAGGCACCGAAGCCGGCATCCTGAAGGGCCTGTACCTGCTGCATCCGGCAGCCGCCGACAACGCCTTGCAGCCACGCGTGCAGCTGATGGGCAGCGGCTCGATCCTGCGCGAAGTGGAAGCCGCGGCAGACCTGCTGCAGCAGGACTTCGGCATCGCCAGCGATGTGTGGAGCGCGACCAGCCTGACCGAACTGCGCCGCGACGGGCTGTCCGCCGAGCGCTGGAACCTGCTGCATCCGGCCGAAAAACCGCGCGTGCCCTACGTGCAGCAGTGCCTGCAGGGTCATGAAGGCCCGGTGGTGGTGGCCACCGACTACATGAAGATCGTCGGCGACCAGATCCGTCCCTTCATCAACGACCGCCGCTTCACCGCATTGGGCACCGATGGCTTCGGCCGCTCCGACACGCGTGAATCGCTGCGCACGTTCTTCGAAGTGGATCGCCACTTCATCGTACTGGCGGCCCTGAAGTCGCTGGCCGACGAAGGCCGCATCGAACGCTCGCGGATGCAGGACGCGATCGACAAGTACGGCATCGACACCGGCAAGCGCGATCCGGCCGCCGCCGTGTAAGGCCGTTGCATTCACCACGCCTGCCCTGCGGGCGTGGTGAATGCAGCATCGCTACGGCATGCGCTTGAACAGGTTGGTCTGCAGGATCGGCGTGCCGTCATGACCGTAGAACGCCTTGGTCTCGGTCATCGTCGCCTGGTCATCCGCCACGGTGTAGATGCGGGTGGAGGCCGGCGTGCCATGGTCCACCAGCTGCATCACCAGCGTGTTCGGTGCAGGCAGTTTCAGGTTGGCCTTGTCCGCGCCATAGGTGCCGGACAGGGCGCCGGGCGTGCCATCCAGGGCCAGCGTGCCGTCGGATTTCATGGTCTTGCCGTCGTGCAGGACGATGTCCACGTGCGAGCTCCAGCGGCCACCACCGGCGTCCTTGAACTCGAGCACCACGTGCTTCGGGCGCTGCGCTTCGGGTAGCGCAGACGTGGCGATATCCAGCGACCAGCGCCCCAGCAGGGGAGAAGGCGAAGTCTCCACTGCCAGCGCCGGAACGGCGGGGAGTGAAAGCGCAGACAACAACACAGCGGACAACAGCTTCATACGTTGCTCCGTTCCAGTGAAGAAGATTCTGCGTGACGCGTTGTGGGGCGCAGCGCCTCGGATCGTGCACAGCATCGGCGCCCGGCGCAAGGCGGGGCGCTGAACACGCGGCAACCTCATTCGCGCCCCCGCGATTTCGGTCTGGCGGCAAGGTCTCATCCGTCCTTGCCGATACAAAGAGTTACGTTATAACATTTCACTTCGCCTTCACGAGTCCTGCCATGCGTCGCCACCTGCTTGCTGCTGCCATTCTGTTCGCCGTCCACACCGCCCAGGCCGCGGACGAACCCACCCTCCCCACCCTCCAGGTCCAGGCTTCCCAGCCCTCGCGCATCGACAGCCGGGTCACCGTCGACAATCCGCAGGCGCAGAACCGCACCCTCGGCGGCCTGCTCGAACACGTCTCCGGCGTGCAGAACAGTGCTTTCGGGCCGAACGCGGGCGCCCCGGTCATCCGCAGCCTCAGCGGCAACCGCGTGCAGATCCTGCAGGACGGCCAGTCCATCCTCGGCATGAACGCGATCAGCGGCGACATCAACATTCCGTTCGATCCACTGTTCGTGCGCAGCGTCACCGTCAACAAGTCCTCGGACACGGTGCGCTATGGCGGCAATGCGATCGGCGGCAGCGTCGAGATCGATTCGGGCCTGATCTCGCGCAGCATGGAAGACAAGGACCAGTCGATGGAACTGGTCCTGCGCAAGGGCTTCAATGCCGCCGATGCGCAGGGCTTCCGCATGAACTTCAACAACCAGCGCAACCTCTCGACCAACCTGCAGGTCTCGCGCCAGCGCATCTCGCACTACGACATCCCCGGCAACAGCAAGGCCCGTGTCTGCAACACCCGACTGTTCCCGCCGACCGGCGGCGTCAACTCGGCGCTGGCCGACAGCTGCCAGAAGGAAGCACGCGTACAGCAGATCTACAACAAGGCCTCGCAGCCTTACATCGACCAGTTCATGACCGAGAATCCTGACTGGGCCGATGGTGAATTCTCGTTCTACACCAACAACCCGACCTCGGTCTGGCAGCGCCGCACTTATATCAACCCGGTCAATCCTGCCTATGTCGCCGGCACGCCGTCATACGTGCAGAAGCAGATCAACAATGATGTGACGCCCGACTACCATCATCGGCTGGGCAACAGCCATGCGCGCAACTCGCAGGTGGCCTTCGGCTCGACCCTGTTCTTTGACCGCGGCTACGTCGGTGTCAGCATCGATGCCAAGGACAGCGAGTACGGCGTGCCGGGCTTCTCGATGCAGAACCTGTCGTTCGGTTCCAACCATGCCGATGGCCTGCCGGTAGGCGTGGTGATCAAGCAGCAGCGCTACGCGCTGGAAGCCCTGCTGCGTGATCCGCTGCCGTGGTTCGAGCGCGCGGAACTCCGCGTGTCCAGGCTGGACAACACTTCAGGCGAGCGGCTGGGTACCACCAGGGCAAACGACTACGATTTCGAGAGCACCCAGGCCGAGTTGCTGCTCAGCCATCAACGCGTCGGCCCGCTCAGCGGCCTGGTCGGTTTCAGCCACCAGTCGCGTGATGTCACCGGCAGCGGCTCGCAGCGCTACCTGCCGGACGTGGACACCCGCAGCAATGCGGTATTCCTGAAGGAAACGCTGGACGTCGGCTGGGTTACCTTCGATGCTGGCGTACGCCACGAACGGGTCGACCACGCACTACAGCCCAGCCGCTTCAAGACCGCGCGCAATGCCGCCAACACGAAACTGCAGGACCGCGACTACCGGCTCAACAGCTACAGCCTCGGCTCGTACGTCGAGCTCGGCCCCTTGTTCGCGGCCAAGGTCCGTTACTCATCCTCACAGCGCGCCCCGGAGATCAACGAGCTGTATGCCAGCAACGCGCACTATTCGGTGATGACACAGGAAGAAGGCAACCAGAACCTGGAACCGGAGCGCGCGAAGAACCTGGAACTGACCGGCCTGTTCCACCTCGGCGGTTTCGAGCTGTCCGCCACCGCGTACCGGATGCGGTACGAGAACTACCTCTATCTCGGCTATTCCGGCCTGCAGACCGCCAACCGCCTGCCGCTGAAGTACTGGAAGCAGACCGACACCACGGTGAAGGGCTTCGAGATCGACGCGTCGCAGGCATTGGACCTGGGCCGCTATGGCACGTTGAACGTCTCTGCCTTCGCCGACCTGGTGAAGAACAAGGCCGACCACCCGGATTCGCTGCGCGCCCACAACGACGGCGAGTATCTGCCGAACATGCCGACCAACCGCTACGGCGCCAACCTGCAGTGGCAGCGCGAAGGCTGGAAGGCACAACTGTCCAGCACCTACTACGACGCGCAGAAGTACCTGGGTCGCAATGTCAGTGAGGAAATTCCGCTCGACGCATTCAACCTGGTCGACCTGCAGGTCAGCCGCGAACTTCCAGTGCGCAACAGCTACATCGCAGGCGTGGAAGTGTTCGTCAATGGCAGCAACCTGCTCAATGAAGAAGCGCGGCCGCACAACTCGCCGCTGAAGTACATCGCGCCCCTGCCG
This sequence comes from Stenotrophomonas sp. YJH_SMC_73, assembly GCF_059370155.1. NCBI lineage: Bacteria > Pseudomonadati > Pseudomonadota > Gammaproteobacteria > Lysobacterales > Lysobacteraceae > Stenotrophomonas > Stenotrophomonas sp. YJH_SMC_73. The sequence goes on along the minus strand of NZ_JCAFTJ010000004.1, from coordinate 366,515 downwards.
GGGCGGGGCTTCCAGGTCGGCGTGACGATACGGCTCTGAAGGCCGGCCATAAAGAAAAACGCCTGCAGATCGAGGATCTGCAGGCGCTTCTTTGTATCTGGCGGAGTGAGAGGGATTCGAACCCTCGATAGAGCTTTTGACCCTATACTCCCTTAGCAGGGGAGCCCCTTCGGCCACTCGGGCATCACTCCGGGGTATTCTCCGCGTCTGGTGCGTTGCACCTCAGCGGGGCGTGAATCATAACGTTAATCGAGTGCGAAGGTAAAGCGTTATTCGGCAGAATTTTCGCTACCGGTGCCACCGGCTTCATCACCACGCTGGATGCGCTGGTAGATCTCTTCGCGATGCACAGCGACGTCCTTCGGCGCAGTGATGCCGATACGCACCTGGTTACCCTTGACGCCAAGCACGGTGACGCTCACCGAGTCACCGATCATCAGGGTTTCGCCGACGCGGCGAGTCAGGATCAACATTTTTGTAAGTCTCCATGGAACCGTGTGGAAGGGTATCCCCCACCGGCTTGACGCTCCGTCAAGAAGCGCTACCACGACAAAGGGAAAAGATTCGCAATGGTACCGTCAGCCGTCCCGCTCCTACAAGGAGGGGGACGGCAGGGTTCATCACAGGCGGGGGCTGACCCATTCGACGACTGCAGCCAGCGCAGTGGCAAGGGCGGGCCCGTCCTCGCCACCACCCTGGGCGAGGTCCGGGCGTCCGCCGCCCTTGCCCCCGATCTGACCGGCGATATGGGACAACAGTTCCCCGGCCTTGACTTTGCCCATTGCGCTGCCGTTCACACCCGCGACCAGGGCGGCCTTGCCGTCCTGGGCACCGGCCAGCACGATCACCGCGTCGCCCAGCTGCTGCTTCAGGCGGTCCATGGCGTCACGCAGGGCCTTGGCGTCGAAGCCCTCCAGGCGGGCAGCCAGCACCTTCACGCCGGCGACCTCGACGGCCTGGCCGGACAGGTCGGCCGTGGCACCGGCCGCGACCTTGGCCTTCACGGCCTCCAGTTCGCGTTCCAGCTGCTTCTGGCGCTGGCCGAGGGCACGGATCTTCTCGACCACGTCGGCAGCGCTGCCACCGAGCAGTTCAGCGGCCTCGGCCAGGCGGGCCTCTTCGGCGTCCACGTAGTCCAAGGCGCCCTGGCCGGTAACCGCCTCGATGCGGCGCACGCCGGCGGAAACACCGCCCTCGGAGGTGATCTTGAACAGACCGATGTCGCCGGTACGGTTGACGTGGGTGCCACCGCACAGCTCGGTGGAGTAGTCACCCATCTTCAGCACGCGCACGTGCTCACCGTACTTCTCGCCGAACAGGGCCATCGCGCCGAAGTCCAGCGCTTCCTGCATGGCCATGGTGTGCACTTCAGCGGCGTTGTTGGCACGCACCTGCTGGTTGACCTTGCGCTCGATCACCGCCAGCTCTTCCGCGCTGATCGGCTGGAAGTGCGAGAAGTCGAAACGCAGGCGGTCCGGCGCGACCAGCGAGCCCTTCTGCTGCACGTGGGTGCCCAGCACTTCGCGCAGCGCGGCGTGCAGCAGGTGGGTGGCCGAGTGGTTGAGGATGGTGGCGCCACGGCGCTCGCCATCGACCTGGCCGGACAGCACATCGCCGACCTTCAGGCCGCCTTCGGACAAGGTGCCGACGTGGCCATGGAACTGGCCGGCGAACTTCTGGGTGTCCTCCACCGCCAGGCGCACGCCGTTGCCGGCCAGCACGCCGGTGTCACCGACCTGGCCGCCGGATTCGGCATAGAACGGGGTCTGGTTGGTGATGACGATGACCGAATCACCGGCATCGGCCGACTGCACCGGACGACCGTCCTTGAGCAGGGCCAGCACGCTCAGGCCGTCGGCCTGCAGGCGGTCATAGCCCAGGAACAGGGTCGGGCTCAGCGTTGCCACCAGCTCGGCCGGCAGGGTCACGCCGCCGCCGAACTTGCCGGCCGCCCGTGCGGTTTCGCGCTGCTGTTCCATCGCGGCATCGAAGCCGGCGATGTCGACGGTCAGGTCGCGCTCGCGCGCGATGTCCTGGGTCAGGTCGAGCGGGAAGCCATAAGTGTCGTACAGGCGGAACGCGTCAACGCCCGGGATCACGCCATTGCTGGCCTTGCCGGCCACGTCCTCGAAGATCTTCATGCCGGCGTCGAGGGTTTCGGCGAAACGCTCTTCTTCGGCCTGCAGCGCACGGGTGACGGTGTCCACCGCCGCCGGCAGCTCTGGATAGGCCTCGCCCATCTGCTCGACCAGGGTCGGCACCAGCTTGCTGAAGAACGGCTGGCGCACGCCCAGCATCCAGCCGTGGCGCAGGGCGCGGCGGATGATACGGCGCAGCACGTAACCGCGGCCTTCGTTGGACGGCAGCACGCCATCGACGATCAGGAACGAACAGGCACGGATGTGGTCGGCAATCACGCGCAGCGACTTGTTCTCCAGGTCGGCGGTGCCGGTCAGCTCGGAAGCCTTGCGGATCAGCGCCTGGAACAGGTCGATCTCATAGTTGGTGTGCACGTGCTGCAGGATCGCCGCCAGGCGCTCCAGGCCCATGCCGGTATCCACGCACGGCGCCGGCAGCGGCACCAGGGTGCCGTCGGGCTGGCGGTCGAACTGCATGAACACCAGGTTCCAGATCTCGATGAAACGGTCGCCGTCTTCGTCCGGGGAACCCGGGGGACCACCGGCAATATGATCACCGTGGTCGTAGAAGATCTCGGTGCACGGGCCGCACGGGCCGGTGTCGGCCATCTGCCAGAAGTTGTCCGAAGCGAACGGCGCGCCCTTGTTGTCGCCGATGCGTACGATGCGCTCTTCCGGAACGCCGACCATGTCGCGCCACAGTTCGTAGGCTTCGTCGTCGGTCTGGTACACGGTGACCAGCAGGCGTTCGGCCGGCAGCTTCCAGACCTGGGTCAGCAGCTCCCAGGCCCAGGCGATCGCGTCCTTCTTGAAGTAGTCGCCGAACGACCAGTTGCCCAGCATTTCGAAGAAGGTGTGGTGGCGCGCGGTGTAGCCGACCTGGTCGAGGTCGTTGTGCTTGCCGCCCGCGCGCAGGCAGCGCTGCACGTCGGCCGCGCGCACGTAGCTGCGCTTTTCCGCGCCAAGGAACACGTCCTTGAACTGCACCATGCCGGAGTTGGTGAACAGCAGGGTCGGATCATTGCCCGGCACCAGCGGCGCCGACGGCACGATGGTGTGGCCTTTACCCTTGAAGAACTCAAGGAAGTCGCTGCGGATCTGGGATGTCGTGAATTTGGCGGATGCGTTCATTGGGGGCTGGCAGTCTGCGGGCCGGCGGACCCGGACCACCGGCCGCGTTGGCCAGGGTCGCGAGGGACCGCCGAAAACCTAAAGGGTATCAGGCCCGGCGCCGCCAGTCTCAGTCATCCGGGTCGTAGCGGGTCGCGCGGCGGATGCTGTCGCCGTCGAAGCCCCGCCGGGCCAGCAGATCGGCAGCCTTGCGCCGCTGCGTCAGGTCCTGCGGGCCGGCCTCGCCAAAGCGTCGGCGGACCAGATCACGGGCGTTTTCCTGCCAGTCGCCTTCGTAGCTGTCCATCGCTGCGGCAATCGCGGCACTGTCCAGGCCATGGGTCCCCAGCTCGGCGCGGACATGGATCGGCCCATAACCTGTGTTGGCGCGCATCCTCACCAGGTTCTCGGCAAAACGGGTGTCGTCCTGCCAGCCGGCCTCGGTCAACTTGGCGACAGCGGCCTGCGCGGCTTCGTCTTCGATGCCACGGGAGGTCAGCTTGCGGGTGAGTTCCTTGCGCGAGTGCTCGCGGCGGACCAGCAGGCCCAACGCCCGTTGCACGGGGGTCTGCTCACGCGGCCGGCGCTTGCGGCCGGTCGGAATGTCTTCGGCGTCGGACATGGGTACTCCAAGGGTGGCGCCATCCGTGGCGCCCAGCCCATCCCTGGGCGATTCGAACCTGCGGGACAGGGCGACGTCACTGACGGCGCCACCCTGCCCCACAGCAAGCCTTATTCGTCTTCGCCTTCGTCGTCGCCTTCCTCGCGGGCCGCTTCGGCCGGCTGGAATTTCTCGCGCAGCTCGGCCTCGAGCTTGGCGGCGACAGTCGGGTTGTCGCGCAGGTAGCCGCGGGCGTTGTCCTTGCCCTGGCCAATGCGTTCTTCACCGTAGCTGTACCAGGCGCCAGCCTTCTCCACCAGCTTGGCATCCACACCCATGTCGATCAGCTCGCCTTCACGGCTGATGCCTTCGCCATACAGGATTTCGGTGATGACCTGCTTGAACGGAGGTGCCAGCTTGTTCTTGACGACCTTGATCTTGGTCTGGTTACCGATGATCTCGTCACCCTTCTTGATCGCGCCGATACGGCGGATGTCCAGGCGGACCGAGGCGTAGAACTTGAGCGCGTTGCCACCGGTGGTGGTTTCCGGGCTCTGGCCCGGCATCATCACGCCGATCTTCATGCGCAGCTGGTTGATGAAGATCACCAGGGTGTTGGAGCGCTTGATGTTGCCGGTCAGCTTGCGCAGCGCCTGGCTCATCAGGCGGGCCTGCAGGCCTGGCAGCTGGTCGCCCATCTCGCCTTCGATTTCGGCCTTCGGGGTCAGCGCGGCAACCGAGTCGATCACCAGGATGTCCACCGAACCCGAACGGACCAGCATGTCGGCGATTTCCAGCGCCTGCTCACCGGTGTCCGGCTGCGACAGCAGCAGGTCGTCCACGTTCACGCCCAGCTTGGCGGCGTAGATCGGGTCCAGCGCGTGCTCGGCGTCGATGAAGGCCGCGGTGCCGCCCATCTTCTGGCATTCGGCGATGGCCTGCAGGGTCAAGGTGGTCTTGCCCGAGGATTCCGGCCCGTAGATCTCAACGACACGGCCCTTTGGCAGACCACCAATGCCCAGCGCGATGTCGAGCATCAGCGAACCGGTCGGGATGGCTTCGACGGGCTCGACCACGCGGTCGCCCATGCGCATCACCGAGCCCTTGCCGAACTGCTTTTCGATCTGGCCCAGAGCTGCAGCGAGGGCGCGCTTCTTGTTCTCGTCCATCGGATTGGTCCTTGCAGAGGTCGTGTCGTTGGAGGTGCTGTCTTTGGGGGTCTTCTTTGCCATGGGCTCACTTTAAGTCGGACGTATCGCACAGGCTGAGATTCTGCCCGGCGCTCTGAAAAGAATTATCGGACATCCGTACCAACCTCAGTGGAACCAGAGAATCGCCACAAAAGACCGCGGGGTAATGCGCTACGGAACGGGTCAACGGTTGGGCCGCAACAGGCCGCAATAGAGGCCCTCGATCGCGAAGTCCTGATCCGGCAGCACCTCGATCGGCTTGTAGTCGGGATTGCGCGGCAGCAGGCGGATGCGATCCTTGGCGATCTTCAGCAGCTTGACCGTGATCTCGTCATCGATGCGGGCCACCACGATCTGCCCGGAATGGGCGTCGCGGGTGCGGTGCACGCCGATCAGGTCACCGTCGAAGATGCCCTCATCGATCATCGAGTCGCCCTGCACCTTCAGCAGGTAGTCCGGCGCCGGCGAGAAGAACACCCGGTCCAGCACCACGAAATCGTCCGAGCCGATGTCGGCACCGATCGGCAGGCCGGCCGCAACCCGGCCCAGCACCGGCAGCCGCAGCACGCTGTCGGCCAGGCCCGGCTCGGCCAGCTTCTCGACCGGCGGTGCCTGCACCAGGCGGATGCCGCGGGCCTGACCCGGGACGCGACGGATCGCACCGGCCTGCTCCAGGGCTTCCAGGTGGTACTGGGCCGCGCGCACGCCCTTGAAGCCGAATGCGCGTGCGATTTCAGTCTGCGACGGCGGTGCGCCTTCGCTCTCGATACGCTCGGCGATCAACTGCAGGATCGCCTGCTGGGTGTCGGTCAGGTCCATGGTTAGTAGTATTACTACTAATATGCGCGACTGCAAGTGCCGGGGCGATCGGGGTGGTGCGGGCTTGTTGGGCCGAGGCATGCTCGGCAAGCGCGCGAATGACGGGGCCGACCCAGGCAAGAGCAGCCGAGCATGGCTCGGCTCTACAGGAATCGCTGCGCGATTCTGCGGTTCCTGTGGAACCGCAACAGGCGCACTTCGTGCACCTGCCTACGTGTGCTTGCCGCTTCTCCATATCGAAACCAGGATCCATACGCCGCAGAAGCCGGCGCCGATGAATCCGCACACGCCCAGCGCCAGCAACCAGCGGCTGGAAACCCCGCCGACGCTGTGCATCACGATCGACGAGCCGATGATCAGCGCGGCCGTGATCACGCCCACCACCAGTCGGTTCGCGGCCCGGTTCACCTGCTCGCCAAAGCCCTGCAGCGCGGTGGTCTCCACCTTCAGCTGGAGGCGCCCACGGCGCGCCGCCTGGACCAGCTTGCGCAGGTCGCGCGGCAACTCGCCGGCGAAGTCGACCAGGCCCAACAGGCTGCGCCGGCCGCGCTTGAGCAGCGCCCTGGGCGCATAACGCTGCAGCACCACGCGCTCCAGGAACGGGCGGGCGGCGCTGGCCATGTCGAAATCCGGATCCAGCTGCCGGCCCATGCCTTCCAGGGTCAGGAAGGCCTTGATCATCAGTGCCAGGTCGGCCGGCAGGGTCAGGCTGTAGCTGCGCAGCAGCTGGGTGATGTCACCCAGCATCAGGCCGATGCGCAGATCCTTCAGCGGCACGCCACGGTACTGGTCGACGAACTGGCTGATGTCGTGCTGCAGCCGGTTCTCGTCCACTTCCACGCCGCCGGCCCAGTCCAGCAGCACGTCGGCCACGCCCTGCGGGTCCTGCTCGACCAGGCCGTGCAGCAGTTGCGCGACCTGGAAGCGGCGCACTTCGGACAGCGCACCGACCATGCCGAAATCGATCACGCCGATGCGGCCGTCACGCAGGTAGATGATGTTGCCGGGGTGTGGATCGGCGTGGAAGCTGCCGTCCTCCAGCACCATCTTCAGCACGATGCCGGCACCACGCCGCGCCAGCTCGCGCCGGTCCAGGCCCGCCGCATCGACGCCAGCCAGATCGCGGCCGGGAATGCCGTCGACGAAGTCCTGCACGTTCAAGCTCTCGCAGGTCCACTGCCAGTGCACCTTCGGAATCAGTATGTCGTCACGGCCGCTGAAGTTGCGCGCGATGCGTTCGGCATTGCGGCATTCGGCGGCAAAATCCAGCTCGCGGCGCAGCGATACGGTGAACTGCTGCACGACCTCGGCCGGGCGATAGCGACGCAGGTCCGGCAACCGGGCCTCGACGATCTCGGCCAGCCGCGCCAGCAGCCGCAGGTCGGCCTCGACCACGTCGCGGATGCCGGGACGCCGCACCTTCAGCACCACCTCACGACCATCATGCAGCCGCGCGCGATGGGCCTGCGCCAGCGAGGCGGCGGCCATCGGGGTTTCGTCAAGGAAGGCGAATACCTCCGCCGGCGACGCGCCCAGGTCGGCTTCGAGCTGCCCGCGGATCTCGGCGTACGGCAGCGCCGGCACCGCGTTCTGCAGTTCGGACAGCTCGGCAATCCACTCCGGCGGCAACAGGTCGACGCGCGTTGCCAGCACCTGGCCAAGCTTGACGAAGGTCGGGCCAAGATCCTGCATCGCACTGCGCACGCGCACCGGTGCGGTCATCCGCAGCAGCTCCTGCCGGTCCTCGTTCCAGTGCAACAGGCGCCCTGCCCGCTCCAGCGTGCTGGCCAGGCCGATGCGCCGCACCACGTCGCCGAAGCCGTAGCGGATCAGGACAACGGCGATTTCCTGCAGTCGGCCCAGGTCACGGACCGTGCCCAGCGTTTCCCACATCATGCGTGCTCCGGACGGTTACCGGAGCAGCATGTCACAGCTGGGCGTCGATACCGTGCAATGCCGCCGCCACGGTTTGCCGGCGGATGGCTTCGCGGTCGCCATCGAACTGGAACAGCTCGGCGCGGGCGTAACCACCGCGGCGCTTCCAGCCGATCCAGACACTGCCGACTGGCTTGTCCGGACTGCCACCGCCGGGGCCGGCGATACCGGTCACCGCCACGGCGATGCCGGCACCGGAATTGACCAGCGCACCGGACACCATCTCCAGAACGGTTTCGCGACTGACCGCGCCGAACTGTTCCAGCGTCTGCGCACGCACGCCCAGCAGGCGCTGCTTGGCTTCATAGCTGTAGACCACCATGCCGCAGTCGAAGAACGCCGAAGAACCGGCGATGTCGGTCATGCACTTGGCGATCCAGCCGCCACTGCAGCTTTCGGCCGTGACCAGCTGCAGCGAGGCCTGTTGCAGGCGCTGCCCGAGCGCGGCGGACTGGGCATTGAGATCGGCGTCGGTGGGGATGGACATCGGCATGACGGTGGGGTGAAGAACCCCGTTGTACCGCAGATGACAGCCGGATGTCGCGCCCCTCCGGCACGATTGCGTTGCCGGCCAGCGGCCGGCACCACCAGCCATGGGCCGCTAGCTCACCACTCCGGCAGTTTCTCCGGCAGCAGCGCCCGGATCGGCGCGCCATCGGCACTGGCGGCCAGCTTCTCGGCTTCGGCAATCGGCAGGTCCACCTGCAGCAGCCAGCCCTCTTCATCGGCCTGTTCGCTGCGGATCACTTCCAGCTGGTGCAGGCGCGCACGCAGGCGGCCGGCATCCGGCGGCAGGCGCAATTCACCGGTCACGTGCTGCAGGCCAAGGCGCTTGCCCAGCACTGCCTGCAGCAGCTCAAGGCCCTGCCCGTCACGCGCGGAAATCCAGACACGTTCACGACGCGACTCGTCGGGCACGCCATCCTGGCCATCGTGGCGGACGTCGGCACCGTCGATGCGGTCGATCTTGTTGAACACCAGCAGCTGCGGCAGGTCACCGGCACCGACCGCGGTCAGCACCTCGTCCACCTGGGCGATGCGCTCCTCGCGGTGCGGATCGGCGGCGTCGACCACATGCAGCAGGAAATCGGCCTCGCGTGCCTCGGACAGCGTCGAGCGGAACGCGGCGACCAGATCATGCGGCAGGTCGCGGACGAAACCGACGGTGTCGGCCAGCACCACGCTGCCGCCCGGGACCGCGATGCGGCGCACGGTCGGGTCCAGCGTGGCGAACAGCTGGTCGGCGGCATAGGCCTCGGCGCCGGTCATGGCGTTGAACAGGGTCGATTTGCCGGCGTTGGTGTAGCCCACCAGGGCCACGCGCGGCAGCTCGCTGCGCACACGCGCACGGCGCATCTGGGTGCGCTGCACTTCAACCTTCTCCAGGCGCTTCTGCAGCTGCTCGACCCGCTTCTGCAACAGGCGGCGGTCGGTTTCCAGCTGGGTTTCACCCGGGCCACGCAGGCCGATCGAACCGCCGCGCTGGCGCTCCAGGTGGGTCCAGCCGCGAACCAATCGCGTAGCCAGGTGACGCAGCTGCGCCAGCTCGACCTGCAGCTTGCCCTCGTGGCTGTGTGCACGCTGGGCAAAGATGTCCAGGATCAGACCGGTGCGGTCGATCACCCGGCGCTCGAGGAAGCGTTCCAGGTTGCGCTCCTGACCCGGGCTCAGCGCATGGTTGACCAGGATCAGGTCGGCGCCACTGGCATCGGCCGCGGCCTTGATCTCGTCCAGCTTGCCGCTGCCGATCAGGGTTGACGGATTCGGACGGTCCAGGCGCGCGGTGATCGTCGCGGCGATGCTGGCCCCAGCCGAGCGGGCCAGATCACCGAACTCTTCCAGCACATCGTCTTCCAGCTTGCCGAAATGGGGCTGGATCAACAGGGCGTGTTCGCCCTTTTTCGAGCGGTCAAACATTCACCGCTCCGGTATTACTCGTCTGCTTCATCACCTGCCTGACCACCTTCACCCGACTGCACGTAACCACCGCCCGGACCGACCTTCACGTTGCGTGCCGGAACCACCGTGGAAATGGCGTGCTTGTAGACCATCTGACTGACCGTGTTGCGCAGCAGGACCACGAACTGGTCGAACGACTCGATCGTGCCCTGCAGCTTGATGCCGTTCACCAGGTACACCGAAACCGGCACGCGCTCGCGCCGCAGTGCGTTCAAGAAAGGATCCTGCAGCGATTGCCCCTTGGACATTGCACACTCCTGATTATTGTTCTTATTGGGTTGCCGACGGTTGCCACGGCCCCCGAGCCGCCCGCCGACCGATGATGTTACACGGCTGGCGGGGGTTCAGCGTGCGACGAAGGCCGACACCGCGCCGGCAAGGCGCTCCTGGTCGATATGGGGGTCGAACCAGCGCGCATCAAGCTCGCCGCGCAGCCACGTCAGCTGGCGCTTGGCCAGCTGGCGGGTGGCGAAGATCGCCTTGTCACGGAAACGGGCGGCATCACCCTCCCCGTCCAGGTACTCCCAGGCCTGGCGATAGCCGACCGCACGCACCGCCGGCAGGTCCAACGCGGCCTCCACGGCGGCCATTTCCGGCATCGCGCGCAGTGCCCGCACTTCGTCCAGGAAGCCCTGCGCCAGCATGGTGTCGAAGCGCGCCTCGATGCGCTGGTGCAGTACCGCGCGGTCACGCGGGGCCAGGATCAGCTTGAGGGTGCGCACCGGCAGCGGCGCTACGCCCGGACGGCGCTGCCATTCAGTGATGGGCGTGCCGGTCAGGCGATAGACCTCCAGTGCCCGCTGGATGCGTTGCGGGTCGGTGGCATGGATGCGTGCGGCGGCGGCCGGATCGACCTCGGCCAGCTCTGCGTGCAATGCCGCCCAGCCCCGCTCGGCCGCCTCGGTGCTGAGTGCTTCGCGCATCACCGGGTCGGCCTCCGGCATCGGCGACAGGCCCTGCAGCAGGGCCCGGAAGTACAGCCCCGTGCCACCTGCCAGGATCGGCGTTTTGCCGCGTGCCACGATGTCGGCCACGACCCGGCCGGCATCGGCGGCGAACTCGGCCGCCGAATAGGTCTGCCAGGGATCGCGCAGGTCCAGCAGATGGTGCGGCGCCTGTGCACGCTCGGCCGCATCAGGCTTGGCCGAGCCGATGTCCAGGTGGCGGTATACCAGCGCCGAATCGACGCTGACGATTTCGCCGTCCAGTTGCTGTGCCAAAGCGATTGCGGTGGCGGTCTTGCCACTGGCGGTCGGCCCCATCACGGCGATCGCCAGCGGCCGCCGATCGACGCCCATCAGTCTTCGTCCGGCCAGCGGATCGTCGGCGCAGCGTCGGCACGCGGCGTCGGCACGGCCTCCACTGCCTGCCAGATCTTCAGCGCATCGACGGTGGCCGCCACGTCATGCACGCGCACGATGCGCGCGCCACGTTGGACCGCGATCAGGTGCGCGGCCACCGAAGCCGCCACGCGTTCGGAGGGCGTGTCGCGGCCAGTGAGTTCTCCCAGGCTGCGCTTGCGTGACAGGCCGGCCAGCACCGGCACCCCCAGTTCCAGGAAGCGCTCCGAACGCGCCAGCAGGGTCATGTTGTGGGCGGTGCTCTTGCCGAAGCCAAAACCAAGGTCGATCAGCAGGTTCTTCTTCGCAATGCCCGCCATCTCGGCAGCGAACAGGCGCTGCACCAGGAAACCATGCACCTCGGCGACCACGTCGTCGTAGTGCGGATCGGCCTGCATGTGGCCCGGCTCGCCCTGCATGTGCATCAGCACCACCGGCACGCCGGTTTCGGCGGCAGCTTCAAGCGCACCGCCCTGGCGCAGGGCGAAGATGTCGTTGATCATGCCGGCGCCAGCGGCCACCGCCGCGCGCATCACCTCCGGCTTGAAGGTATCGATGCTGATCGGCACCCGGGTGCGGGCGGCCAGCTGCTCGATTACCGGAATCACCCGGCGCAGTTCCTCCTCGACCGAGACCGGCGCAGCGCCCGGGCGGGTCGATTCGCCGCCGATATCGAGCAGGTCGGCGCCCTCCTCGACCAGCTTCAGGCCATGGGCGACCGCAGCCTCGGTGGTGTCATGCGCGCCGCCATCGGAGAAGGAGTCCGGGGTGACGTTGACGATGCCCATGACCCGGGCACGGTCGAGGCGCAGGATGCGGCCGGCGCAATCGAGCTGGGGCGAGGTATCGAACATGGGCAATCCTGCAGGGACGACGGCGGGTAGTTTAGTTCGGCAGGGCGGCGCCCTGCACCCGCAGAGGCCCGGGCTACAGCAACAGCTGAAGCAACAGCCGAAGCAACAGCAGGTGTACTGAGGGATGGCGTGGGGTCAGATCCGTTTTCCTACGGAAAACGGATCTGACCCCGAATTGATTCGATATCTGACAGAGATTCATCCACGCATGGCGTGGATCTACCGTGTCGACCAAGGTCGACACCTGCCAACAGCGGCCGGAATCTGTCAGAGGTGGGGCGGTGTCGGAGGGCGGGGTGTCAGCCGTATGGATGCGGCTGCCAAGCCCCCATGGATGGGTTCAAGGCGTCCCCGCCCTCCGACACCGCCCCACCAAATCGCGGAATGCAGCTGTTGCTGTTGCTGTTGCTGTTGCTGCTGAGGTTGCCGGCCAGCGGCCGGCACTACCGCGGGTGCAGGGCGCAGCCCTGCGGACACCCCTCAACGGCGGCGGCGCTTGCGGTCCACGTACAGGGTTCTGGCGATGCTCAGCACGATGCCGACACCGATACCCACCACGCAGCCCAGCAGCAGGTTGTCGGCGCCCAGCCCTACGCCCACGCCGACCACGGTGGCGATGATCATTTCGGCGGTGTGGGAAATCGGTTCAGGCTTCGGGGCGGACATGCAGGCTCCAGCATCAGTTCGGTTCGGAAGGGGCCGAAGGCCCGGAAACAACAAGGCCGGGTTTCCCCGGCCTCGTCTGGTGTTACGTGCAGCGGGCCGTCAATGCGATTCGGCCGGGCCTGCGATCGGCGGCAGCGGGCGGGCGTCGCCGCCCTTGTCGTTGCCACCGTCCTTGTTCGACTTGCTCCAGCCCGCCGGCGGCGGCGGATCGCGGCCTTCCATGATGGCGTCGATCTGCGGTGCGTCGATGGTCTCGTACTGCAGCAGCAGCTGCGACATCGCATGCAGCTTGTCGATGTTCTCGGTCAACAGCTGGGTGGTGCGGGCATAGGCCTTGTCGAGGATGTTGCGCACTTCCTCGTCGATCCGGCGCGCCGTGTCGTTGGACACGCTCTTGTGCTGGGTGACCGAACGCCCCAGGAACACCTCGTCGTCCTCTTCGCCATAGGCGATCGGGCCGAGCTGCTCCGACAGGCCCCACTTGGTGACCATGTTGCGGGCCATCTTGGTTGCGCGCTCGATGTCGTTGGAGGCGCCGGTGGTGACCTTGTCCTCGCCGAAGATCAGCTCTTCGGCGACACGGCCGCCGTACAGGGAGCACAGCTGCGACTGGATCGCCACGCGGTTCATCGAGTACTTGTCGCCTTCCGGCAGGTACATCGTCACGCCCAGCGCACGGCCGCGCGGAATGATGGTGACCTTGTAGACCGGATCGTGCTCGGGCACCAGGCGGCCGACGATGGCGTGACCCGCTTCGTGGTACGCGGTCAGGGTTTTCTCGTCCTCGCTCATGGCCATCGAGCGGCGCTCGGCACCCATCAGGATCTTGTCGCGGGCACGGTCGAAGTGGTCCATGCGGACTTCCTTCTCGTTGCCGCGCGCGGCGAACAGGGCCGCCTCGTTGCAGAGGTTGGCCAGGTCGGCGCCGGAGAAGCCCGGGGTACCACGTGCGATCACCATCGGCTCGACATCGTCGGCCAGCGGCAGCTTGCGCATGTGGACCTTCAGGATGTGCTCGCGGCCCTTCACGTCCGGCAGGCCGACCACCACCTGGCGGTCGAAACGGCCCGGACGCAGCAGCGCCGGATCCAGCACGTCCGGACGGTTGGTCGCGGCGATCACGATCACGCCTTCGCCGCCTTCAAAACCGTCCATCTCGACCAGCAGCTGGTTCAGGGTCTGCTCGCGCTCGTCATGACCGCCGCCCAGGCCGGCGCCACGGTGGCGACCGACGGCGTCGATTTCGTCGATGAAGATGATGCACGGGGCGTGCTTCTTGGCCTGCTCGAACATGTCACGCACGCGGCTGGCGCCCACGCCGACGAACATTTCCACGAAGTCCGAACCGGAGATCGAGAAGAACGGCACCTTGGCTTCGCCGGCAATGGCCTTGGCCAGCAGCGTCTTGCCGGTACCCGGCGGGCCCACCATCAGCACGCCGCGCGGAATCTTGCCGCCCAGCTTGGTGAACTTGGACGGGTCGCGCAGGAAGTCGACCAGCTCGCCCACTTCTTCCTTGGCCTCGTCGCAGCCGGCGACGTCGGCGAAGGTGACCTTGATCTGGTCCTCGCCCTGCAGCTTGGCGCGCGACTTGCCGAAGGACATCGCGCCCTTGGCACCGCCACCACCGCCCTGCATCTGGCGCATGATGAACAGCCAGAAGCCGATGATCAGGATGACCGGCAGGAAATTCATCAGGATCGCGCCCAGGGAAATGCCGCTGGACGGCTCCTCCTGCACGATCTCCACGTTCTTGGTGCGCAGCACGTTGATCAGGTCACGATCGAACGGCGCGGTGATGGTGGACGACTGCCCACCGCGGGTGGTGTAGGTCAGCTGGCTGGTGCCGCCGCGCATGTCGCCGCCGAAGGCGACCTTCTGCACGTTGCCGCTGTCCACCTGGTCCAGGAACTGCGAGTACGACGCGCCCTGCGCGCCGGCCCCGGAGGACTTCGGCGAGAAGCTCTGGAAGACCACCATCAGCACGACGGCGACGACCACCCATAGCAGGAGGTTCTTGGTCAAGTCGTTCATCCTCATTGGCTCCGGTGTTCCTCTCAGTGCTGGCGTTGCGTTGGGGTCGAACTTGCGTACGTTGCGAGCTTACTTCATGTGGGCGCGTTTTCCCTGACCCAAGGCATACACCTCGGGAGAGCGCTTGCGCGACGCCTCCGGCTTGCGGATGGAGACCTTGTCGTAACGGCGGCGCATGTCGCGCACGTAGTCGTCAAAGCCCTCACCCTGGAACAGCTTGATCAGGAACGCCCCACCGGTCTTCAGGTGGTTGTCGGCAAAATCCAGGGCCAGCTCCGCCAGGTGCATCATCCGCGGCTGGTCGACCGCGCCTACACCACTCTTATTGGGGGCCATGTCCGACAGCACAAGGTCTACCGGCTGATCCCCGAGCATGGCTTCAAACTGCGATAGGACGGCTTCTTCCCTGAAGTCACCATGAAGGAACTCCACGCCGGCCAGCGGCGGCATGTCCAGGATGTCCAGCGCCAGCACACGACCGGTGTCCCCGATCTGTCTCCGAACCTGCTGAGACCAGCCGCCGGGGGCCGCGCCAAGGTCGACCACCACCATGTGCGGCTTCAGCAGGCGGTCACGTTCTAGCAGCTCCTCGAGCTTGTAGGCGGCGCGCGAGCGCATGCCCTCGGCCTGCGCCTTCTTCACGAAGGGGTCGGAGAAGTGTTCCTTGAGCCAGCGCTGGCTGCTTTTGCTGCGGGTAGCCATTGAAAATAGGGGCTGATGGGGTCCTCATGATACCCTGATCGTCCCATTCAACCGTGTTTTCCTGCATGTCCATCGCCCTGACCGCCTCCCAGACCCGTTTCCTGCGCGGCCAAGCCCACGACCTGAAGGCCCTGCTGCAGACCGGCGGCAAGGGTGTGACCCCAGCCTTCATCGCTGAGCTGAACGAAGTGCTGGAGCGCCACGAACTGGTCAAGGTGAAGGTCGCCGCAGAGGATCGCGACGCCCGTGACGCGATGATCGGCGAGATCGTCGAAGCCACCGAAAGCGCGCTGGTGCAGCGCATCGGCCACGTCGCGGTGCTGTACCGCCCGAGCAAGGAACAGCGCCAGATCGTGCTGCCGCGCGGCTGATCGTCCTACCGTCATGCAGCTGAACCACGAACCGCCGGATTACGCCTACAGCCTGCGTGCCGCAGATGGCCGCTCGGCCAAGGTGAATGACCAAGTGCTGGGCGGCAGTTTCTTCCTCACCCCGGACCAACTGGTCACGCACTGGCCGGTGGCAAGTGCCGCCGCGCTGCAGTTGGCGGACCTGGAGCCGATCCTGGCGCTGAATCCGGCGCTGATCGTGCTCGGCACGGGAGACCGTCAGGTATTCCCGCCCGCGGTGGTGATGGCCGCCTGTCTGTCGCGTGGCATCGGCCTGGAGGTGATGAACAATCCGGCCGCCGCGCGCACCTTCAACATTCTGGCCGGCGAAGGCCGCAAGGTCGCGGCCGCCTTCATCCTGGAAGGCTGAGTTCGAGCCGCCGGGTGCGCCCGGGCACTAGCTGCCCGAAGGTGTGCAGCGGAACGCGGAGAACGCCTGCAGCCGACCGATCAGGTTGCCACCCTGCCCCCAGCGGATATCCATGACCTTCCAGTCCGGGCCCTGCCGCTGCAGCAGGACCCGGTCGGTCCAGCGATAGTCGCCCAGGGCCATGTCGACATGGACCCAGGTGGCGTCACCGCTCGATCCGGGCGCTCCCACCGTTATCGTCTCCGGCCGGTCCGGCGCCAACAGATACGGGCTCTGGTCGAGCATGTGCGGCTTCTCGTCGGGCGCGGCCAGTGCGGTGCAGGCCTGTTCATATGCACGCTGCGCATCGATGGCTGAGCGGAGGGCATCACCCAGCAGCGGAGCAATCGCCGTTTCGTTCGACTGCGGCGCCTGGATGGCGTCGTAGAGGCGGGTGACCACGTCACGTGGATCGCTGGCGGCGGTCGCCAACGGCGCGACGATGAGCAGCGCGAAAAGGGCTGTTGGGCGAGACATGCGGCACCGGATCGGGAGGCTGGTTCCGTTGAAGCATGCCGCTTCCCTGGCTTGTCGGGAAGCTTGAGATGTGCCACTCAAGGTCGCAAACGGCCACCCACGGCGGCCAGCGTACAGCGAGTGGAGCATGGCTCGACGCTACAGGTCGGGAACGCCGAGCATTGCCCGGCGCCACCTGATCCCACTGCCTCAGCGCGCCGGCAGGTATTGCTGCGGGTCGACCGGCTTGCCGTTGTAGCGGGTGAGCCGGCGGTGTTTGCGGCCCATGGGCCGCACCGTCGGCGAACGCCCGGCGCGCTGCGCCGGGCCGGGGATCCGCCCGGATTATGAATCGACGATCAGCGCGCCGGCAGGTACTGCTGCGGGTCGACCGGCTTGCCGTTGTAGCGGATCTCGAAGTGGACCATGTCGCGGTTCGCACCGGTGCGGCCCATCTCGGCGATCTGCTCACCGGCCTTCACGCTCTGCCCTTCATTCACCAGGCGCTTGCGGTTGTGGCCATAGGCCGACAGCCACTGGTCGCTGTGCTTGATGATGATCAGCTCGCCGTAGCCGACCAGGCCGGCGCCGGAGTACACCACCACACCGTTGGCGGTGGCCTTGACCGGCTGGCCGCTGGTACCGGCGATGTCCACGCCCTGCTTGGTCGCATCGCCGGCAACGTAGCGGCCGACGATCGCGCCGTCGGCCGGCCAGCGCCAGGCGATGTTGCTCTTCACCGGACCGGCCGGCGCCGGAGTTGGCGCCGTGCTGCCGGCGCTGCTGACACCCGGGCGCGGCGCGGTGACCACCGTGGTCGGCGCGCGGCCGCCGCTGGCACCGGCCGGATACAGCCGGATCACCTGCCCCGGATGGATGGTCGAGGGGTTGTCCAGGCTGTTCCAGGCAATCAGGTCGGCCGGGGTGATGTCATGGATGCGGGCCAGCGCATAGATGGTGTCGCCCTTGCGCACCACCACGGTCTGCCCGGGCTTGGGCACCGAGGTCTTCGGCGTGGTCACGCCACCACCGGTGCTGCCACCACCAGGACGAACCACAGTGGCGGTGCCGCAGGCGGCCAGGGTGGAAACCAGCAACACCAGCGCGCCGATGCGCACTCCCTTGCTCAGACGATCAGGACTCATGCGAACTTCGACCTCCATACAAGCCAGGCGATCAGCACCACCACCAACGCGGTGGCGATCCAGCCCAGCGGTTCAATCCAGCGACGCAGTGCCGCTTCAGCACGCGCACCACCGATACGGATGACCGCAGCCAGCACGAACACGCGCTTGCCGCGACCGATCAGCATGCTCAACAGGTACTGCGGCATCGGTACGCCGACGATACCCGATGCCCACGTGAAGACCTTCATCGGGATGGGCATGAAGCCGCCCAGCACCAGGAAGGTGAACACCGCCCACGGCGATTCGGCCATCTTCGCCTGCACGGTGGTGATGCCCTGCTCGATCGCCGGCAGCATGCCCAGCACTTCAAACAGCGGCTTGATCGCCTCGAAAGCGTAGTGACCCAGCGCGTAGCCGACCAGCGCACCGACCATCGAGCCGGCCAGGCTGAGGGTGGCAAACCACCAGCCGCGCTTGGGCTGGGCCACGCACATCGGCGCCAGCATCACCTCCGGCATCACCGGGAAGATGATCGCCTCGAAGAAGCTCAATACCGTCAGGTAGGTCGGCGCGCGTTCGTGCGCCGCCCACTTCATCGCCCGCTCGTACAGCGGCCCGAAAATCTTCATGCAACCCTGCTCCGTGGATTAGTCGAGCATGCCAGACAGCAGCGGCACGAACGTGACCGGCGCCAGCACGTGTTGTTCGATGCTGCCGTCGGCCTTGCGGTCCAGCTGTACCAGCGACTGCGCCCCAGGGCCACCGACCGGCGCCACCAGGCGGCCGCCTTCGGCCAGCTGCTCGATCAGGGCGTCGACCAGTGCCGGCGCCGCCGCAGTGACCACGATGGCATCGAACGGGCCGTGCTCGGCCCAGCCGACGCGGCCGTCGTCGTGCTTGGTGCGGATGTTCATGCCCAGCGCACGGAAGCGCTTGCGGGCCTGGCGCAGCAGATCACCAATGCGCTCCACGGTGTAGACCTCCAGGCCCAACGCGCCAAGGATGGCGGCCTGGTAACCGGAACCGGTGCCGACTTCCAGCACCCGCTTCGGCGAGACCTGCAGCACTGCCTCGGTCATCCGCGCAACCACCCAGGGCTGCGAGATGGTCTGGCCATGGCCGATCGGCAGCGCGGTGTCTTCATAGGCACGCGAGGCCAGGGCTTCATCGATGAACAGATGGCGCGGCACCACCCGGATCGCGTTCAAGGTCGGCTCGTCGACGATGCCGGCTTCGCGCAGGCGGTCGACCAGGCGGTCACGCACGCGCTGCGAGGTCATGCCGATACCGACGGCTTCCGGCTGCAATCGCAGGCGTGGGCTCATGCCGGCTGGTCCAGCGCGGCGCTGAGGCCGCCGACCCAGCTGGCGACCTTCTCCAGCGCCTGGTAGCGGGTGAGGTCGACCTGGATCGGGGTGATCGAGATGTGGCCGGTGCGCACCGCGTGGAAATCGGTACCGGGACCGGAATCCTGCTCACGGCCGGCAGGGCCGATCCAGTACACCTCGTTGCCGCGCGGATCCTTCTGCGCGATGCAGCCTTCGGCACGATGGCGGTTGCCGAGGCGGGTGACCTCGAAGCCCTTGACCTCGCTCCACGGCAGGTCCGGCACGTTGACGTTGAGGATGGTGTCGGCCGGCAGCGGATCGGCCTTGAGCCGGGCGACAATCTCCACCGCAGCACGCGCGGCGGTCTCGAAGTGCTTCGGATCGTGGTTGCGGCTGACCAGCGAGACCGCCACCGCCGGCAGGCCGAGGAAGCGACCTTCCATCGCCGCCGAGACGGTGCCGGAATAGATCACGTCGTCGCCGAGGTTGGCAGCGTTGTTGATGCCGGACACGACAATGTCAGGCTCGAATTCAAGCAGGCCGGTCAGCGCCAGGTGCACGCAGTCGGTGGGTGTACCGGCCACCGAAACGGTGTAATGGTCGATGCGCTTGAGCCGGATCGGCAGGTCCAGGGTCAGCGAGTTGCTGGCGCCGGAGCGATCGCGGTCGGGCGCAACCACCGTGACTTCGTGACCGGCCTCGCGCAGGACCGCGGCAAGCATCCGGATGCCTGCGGCGTCGACACCATCGTCATTGCTGACCAGGATTCGCATCTTCGATTTAACCGCTTGATTTTCCAAGAATTCGATTCCATCACCGTGCAGTGTGGGCGGGACCGTCGCGCTCCCCTGCGGAAGCGGTCGACCCTGCAAGGGCATCGTCTATTGTGCCGCATGCGGGCCGCCGGTCCTACCCTGTCAGCGGTCACGGCCGACATCGAACCGTCATAGGCAGACCTGCGCCGGCGGTTTACCCTGTGCGCATGTCGCACCCTGATGACGAAGATCCGGCCGCCTTGTTCCGTGCGGCCATCGGCGAAGTGAAGCCGCTGCGCAAGGATGCCGAGCCGGCACCTGCCGCGCCCCGGCCGAAACCGCGTGCGCGCATGGCCGAACGTGACGAGGCCGAAGCGGCCGGCGAGTTCGCCCGGCTGCTGCGCGACAGTGCGCCACTGGAAGCCGGCGACGTGGCCAGCTATCGCCGCGACAACCTGCCACCACGCCTGTTCCAGCGCCTCAAGCGCGGCCAGTACTCGGTGCAGGACGAACTGGATCTGCACGGCGCCACCGCCGCACAGGCCGAAGCCCTGCTGCGCCAGTTCCTGCTGGAAGCGCATGCACACGAGTACGGCTGCGTGCGCATCATCCACGGCAAGGGACTGCAGTCCGATGGCGGCGCACCGGTGCTGAAGAACCTGGTCGATCGCCTGCTGCGGCTGCGCAACGACGTGCTGGCATTCCATTCGGCACCGACCGGACAAGGCGGCACCGGCGCGGTACTGGTGCTGCTGGCGCGGCGTTGAAAAGGGGACGGAGGGAATTAAGTCGTTTGTGCCACAAACGACTTAATTCCCTCCGTCCCCTTTTTTCTGTCAGGCCTGCGAGGCGTCTTCGACGGGGCCGAGTTCGTGCAGCACGGCGGTGGCGTAGCAGCCTGGCGGCAACGCGAACGACAGTTCCAGCACGTCGTCGGCCAGCCACTGGTGCTGCAGCAGCGCCGGACGCAGGCGCAACGCGCGGCGCTCCTGCTTCAGGCGCGCATCTTCCAGGCCGGCCCGCAGTGCTTTCGACTCGTCGTCGTCCAGCGCGGCCAGCTCCAGCTCACGTGCCGCGTCGGCACTGCGCAGCTCGCCTTCGCCCCACAACGGCGCGCTGGGATGGATGTCGAAACGCGCCAGCCGCTCGGCCAGCACATCCGTGTACGGCTCGGGGCCGAACACGCTGCGACTGCCATCGAGCATCCAGACTTCGCCATCGAGCGGCTGGTCCCAGCTGCCCTGCTCCACGCGCGCGGCCAGCACGCGGTTGAACAGCGCCGAACGGGCTGCAGAGAGCAGCAGCGAACGCTGGTCCTTGCGCATGCGGCGGCCACCGAACATCGCCAGTGCAGCCGGCACGTTGCCACCGTCGCGGCCGAAACGCTGTTCACCAAACCAGTTCGGCAGGCCGCGCGCGGCAATCTGCTGCAGGCGCTCGCTGATCGCGGCGGGATCGCCCTGCACCTCGCGCAGCACCAGCTTGAAGCGGTTGCCGGCCAGTGCGCCGCGCTGCAGCTTGCGGTTGTGCCAGGTTGCCTCGATGACTTCGATTTCGTCACTGGCCAACTCGGCCAGGTCCGGCGCAATGCGCTTGGGCAGGTGCACGCTGAAACGCTGGGTGGTGACCGCGTGGCGGTCTTTCATGCCGGCGTAACTCACCGCCATTTCCGGCAGGCCCGCCCATTTTGCCAGCACCTTGGCCACATGCACGGTGTTGGCGCCGCGCTTGCGGATGTGCAGCAGCAGATGCTCGCCTTCACCGCTCGCCTCGAACGCCGGCAGTTCATCCACCTGGAAATCGTCCGGCGTGGTGCGGATGCGCGCCGTCAACAACGGCGCACCAAACGCCAACGGCAGCGGGATCATGCCGCCACCAGCAACACGACCGCCTGCGCGGCGATGCCTTCACCACGGCCGGTGAAGCCCAGCTTCTCCGAGGTGGTGGCCTTGACGCTGACCGCGTCCAGCGGCAGCTGCAGCAACCCACCGATGCGCTCACGCATGGCCAGCGCATGCGGGCCGACCTTCGGACGCTCGCAGATCACGGTGATGTCGGTGTTGCCGACGCGCCAGCCGCGCTCGCGCAGCAGGCTGTCGCAGTGGCGCACGAACTCGCTGCTGTCGGCGCCCTTCCAGCGGTCGTCACTGGGCGGGAAATGCTGGCCGATGTCACCCAGCGCCAGCGCGCCGAGCATCGCATCGCACAGGGCGTGCAAGATCACGTCGCCGTCGCTGTGTGCAAGCACGCCGCAGCTGTGCGGCACGTTCACCCCGCCAAGCATGATGTGGTCGCCTTCACCGAAGGCATGGACGTCGTAGCCCTGGCCGATGCGGACGGGCGGGAACGGTGCGGTGCTCATGGATGCAACCCTTGCTGCAGGGCCGCGCGGACGGTCAGCCGGCGCGGCGGGAAAGTACGAATTCGAACCGGTCCAGATCGGCCGGGGTGGTGACCTTGAAGTTGTCCTCGCTGCCCTCGACCAGCAGCGGGCGCTGGCCTTGGCGCTCCATGGCCATGGCCTCATCGGTGACTTCAACACCGGCGGCGGCGGCTTCGGACAGCGCGCGGCTGAGCTGGTGGCGGCGGAACAGTTGTGGTGTCAGTGCGCGCCACAGCCGCTCGCGCGGCTCGGTGCCATCGATGCCACCGTCGTCGCCCGCACGCTTGAGGGTGTCGCGTACCGGTGCGGCCAGGATCGCCCCGACCGGATCGGCACGACCGACTTCAAGCAGGCGACCAAGGTCGGCCAGCGACAGGTTCGGCCGCGCGGCATCGTGGACCAGCACGAATTCATCAGCGCGCACCGTCTCCGGCAGCGCCTGCAGGCCAGCCAGCACCGAAGCGGCACGGGTCGCGCCACCGATGCAGGTCAGCACCGGCTTGCCCGCCCACTCGTTCCAGCCGGGCCAGTCGGCGTCGTCCGGGCTGATCACTACCATTGCCCCGGCTACGGCCGGATGCGCCAGCAGGGCGTCCAGGGTATGGGCGAGCAGGATCTGCCCGCCCGCCTGCAGGTACTGCTTGGGCAACGGCGCGCCAAAGCGGGTGCCACGGCCAGCAGCCGGAACCACGACCCAGATCGCCGCACTCATGGCACGTCCGCCGGGTGGTCGCCAACCTGCGCACTGACACCTGCCGCAGGCTGCGCCGGGTGCACCGGCGCATCCTCGACCACGCGATAGAACTTCTCGCCGGGCTTGATCATGCCCAGCTCGCTGCGCGCGCGTTCCTCGATGGCGGACTGGCCTTCCTTGAGGTCCTTCACTTCCGCAGCGAGCGCATCATTGCGCTGCTGCAGGCCCTCATTGTCCCGCTCCTGGTTGGCGACCTGGGCTTCGAGCATCATCACTTCACCCGAATTGCCCGGACCAAACCAGAAGCGGTACTGCAGCCAGCCCAGCAACAGGGCCAGCACCAGCAGCATCCAGCGCCAGTCGCGCATCGGCTCAGCGCTTCAGCGAAACGAACGCGTCACGACCGGCGTAACGCGCGCCGGCGCCGAGGGCTTCCTCGATGCGCAGCAGCTGGTTGTACTTGGCCACGCGATCGCTGCGGCACAGCGAACCGGTCTTGATCTGGGTGGCGGTTGTGGCCACTGCGATGTCGGCGATGGTGGTGTCTTCGGTTTCGCCCGAACGGTGCGAGACCACGGCGGCGTAGCCGGCACGATCGGCCATGGCGATCGCTTCCAGGGTTTCGCTGAGGGTGCCGATCTGGTTGACCTTGATCAGGATCGCGTTGGCGGTGCCCGAGTCGATGCCTTCCTGGAAGATCTTCGGGTTGGTCACGAACAGGTCGTCGCCAACCAGCTGCACCTTCTTGCCGATACGGTCGGTCAGCAGCTTCCAGCCGGCCCAGTCGTTCTCTGCCAGGCCATCTTCAATCGTGATGATCGGGTACTGCGCGGCCCAGTCGGCGAGGAAGTCGACGAACTGCTCGGAGGTCAGGCGCTTGTTCTCGCCGACCAGGTTGTACTTGCCGTTCTCGAAGAACTCGCTGGAGGCCACGTCCAGGCCCAGCAGCACGTCTTCACCGGCGGTGTAGCCCGCCTTGCCGATCGCTTCGAGAATGGTGTCCAGCGCTTCGACGTTGCTGCGGAAGTCCGGCGCGAAGCCACCTTCGTCGCCGACCGCGGTGCTCAGGCCATGGCCCTTCAGCACCGACTTCAGCGAATGGAAGATTTCGGTACCGGCACGCAGCGCTTCGGAGAACGAGGTGAAGCCAACCGGCAGCACCATGAACTCCTGGAAGTCGACGTTGTTGTCGGCATGCGCGCCGCCATTGATGATGTTCATCATCGGCACCGGCAGCGCCGGGGTCACGCCGGTCCTGGCGGCCAAGTACTGCCACAGTGCCTGCTTGTTCGATGCAGCGGCGGCATGCGCGGCGGCCATCGAAACACCCAGCAGCGCGTTGGCACCCAGGCGGCCCTTGTTCTCGGTGCCGTCCAGATCGATCAGGCGACGGTCGAGGCCGGCCTGGTCGGTGGCCTCAAAGCCCTTCAGCGCGGCGGCAATCGTGGTGTTGACGTTGTCGACGGCCTTGCGCACGCCCTTGCCCAGATAACGGGTCTTGTCACCGTCACGCAGCTCGACCGCTTCCTTGGTGCCGGTCGAGGCGCCGGAGGGAACCGCGGCACGACCGAACGAACCGTCCTCCAGGATGACTTCGGCTTCCAGCGTGGGGTTGCCACGGCTGTCAAGGATTTCACGGGCGTGGATGCTGCGGATCGTACTCATGGTCGGGCCGGTTACCTGTCTGGAGAGGGGGCGACAAAACGAATGCCGCGTGATTATCCCCGGCTGCCCGCCACTTGCCAAATGGCCTGGGCGGCATCAGCCCCGGCTGGACCCGATCACGATCAGGGCCAGCGACACCAGCATCACCAGCAACGCACCGGCCACCGCCGCCGCGACGGGTCCACGACGGCGTCGCCAGGCGAGCACCATCGCCACCAGGCTGCCGACGAAAGACACACCCAGCGCGACCAGCGCGGCCACGATCCAGTACTGCATGGCCTGGATGCCATGGTTTCCGTCACCCGGCGAGCCGAAGCTGGCCGCAAAGGCCATTACTCCCAGCAGCAGGGACGCCCAGGCGAGCACGGACAGCCCCAGCGCGACCAGGCCCCAGGGCCAGCCGCGCGCCGACGTGCTCGTATTCATCAAAGCAATCCGTAGAACAGGGCGCCGAGCCACAGCGAAAGCAGGATGATCGCAAAGCCAGCCGCCACCTTGCCGCGATTCAGCCGCCAGGCCAGCACCGCGGCCGCGAGGCAGCCCGCGGCACCGAGCAGCTCCGCGACCAGCAGCGCAGTGAAATACGCACGCAGATCAAGCGCGCTGCTGCCATCACCCGGGGGGCGCACCGACGCCGCACCGATCAGCACCAGGCCAAACATGCCCACGGTGAACAGCACGGCCAGGCCCAGTGCGATCAGGCCCCAGGGCCACTGTTTCCAGTGCCGGCGATGACGCTGGGCTTCCAGCGCCACCCTCGGGTCACGACTCACGCGAAGCGCGAGAAGCCGTGCTTCTTGGTCACCGCGTCGAGCTCCATCAGGGTCTCGAGCAGCGCTTCCATCTGGTCCAGCGGCCACGCGTTGGGGCCATCGGACAGGGCCTTGGACGGATCCGGATGGGTCTCGGCGAACAGGCCGGAGATGCCCACCGCGACGGCAGCACGGGCCAGCACCGGCACGTGCTCACGCTGGCCACCGGAACTGGTGCCCTGCCCGCCCGGCAACTGCACCGAGTGGGTGGCATCGAACACCACCGGGCAACCGGTATCACGCATCACCGCCAGCGAGCGCATGTCGCTGACCAGGTTGTTGTAGCCGAAGCTGGCACCGCGCTCGCAGACCATGATCTGCTCGTTGCCGGTGGCCTTGGCCTTCTCCACGACCGGCTTCATGTCCCAGGGCGCCAGGAACTGGCCCTTCTTGATGTTGACCGGCTTGCCGGCCGAGCACACCTTGCGGATGAAGTCGGTCTGGCGGACCAGGAACGCCGGGGTCTGCAGCACATCCACCACCGAGGCCACTTCGTCCATCGGGGTGTACTCATGGACGTCGGTCAGCACCGGCACGCCGATCTGCTTCCTGACCTCGGCCAGGACCTTCAGGCCCTCTTCCATGCCCGGGCCGCGGAACGCGGTGCCCGAGGTGCGGTTGGCCTTGTCGAAGCTGGACTTGAAGATGAAGTTGACGCCGAGCTTGTCGGTGACTTCCTTCAGCTTGCCGGCGGTATCGAGCTGCAGCTGCATCGACTCGATCACGCAGGGGCCGGCGATCAGGAACAGGGGCTGGTCCAGCCCGACCTCGAATCCACACAGTTTCATGGCGTTTCCTTGTTGTCCGCAGCACCGGCCGGGCCGGTGCGCTGGGGGTTGAAGCATGCAGGATGGGGGCCGAAGCCCCCATTCACAAGTCAGGCGCGCGCTTCGGAAAGCAGCTTGCCGCCGGCCTTGCGCTCGCGCGCGGCACGGATGAAACCGATGAACAGCGGGTGGCCGTCACGCGGCGTGGACAGGAATTCCGGGTGTGCCTGGCAGGCCAGGAACCACGGATGCGCGTCGCGCGGCAGTTCGACCACTTCCACCAGGGTGTCGTCCATCGACTTGCCGGCGATCACCAGGCCGGCATCTTCCAGCTGGGTGCGGTAACGGTTGTTGAACTCGTAGCGGTGGCGGTGGCGCTCGGCGACGACGTCCTTGCCGTACAGCTCACGGGCCAGCGTGCCCGGCTTCAGGCGCTGTTCCTGCAGGCCCAGGCGCATGGTGCCGCCGAGGTCGCTCTTGTCGTCACGCTTCTCGACATCGCCGGTGGCGGTGCGCCATTCGGTGATCAGGCCGATCACCGGGTTCGGCGACTGGCGGTCGTTCTCGGTGCTGTTGGCGCCTTCCAGGCCGACCACGTTGCGCGCGTAATCGACGACGGCCGCCTGCATGCCGTAGCAGATGCCGAAGTACGGCACGTGCTGCTCGCGGGCGAACTTCGAGGTCAGCACCTTGCCTTCGAAACCACGGTCACCGAAGCCACCCGGCACCAGGATGCCGTCGACATCGGCCAGTGCGGCCATGTCGGTGCCTTCCAGATCCTGTGCTTCCAGCCACTTCAGGTTGACCTTGGTGCGCTGGCGCAGGCCGCCGTGCTTCAGTGCTTCGCCGACCGACTTGTAGGCATCCTGGTGATCCACGTACTTGCCGACCACGGCGATGGTCACTTCATCCAGCGGATGCAGGGTCGCATCGACTGCGTCCTCCCACATCGACAGATCGACCGGACCGGCCTTGTCGGCCAGCTTCAGCTGGTTGACCACGATCTCGTCCAGGCCCTGCGCGTGCAGGCCCGACGGAATGCGATACAGCACGTCCACGTCCGGCACGCTGATCACTGCGCGCTCGGAGACGTTGGTGAACTGGGCGATCTTGCGGCGCTCCGAATCCGGCACGGCCTGCTCGGAACGGCACAGCAGCACGTCCGGCTGGATGCCGATCGAACGCAGCTCCTTCACCGAATGCTGGGTCGGCTTGGTCTTCAGCTCACCGGCGGCGCCGATGTACGGCACCAGGGTGAGGTGCATGAACAGCGCCTTCTCCGGGCCACGCTCGGTGCGCACCTGGCGGATCGCTTCCAGGAACGGCAGCGACTCGATGTCGCCGACGGTGCCACCGATCTCGACCAGTGCCACGTCGTAGCCTTCGGTGGCTTCGTCGACGCAGCGGCGGATCTCGTCGGTGATGTGCGGAATGACCTGCACGGTCGCGCCCAGGTAGTCGCCGCGGCGCTCCTTGCGGATCACGTTCTCGTAGATGCGGCCGGTGGTGACCGAGTTCTTGCGGCTCAGGCGGGTGCGCACGAAGCGCTCGTAGTGGCCCAGGTCGAGGTCGGTCTCGGCGCCGTCGTCGGTGACATACACCTCACCGTGCTGGAACGGGCTCATGGTGCCCGGGTCGACGTTGATGTACGGGTCGAGCTTCATCATCGTGACCTTCAGGCCACGGGCTTCGAGAATGGCGGCCAGCGACGCGGCGGCAATGCCTTTGCCGAGCGAGGACACCACGCCGCCGGTTACGAAAATCAAGGGAGTCATGGCTGCAAGCATCCTGTCTGGAAATGGAACACGGCAACACCACGCGCACCCGGAGGGCGGGCATGGTGCTCGGAGGGGGTTTTCCGGTTCGCTGGGACAGCGAGGGAGGTGCGGATCCGTGCGGCGGCAGGCGCCGGACGGGGACCATCGTGCGAGGTCGGGGCGGCCGTGCCGGCCAAATCGACCGTCACCTGCGACCCGCCATGCTGGAAGCCACGCTTGGCCGCTCCAGCCCATTCGCAAAGGGTGGACACGCACTTACTCCCGGAAAGCCATAGTTTACAGATTGATGGCCGCCAACCCAAGGGGCAGACGCCACGTTCCTAAAAAGAAACGCCCCGCTGAGCGGGGCGTTCCGTTGCGCGCCCCTTGTTGCAAGGGCGCTTGGCAGGTTGCGGGATCAGCGCTTCTTGCGCGCTTCTTCCTCTTCTTCCTTCTGCGGGGCCGGCTGGCCCTGCGCCTTCATTTCGGCATTGGCCTGGGCACGACGCTTGGCCTTGGCATCGGCCTCGGCCTGCGCCTTGTCGGCCTGGTCACCCTGCTGCGGGGCCGGCTGGCCCGCGTTCTGCGCCACCACCAGCGGCACTGCAACGGCGGCAGCGGCCAGGATTGCAACGGTCAGCAACTTCTTCATGAGGTCCTCCTCGCGGTATGGCTTGGATGTTTCGACCCGATGGGGCCGCCGGCGTTCAGATTCCAGCGGCTGCCATTTTACCCCCTCCCCGGCGCCGAGGCTGAACCGCAGGCGTGCAAAATCGCCGTCCAGACCGCACACTTGCGCGTCGCTCCGCGCTTTAGAAGATAGATGAACGCCCGCTATAACGCCGCCGATATTGAAGTCCTGTCCGGCCTTGACCCGGTCAAGCGCCGTCCCGGCATGTATACCGACACCGCGCGCCCGAACCACCTGGCGCAGGAAGTGATCGACAACTCGGTGGACGAGGCCCTCGCCGGCCATGCCCGCTCGATCGAGATCACCCTGTACAAGGACGGCAGCGTGGAGGTCAGCGATGACGGCCGCGGCATGCCGGTGGACATCCATCCGGAAGAGAAGATCCCGGGCGTCGAACTGATCCTCACCCGCCTGCATGCAGGCGGCAAGTTCAGCAACAACAACTACACCTTCTCCGGCGGCCTGCATGGCGTCGGCGTCAGCGTGGTCAACGCGCTGTCGACCCTGGTGGAGGTGCACATCAAGCGCGAAGGTGCCGAACACCGCATCACCTTCCGCAATGGCGACCGCGCCACGCCGCTGGAGGTGGTCGGCACCGTCGGCAAGAAGAACACCGGTACCCGCGTGCGCTTCTGGCCGGACCCGAAGTACTTCGACACGCCCAAGTTCGCAGTGCGCGCGTTGAAGCACCTGCTGCGCGCCAAGGCCGTGCTGTGCCCGGGCCTGACCGTCAAGCTGACCGACGAAGCCACCGGTGAAGTCGATACCTGGTACTACGAAGACGGCCTGCGCGACTACCTGAAGCTGGAACTGGGCGATCGCGAATCGCTGCCGGCCGACCTGTTCGTCGGCAACCTCAAGAAGGACACCGAGGTGGTGGACTGGGCCGTGGCCTGGCTGCCGGAAGGTGAGCTGGTCCAGGAAAGCTATGTCAACCTGATTCCGACCGCCCAGCATGGCACCCACGTCAACGGCCTGCGTACCGGCCTGACCGAGGCGCTGCGCGAGTTCTGCGACTTCCGCAACCTGCTGCCACGCGGCGTCAAGCTGGCCCCGGAAGACGTGTGGGACCGGGTGTCGTTCGTGCTGTCGCTGAAGATGACCGACCCGCAGTTCAGCGGCCAGACCAAGGAACGCCTGTCCTCGCGCCAGGCCGCCGGCTTTGTAGAGGGCGCCGCGCACGATGCGTTCAGCCTGTTGCTGAACCAGAACGTGGAGCTGGGCGAGAAGATCGCGCAGATCGCCATCGAGCGCGCCAGTGCGCGCCTGAAGACCGAGAAGCTGGTCGTCCGCAAGAAGGTCACGCAGGGCCCGGCCCTGCCTGGCAAGCTGGCCGACTGCATCAGCCAGGACCTGTCGCGCACCGAGCTGTTCCTGGTGGAAGGTGACTCGGCAGGCGGCAGCGCCAAGCAGGCGCGCGACAAGGATTTCCAGGCGATCCTGCCGCTGCGCGGCAAGATCCTCAACACCTGGGAAGTGTCGTCCAACAGCGTGCTGGCCTCCGAAGAAGTGCACAACCTGGCCGTGGCCATCGGCTGCGACCCCGGCAAGGACGACATCACCGGCCTGCGCTACGGCAAGGTGGTGATCCTGGCCGACGCGGACTCCGACGGCCTGCATATCGCCACCCTGCTGACCGCGCTGTTCCTCAGGCATTTCCCGGCGCTGGTCGATGCCGGCCACGTGTTCGTGGCAATGCCGCCGCTGTTCCGCATCGACGTGGGCAAGCAGGTGTTCTACGCCCTGGATGAGGAAGAGAAGCGTTCGATGCTGGACAAGATCGAGCGCGAGAAGATCAAGGGCGCAGTCAACGTCACCCGCTTCAAGGGCCTGGGCGAGATGAACCCGAACCAGCTGCGCGAGTCGACCATCCATCCGGATACGCGCCGCCTGGTGCAGCTGACCGTGGACGATGGCGAGCAGACCCGTTCGCTGATGGACATGCTGCTGGCCAAGAAGCGCGCGTCCGACCGCAAGGGCTGGCTGGAGTCGAAGGGCGACCTGGCTTCGCTGGAAGTCTGATCCGGAGCGGGGTCGGATCCCTTTCCGCAGGAAAGGGCTCTGACCCGGTTGGCGGCAGTGGGGTCAGAGCCGTTTCCTGTCAGGAAACGGATCCGACCCCATGCGCTCCGACCCCATCCGCCCCCATCGGCAAACCCGGCAGCGCCATAATGCGCGTCCACCCGTGTGGACCATCGTATTGGCCAGCCACTCGCTGCTGTTCCCCGGCCTGCCGCTGCACAGTGCACGGCTGGTCCTGAGCCCGATCCGTCGTGACGACGCCGCCGCGCTGTTCACGCTGCAGTCCAACCCGGATGTCATGCGATGGTGGAACCATCCAGCCTGGACGCGACTGGCCGAAGCGCGCGAGCAGATCGACGATGACCTCGCCGCCCATGCCATCGGCACCCAGCTGAAGCTGGCCGTGCGCGAGTCGCTGGAAGGTCCGCTGCTGGGCATCTGCGTGGTATTCGCGATGGACCGCGATGCGGCGCGCGCCGAGATCGGCTACCTGCTGGCACCCGATCGCCAGGGCCAGGGCTATATGCACGAGGCCCTGCAACAGGTACTGGCCTACCTGTTCCGCACCCTGCACCTGCACCGGGTGGAAGCCGAGATCGACCCGCGCAATGCGCCGTCCGCGCACGTGCTGGAACGCCTGGGCTTCCACCGCGAGGGGGTGCTGCGCCAGCGCTGGCGCATCCAGGGGCAGCTGGCCGACTCGGCCGTCTACGGCCTGCTGGCCGATGACGACGCCGCAGCCACCCTCCCCGCTTGACCCAATCTGGCCAGTAGCGGGCTCAACGCACGGCCATGCCTTTGGACACATACGGCATGGCCCGCCACCGGCCTAGCATCGGAACCCCCTTCCGCTGCCGAACCGGTGCCATGAAGTCCCTGCTGCACACTGCCGCGCTCTGCGTCGGCCTGCTCATCGCCCCTGCCAGCGTGCTGGCCGCGCCCGACGCCGAGGGCAAGCCCGACCCGAAAGACGACAAGACCGAAGCGCCTGCGCTGCCCGCCGACGCCTCGGCCCGCCAGAGCATGCGCCTGGCCGGCCGCACCCTGGACTACACCGCCACCGTCGGCACCCTGCCGGTACGCGATGCCAAGGGCAAGGTGATCGCCGATGTGGTGTTCACCGCCTACACGATGCCGGGCAAGGACCGGCCGGTGACCTTCGCGCTCAATGGCGGCCCCGGTGCGTCGTCGGTGTATCTCAACATGGGCGCGATCGGGCCCAAGGTGGTGACCTTCGGCTCAGAGGGTGACAGCGCATCGGCGCCGGCCACCCTGCACGACAACCCGGGCACCTGGCTGGACTTCACCGATCTGGTGTTCATCGATCCGGTCGGTACCGGCTTCAGCGGCGCGCGGATCGGCGACGATGAAGCCAAGAAAGCGCTCTACAACCCCAGTGCCGACGTCGAATACCTGTCGCGCTCGATCTACGACTGGCTGCTGCGCAACCAGCGCATGGCCTCGCGCAAGTACCTGACCGGCGAGAGCTACGGTGGCTACCGCGGCCCGCGCATCACCCACTTCCTGCAGACCCGGCTGGGCGTGGCAATGAACGGACTGGTGCTGGTCTCGCCCTACCTGAGCCCGACCCTGGAAGACAACGCCGATGTCTCGCCGATGGCGTGGATGCAGACGCTGCCGTCGATCGCCGCGGCGCACCTGGAGCGCCAGGGCAAGCTGACCGATGCGGCGATGCGCGAGGTGGTGGAGTACACCCGTGGCGATTACGCCACCGCGTTGATGAAGGGCCGCAGCGATCCGCAGGCTACGGAAGCCATGCTGCGCCGGGTCACCGCGCTGACCGGACTGGACCCGCAGTTCGTGCGCCGCGCTGGCGGGCGCCTGGAGACCCAGGCCTACCTGCGTGAAGTGTTCCGCGACAAGGGCACGCTGGGCAGCCGCTACGACTCCAACGTGACCGCGTTCGATCCGTTCCCGAATGATCCGGAGCAGCGCGCCAACGACCCACTGCTGGACAGCATCATCGCGCCGACCACCACGGCGATGGTCGACTTCGTGACGCGCGTGGTCGGCTGGAAAGTAGATGCGCGCTACCAGGCGCTGAACTACGACGTGAACCGGCTGTGGGACCGCAATGGCGAACTGCGCCAGGGTGCGGTGACCCAGCTGCGCCAGGCGGTGGCGATCGACCCGCATCTGCAGGTGCTGATCGTGCATGGCTGGAACGACCTGTCGTGCCCGTTCATGGGCTCGATCCTGACCGTGGACCAGATGCCGACGATGGGCAGCAATCCGGACCGGGTGCAGGTGCGCAGTTATCCGGGCGGGCACATGTTCTACAGCCGGGCGGACAGCCAGGCGGCGTTCCGCAAGGATGTACAGGCGTTGTTCCAGCGTAATTGAGGGGTTTGGCCGGGCCTGCGGCCCGGCACCCGCTGGCAGCCACGGCAACGGCAACGGCAACGGCAACTGCAAAAGCTGGCTTCCTGACGGCTGTTGGTGGGTGCCGACCGTTGGTCGGCACGGGGGCGGATCCCGTTGCTTGGCAACGGGCCCTGACCCTGGTTCTGCTCTGGTAGGTGTCGACCTTGGTCGACACGGTGGGTGCGGAAAATTCTTGCCCATGAAAAAGCCCGCCTGATACGGCGGGCTTTTTCGTTTGCAACCCTGGCGTGGCGATCAGGTCCAGCCGAACAGCTCGAACAGCTTCAGGATCAGGTACGCACAGCCACCGGCCGCCGGGATGGTCAGGATCCAGGCCCAGACGATGCGCTCGATCACGCCGAACTTCAGCGAGCGCGGGTTCTTGGCGAAGCCGACGCCCATGATCGCGGTGGAGATGCTGTGCGTGGTCGAGACCGGCATGCCGAAGTGGGCCGCCAGGGTCAGGATGGTGGCCGAGCTGGTCTCCGCGGCGAAGCCGTGGATCGGGTGCAGCTTGACCATCTTGTGGCCCAGGGTCTTGATGATCTTCCAGCCGCCCGAAGCGGTACCGGCCGCCATCACCACCGCGCAGGTGAGCACGATCCACATCGCGATGCCGTCACCGGCATGCGCGTCCGGGTGCATGAAGGCCAGCCAGGACGGCAGGTCGTTCAATGCGCCGGTGGCTTCGGCACCGATCAGGGTCATGGCGATGATGCCCATGGTCTTCTGCGCGTCGTTGTGGCCGTGGGCGAAGCCCATGTAGGCCGCCGAGGCGATCTGCGCCTTGCCGAAGAAGGCGTTGACGATGCGCGGACGCGCCAGGCGGCCGATGGCACCACCGATCTTGGCCAGGCCGGCGATCAGCGCCCACAGCAGCACCATCACCACGATGCCGAGCAGGAAGCCGGCGATCGGCGAGGTGATCATCGGCACGAACACCTTCCACAGCAGGCCCTTGTTCTGCGCCCAGCTGCCCAGGCGCTCGGACCAGATCAGCGCGTCCCAGTTGTTGTGGGCGGCAGCCAGGCCGGCGCCGCAGAGGCCACCGATCAGGGCGTGCGAGGACGAGGACGGCAGGCCCTTCCACCAGGTGATCAGGTTCCAGATGATGCCGCCCAGCAGGGCGCACAGGATCACCTGCGGGGTGACCTCGACCACGTTGGTGTTGAGCAGGCCCGAGGCGATGGTCAGCGCCACCGCGGTACCGGTCAGTGCACCGATGAGGTTCATGAAGGCGGCCAGCATCACCGCCCAGCCGGGCGAGAGCACCTTGGTCGCCACCACGGTGGCAATGGAGTTGGCAGTGTCGTGGAAGCCGTTGATGAACTCGAAGACGAGCGCGGCCAGGATCACCACCAGGACAAGGGTCAACATGCGGCGGCGTCCGTCAGCTGTTCTTCAACACGATCTGGTACGCCACCACGCCAGCCTCGCGGCAGCGGTCGATGGCCTTTTCCAGGATCTCGAAGAATTCCTTCAGCAGGAACATCTGCAGGTTGTCCAGGCGGCCCGAGTAGATGTCGCGGTACAGCTCGAGCATCAGGCGGTCGGCCTCGTTCTCCAGCGAGCGCAGCTTCTCGTTGAGCGCGGTCATCCGGTCCAGGTTCATGTGGCGCAGGTCGGCCACCATCTCCACCACCACGCCGGCGGCCTGTTCGAGCATCGCCGCGCGCGGCGCGAAGTCGATGTGCTCCAGGTGCGTCGTGGCCAGCGAATAGCGGTCGGCGAACTTCTCGATCTGCTTGGGAATCTTGTACAGCGCCGAGCCCAGCGCTTCGATGTCTTCGCGCTCGATCGGGGTCATGAAGCTGTCTACCAGCGCCTGGCTGATCTTGTCCGAGGCCGCGCGTTCGCGCAGGCGGGCCAGCTTGAAGGCGTCCAGCGCGGGCTGGCGGTCGGCCTCGCGCAGCATGGAATGCAGCGCCTTGGCGGCGTCGGAAGCCGCGACGGCAGCCTCATCGAGCAGGGTGTAGAACTGTTTGCCGGAACCGAAAATGGTCTGCAGAGAGAACATTGAGAAACCTGTCAGCCGTCGCGGGAAGGACGGCACCAGATGGAATTATGACGGCTAGATGACCATCACGGGTATCCCCGCCCCCTTTCGAGGCCTTGGAACCCCCAACCTGAACAGGCGGTTGCCACCCTGCCATGCCCCTTTGCTAAGATGCCAGCGCGCCTTCGGGCGCACCTTATGGACGACGACCCTTATCCCCCTGCGCCGCGCCGGATCCCGTTCCTGAGCGCCTGCCGCCATCGACAGCACCCGCCCTCCCTGCCACCAACCGGGGACGACGCCCGTGTTTGAAATGATCCTGATTGTCTTCGCGCTTGTTCTGCTGAACGGCTTCTTCGCCATGTCCGAGATGTCGGTCATGACCTCGCGCAAGAGCCGCCTGAAGCAGATGGCTGCCACCTCCAAGCGCGCGGCCAAGGCGCTGGAGCTGTCCGAGAAGCCGGAGAGCTTCCTGTCCACCGTGCAGATCGGCATCACCGTGATCGGCGTGCTGACCGGCTACCTCGGCGGTGAGGCGCTGGGCGAGGCCTTCGCCGGCTGGATCCAGGGGCTGATGCCGGGGTTTGCGTACGCGGGCAACATCGGTACCGCGCTGGCCGTCAGCCTGATCACCTTCATCACGCTGATCTTCGGCGAACTGGTGCCCAAGCGCCTGGCGCTGACCCGCTCGGAGGCCATTGCCGGCCTGGTCGCGATGCCGATGAGCTGGCTGGCCAAGCTGGCCCTGCCCTTCGTCTGGCTGCTGTCCAAGACCACCCAGCTGGTGCTGCGCCTGTTCGGCCTGGGCAAGGACGAAGTCGCCTCGGTGACTGAAGAAGAGATCCGCATGCTGGTGGCCGAGAGCCACGAAGCCGGCGTGATCGACGCCCACGAGCGTGACATGATGAACCGCGTCATGCGCCTGGGCGACCGCACCGCCGACAGCCTGATGACCCCGCGCAACCGCATTGCCTGGCTGGACACCCAGGCCGGGCTGGAGCGCAACCTGGAAATCATGGCCGAGCACGAGTTCTCGCGGTACCCGGTGTACCGCGACAACGACATGGACGTGGTCGGCGTACTTGAACTGAAATCGCTGGCCACGCGCATGGCGCGCGGCGACAACGCGCTGTTCCAGACCCTGCGCGAACCGCTCTACGTGTCCGAATCGACCCACGCGATGAAGCTGCTGGAGATCTTCCGCGAGGAACAGCAGTCGATGGCGCTGGTGGTTGACGAGTACGGCGAGATCCAGGGCCTGGTGACCATCAGCGACCTGATGGGCGCCGTGGTCGGCCGCCTGCAGGCGGTGGAGAATGCCGATGAAGATGCGCTGGTGGTGACCCGCGAGGACGGTTCGCTGCTGGTGGATGGCTCGCTGCCGATCGAAGACCTGCGCGAACTGATCGGCAGCAACGAGCTGCCCGATGCCGAGGACGGCGATTACTACACCCTGGCCGGCATGTGCATCCACTACTTCGGCCGCATCCCGCACGCAGGCGAGTACTTCGACTGGGCCGGCTGGCGCTTCGAAGTGGTCGACCTGGACGGTGCGCGGGTGGACAAGCTGCTGCTGCGCACGCTGTCCGACGAGCAGGCCGATGAGCTCACCGCCTGAGGCCGGCCAGGGTCCAGGCGCCGAGCGCCCGGCCTACCGCAACGAGGGCATCCGCACCCTGCTGGAGATGTTCGCTTCCGGCGACCCGGCCGAGCACATGCCGCTCGGCCAGATCCTGAGCAACCTGCAGCAGAGCGCGTTCGGCGTGTTCCTGTTCGTGGCGATCCTGCCCTCGTTCATCCCGATCCCGGGCATGGGTGGCGCGGTCAGCGGCCCGCTGGTAATCCTGATCGGCCTGCAGATGCTGTTCTGCCTGCGCCGGCCGTGGCTGCCCGGCTTCATTGCCCGCCGCGGACCCAAGCGCGGCACCATGCACCGTTTCCTGGACCGCATCGACCGCCCACTGCGGCGCCTGGACAGGATGCTGAGGCCACGCCTGCCGCAGCTGTTGACACCCCTCCCCGCCCACGCCTTCAGCGGCCTGCTGCTGGTGCTGCTGGGCCTGCTGCTGTCGTTGCCGATTCCCTTCACCAATTTCCTGTTCGGCTTCCAGCTGCTGCTGTTCTCGCTGGCGCTGCTGGAACGCGATGGCGCGCTGATGCTGTTCAACTGGATCGCCGCGTTGGCGGCGATCGCCTTCTTCGGCTTCAGTTCGGGGCAGCTGGTGGGTTACACGGTGGACCTGTTCCAGCGCTGGTTCTGAGCCGGAACCCGGTAGAGCCGGCCGCTGGCCGGCTGCCACGTTTCCAGGTCTGCCGGCCAGCGTCCGGCACTACCAATACCGGACATCGATCCTCACCGAAGATCGATGAAGCCATTGTCGGCCAACTGCGCCGGCTCGTCCTGCACCGCCGACAGCACGAAATTCAACGCCTTGCCCAGCAGCGTGCCCGGACCATCCCAATACTCGGCCGAGTCGGCCCGCACGTGGATCAGGCGCAGGTTCGGGTCGTCCTTGCCGCCCGGGAAAAACAGTTTCATCGCCGGCGACCACAGTTCCTCGATCTTCGCGCGGTCGTCAACGATGCGCGCGCGCCCTGCCACCGATACGTAGGTGTTCTTCGACGGCGAGGCATAGGCCACGTTGACGTGCGGATCAAGCGCGATCTCGGCAACCTTCGGGCTGTCGGCGGTGATGACGAACCACAGGTCACCGTCGAAGGTGACCTGCTGGGTGGCCAGCGGCCGGCTGTAGAGTCGTCCGTCGACGCCGGTGGTGGTGAACATCGCCACCTCCACGTCCTTGATCAGTTCGGCCAGCTGGGCGATGTGTTCAGCGCGGGTATCCGCCATGGGAGGCTCCAATGGGAAGAGCCACCATCAGACCCGTCGCGGCTGCAACGGGCCGTGACGCCATTGTTCAGCCCGCGTGGCGGGCATGCCAGGCCTGCATCGCCAGTTCGAACGAACGCAGGCGCGCACGGTGGTCATGCAGGTTGGCGGTGAGCATCAGCTCGTCCGGCGAGTGCCGCTCTACGAACGCGGCGATGCCATCGGCCACCTGCTGCGGATCGCCGAGCACGGTGCAGGCCAGGGCCCGCTCCACGCCGAGTTTTTCGTGCGGCTCCCAGAAGGCTTCGATGTCGTCGATCGGCGCCGGAATCTTGCCCGGCCGGCCGCGGCGCAGGTTGACGAAACTCTGCTGCTGGCTGGTGAACAGGCGGCGCGATTCGGCCTCGCTGTCACTGGCGACGACATTCAGGGCCAGCATCGCGTGCGGCTGCTTCAACGTGGCCGAGGGGCGGAACTCGCGGCGGTACACCGCCAGCGCCTCGTCCATGGCATCGGGCGCGAAGTGCGAGGCAAACGCATAGGGCAGGCCCATCGCGGCGGCCATGCGCGCGCCGAACAGGCTGGACCCCAGGATCCAGGTCGGCACCCGCAGGCCACCGCCCGGAACCGCCTGCACCGCCTGCCCGGGCTGTACCGGCTCGAAGTAGTGCAGCAGTTCGCGCACGTCCTGCGGGAACTGGTCGGCGCTGTCGAAGTAGCGGCGCAGTGCACGCGCGGTGGGCTGATCGGTGCCCGGCGCACGGCCGAGGCCGAGATCGATGCGGTCCGGATACAGCGAAGCCAGCGTGCCGAACTGCTCGGCCACCTGCAGCGGCGCATGGTTGGGCAGCATGATGCCGCCGGCACCGACGCGGATGCGCCGGGTGCCGCCCGCGACGTGGCCGATCAGCACGGCCGTGGCCGCGCTGGCGATGCCGGGCATGTTGTGGTGTTCGGCCAGCCAGTAACGGCGGTAGCCCAGCGCATCGGCGTGCTGGGCCAGTTCCAGCATGTTGGCGAAGGCGGCGGTGGTGTCACTGCCCTCGCAGACCGGGGCCAGGTCAAGGATCGACAACGGGATCATCAGCGGTTTTCCGTCTCAGGATCTCCCCTGCATGGGGTCGGCCAGGCGCAGCGGCCAGTGACGGTGGCGGGATGCTGATTCCCGCGGAGCCGGTTCAGGGCCTGCCGGACCGTGTAGAGCCGAGCCCATGCTCGGCTGCTGTTGATCAACAAAAGGCAGCCGAGCATGGGCTCGGCTCTACAGAAGCGTGTCAGAACGCGCTGGGGCGCGGCTCCGGCAGCGGCTGGTCGACCATCGGCTTCAGTTCGGCATCCAGCGCCACGCGCTCGTCGAACACGAAACAGCGGCCTTCATAACCTTCGCCGCCCACCTCCTCGAAGTAGCCGAGGATGCCGCCATCGAGCTGCAGCACGTTGTCCATGCCATCGTTGGCCATCCACAGTGCGGCCTTCTCGCAGCGGATGCCGCCGGTGCAGAAACTGACCACGGTGCTGTCCTTCAGCGCCTCGCGATGCGGCGCCAGCGCCTCGGGCAGGTCGGTGAACTTGTGGATGGGCAGCACCAGCGCATCCTTGAAGGTGCCGTACTCCACTTCCTGCAGGTTGCGGGTATCGAGCATCACCACCGGCTTGCCGGCGTCATCGTGGCCCTGCCGCAGCCAGCGCTGCACGGTGGCCGGATCGACCGCCGGTGCACGCGGATAGTCCAGCGGCTGGCCGTCATCGCGGCGGAAGCTGATGATCTCGTCCTTCACCTTGGCCTTCAGCCGCGCGAACGGCTGGTGCTCGCTCAGGCTGGTCTTGACCCGCATCCCGGCAAAACGCGCATCGGCATGCAGCGCGGCGTAGAAATCCTCGACCGCCTCCGGCGCGCCGGCCAGGAACAGGTTCAGTCCCTCGCCCGCCACCAGGATCGTGCCCCGCAACCCGGCCGCCTGGGCACGCGACAGCAGCTGGTCGCACAGGGCCTGGGGGGCGTCGATGACGGCGAAATGGTAGGCAGCGGTGTTGGCGATCATCCTGCCATTTTAGCGCCTCCCGCCCGCACAGACAGATTCAGGGGGGCAGAGCCCTCTGCGCAGCAGAGGGATCCGACCCCGGCAGCCACCCGGAACCTGTCAGGGGTGGGGCAGTGTGGGCAGGCGGGGGCGCAGAGCGCCATGGATGGCGCTCTACGAGGCACGCAGGAGCAGCTTTTGCCGTCCCCCGCCTGCCCACACTGCCCCACCCTCCCACTGAAGCCCGGCTTTTGACGTTGCCGTTGCCGTTGCCGTTGCATCGGCGGGTGCCGGGTGCAACCCGGCCGCGCCCCCTACCCCCGCAACAGCATGAACGGCAGCAGCACCAGCGCCGCCGCAGCGGTCATGCCCAGCAGCACCAGCACCACGAACACCGGCCGCCGCCGGAACAGGCTGCCAAAGGTCTCCGCCGTGCCATCCCGCAACGCCTGCTCACGCTCGGCCCGCACGCGCACACCGCGCGCCGCCTGGTACCCGGCCATCAGCGCCTTCGCGCGCGGATGATCGGCGTCCTCGCGCAGCCACAGGCCACCGTTGGAAATGCCCCAAGGGCTAGGTTCGGTGCGGTACCAGGCGATGCCGTGCTGGTCGAGCAGCGTGCAGACATCGGCATATTCGTCGTCGCCGACATTGCGCAGATTGAGCAGGAGTTTTGCCATGCCGCCATGATACCCGGCGCCGATGCGCTACCCTTGCCGCCCTCGCCCTGCGCCCTTCTGGAGACGCCCGATGCGCCGCCTGCTGCTTCCCCTGCTGCTGTCCCTCGCCGCCGCTGGCTGCTCGAGCGAGCCCTCCGGTCCGCCGCCGGGCGGCACCCTGACCACCTTCGAGCGCATCGATACCGTCGCTGGCACCGGCACCGAAGCCGTTCCTGGCAGCAAGGTCACCGTGCACTACACCGGCTGGATCTACGACAACCGCACCGAAACCAAGCACGGCAAGACCTTCGACAGCTCCTTCAAGCACGGCCAGCCGTTCACCTTCGCGCTCGGCGCCGGCCAGGTCATCCGCGGCTGGGATGAGGGCGTGGCCGGCATGAAGGTCGGCGGCAAGCGCACGCTGATGATCCCGCCGGATTACGGCTACGGCGACCGCCGGGTCGGGCCGATTCCGGCCGGTTCGTCGCTGGTGTTCGATGTCGAGCTGCTCAATGTCAAGCCGTAATACCGCATTGCCCCATCGGGTCGCCGTCATCGGCGGTGGCCCGGCCGGCCTGTTCGCCGCCGAGCGCCTGCGCGCCGCGGGGCTGGACGTGGACCTGTACGAGGCCAAGGGCTCACCCGGCCGCAAGTTCCTGATCGCCGGCAAGGGCGGTCTCAACCTCACCCATTCCGATCCGCGGCCGCTGTTCGACAGCCGCTACCGCGAGCAATCCACGGCCGTGGGCCGCTGGCTGGATGGCTTCGACGCGCAGGCGCTGCGCGACTGGGCTGCCGGCCTTGGCGTGGAGACCTATGTCGGCAGCTCCGGCCGCGTGTTTCCGGTCGACCGCAAGGCTGCGCCGCTGCTGCGCGGCTGGGTGCGCCGACTGAAGGAACAGGGCGTGCGCCTGCATGCCAACCACCGCTGGATCGGCTGGGGCAACGACGGCGCGCTGCGCTTCGCCACCGAAGCCGGCGAGATCGATGTCCACGCCGATGCCAGCGTGTTGGCGATGGGTGGCGGCAGCTGGCCGCAGCTGGGCAGTGATGGCGCCTGGGTCGCCCCCTTGCAGGCACGAGGCGTGGACATTGCGCCGCTGCAATCGGCCAACTGCGGCTTCGACATCGACTGGACGCCGTTCTTCGCCCAGCGCAATGCAGGCGCACCGTTGAAGCCGGTGGTCGCGCACTGGCTCGACCTGGCCGGACAACCGCAGTCGCTGCAGGGCGAATGCGTAGCCAGCGAGTACGGCATCGAAGGCAGCCTGATCTACGCGTTGGCCGCAGACCTGCGCGAGACCATCAACCGTGATGGCCATGCCATGCTGTGGCTGGACCTGGTGCCGGGACGCGATGAAGCACGCCTGCTGGCCGATCTTTCGCGGCCGCGCAAGGGTCGCAGTTTTGGTGAGCATCTGCGCCGCCAGGCCGGCCTGGATGCGGTGAAGGCCACCCTGGTGTTCGAGATCCTTGGCAAGGATGC
The DNA here is from genome assembly GCF_059370155.1 of Stenotrophomonas sp. YJH_SMC_73. Classification (NCBI taxonomy): domain Bacteria; kingdom Pseudomonadati; phylum Pseudomonadota; class Gammaproteobacteria; order Lysobacterales; family Lysobacteraceae; genus Stenotrophomonas; species Stenotrophomonas sp. YJH_SMC_73. The sequence continues at coordinate 324,535 of NZ_JCAFTJ010000004.1, read as the reverse complement.
GGGCCACGACCTGCCTGCCGTGGCTACCACGCTCAAGCGCCTGCCGTTGCGCCTTCTGCGTCCACGGCCGATGGCCGAGGTGATCAGCACTGCCGGCGGCGTGCGCCTGGCTGCGCTGGATGATGGCCTGATGCTGCGGGCAGTACCCGGCGTGTTCTGTGCCGGCGAGATGCTGGACTGGGAGGCCCCCACGGGGGGCTACCTGCTGACGGCGTGCTATGCCAGTGGCCTGCGCGCCGCCGAGGGCGTGATCGGGTGGCTGGCTGGGCGGTGACGCCCGCATTGTGGAGTTTAGCCATGCTCGACTGCCTTTGATTCAGGCGATGAAGCAGTCGAGCATGGCTCGACTCTACAATCCCCGGGCGCTCACCACGGCCTGCGCATGCTCACCGAAGCCAGCGCCACGCCGCTGGGATGCGGGTAGGCTTCCTCCCGCACGGCAATGAATCCCTGCCGTTGGTAGAACGGCACCGCATTGAGCGAGGCTGACAGCACCACCTCGCGCTCACGATCGGCCATCGCCAGCAGACGCTGCATCAGCGCCTGGCCGATGCCCGTGCCGCCACGATCCGGATCGACGAACAGCGCATCGACTTCATTGGCGTCGGTATCAAACACGCCGAACCCGAGCAGGACACCCTGCCCGTCCTCGGCCACCACGCAGCCTCCCTGCCCCAGCAGCCGTGCGTACTGCGACGGCGGCGGCGAAGCAGACCACGGATCGATCACCTCCGCCGGGTAATGGCTGCTGCACGACTCGCGAACGCAACGCGTGCGCAGTGCCCACAGCATGGCGACATCGTCGATGGTGCCGGTCCTGAACCGCATGACATCCCCCTGTAGGGCCGAGCCCATGCTCGGCTCAGCTGTTCTTCGTTCCAACATCGCGATGAGAGAAGCAGCCGAGCATGGGCTCGGCTCTACAGCAACACATTATCGCGACTTGCTGGCGCGCAGCGCCTGGATCTTCGGCGGCGGCTGGAACGAATCGCTGCGTGCATCGGCCCAGAATGCATGGAACACCGCATGATCCGGCACCTTGTGCAGCAGCTCGCCCGGTTCCAGGTAGCGGTACAGCGACGCCAGCGAGCGGATCTCGACAGGCGAAACACGACGCAGGATGTGCTCCGGCCCCAGTTCGGCCGGATCGTTCAGGCCGGCCGCACACAACAGCTCCTTCAGGGCGTGCAGCGTGTGCTCGTGGTAGCTGTACACGCGGGTGGCCTTGTCCGGTGCATCCAGGTGCTTCCAGCGCGCCCGGTCCTGGGTGGCGATGCCGGTCGGGCACTTGTCGGTATGGCAACTCAGCGACTGGATGCAGCCCAGCGCGAACATGAAGCCACGGCCGGCATTGCACCAGTCGGCACCCAGCGCGATGGTGCGCGCGATGTCGAAGGCGCTGGTGATCTTGCCTGCCGCGCCGATGCGGATCCGCTCGCGAAGGTCCAGGCCGACCAGCGTGTTGTGCACCAGCAGCAGTGCTTCGTGCATCGGCACGCCGACATGGTCGACGAACTCCGCCGGTGCTGCGCCAGTACCGCCTTCGGCACCGTCGACCACGATGAAGTCCGGCAGCAGGCCGGTTTCCTGCATCGCCTTGGCAATGCCGAACCACTCCCACGGGTGGCCGATGGCCAGCTTGAAACCGACCGGCTTGCCGCCGGACAGTTCGCGCAGACGGGCGACGAACTGCAGCAGTTCGACCGGCGTCGAGAACGCCGAGTGACGCGACGGCGATACGCAGTCCACGCCCATCGGCACGCCACGGGTGACCGAGATCTCGGCGGTCACCTTTGGCGCCGGCAGCACGCCGCCATGACCGGGCTTGGCGCCCTGCGACAGCTTGATCTCGATCATCCTGACCTGATCATGGGTGGCGTTGGCGACGAAGCGCTCTTCACTGAAACCGCCCTTTTCGTCACGGCAACCGAAGTAGCCCGAGCCGATCTCCCACACCAGATCGCCGCCCATCTCGCGGTGGTATGGCGAAATCGAACCTTCACCGGTGTCGTGGTAGAAGCCACCACGCCGTGCGCCTTCGTTCAGTGCGCGGATCGCGTTGGCCGACAGCGAGCCGAAGCTCATCGCCGAAATATTGAACACGCTCGCCGAATACGGCTTTGTGCAATTGGCGCCGATCAGTACGCGGAAATCGTGCTTGGCGATGGCGGTCGGCGCCAGCGAGTGGTTGATCCACTCGTAATCCACCGCGTAGGTGCTGCGCAGGGTGCCGAACGGCACCGTGTCCATCTCGTTCTTGGCCCGCTGGTAGATCAGTGCACGCTGCTGGCGCGAGAACGGCACGTCCTCCAGGTCGCTCTGCACGAAGTACTGGCGGATTTCCGGACCGATCGATTCCAGGCCGTAGCGGAAGTGTGCCATCACCGGATAGTTGCGGCGCAGCGTGCTGCGCTTCTGCAGCAGGTCCCAGGTCCCCAGAGCCACCATCGCGGCGGTCAGGCCGACGCCCCAGTACCAGGCCGGCCAGATCGTGGCCAACCACAGGCAGATGGGGAACATCAGGATGGCGAGCAGGTAGACGATATACCGGTGCATGGCGTTCCTTGGTTGCAACTGCCTGCGAGTCTACCGTGCTGCCCGCCGCCCGGGTTTACAGGCGATCGTCAACCACGTTGCGTGGCCAGGCCGATTTGACGTCGTAGACCAGGCCGCCCGGCGCCAGCAGCGACCGGATACCCGCCTCGTCCATCGCCTTGAAGCGGGCATGGGCAACCGCCAGCACCACCGCGTCATAGACCCCTGCCACGGGTTCGGCCAGCCACTGCACGCCCTCATCGGCCAATGCCGCCGGGCCGACCCAGGGATCACTGACCTCGACCTGAGCGCCGGCATCACGCAGGCGCTGCGCCAGCTCCAGCGCGCGGCTGTTGCGCAGGTCCGGGCAATCCTCCTTGAAGGTCACACCGAGCACCAGGATGCGCGACTGCACTGGTTCGCGGCCGCGTTCGGCCAGCATCGCCAGCACCCGCGACGCCACATGCTCACCGACGCGGTTGTTGACCTGCCGCGCGGTGTGGATCAGGTCCGGGTGGTAGCCCACGCTCTCGGACTTGTGCAGCAGGTAATACGGGTCCACGCCGATGCAATGGCCGCCGACCAGGCCCGGCCGGAATGGCAGGAAGTTCCACTTGCTGCCGGCGGCATCGAGCACATCCTGGGTATCGATGCCCAGCCTGTCGAAGATCAGCGCCAACTCATTGACCAGCGCGATGTTCACATCGCGCTGGATGTTCTCGACCACCTTGGCCGCCTCGGCCACGCGCATCGATGGCGCGGGGAACGTGCCGGCGGCAATGATGCGCTGGTACAGGCCATCGATCACCGCAGCCACTTCCGCTGTCGACCCCGAGGTGATCTTGCGGATGTCGGCCAGGCGCCGCTGGCGGTCACCGGGACTGACCCGCTCCGGGCTGTAACCGCAGTAGAAGTCTTCGTTGAAGCGCAGGCCCGAGCCTTCTTCCAGCAGCGGCACGCAGACTTCTTCAGTGGTGCCGGGGTACACCGTGGATTCGTAGATCACCAGGTCACCCGCGCGCAGATGGCTGGCGATCAGCCGCGTCGCCGAACGCAACGGCTCCAGATCGGGCTGCTCATAGGCATCGATCGGCGTCGGCACGGTGACGATGTAGACGTTGCATGCATCAAGCAAGGCCGGATCGCTGCCGTACTGCAGCTGCCGAGCACTGGCCAGCTCGTCGGCCTCCACCTCCAGCGTATGGTCCTGGCCATCGCGCAGCTCGGCGATGCGATCGGCATCGATGTCGAAGCCCAGCGTCGGCCAGTGCCGACCGAAGGCCACCGCCAACGGCAGGCCGACGTAGCCCAGGCCGATCACCGCAAAATGCGGGGTCTCCGCTGCCGCAAGGGACGCGCTCACTGGCATGTCCCGCGCAACGGCATGCATGCCGCCATGGATTCGGCCGACCTGCTCATTCGCTGCACCACTCCGTGTAATTCCACGCCAGAAAGGCGACAGCGTAACGGCCCGGGCGCCTGCCCGCCAAGATGGGATCAGGAGCCCAGTGCGACCGCGGCCGGTTCCAGTTCGCCATCGGCGCCGGTCCAGGCCTGCCGCAGGCGCTCGAAGCCACCGCTGCCAAGCAGGAAGCCCGGCCACGCCGATTCAACGATCTGTGCCAGCAGCTCCGCATCAATGCGCCGGGTTCCCATCGACCAGCGCGGAAACGCCCGCTGCGCCACCGGCGCGCGGCACAGCACCTTCAGCTGGCCATGGCTGCGCGCATTGACGATGCGCTGGTACACCGAATCGATACCGTCCTCCGGGCCTTCCAGGTACTGCAGGAAACGGCTGCCATCGAACATCAGCACACCGGTGACACCGGCTACACGGTTGAATGCCGTGGCATCGGCCAGCAGGCGGTCAAGATCGGTTGTCTGCAGATCGGCGCGGGCCTCACTGGCATAGGCAATCGCGTGCAGCGACATCGTGCGGCTCCCCCCCTGGGAACGATGGTTGGGACTATGACATGAATGGGAGCGACAGTTAAACACGCTGCCGCCCCACGGCAATCCGGCTGCGATTCTGCAGCTGGGCTACAATCGGCGCCGCGCTGCAGGCCCGGATGGCGAAACTGGTAGACGCATCGGACTTAAAATCCGCCGGGGGCAACCCCATGCCGGTTCGATTCCGGCTCCGGGCACCACTGCATGTTTTGGGGAGTCAACGTGTTCGCCCCGATTCACCCCGATTCGGTACGAAATCAGGCACTTAGGGTGATCCGAATTTCCGAGATCACCACGATTTGCCCGGACTTGCCCGGCTACTCTCCCCAAAAATTCCCCATATGATGCGGCCATGGCCAGCATCCAACGATCAGGGAACAAGTGGCGCGTGCAGGTGTACGTGGCGGGCGTTCGCGACTCCACTACCAAGCACACAAAGCAAGAAGCCGCGAAGTGGGCTCTTGAGCGAGAGGCAGAACTTCGAGGTGGGAAGCTGCCAGATAAGTCGCTGCGCGAGGCCATGCGCCGCTACGTCAAGGAAGAGGCGCCCAAGCGAGCTGGCGAACGTTGGGAGTCGGTCCGCATCGCTGCGTGGGAACGGACGCTTCCGCTCTTGGACCGGCGAATCGCGGCAATCGACAGTTCGGACATCATCGTTTGGCGAGATGGAAGGCTCAAGCAGGTCAAGCCTGGGACGGTTGCTCGCGAAATGAACCTGATGCGGTCCGTATTCGAGACTGCGCGCCGGGAATGGAAGTGGATCAAGCAAAACCCCATGTCGGACGTTCGCTGGCCGCAGCAGCCTAAAGGCCGGGCACGACGCGTATCTCCAACTGAGGAAGCCGCCCTGATCGCTGCGTTCGCGCTCGATAAGGGTCTGTCGGCGGAGACGGCCACCCAGCGGACAGGCTTGGCTTTCCTGCTCGCCCTAGAGACAGCCATGCGGTCTGGAGAAATCCTGTCACTGACATGGCCGAACGTGCATCTGTCCGAGCAGTACGTGCACTTACCGAAAACGAAGAACGGCGATGCGAGGGATGTGCCGCTTAGCCGGCGGGCCTGCGAGATCCTGAAGACACTTCCCCCTGGCTTCGGGCCCGTCTTCCAGCTCAATTCTGCCATGCGAGATGCGCTTTGGCGCAAAGTCCGAGACTCGACGGGCCACCGGGAAGTGCACTTCCACGACAGCCGCGCCGAGGCCATCTGGAGACTCTCGAAGAAGCTCGACATCCTGCAGCTGGCTAGGATCATCGGGCACCGAGATCTGAAGTCTCTGATGATCTACTACCACGAGCCTGCATCGGAAATTGCAAGGCACCTTGGCTAAGTCCGGACTGCCATCCGGACATGGGCCCAGAGACGATAACAGCTTGGTCTCCGTCGTCCGAAGCACCACGGTGTAACCGTGTAGTAGGACGACCCGTCAATGGTTGACGTTGAGGACCATCTCTGCCAACGGTAGGGGAACCTGGCTTGGAAGAAGACTGAACACTCGTCGCGCATCGGCCGTTAACCATGTTCTAAGACTTAGGCCCTGCCGATCGACGACCTGTGGCCTTCTTTGACTTCATCTGTGCAGCACCTGCTGGCTCGGGCGAGGCCGGCGGGCGCGAGGATTCAACATCCTCAGATGTTGGCTGCACTTGCTCAGCCTTTTGCGCAGTCTTTAAGGCCTCGGCCTTTCTTGCCAATGCCATCTGCAACCGGCCCGTCACTGCAGACATTAGCTTCTGTCCAAAGGGGGTCAACTCGTAAGTGCGGATCTGACCTTGCAGCTTTACGTTCTTCAAAACTCCGTACACCGCCAGCACACTGGCAACCTTCCAGTAGAGGAAAGTATCGCTTGAGCTATTGCTCGCCCGGTTGGTCAGCCCTCCTATCAGAGCTTCCGAGTTTGCAGCTAGGAAGTCTAGTTGATTAGTTGACCAAGGCTCCTTTGTTCCAGCGGGGAGAACGTCGACCGGAACGACCAACTTAGTAGCCTTCAGAGCGTCCATTACCTCTTGAAGCTTCTCCGAGTCAGGGTCACGAGCACGTTCCGCCTTTTGCTGCGCTACTGCCAATTCTGCCTTCAGGTGTTCAATCTCCTTCACCAACCGGTCGTTCTGCTCTCTGAATGGGGCAGAGTCGATGACCTGATCACCCCGAATCCAGCCAACCATGTCGCGCTTACTTTGAAGGACAGGCAAGGTCTCGAAGACGGCAAGTTTGATGTCCTTCTCATCCTCAAAGAACGAGGAGATGTTGGAAAGAACCTTTTGCTCAAACTGCTTTAGAAGCGCCTTATTGTCCGTCTCAGCAACTTCCAAACCATGTAGCTTGACCTTGGCGGCCAAAGCCTCAGGCTTCATGACGACAGCAAACAGGGGCTTGTTCTTGCTTACCGCGTAGTCATACTCAAGCTCGGTGTAGCTTCGACCGGAGGTCGGTTCAATCGAGCCATAGCGCCCGCCGAGAATCAACATGTACACGTCTGATTCATCAATCCACTGTCGAATGATGTCCATTTGGCTTTGGTCACCAGCAGTGAACAACTCCATACCAGCGGGTATGTGACGAGCTTTAAGAATGGCGCCGACTGCCGCCTGCCGCTCCGCGACCAGATCCATATAGGTGCTCGACACGAAAACCTGTAACCGACGATCCATAACCCCCCCACTCCGTGTGAATACGGAATGATGCCACAAACTGTCCGACACCTCAGCGGCAATTCCGGACGCATTTACTGCGCCGGCTGAACCCTTCTGAGAGTCGCGTTCGTCCCTTTATGGCACGCCCGACAGGAATCGAACCCGTAACCGCCAGCTTAGAAGCCTGTCTGACTCTGTGGAAGCACCAACAACTGGCATTGACTCCATTTCTGGAGCTGCTCCTCTGCAGCCTCTGGGGGGACAACAACGCATACCTCAGTTTTCTGGAGACGCCGGGATCAGATCGTATGGCGCAACTGGCGGCGTCCCGCCCTCACCCACGCCTTCATGGGATCCCTCGCCCTGGGCTTGGTCTCCCTCGGCGGTCGGCGCGGCTCCAGCGCTTCCTTGATTCGCGCCAGTTCCGTCGCCCCGGCGTCGGCCAGTCGCCGGGCCTGTTGCTGCTGCGAGGCCACGCCCATACCATGCCCAAAAGAAAAGGCACCGGATCCCGGTGCCCTTCTTAGAAGCCAGCAACGCCTACGAGGTAGTGAGGTTGGCCCTCATCCAGTCCCTGACGCTTTCCAGCTTCGCTCCGGTCTTCGCATTGAAGGTCTTTTCCATTCCCCAAGATACGCCCCTGCCCTGAGCGAAGGCAGCGCGGTACTTCTTGATCATATTCGAGGGGTCGTCTGCCAGCTCCCGCATCAATCGCGGAACGTCCCACACTGCGAAGTCGAAGGGGCTACCAAATTGTTCTTCCAACATGGCCGGCAGCGCTTCATACCGAATCGTGTCACCCGCAAGATAGACGATCTCGTTGCGAATCGCGGGCGTATGGAAGACGATCTGAGCGGTCATTGCGCCAATGTCATCCGGCGTGGTGAGCGTCACAGCGTTAGTCGGCGAACCCAGGGCATTCACCCTCTTCCCCTTAAGATCGATGACACCAAATTCGGGCTCGAAAAGATAGCTCGTGAACATCCCGGTGGAAATGACAACCCAGTCCATGGCGGACTGAGAACGCAGATAGTCGCGCACATCGAGCTGGGCATCGAACAGATCCTGCGGACCACCTCGCCCGATTGCGTCGAAGTCCACACCGAACTGCCAAGGGAAGTACCTCGGGAGACCCGACTTCACTGCAGCACGCGCAACCTTCATCGGCGTGTCGCGGCCAGCCGCGTAACCCGTGCAGCCAATCACGGTGTCGTACTTGGAGAACATAGCCGCCAACTCGTCCACAGTGGCAGCCACCAGGTCGCCAGAAACAATGGCCACACCCAGCGAGCGGATTTCATCAACCACAACGCGCTTCTCAGGCAAATCCGAAGCAATGGAAGCGGATCGGAGCATCACGCTGATGCTTGCGCCGTGCTCCTTTCCTAGACGGGCGAGATTCCGAATAACTGGCATTCCGAGCTCACCGGCACCCAGGACCAGGATCGCCCGGGATTGGATCGGGGTAGACATTCAAACCACCATGTGTGTGTACGATGGCGGCGATTCTGCCCCCCTCCTCATCGCGACGTAAGAAGGCACACCGATGATACCGACCGTACCGTTCATGAGTTCTGACGAGCTCCTGCAGCATTCGCAATCGATATGCGACGGCATGAGCGCGGACGACGACGGCCTTCGGCGCGAGGTTCTTGCGCACGCTGGCAGCCGCTGGTCGCTTGGCATCATTCATGCCTTGGGCGTGTACGGAACACTGCGTCACGCCGATGTTGCGCGAAGGATGAAGGGAATCACCCAGCGCATGCTGACACGCACCCTCCGCCAGCTGGAAAGGGATGGCTTGATCTACCGACAAGATTTCCGAGAAGTTCCCCCTCGCGTTGAATACAGCATCACCCCGCTGGGCAAAGACCTTCTAGTTCTGATGATCCCCATGTGGACTTGGGTCGTGCAGCACGCCGAGGAGTTCCGGCACTGCCGCGAGATCTACGACAGCAACCACGCCTCCCTTGTACCTGAATCGCCTCGAGACAACGAGTCTCAATAGCGAGAAATCTCCTGTCCTCTTCCCGCCCTGACCCAAGCCTTCATCGGGTCCTTCGCCCTCGGCTTGGTCTCCTTCAGCGGCCGGCGCGGCTCTAGCGCCTCCTTGATTCGTGCCAGTTCCACAGCCCCGGCTTCGGCCAGGCGCCGGGCCTGTTGCTGCTGCTCGTGGGTTGGCGGCAGACCGGGCAGTGGCGGCAGCGGCTGGATCGGTGTGCTGTCGGTCAGTCGGGCGACGGCCTCACGCAGCGGCAGATCGGGATACAGCCTGGCCGCGCACCAGCGCTCGGCGTACCGCTTCGCCTGCCGGACGTTGGCCGCGCGCACTTCCTTCACCTGCCACATCTTCTGGCCTTCCATCCATAGCCGGACCCCAGGACCGCCGTCGGGCGTGACGCTGGCCGTCTCGCGGCCGTTGTACCAGAGCGCCCAGCGCTCACCCATCTGGACCCAGCCAGAGGGAATTGGGGCGGTGCGGAAGCCGGCGGAGGAGTACATGGCCGGAAGGATACGACCGGCCGTCGCAGATCCTGCGAAGGTACGCCACCGCTCAGCCCGCTGTGATGAAGCGTTCACCTTAGGGCGAGCACAGTACGGTCTCACGGCTCTTCTCCGGCGCAGAATCCTTTGCTCCCGTGTCCAGCCCCTCAAGCGGCACGGCTATGCACCCTCCCAACGCTTTCAGGATCCATTCGATCCTGCCTCTGCTTGCGCTAAATGGCGCAATCATCCGCCTGGAGCAGGTGCGATCAACCTGCAAAAACTGTGGGCTCAGGTCGTCGATGACTGAGGGTACAGGCTTTCAAAAGGACCGAACGGGAACCACGCTTACGTGCCCCGCTTGCGGAGCTACAGGATTGATGGACGAAATGGAGATCTGGCATCACTGGCTCGAGCAGTGCCGTCGCGAACGACTCCTGGCGCTGTTCGACCCCGAGCGCGATGATCAACTCGATATCGAGGACCCGAAATGACCGATGAAATCTCCGAACTGCTGGACCGTCTCCACTGCTGCGAAGTTGCGATCGAGGTTCACCGCGGCTATCTCAAGGCAATGGAGTATGCGCTGCGGGTATCTGTCCTGACCCACCCGGCGCCCGAGCAATTGACCGATACTTGGTTGCGCCTGCTACCCAGCATCGCGGCGAAGCACAAACACGATGGCGGCGCTCTCTTCGCCGCCGCCTTCCAGCAATCGCTAACGGTTCTGACCGAGCAAATCGGAGAGCCCGCCGACAGAGGCTAGACTGCGATGGCGTACGGCTCCACCAGCCCGACCAACAGATCCATGGCAGTCGCATAGGGTGCCTGGTGATCGCCTCGCTGATTGAATCGGGTCCAGTCCGCATGGGCCACACGCCCAAGCTCATCCGATTCAACGGGCAGCCATCTCATCGGCCAGAACGGCAGGCGACGCTGGCCCACCCTGCCCCGCTGCAGCTCTACGATCCCGTTATGGCTACTCGCACCCAACACGCGGGAATAGGCAACTGACAATCCATCCTCTGGCCCCTCCAAGTACTGGAGGAAGCGCTCACCATCAAAGAGGAGCACCCCCGTAACTCCAGCGTTACGGTTGAACCGGGCCGCGTCGTCCACAACTTGGTCGAGCTTTCCGCTGGACAGGCCTAGCTTGTCGCTGGCAATGTCCTCGCCGGCGCTGCTAACGTATACAACCGCCCTGATGGGCATGGCACACCTCCTTGACGGGGACCAGCCTACCAGCAACGGGTTCATGTCAGCGCGAGGTGGCGGACGCGCCCTGAACGCGTCAGGTTCGCGTATTGCTGAATTCGGAACTTCGTCACATGATGCAGGCCCAGCTACATGCACCATGCACGAAAGTTCTAGGTACTAAGCAATGCCCGACACTGGCCTTTTCTACGTTCTGGATATAGATGTGGTGCGTCGCGATGAAGGCAATATCGAACGCGTGAACGCAATCAGCGTACGCTGCAACCACTGCCGGCACATCACGCATTCCAGAACACCTGGCTTGGAGACCATGCCAGGAGGCACCCTGCTCGCATGCGCAGGATGCCGCAAGCGGCAAGCGGTCAGTAACGCGCGCTTGGTCGAATGCGACCACGTTTTAAGGCACGACGACCCAGCAACACATGCTGCCCAGACCGGTCTTCGTGGCCAAGTCGGGTGACATAGTCAGCGTTCCACCTCAGCCGTCGGCTGGGTGCCTCCCAGCCAAGCTCCCCATCGTGAAGGCATACCCGGCTTCTTCCAGCAGTGCCCTCATGCGCAACTCCACACGACGGGGAGAGCGCAATCCATTCGGCGCATAGAGAGCATACACGTAGCCGGCGCCGTCAATGATTTCGCGGCGGACTGCGCACTCGGATGATTCGGTAGCTTCGCACCAGACAGACATTAGCCTAGCCGGGCTGATCGACTGACCATTGCGGAGTCGGAAGAAAAGCCAACGCACGCCTGGCGGTTGAGCTGGATCTACTCTAGCCATTGCGAGCCCCGGATTCGTCTGGATAGATCACTGAGAACCTCAGGGTCCAGGCGAGGGCGCTCATCTTTAGAGGAACGTGGCAGATCTATGCGCTCACTACCGTTCACTAGCGCGGGGAGATCTGACTGCAGATCGATCCACCACTCGGAAGGAAGCCGGAGCCCAGTACCCGTTCGATCGTAGATGCATATCGGGAAATTCATAGCGTTGCTCCTAGATGTACCGAGCATACGCTTGCGCAATGTCAGGCCAGAATGCGACTCCTACAAGGCTGACGCATCAACTCTCTTTGCACATATGAACACGTGTGCTTCGTCTCGCTGAACTTTCAGGAACGACTCAAGCCAGCAAAGAGCAGCGCCTCTATTCGCAATCACTCTTCCCAACTTTTCAGTCAAACACCGCGCACACTCCATTCCACCAGGGCTTTGCCCTTGGCAGGTCCGGCACTGAGCCATCGTCGTCGTGGTCGCCGGGCGCGATTGATACATGATCTTCGTCATCAAGTTCACAGCTTGAGCATGGGACGACATATCAACGTTCCTTTTGATACAGAAGGAGCCGCGCTGGGCGCGGCCACTCCTTAGACGTCAACGGCGGCTATTGCGACCCTCACTGCCCTTTTGGTCCTGGCCATGGGTCGACTGCTCACGCTCCTTGCCTCCCGGCTGCTGCTGTTGCTGTTGCTGACCTTGCTTTCCGGCGAGGTCTTCACCGCCAAGCTCGTTTCCGTCCACTTGACCCTGCTGGCCTGGCTGCTTCTTCTCGCCATCCGAATTGGGACGGTCGTTCTGGTTCTGGGGGGAATTGTTCATTTCTCACTCCGATGCAGCCATCTGCTGCCAACCCACAATGGCCCTCAGCCTGTTACGCAGCCGTGCCCGATTGGCACCAGTATGAACAAGCGCCATGAACAGGTCGCCGCCTCCAAGGGTGTACAGTGCAGCTCTAAGAGGAGAAGAACATGGAACGCAAGAGGAACAAGGATTTCGTTGACGTCGAACGTGAACTCACGCATTGGGGATTGGCATTCAACTCTGGTGCGCTACCCGCCATTAGCTTCCGCCATGAAGTTGACCCGGTCATCCGACTCGCATGTGACATCTACACCAGAGACCCGCACGGAACACGCGCAGAATGGCTGGACGACCTCAAGGGCAGACTTGCGGCCCGATCCAGTCTCCGTGGTCACCCTGGCGCAGCGGAAATCGCAGGTCAATGCTGGTCGCGCCTCTCTTGCTCCTAGGAGTTTTCTTCCCGCGAGGCTGCGTCGTTCCCTTCTCGCATGAGCTGATCATTCAGCACGTGAACGATGGACATGACCGCATCGGCGAGCGCTCTTGAGTCGCTGATTGACCCGTAAAAATAGATACGGGAGCCTTCAACCCGGACTTCTGCCAAGGAGAGCTGAGATGCCAGGGCCTCGCACTTCCTCACGAATAGTTCAGTCCAGCGGGCACCCGGCGCAAGATCCAACAACGCAATGATGGCCTCATCAGTAGAGGAATCGACGCGCTCATGTAGCTGCGGCACATCGAAACCGACAATTCTCGGAAGCATGGAAGCGCTCAACGGTTGATCCTCTTGCTTATAGTCGGTTTGAGTATCCTCCACGATACTCGGATCCACCATCTGGCAAACCCCCACAGCCTTGCGCCAATCCCGCTCCCATGTCTCAATAGCCGGTCATTCCTAACATGGCCATGGCCGTCCTAAGGCAGGCGGCGGTGATCCGGGCGGAATAGCACATGCGCACCATCTCACCGCGGAAAGTGTCGTGCCACGGTGAAGCCGCCCAGCCACAGGCTAGGCGGCTACCACATCACATGAAGACGTAGCCTTGCGGCCCGTCGTTGTGGGCGCCCGAGATTCCCTCGCAGCCAACATCGCGGGTGTCGAAATGACGGAGCTTTCCCTTCCACGTGTAAGCACATCGATACAGTGGCGCGGTTCCTGGCAGCTGCACCGACGATACATAGCCGATCGGCCCTTGATTGGGAGGAATGACTTGCCCCTCACAATTCATGTCAGTTGAGGTGAAGCCATCCCATGGGGTGTGACTGAAACACTCCCTAATCGGGTGACTGTTCTCAAAGGGTGTCGTGGAGATAAACCCGATGACCCCTTCGTCCATCCAGCCCGACCGCACCCACGAGGCAATATCGTAGTGAAGAATCCTGTGGGTGTTGTTCTTGCCTTGATAGATGCGGTGGAGTTCTGCCAGCGTGACACCAGCCGGCACAGCAAGACTGGGATCCATCTGTACCGCCGCATTCGCCACGGATGCAAGGTCAGTCCCGCTTGCATGGGCGACGGGCGCGCCGCCAACTGCGAGAAGCAAAGAAATACTCAGAAGACTCGATTTCACGAAATGCTCCATTTCTTCAATCGCGAACATCTTGTTCGCCGCTCGATCCTATCTAGTCTTGCGATCCCACAATGTGACAGCGCTCACGTCGATCACCCTCAATCATCTTTTAGGCGGATGGCATTGAATTGAAATTCGGCCACGCCGCACTCTTCATCCGAACCCCAGCGGCACCTCGGTCAGGTCCACGATGAAGATCGTGGCGTTCTGCGGCCCCATCGTCACGCCGCCCACCGGGAACGTGTTGGTGATCAGGGTCTGTTGAGTCACCTGCAATCGCGAGAGGAAGATCCGGTTGTCGCTGGTCATGTGGAAATGGTCGGCATTCATGGTGCACCGATCCTGTGACTGCGAGAAGTAGTAGAAGCGCGGCGACGGGATGGCAATGCCGATCTTTGTCCCTGGGAAGAACTGGCCGATCTCTACGGGAGGCCCTGGGACCGTTGGCAGCGCCACCACCTGGAGTACCCGCAGACCCTTGCGTCGGGAGTCGTAGAAGACCGTGCCGTCTTCGCCACGCATGCGCAGACCAACCGGTCCACTGGCCGCACGCTCGGTGGCATTGAATGTGTAGTACTCCAGCGTCTTGTTCGGCGCTTGGTTGGAAGCGTAGACGAAACACGTCACACCGGTCTGAACCAGAGTGAATCCCGTCGTAGTTGCCACGCTGTCATTGATGTAGCGGCAGACATGGAGATTCGATGTCCCGCTCGTTGAGGCCAGGACCCCGCTCGGCGACCATGAGGCAAATGGCGGCGAGCCGCCGGTCCCGCCGCCGGAGAAAGTTCCGGTGTTGAGCGTCCCTGACTTGGCCAACTGTAGATTCTGATAGCCAGCCCCAATCTGGATCTGCCCGGTTCCCTGGTTCCGCACGCGTAGTCCGACGGCCATCAGCTGTATACCCCGTAATGAAGGGTGATGCCGCCGACGGTGTCCGTCGTGGGCTTGCTCGGAAACATCTCCATCCTGACGTGGAAGTTCACCACGTCAGGATCCCAGCTCCAGTTGATGCTGTTCCCCGATATGGTCACCGAAGGGACCAGCATTCCGTACACCGATCGTTGGCCTTCGCAGGTGAAGTAGTAGTAAGGCTCGCCGCCAAGGAAGTCGTTGACGACGAGCCCTCCATTTGCCTCGGGTGGCGCGACCCACTTGTTGTTGGAATTGACAGGGCTGTAGAGCGGGAACGTGTAGGACCCGATCCTCTTCGACAGCTTAGTGGTAACCGAAGTCTCCACGTACCCGCTCTCGGTCCGAACCCTCAGCCCAGTGTCGACCATTACTGCAGCACTCCAAGCTCCACGGCGAGATTGCCGTTCGGGTAGCGGATGTAAATGCCCTGGTTCGTGATGTTCAACTGATATCCGCCGGCGACGGCGCCATTGAACTCGAATCCACCACCCGCCGCCTTGTTGATTCTCCAGCCGCTTTGCCCCGGCACGTAATCATCGGATTGGATGGCCCCACTGATCTTCGCGTTGGTGATCGCGGCATCGGCGATGTTGGCGCTGGTGATCCACGCGGTGCCGATCAATGCTTGGCTGATGAACGTCTGGCCGTTCTGAATTACGAATGGGGCGGTGATGTTTCCATTCACCACGTTGATCACAGCGAAGCGGTCAGCCTGCATCAGGATCTGGCTCTGATAGCTGCCGTCTGGCTGGTTCTCGACGCCGATGCCCATGCCGGCCGCATAGTACTGGCCATTGGCTGCCACCTGCAGCTTCAGGCTGTACGAGGCGCTGATCTGTCCGTCCAAGTCGACCAGAGCCTGCGAGGTGGCCTGCACCATCGCCCGGGTCTCGCCTACCGCTGCTTCGGTGGTATCCACCCGCCTGCCCAGCGCATAGTCTCCGCTCGCGATGACCGTCAGCGTGGTGATCGTGCCGGCAAACGCGTCCTCATCGCCCGCGTTCCAGTCCCCATCGCCGGCGTGCTCAGCGCTGTATTGCGCCACCAGGCCATCTACGCGGTTGCCCACCGCCGTGACCTTGCCGTCCACCTCCGTAACGTCAAGCTCCAGCTGATCGATCCGCCCGGCCAACGCGCCGGCCTCGGCCACGGCATCGCCGACGCTCTTCCACTTCGTGCCAGGCGGCTCCTCGTTCCCCGGGGCGGCGTCGGTCCACAACCAGATCTTGCCGTTGTGCACCACCGTCTGGCCCGACTCATACGTGGCATCTGCGGCCCAGATCAACGGGACGATACTGCTGATGCTCTCGATCTCCGACAGCAGCTCCCGCCCCAGCGCGCTCTTGTTGATGAGGCCGGAGAAATAGGCGTCATACTCGGTCACGTCGGTGCTCGACTCGCCCACGACACCAGCGCCAGCGGGATACCACGGCCCGATGTTGCCGCTGCGGTCGACCAACCGACCCCAGAAGTAGAACTTCGCGCCGGCGGCCAGGCCATCGAGCCGGTGCCGGTCCTGTGGATAGGCGAAATCGCCCAGCTTCGTCGCGTTCTCCAGGTTCGGGCCAGCGCTGCGCCAGATCTCGGTGCGTTGGGTGTCGGTTGCCCCGGGCGGGAACGCCCAGGCCAGCTGGATGCCGAACACCACTGACGCTGCCGTCAGGGAGGTCAGCGCCGGCGGCGGCTCCGTCTTCCCCTGAATGTCGGTGAGGACACTGAGGGCCGGCTGCGACACCGCATTGAGCGCATTCACCGCACGCACCCGGGCCAGGTACTTGCCCGCATAGACCCCGCGCACCTCCGCGCTGGCCGTGCCCACGCGCCCCACACGCACCCAGTTCAGATCGTCCCGGCGCCATTCCACGTCGTAGGCAATCGCCTTGTCGGCCGCATCCCATTCAATGGTCAGCACCGGCGTGGCAATGCCCTGGTCGATCACCACATGCGAGGACAGGCGCACGTTCGCCGGCGGCGGCTGCACGCTGGGCGGTACGATGCTGATGGGCGGCGGCTCCAGCCGGGTGCCGTCATCGATGGCCGCGAACTTGTCCGGGCGGTGCTGCAGCGCGGTGACGCGATAGGTCAGCCCATCTTCCTCGGTGATGCTGATCACCCGGAACTGCTGCATCACCAGGTCGGTCGACTCCGTCGCCCAGATCGACTGCACCACCGGGATCGCGCTCCAAGGCGCAGAGACGGTCACCACGCGCGTCTCCGGGTTGACCGCGCTGATGGTGCGGGCCTCGGTCTTCCCGCCCGGCAGCGTCGCCCGCAGGAGATCCCCGGCCTGCATCGAGGGCGGCACCACATCCAGGGTAAGGCTGCTCGCCGCGGCCGCGCTGATGCGGCCGGAGTTGCGCCGCCCCGCGCGCTTCGCATCGGCGACCTGGATCACGTCACCGGGCATGCAGTTCAGGACATCGAGACCCACGGCGAAGTTGACGGTCTCCGTCTCCAGATTCTCGCTGTAGAGGATGTGCAGCCCCACGCGCTGGGCCTGCGACTTGGAGTGGCAGCCGAAAGCCGTCACCTCGATCTGGTTCACGCCGTAGCGTGCAATCCCTTCCTGCAGCTGGACCGGCTCGACCTTCTGCCGGCCGAAGTCGTCCGGGTCGGACCAGGACACCAACGCCACCGTGTGCCGTGCCTTGCTGCCGCTGCCGGTGTACGTGAACTTCCCGTCGACCACGTTGGCCTGGCTGTAGGTATAGACCGGGTCCTTCGGCATGTCGGCCGAGGCCATGATCTGCCCCGCCGCGTAGAAGCTGATGCCGCGGAACATGCTGGCCATGTCCTGCAGCACCTTGTGGGCCGACTCCCGGGTCTGCAGGTACAGGCTGCAGGTGAAGCGCGGCTCCATGCCGCCCATGCCGTCGCTGACCAGCTGATCGCAGTACTGCGCGATCTCGTACAGGCGCCACTTGTTCACCCAATCCAGCGGGATTCGGTCGCCCAGGCCGAAGCGGTCGTTGGTGACCATGTCAAAGAACACCCACGCCGGGTTGTTCGTCCAGGCCGACTTGAAGGTGCCATCCCACACCCCGCTGTAGGTACGCGCGATCGGGTCGTAGTTGCTGGGCACGCGGATGATCCGGCCCCAGATGCGGTAGGCCGTGGTCGGCTTGCCCTGGAACTGGCTGCCGTCGATCTGGATCGCGGCCAGTGCGCAGTTCGGGTAGCGCAGCTTCACGTCGATGATCTCCGTCATGGAGATCACGTTCACGGTGTCGGCGACGGTGGAGCTGTTCGCGTTCGGCGTAAGGCGGCGGATCCGCGCCTGCCACTGATTGCCCGGCGGCAGGTCGATGCGATGGCTGCGCTGGTACTCGGTAGTGGTCTTGCCACGGAAGGCGTTGCTCAGCACCGTGCTGAAGGCGCCGCCGTCAGTGGACAGATCGATGGCGTACTCGACGGCGTAGCCCTCGGTGTCACCGTTCTCGGTGTTCTGCCTTTGCAGGGCGGGAACACCAAACCGGATCCGAACCGCAGACAGATCCTGCCCGGAGGCTGCTCGCACCACCGGTGTGTCGCGCAGCTCGACGCCGACGCCGATCTCGTTCTCGACCGACGGGAAGCCCGGGATGTACTCCTGGTCCTGCGTGCCCGAGCGCGTCTCGACCTTCACGCCGTTGAAGTTGAAGCTGCCGTCGCTGTTCTGGATCGGCACCTCATTGAGGTAGACGGACTGGTTGCCGGCCACCAGACCCCGGATCTCGCCCTCGCTGACCAGGTCCAGCACCTTGGCATAGGAGATCGAGTGCAGGCTGTCCGGGGTCTCCACCGGCGTGCGGGCGTTGGTGCTGCTCTTGCCGCCTGCGCCGATCACATCAACGCACGCCAGGGCCAGCGGATCGTGTTGATAGCTGACGGCTCGGTTCACTGCTGGTCCTCCGCGTAGATGCCGCCGCTGATCACCACGGATCCGACGACCATCCCCTTTGTGTCGTGGCCGCCGTAGGCGACGGGCACGGGGTTGCCTTGGGCCTGCACGTTCACAGGCCCGTTCATGCTGTAGTTCGGCGTGTTCTCGGCGGCCTCCTTCGTCCCTAGGCCACGGGGCTGGGGCGACAGCATCTGCACCACGCCGCCGATCGCCAGACTCCAGCCGGCCGCGCCGACAGCGCCCCAGAACTTGGCCGCTGCGGCGCCGGCGCCCGGACCGCCGTAGATGGAGGCCACCACGATCAGGGCCACACCGACGATGGTCTGCAGGGCACCCCCACGTTTGGAGCCGACCAGCACCGGTGCAATGCGGATATCGTCGGCACCCGGCGGATCGTGCAGCTGCGCCTTGCTCAGGTTCTCCCGCCCGATGAACACGGCAAACTCGACGCCCTGGTCCTTGCAGCCTGTCAGGAACTGCCGGAAGCCGGGCAGCAGGATGCCGAGCGCGAAAATGGCCTCGGCCGGGCTGTTCACCACCAGCTGGAACTTGCGGCCAAAGCGAGCGCCGAGGCGCCCGTACAGCCGGACAGTGCGCAGGCGCTCAGTCATTGCTGGCCTCCTTGTGGCGGACGATGTAGCGGGTGCGCTCGGCCCACATGCCGCCGTAGACCACCGTTTCAGACAGGCGCCCGTGCATGTGGTGCAGCATCTTCCCGTCGCCCAGGTAGACGCCGGCATGATTCGGTACAGGTGAGCGGATCTGCATCAGGATCATGTCGCCGCGGCGCGGCTCGCCCTGGATGACCGCGAAGCCCTCCGCCTGCAGCCGGTCCAGGCTGTAGAGGTCCTGCCCCTTCTCCCACCAGTCGTCCTCCCGCTCGTACTGGCTGAGCTGGATGCCCAGCTCGCGGACGTAGAAATCACGCACCAGGCTGTAGCAATCCAGCACGCCGTGGGCGAATTGCCGGCCCACCAGCGGCGCCTCGTAGCCGCAGGGCACTATGGTCTGCAGGTCGCCACATTCGGGATCAGCCCCAACGCACTGCCCCACGCTCACGATGTGCCACGGCAGGCCGCTGGCCTCGCACATGACGCGGTCGGCATCAGAGGCAGCCGCAGACGCGTTCGGGTGGCTGTGCACGACGGCCAGCACTTCGCCGTTGTCCTCGGCGTCGGCAAAGTCCTCTGCCGGCAGCCGGAAGTGCTCGCTGGGAGTTGTGGCCAGGTTGCGGCATGGGACGTATATCTCCCCATCGCAGCCGGCCACGATGAGGCCGCAGCACTCGCGCGGGTAGTCGGCCACGGCATGCGCCTGGATGGCCTGCAGGGTGCTCTGTTGCATGGATCTCGCCCATAGAAAAGGCCCGCGCCTGGCGAGCCCTGTGGTGCTGCTGGTGCAGCGCGAATGGTCTGGAGCTGGTGTATGGCGGATCGTCAGGTCCGCAGCAGGCCGGCGGCGGGGAATCCACCGTGCGGAATCGGCTTGTCCTGGCCGAACCGCAGTTGGCAGCTCTGGACCAGTCCGGCGCACACGTCCCTGGCCGGGTCGTCGACCGGCTGGTCGTTGATATCGAAGTAGGCCGAGCCGGTGTAGCCGCAGTAGGGACCTCGATAGCCCCCGTGCAGCAGGGCGCTGCAGATCCTCGTGCATTGCCGCGCGGGCAGCTCCCGCCCGTTGAAGTCGGCCACCGTGGTCAGCTCGAACTCAACCGTTTCGTCGTCCTCGCCCACCTTGCGCTCGATGTACCAGATCTCATCCGGGAAGTGTTCGCCCGGATCAGCCAACGGGTTCCCCTCGGGGAAGTTGGCCGCGTCCAAGTACTTCACCAGCGTCTGCCGGCGGATCAGCTTGGCGCCGGCCAGATCCTGGAACATGCGGCACAGAGCGCCGATCCGGCCATCGATGTTGCTGACCCTAAGCCGTGGGTTGGGCTGCTGCTCGCTGGTGCGCTCGAACCCGGTAGCGTTGATCGGCCAAGGTCCATATTCCTGGCCCTGCCACCAGATCACCCCCGACTGGAGGTGCTGGTGAAACCAGAGCTGATCTGCACCGAAGCTGGTGCAGTCCAGTTCATAGACCGTGACGCGGCCGCCTGGCTCGAGCTGCTGGGCATCGGCGGTGATCATGGCGCATCGACCTCCGCATCCTCGGCTTGTTCGACCTCCGGAGCGTCAACGACGACACGTACCGTCAGCAAGTAGACAATGTCCCTTGCCTCTCCAGTCGCCGGATCGGTACACGAGTAGAGCACCGCACCCGCCACCTGCTGGATGGCCAGGCGGATGGTCTGTTCGTCATTCTCGTCACGGTATACGCTCGCGCGCCACCCGGTAGCCGGTTTGATCCCCGGACCAGCTACCCGATACACACCAGTCGCAACCCGAGCGCACGCGATGCCCAGAGCATCAAACGAGCAACCGATGCTTGTGCCAGGAGCATGGTCTCCATCAAGCACGATCCCACCATGAGGCTGGATGTTGAACGCTGCGGTGCAGGTGGGCTCCATGTTCAGGCTCTCTTGATGAAGTTGTTGGCATCCACCGTCGTGTTACCCGCGTGCCATAGGGCACTGCCACGGAAGGAGACAGCTGTTCGGGTGACCGTGAGCGCTTGGATATAGGCCGAGTTGAAGAAATCGCCATCCTTCAACCAGACTTGGAGCTGAGATTCGAATCCGTTGGCTCCCGTAGGGACCAAGAACATGCCGGCCAGATCGCTGTTGCTGGCGTTGTAGGACAGGGTGAGCTTGGCTCCGAAATCGTTCGTAGCATTCGCGTTGTGGAAAAAGTTCGCGCGACGAACTGCCGTTCCGCCGCCTCGCATGACGAGCGTCCCCGTCATGGCGCCGGCTTCACCGCCAGACTTCGGAACAGCCGCCGCAGCTGCAGCACCCGCATTGGTCGCCTTCGTGTCCGCGGTGGCCGCAGCTGTGGCGACGGTACTGATCCGACCATCGAGGTACGCGTCGTTATCGTTGACCTTCCCGAAGGCGATCCTGGCTGGATCGCCCTTCTTGCCGTTCGGCTGGACTGTATCGGTATTGATTGGCTGAAGTGCCATGTTCTCTCCTTACGGCTGGAAAGTCTGTTCGAAGGTGGCCGTGACGCTGTAGGTCAGGCCACCAAGGTGGGAGTCGGTGTAGGTGTCGCAGTAGTAGAGGCCTGTTCCCCAAGGGCCGGCCCACAAGAAGGACATGCCGGCGTGTGCATCGAGGAAGGCGATGATCTCGGTGACCACCGCCTTGGGCGCAACGAAGCTCACCTGGTACTTTCTGGCAACGGAATTGATGCCCTCCGCAACCTGCTGTGAGTAACCATCCCCGAACTTTGCGCGCCTCACCGACGCAGTCGCTGATCCGCTGCTCTGGCTGGTGGCTTTCCAACTGAATGTGTCGGTCATCAACCTCTCCCCATCACCCTCATAGCGCCGCCGTCCTTCATGGACCGGAGCTGCGCATCGTTGATCTTCATGTCGATCAGCTGCCCGATCTCCTTGCCGAACTGCTGCCACATCGGGGTGTCGGCTGACACATCGGTCGATCCGTCGCTGTTCACCACGACGTTCACTTTCACCTGTGACGACCCTGTTCCACCACCATGCGCTGCTACGCCCAAGCGTCCATCGGGCCCACGCTGTAGCGGCATGATGGCCTCCGGCCCGGCCTCACCGAACACGCCTGCCCCCTTCGCAAAGGCGAACAACTGCGGGGAGCTGTAGACGCCGCCGGAATACGCCGACAGGCTTGGTGATGTGTAGACACCACCCTTGGCATTGCGGCCTATGTTGGCGAGAAGATCGGAGTTGATCTGCTGAGTGCCGCTGGTAGCTGCAGCATTCCCCGCGGCAGTGACCCCGCCGCCCCAGGCACTGGCGATCATCCCGGCGATACCGACGATCGCCTGCTTTGCGGCAATGCGTGCCAGGTCGGCAATGATCGAGTTGGCCAGGTCGTGGAATGACAGCTTCCCGGTCATGGCGAACTGAACCAGAGCGTCTTCCGCGCCCTGGAATGCGTTCGTCAGCGCGGAGTGGGCCTGGCCAGCCGCGTTGTTCGCCTCCGTGGCGTAATCCTCGAAGGCGGCTCGGGTGCCGTTGCGCCAGTCTCCCATCGCGGCAAGCCGGCGCGCTTGGTAATCCATCTCCAGCTGCAGCTGCTCATCCCTGTGCCGCGCCGCATTCGCCGCCAGCTGGTCCCATTGGTCCTGATCGGTAGCAACCTTACGGTCGCCCAAGCGCTTCAGTTCGTCCTCGTATTCCCGTTGCACCTCCATCTGCCGGCGCAGCTGGGCGACCGCGTCCTGGCCGCGGCCGTAGCTCATCAAGTCCAGCTCATTACCCCTGCGCCGTGACTCGGCCTGCTGGTCGAAGATGGCCTGCTGCCGGGTGAGCGCCTCCAGGGCCTTCTTCTGCTTGTCCTTGGCCTCCACAAGTTCGCCGGTGGTCTTCAGCTCCTCCAGCATCGTCCCGATGCGCTTCCGATCCGCTTCGGGAATCTTGGAACCCAGCCTGTCCAGTTCTTCCAGCACCTGCACCCGCAGGCGCTGGCTGACAGTGAGCTTCTCCTCGCTGCCTGACTGCTCTTTGTTCAGAGCTACCTGCTGCTGAATTCTGGCAACGATAGACGTGGCCGGGTTTGTTTTGGAGCCACCACCGCGGCGCGCTTCTGCCTCAGCGAACTGCTTCCGCGACGCTGCGACTTCCCGGTCGATATCAGCCTGGTCCTTGCCGAGCTTCTTGCCCAGGGCGACGATCTGCGCCTCTTCGGCGAGCTGCTTCTGGCGCTTGGACAGGTTCTGCCCGGCCAGACGATCCCATTCCTGTTGGTCCTTCTTCCGCTGCTCTAGGCGCTTCCGCTCCCCAGCGCTGCCGATCGATTCCTCTGCGCCATTGCCGTAGATCCCTGCCATCGTGACGGTGGGCTTGGGGCCAAGGCCCCAGTACCGCTCGGCGAAGTCATTCGCCGCGCCAAGCAACCCACCCGCGAGCTTTGCCTGGCCTGCTATCGGGGTGAAGAATGATGCCGTCTCCGCCACCGCACCTCGTTTCACCCCCGTGGTGCGCGTGAGGAGGCGATCAGTGAGATCGATGTACCGCCCAAGCTCATTGAAGGCCGATGAGGTGTCGTCCTTTACTGCCTTCCACCACTGGCTGACGCCCGAAAGGGATTCACGCGCCTTTGCAGAAACATCTCCAAGGCTGGCGTGATAGATCCGGATCGCCTCCGTTACCGCCTCTTGCTGCCTCCCTTCTTCTTGAAGCGCGGTCACCCGGTCCAGTTGCGCGCGCGTGAGGAAGTGCTCGGCCTCGTTCAGCTTTAGCAGGCCTTCTACCGGGTCCTTCGCCAGCTCCTTGAACTTGTCGATGGTGGAGTCGATGCTCTGACCAGTCGCTCCTTCCATTTCGGCCGCTGATTCCGACACCAAGCGGAACTGTTCGCCAGTGAACCGGCCTGATGCCGCAACCTGAGTCAGCGCCGCCAGGGCCTTGCCTCGTGTTACACCGCCAAGGTTGTCCATCTGCCGAGCGAGCGCCGCAATCTGCTCGGCACTGGTTCCGGCATAGTTTCCGGTCGTGATCAGCGCCAGTTCCGCCTGCCGCTGCGCCTCTCCGACCTGATACCAAGCCACGCCAAGCGCTGCAGTCGCCGCGGCTGCGGCTGTGAGCGGGTTGATCATCGACAGCAGCTGCGACGCCAAGGCGGCGGCCGCTGGCCGGATGCCGCCGAACATGTCCTTGAGCTGTCCGCCCTGCTGCAGGAAGACAGTCAGCGGGTTCTGCCCACCCTGCAGGCTCACAGCAATGTCGGTGATCTGCGCGGGCACGCCGCGCATTGCCGCTGCCTGCTGGGCCGCGCTGACACCGTATGCATTCAGCTCCTTTCCGGAGCGCTTGGCCGCAGCTTCAGCTCGGGCCAACTTCTGTACGATCTCGTCCAGCACCGGCCCACTCGTGCGCAAGGCGGCGTTGTAGGCCAACTGCTGGGACCGGGTCATGCCCAGGGTGTCCGCCTGGCGCACCAGCGTATCGACGCGCGAGCGCTCAGCGCGCGACAGCTGCTGATACTGCTGCTGTGCGCTGCCCGACATGTCGGCCACACCGCGCTTTGCTGCGGTGATCGCACTGTCGAACTGCTGCGTATTGACGACCAGGTCGATTCGAGCCGCGCCAATTGATTGGTCGGTCATGGTCAGCCCTTGCTAATTTCGGTTAGGGCAGCGCCCTCAATGATGCGTATCGCGGCCATCACCTCGGCCCGGCGATCACCGGTCAACCCTTCGCGGTCCAGCTCCTGGAACACGACGTTGTAGTCCAGCCCAAACGGACCTCCGGCGCTTGCACGCCACTGGGTGGAGACCCGCGAGAAGATCTCGATAGGCAGCGAACACTCGGGCCACAGCTGCACGTCCGGCGGCTGGTAGTGCTTCGCTTTGAGGCCGACCTGGGCAAGCTCGGCCTCGGTGGGCGCGCGCCAGTACAGCGCCCCCACCGCCTCGATCAGTTTCCCTTGCGGGCCACCTGGATCGCCTGCGCGTAGCCGGTGATGATCACCGCATCCAGGCCGATCTGCTGCTGCAGGGCCTCATCCACGCCGGCGGTATCCAGCGACACGTCCGCATCCCATTCCGCCACCATGTCCAGGATCGCTTGAGCCGGCGTGATCTCCTGCCCCGCCAGGCGTTGCAAGAGCGCCGTGTACGCCTCCTGTGTCAGGTGCCGATAGATCAGGTTGAGCTTCTGCTCGCGGCCGTGGCCGATGATGGTCAACGATGCCTTGAAGGTCTCCGGGGCCTTTACCTTAAACATCAGGCGCCCTCCACCAGGACCGAATCGGCCAGGGCGGTGAACGTCGCGGTGGTGCCCATCGGCGTGTTCGCGGTCATGGTCGGGTCACCGTCGTAGCTCAGGTAGCCATACCAGTACAGAACGTCACCGCCGGCAAGCTTGGCCCGCAGCACCACCGGCTCGCCCTTGGCGTCGACCGTCTTCAACGCCGGATACCAGGGCTTGGACGGGTCGTAGTAGAGCGGGATGGTGATGGTCTTGGCGTTCTTGAAGGTCGGGATCTGGATCTGGCGGCCGGTCGGGTCCTCCAGCAGGGTCCCGCTCCAGTACTGCTGTTCTCCGCCGGCGGTGGTCGGATCGCCCTGCTGGTCCAGGTCGATGAAGGCGCCTGCCTTGCGCAGCGAGCCGGCGCCGCTGGTGCCCGGGTACAGGGTGGTATCGGTGGTGTCGGTGCCGAGCAATTCGATTGCACCGGTGGATTCGGCGCCAGCCCGGGTCGTGCGGTTGTTCAGGGCCGGCCAGCCCGGGACCTCCAGTACCACCACGTCGTCGGTGTCGACTGCATCGGCGGCAATGCTCGCCAACGCGGGCGCCGCCTTGGAGATGCCAGTGGTTGCGATCTTGGTGGCCAGCACCGGCGCGAAGCCGAACTGGGTGCCCTTCGGGAGCTTGAGTGCCATGTGTTGTCTTCCTCTGGTTGAAAACGAAAAGCCCGGCGCATGGCCGGGCTGATACGGGGTTGGTGGGCCACTTACGGGTCAGGGAACCAGAGCCCGAAATCGAGACGGGCGCCGTATGCCTTGATGGGCGCCTCGTACATGGCGACTGCGGCGCCATAGGGCTCGGAATGTGGAACGCCGGTACAGATCACATCCTCAATACGACGGATCAGCGTGTTGGCCTCGGGCCTGGACTTGGACCATATGGTGATCTGCACCCGCGCATGCTTGTGGTCCGGCATTGATCCTTCGAGGAACCACAGGGCCTGGCCTCCAACCTGCTGATAGAGCGCAAACGGGAAGACCGGCTGGTCTGGCGGAACGTCGGGATAGAAGCGCCCCTGTACCAAGGGTGCAATCAGGGCATGGAGAGACGGTTCGTAGCTCATCCGCTGCCTCCTCGCGCCTCACGCAACAATTCGGGAAGCCGCTCCCTACCCCTTTCCACCATCGCCGCCTGCGCGCGCGCCAGGGACGCGTCGTACCCTGGTCGAACGAAGGGCTCGGCCGGCACCCATTTGGGCTGCGCCAGCGGCGCACCCAGCGTCCAGGAGCCGTCCTTGTCCTTGTAGACCGCGTGCGTTTGCCAGTGCCCGAACTCGATCAAGTGCCCGTGGGGCGCCTTCTTGGCGTTCCAGGAAATCGAGTAAATCTGCCGACTGTCGGTGGATCGGCCATCACGGTACGCCAGGTAGATCGCGTCGCGAAGACTTCCGGGGCGCAGGCTACCCCCCTCCTCCGTGCCCACCGGTGCACGCAACTTCACTTCATCCCGAATGACCTGGCCACCGGCAACGCCCATGGAACGTGCGAGGCTGACGCGGGAGTCGAGAAGTGCCTCCAGACCCCTCACCGCGCCGGAGAAGTCAACGTTCGCCTTGATGCTCATCCGCTGTTTCCTCCCTCCTCGGTAGCAATGAAGGCGCGATCCCTGCGGTTGAGGTCACGGGTGATCCCCTTCACCTCAAACACTAGGCCGTCGAAAAGGATCCGCATCGTTGCATCGATCCCCAGCGCCCTCACGGTCTGATACCTGGCCATGAAGCTGTATCGGGAGATCGATGCCGGGACGCCGCCTAGGAGGCCGGCGCGAATTGCCCCGAGACCGGTTTCTCCGGCAACGCTGACCATGATCTCGTCGACCAGCTCCCATCCTTGGGCTGGTTGACCCCAGTCATCCGTTCCGGACGCCGGGCGCTCAACCCGGACCTTTCGATTGAGCAAGCCGGCGCGCATCAGAATGTCTTCCTATACCAGAGGAGCCGCTCGACGCCGAACTGCACCTCAGTGGATACCTCGCCGACCACAGTCGCCTCACGGTTGGCGACCCAGTGCCCCACCAGCAGAAGTGCAGCCTGCAACACGTCTGGCGACAGCTTCATCTCATCCGGGCCGGCCGGCTCACCCTCGACCAGCCTCCGGTCGCAGTGCTGCTCGATGTGCGCCAGCGCGGCTGCCACGTACTGCTGCAGCAGGGCGTCGTCCACGTCGGCAACGATGTTGCACTGCTTGCGCACCAGTTCCAGGTCGAGGGTGACGGCCATCAGGCGGGATCCTTCTTCTGGGCTTCGGCCAGAACTGCTGCCAGGCGATCAGCACCCCAGCGGCGGTCGAACTCGACGCCGGCGGCCTCGAGCTGCTGGATCAAGAGCGCCTTCTTGTCGGCACCGCTCTGGTCGGAAGTGGTCGGCTCGCCAGAGGCGGCGCCGCCGGTGACGGGTTCGGCCGGACCGGCACCGCCGGACGCTTCACCATCGCCAGACTGGGTGCCTGCAGCGTCGGTCGCTCCTTCAGTACTGGAGGTTTCGACCCCACCGCCGCCCTCGCCCGTCTTCAGTTCGCTGGATCGGGCCGGCTTCGTCTTCTGGGGTGCGGCACCTTCGTGGACCTGTACCACCAGACCCTTGCCGACCAGCGCGTGCCCGTATTCCGGATCCACGCCGTCGAACACGTCGCCAGCCTTCACATCGGCGGACTCGGCATTAAGCTTCGGGGCGTCGCCGCGGAAGCCCCATTCGGCTTTGATCTTCATGTTCCTGCTCCGTATAGAAAGAGAGAGGCCGGCACGTGGCCGGCCTCGTTCGGGATCAGCTCGCTATCACGCCTGCGGCTTGAAGCGGCCCTTCACGAATGCCTCGACGCGGCGCTTGGCCAGGCCCAGGCGCTCTTCGACCAGCAATACGCGCTGGTTCTTCACGAAGTCGTCGTTGATCAGGCCGACCTTGAACAGGAAGCTCATGCGGTCGTAGATCGTGGCGCCGCGCTGGAAGTTGGCGACCAGGAACTCGCCACCGGTGGTGGTGCCGTCGCCTTCGTCCATGCTGTCCGAGGCGACCACCGGCCGGCCCCACAGGATCGGGGTCACGAAGCCCTGCAGGTTGGCGAACAGGTAGCGGTTCTGGCTGTCCTTTTCCAACTCGATGTTCATCCAGTCCAGTTCGGTCATCACCGTGGCGTCGGCCGACAGCTTCGACTGCTTGCGCACCTGGTAGATCGCGCGGCGGACAGTGTCGATCGAGGTGTCGCTTGCCTTCGAGAGGGCGTCGTCGAACACCGTGGCATCAGTCATCAGGCCGGGCAGGTTGTTGCCCAGGCCGTCGCCCTTCAGGATCTGGACTTCTTCTTCCAGCTTCAGGTCGTAGCGCAGCAGCTGCTGCAGGTAGCCGTACATCTGCGGCACGTCGTCCAGCGCTTCGTCGGTGACCGGGATCCAGACCGCCAGCTTCTTCACCAGGTCGGTCTTCTGCTCGAAGGTGACGTTGCTCTGCGGCTTGGCCGCGCCTTCCCCGACCGGGCCAGCGCCACGGGTGTGCAACTTCTCGCGGAAGTAGGTGTAGCTCTGGCCAGTGACGGAGATCGACGGGATCAGGTCGCGGATGCGCAGCTCCTGGCGGATGCCCGGCTGGATGGTCGGGTCGTAGTTCGGCACGACGATGCCGGCGCTAGTGACGGCCTTGGTTTCCTGCATGGACGCCAGCTCGTCCTTCTTGATCTCGATCTCGGCCGCCGACTTCTCACGGCCCTGCAGCGCCTTATACTCGTCGTTGCCCTTGATGAAGTCGATGAAGCCCTTCTTCGTACCGGGCTGGTTGCCCAGCCCGATGCCTTTCTCTTCCAGCTTCAGCACCTTGTCGACCACCTTCTGGATCTCGTCGGTGGCAGTCTGGATCTGCTTCTTCAGATCGGTGGTGACCTGGTTGCCCTTCTCGATTTCGGCCGAGGCGCTGTCGTACTTCTTCTGCAGGCCGGCGAAGCCGTCCTTCAGCTGCTTTTCCAGACCCTCACGGATATCGCTGATGTTCTCGCTCATTGGTGCATTCCTTTGAAGATGGATTCGATGGATGTGCCGAGTTGCTGCAGCTGCTTCACGGTCTCCGTGTCCCGAATGCCACCGTCACGGTGGATCGCGGGAAAGCCGAGCGAGGCGACGGCCGCCGCCTCTTTCTGGGACAGCCCCATGCGTTCGCGCAGGGCCGATTCGAAGGCGCGAACGTCGGACTTGACGCTCATCACCTGTGCTTCCGGGTTCATGCCGAAGGGGACGACCGACGCCTCCCACAGTTCGGCCTTCTTGATCACGCGCACCCGCTGCCCCTGGCGGTTTTCGATCGCGTCCTCCAACGTGTTGAAGCCGACTGACATTTCGTCCAACGTGCCGGCCTTCATCAGCTCGTAGGCGTCCTTGGCGTAGCTGACGTTGAGGTTGACCTTGCCCTTCAAGTGCAGGCCGTTGCCGTCCTGTTTGAACTCGGCATCGCCAATCAGTCGGGTCAGGTTGTGGTACAGCGCCAGGCGCAGTCGGCCAGTCCGAGTCGTCTTCACCTTGACGAAGGCGCCCGGCAGGATCAGGTCCTCGCCGAGATCCACGTTGTCGAACACCGAGGCATAGCCCTCGAAGTTGCCGGCATCGTCTGCCGCTTTTACCTCGAACGGGCAGGAATACTTGCTAAGCATTGGCGGAGTCTCCCGTTGGGTCGTCGTTGCTGGAATCGGGCTTGTTGCTGGTCCACCGTGTGACCTGGTTGTATTGCTCGCCTTCCAGCACAGGCAGGTTCTCTTTCACCCGGACCTCGTTGATCGCCATCCAGCCCGACCCACCTGAGCCGCCTAGAGCTGTCTTGTAGTAGTTGGCTCGCGCTCCGCTGTCGGCGCGCAGTAGCCCCTCTACGACGGCCTCCACGAACATGTCGCTATCGGCGAACAGCTTGTCGTTGATCTCGCTCTCGATCGCGTCCAGATAGGGCTTCAAGCCGAAGGTGACGAAGCCGCTGGTTTGCTGCTCCAGATTGGAGCCCAACACCGAAGTGGATCGAGCGCGGTTGGTCAGGTACAGCGGAACGCCCCAGATGCCGGCGAGCGCCTCCTCCTGGAACTGCTGCGATTCGATGAACTGGCTGTCTTTCTGGGTCAGGCCGGCCGGCGTGATCGTCGGCCCACCCTGCAGGATGGCCATCTTGCCGAGGTCGTCCACATCGCCCTGGCGGATATCAGGCAGCTTCGCCTTGATTTGCGCCTGCTGCTCCTTCGTCAGGAAGCCGGGATAGATGATGTATCCACCAGTGAAGCCCCCCTTGCGCATGAAGCGGGCTGACCAATCCTGCGCAGCGCGCGCCAGCCCGATGGTTTCAGCCTGGTACTCCACCGGTGAAAGGCCAACGATGCCGTCGGAGCTGAACAGCTTGAAGTGCAGCATGTTCTCCGGGGAAACCGGGGTTTCGCTGCCGTTGATGTTCGCCCAGTAGATAAGGCCGTCGTCGGTGTCGATGCGGACGCTGTCCACCGGCACGGGAATCAGGCCGATCCATCCACCATTGTCGTCACGTTGGACGATGGCGAAGGCATTGCCGCGCAGCGCCATGTTCACCACGACCGCCTTGATCAGGTCCAGCCACTTGATGAACGGATTCGGCTTGCTCAGCAGGCGAAGCAGACGGCGCCTCTGCGGGCTGCTCCCCCTGACCAGCTGACGGAGGCCGCCCGCGTCCTCATACAGCTTCCAAGGCAGCCCCGCGGCGGACTCGGACAGCACCTTGACGCAGGACCAGACGATGCTGACCGTCAGCGCCTTCTTGGGCGTCACTCGGACGCCCGCCTTGGTGCCTCGGCCACCGGTGGATAGGTCGACCTCCACGTAGTTGCCCGTGGCAGGGTCGTCGTATCCGAAGAACCGCCAGCTCAGCGGGTTGTACCAGCGAAAGGTAGTCATCCGATCAGTCCAAAGAAGCCGTTTTCCAGGTAGTCGTCTATGCCGCCGGCGTCCGGTGGCATGGCGTGTGCCGCGCCGATGGCCATGCAAATGGCTACCGCGGCGTCGATCTTGTTTGCCGACCTGGCCTTCGACAGCCAGCTGTTGCCCCAGCGGTCCGATTCGATGACGGCGGACATGATTGCGGACACCAGAACCGGGTTGCGGCGCAGGCGCAGGCGTCCCTCCAGCAGCGCCTCTTCCAGCAAGCGCAGCGACCCGGGCATCCACATGCCTTCAGGTACTGGCTGTCCCGACTGCTCGGCGGCTTCCACCGCCGCTTCCAGTGGCTTGCCCTTCTTGCAGCCACCCTGCGGGTGCTCAGCGAAGGTCACAGACAAACCAATGTCGTTGACCTCCTCTTCAAAGCGGCGGAACGCGTAGCGGTCGTACGCGACCAGTTGCACGTCATAACGGTTGTCGTACTCGGCCATGACCTGGGCCACGTGCCGAAAGTTGATGGCCTGCCCTTGAGGCGCGTGCAGGTGTCCACCGTTGACCCACGTGCGATAGGGCAGCTTGTCCTGCAATTGCCGCTGATCCAGCGTGTCCCCGGGCGTCCAAGCCTCGATCCAGGCGTCGAACGTCGGCTTCTCGATGACCAGCTTCTCGCCCTCTACCTCCACCTCTACCGGGACAGTGCCGGTCTCCACGACCGCTGCCATCGCGGTGATATCGCGAACCTGCGATAGGTCGAGGCCGAGGTAGACCTTCCGTCCCTCATGCATGCGCGGGTCGAAGTCGGCCAGCGCCGGTTCCAGCGTTGGGCGCGTCATCCAGGCGGTCTCCGCATCGGTCCACACGCAGAAATGCAGACGAAGAATGCCGTTCAGTGACCCGGGGATCGCTTTGGCTTGCGCCACCACGCCCGCCAGGTACTGCTCGGTGATAGTTACCCCCAACAGGGGATTGGCCTTCGCCCAGCAGCTGGGATCCTCAAGGGGGTCGTCCCCGTCGTCCAAGCTGCACACGTAGCTGAAGGTGCTGTCGTCGATAACGTCGCCGACGAAGGTCGGATCGTTCACCGCCTCGGTATGGCCGGCGGCGACCTTGACGGCATGCTCGTGCTCCTCCCAACACACCGAGGTCCGGTCGCTGCCGGAGTTGGTGATCATGAAGAGCAGCGGCTCGCGGCGGAACTTGAAGCCGCGCTCCAGCATTTCGATGATTCGCCGGTCGGGAAGCTCGTGCACCTCATCGACCAGCACGAAGAACGGTCGAGGACCGGAGCCGGTACGGCCCGTATCGCGCGACACCGGCCGGAAGAAGCTCGCGCTGGCGTGGTGCGCCATGCTGAACTCCCGCCCCTCACCGCCAGCGAACTCGATGCGCTTGGCCAGGAGCGGCGACTTCTTGACCATCTTCACCGCGTCGGCGAACAGGATGCCAGCCTGGTCCTTCTTCGCCGCCGCCGAGTAGATCTGTGCGCCAGCCTCGCCTGCAGCCGTCATCCCCAGCAGGCCCAGCCCACCGGCCAGCGGGCTTTTGCCGTTGCCCTTCCCCTGCTCGATGTACGCGCGGCGGAACCTGCGAAGCCCGTCTGCGCCCTTCCAGCCAAAGAGCGAGCCGATGATGAACGCCTGCGAAGGGTGCAGCTCGAACTTCCGGCCCTCGAACTGACCCTCGGAGAGCATCAGGACGTTCTCGAAGTAGCGGAACGCGTACTCGGCAGCCCCGTGGTCAAAGTAAAGGCCCCGTTCGGGGCCTTCAATCAGATCCTGCAGGTGGCGCCGGCAGGCGTTTCGGACATGAGGGCCGGCAACGATCCGGCCAGCCACCACATCCAGCGCATACGCCTTAGTGCGGTCGGCCGGAGCTGGGGCCACCGAAGAATTCTTCGCCCTGGTCGTCTTCGTCACCGCCATGCGAGACCTTCGATTCATCCACAGGTGTGGCGCCCAGCTTCGAAAGGATCGAGCTGAGCGCCTGGGTTGCTGACACGCCGAATTCGGCTTTGGGGTCCTCCATCCGCGCCGTCCAGAGGCACGCCAGGCGAAGAAGCACCCGGTGGCTGGAATTGAGCCATGGCATTTCCGATGCGAATTCCTTCCACGCCCGCTTTTCGGCAGCCGTCATGGTTTTGAACGGCTCGCCCAGGGCGCGCGTACCTTTTGGCCTCTTTCTCCCGGCATGCCGGCCTGGATTCTTGATGGCGGCGCCGCTTGTCGCAGCTTTTGCGACGGGCAATCGGGGCCTTGGCATGAATTCCTCGGGAAAATGCGGGATTTCTTGGCTGGGATGGCCCGTTCGAGGGTCGTCCCGTGAATTGTGGATACGCGAATTTGGGGGGACGGTCGGTCTAGGCCGGTCGAAATGGCATAAATTTACCCCCCCCTGTGGAACCGTTCCGTGGAACACGTCAGCCAGCCACCGGCCACCCGTCCTCATCGCACCCTCGGACCTGCGCCGCACCGCGCTCCAGACGCGCCTGGTCGACGTTGTGACAGTCGGCGCACTGGCTGTCGAAGGGTCCAGTCCAGAACATCTCCTCCGTCTCCCCAGACGGGTGTCCGTTGGTGTGGTTGCACACGGTGGCGACCGTGACGTGGCCGCGAGCCTTGCATCGGCTGCACAGCGGTTCACGGTCCAACTGCGCCCTGCGTGTTCGCTGCCAACGCGCGGTGCCGTACAGGTGCGCGAAGGCGCTGCCGCCGGTTTGCCTGCTCCTGCGAGTGAACGCCGCGCTCATCAACCCAACCCGTCCGACAGAAGACTCAAGATCCTCTGCCTGAACCGACATGCCCACCCGATGTCCGGCTCCGCAAGCTCAATGCAAGCACCGGACGAGGTCACGTGATTTTCCATACTCGTGTACTTACTTAGAAGCAGAAAAGATGGTATGAGGACTTAACGCCCATGATCGGAGAAACACAGTGACTCAGGATGATGAAGTCCAACAAGCTAAACGCGTTGGAAGAGATCTCGCGAACGAGCGCGCACTCGTCGTGTTTGCAGGCAAGCTACGCAAAAGCGATTCCGCCACGCTTTGTGGCGCTCTGAAAATGAGCTTTGAAAAGGGACGTACGGAGATCCCCGGGCGTTTGGTAAAGGAAGAGCTTCCCAATCACCTTTTCCGCACAGCAGAGACTGAGTACCTCAATACAACCAGCACCATCCTTGGCAGTGTTGTCAATGGCACGTATCGGCCGCCAGGAACCTGAAACTCCATAACTGGTGCATCTTGAGTGAAGTTGACTCCCGGCCTGCAACCGGCCGGGTTTAACTCCAAGCGCAGATTAGAGCTGCTTCGGCTGCCGAACAAGGAGCCTTCGGAGAAGCAAGCGCGTACACCGCCGACAAGCTCCTCCGCCATACGGCCGCGTCAACCTATGCCGGACTCACTGGCTGCTCCGGCACAGACTTGTGGCCTATTCGCCCGATAGGTCTGCATGGTACGTACGCACTACCGCTTGACAGGCCCGGATCTGGTCTTCCGCGTCGGTGACGATTCGAACAGCAGCTCCGACAACCTCTGGACGTAGTTCGGCTCGCGCATCACGTTCGACGGCGCCGGCGGCGGCTTCGGACAGGCGAGCGGTGTGGCAATTGGCGAGGTCGTCGCGCAACTGCAGACGACCAGCGCGCAGGCCAGCCACAACAGCAGCAGGGACGGTCTCGGCCGCAGCGCGGTCTTTTTCATGTATTGCTCCGATGGTTGCGAGGCTGTCGACCTGGCGGTGTTCGACGGCTCGGGCCTGACTCACCTGTTCGGCCACGGCCAAGGCTGCGGTGCCGCGCTGATTGGCTTCACTCGCCTCCGCCTGGTCACCTCGCCAAGTCCAGCCGGCACCAAACATGGCGGCGGACCACAGGCCGAGTCCGACGACCACAACGCCGATACGGCTCATGACTTGCCCTCGCACATGGCGCGTTCTGCCGCGCGACGGTTCACCAACCCCTGCACGCGCTTGCCGCCGGCGTAGACCCAGCGGCCTAGCTCCGGGCACCAGCTCGCGGCGGGCTGGCCGGCATTGATCCGGCCCACCAGCGTCGAGCGGCAGGCAGCGCCCACGCCCACGTTGTAGGTCCAGCTCAGCACCGCGGCCCACTCGCGCTCGCGCAGCGGCACCTTGATGCACTGGCTGATCCCGGTCAGGTAGCTGCCCAAGCGGCTGTTGAGCTTCTGGGCGCACTCCTGCTCGGTGTAGACCGCCTTGTCCGGGCGGGTGGTGTCGCCGTAGCAGTGGGTGGCGACGCCCACCATGTCGATGTACGGCGTGGGCGAGTAGCCCTCCCAAGGCTTCACCAGCGCGCCGGCAGCGAGCAGCACGACGCCCGCGACACTACCGCCGATCACCTTGCCCTTCATCCGGTCACCCCGCCGCGGCGCGCCTGGCGCCATTCGCGTACCCACTTCCACACCAGGTAGCCGATCTGGCCCACCAGGTAGATGGCCGTCAGCACCAGCACCGCCTTGTCTAGGGTGAACCCCGATGCGACGGCCGTGGCCACCGTTACTGGCGGCGTGACCTTCAGGGCTGCGGTGCCCACCGCATCAATGATTTCTCCCCGCATGTCGATTCCATGGTTGATCCGGTTCGGCATGACGCCCTCCCCGTTTGGTTAAATAGGTGCCTGTCACCGCAGCCCGGCAGGCTCGGCGAATTGGTCCGGTGAGGGTGGACGGGCGTGGATGGTTCTGAGGGCCGGATTCGAACCGGCGAATCTCCGGGTTATGAGCCCGGCAGCCTGGGCCTCTGGCCTACTCCCGCAGAAACGAAAACGGCCCGCCGATGAGGGCGAGCCGCTGGAATGGGTGGAAAAGAAAGAGCCCTCGGGTTTGCCAGAGACTCTTATCTGATCGTGTCCGAAACGGTACGCTTGAGGTGCACACCTGTCTACACTGCCCATCCACGGACGAAGCCATGGCTGAAACGGATTACGTGAAAGAGTTCGAGAAAGCGAACCTACATATCACCAGCGTGATCAAGAACGTGGCCGAGTTTCTCGTCGCGATCGGACTGTTCTCCTTCGTCGGCAAGGCCTACGATTCGCCGCAGGCGTCCATCGTCAGCGGCGTGCTGCTGATCGCGTTAGGTTCCTACCTAACGGCAAGTATTCAGCACTACACATTGATGATCCCGCGCATAGGGAAGAAGTATTACGGCCTACTCTTCGCTCTTTCTCTCGCCATGGCATTCGGCAGTGCCGTCGCTCTGCAGACTTATCTACTGGCGCCAACGGTAAAAGCAATCGAACGCCAGCTCGCCACCACGCCGCCCGCGCCCCAGCCTCAAGCCGGCGCCTCACCCGCTGAAACCCCAGCTCCACCATCACCAGGTACTGCCGCACCGAAGCCGGCCGCTGCCCCCTCAGCGGCGGCAGCGGCCACGTCGACACGCTAGTCCTGAAGGCCACGACGTTCACGCCGCCAACCTGTTGGGGAGTGATCTGCGCCATGGTATCTCCGGAAAAGAAAGGGCCCCCAATTAGCACTGAGGGCCCTTCAGATTCATGCCGATGAGGAGGAATTAACCCTCAATCAGCACTTTGTTTGATGGCTTCAAAAGTCTTCCGAAACGCAGCCGCTGCGGCATCGGATCCAGTGACAGCGACGCCCATGTTCTTGTATGCAGCGGTTGACTGAATCAATGCGACGACGATATCGGCAGCAGCCTTGATCGCCGCAGTTTTTTGGTCTGGGGTAAGAGCCATAGATTCACCTTCCTTGAGAAGAGGTTCGAGTATCCCCCCCCCGCTCTGCACTCGACAAGAGCCAGGAAAGTACAGACCGGCCAGAATGACGATCAGACTTAACGCAAACGGCCCGCCGTGTGGCGAGCCGCTTGGTCATGCGCAGAAAGCGCATGTTGGGATTTTGGGGGGTGTTTTTCGTCCCGTCAAGCGGCTTCGTGGAAAAGCTGGGCTTTGACCTCCCGAAGCGCCGTAAAGCGCTGTTCCTCTAACCAGGCACCTGCCGCCCTGACTCTGGCCTCGAGCTTCTCACGGCGTGAGAAGATCAGGTAGGCGTACTCGCTGTAGGCGGAGCTGGTGACCTTTCCACCCGCCATCTGCTGAATGGCCAGGGCACCACCAAACCTAGTCAGGACGATTTGCTCACGGGTGTCGCCCTCCTTCCTTTCGGCATCCTCCCACCCCCTCAGCAATGCAGCCTGGTGTAGCAGCGTCGAGCCGTAGTAGGTCTCCAGCGCCATCACCCCCACACGGCCGCCCAAGCGTGCCGCCGCACCTATGGCGGCGGCAACGTCCTGGTCCGTGAACCGCGGAAGCCCTCCGACCAAGAATCCATCCCTAAGGTCGCGGTAGGCCGACTTCCCCATCAGAGCGGCGATGCGCTCCTCTATAGGCCGCTTGTCAGTGCTCATCTGGATACTCCGATTACGATCTTGGTGACGTTGTGCTTGCGACGAAGACCCGCCTCAACTCTCTGAAGCCATGCTCCGGGATCTCCGGCCGCCCCCATTCGGTCAAGCGAAGCCTTTGCGGCGAGACAACGATCTTTCCAGTCTCCGGTTAGGAATCCGGCGGCCGTCAGATCGCCGCTCAGGAAGGCACCTATAGCCCTGGCAGCTACCTCGGCTTTGGCTATTGAGCTATCAGCTCGCGCCATTCCTGAAACTAGATCACGCTGTCCCTTTCTCGAACCAGTTGCAATCAACCTGTCCGCATCGTTATAGAGCTTGAGAAGCGCTCGCAGCTCTTCTGATATAGGCGTGAGGTAGAACGGCTTGCACACCCCAATGGATGCGATGGGTGGCAATGTGATGGATACGACTCTGGCATCCTTAATGACCTCGCCTTCGTCGTCCAGTTCCGCCGGTGTTCGCCCCTCGACCACAACCTCACCTGAGGTCCTGGCGAGCTCCTCAAGCCTGGCTTGGTTCTTGCGACCCACGGATTCCATGAAGTCTTGAAGCGCGCGACGCCGTTGATCCAGCGCTCCCATCGCAGCCACTAATCGATCCCTAGCTTCA
Organism: Stenotrophomonas sp. YJH_SMC_73; assembly: GCF_059370155.1. Lineage (NCBI taxonomy): Bacteria > Pseudomonadati > Pseudomonadota > Gammaproteobacteria > Lysobacterales > Lysobacteraceae > Stenotrophomonas > Stenotrophomonas sp. YJH_SMC_73. The sequence goes on along the minus strand of NZ_JCAFTJ010000004.1, from coordinate 286,095 downwards.
TCCCTTCCAGCCAAGAGTTCGGCCAGCCTCTCCATAGCAAGCTCTTCGTCAACGCCTTTCTGCGCCGCACTGATGTCCCGCATGATGATGCTATCGGCATCGTACTTCTGCTTCGCGCAGTCACCACCGATGATTGTGACAGCGCCTCCGGCGACCTTCGCCACCCATCCCTTTTGGTGAGGCGTATTGCACAGCGTGCCCGTGCTCCTGAGCGAGCAACAGTGCATTTCCTTCTCTTCTAGGGCGTACCACCCCAGCAAGCCGCGGTAGGTCTCCAAGGAAATCGGATGTTCCTTCTCGAACCCCGGCAGGGCAACGACCTCGTCCCGACTTTTGAATCGCTTCATGATCGAACTGCTCCTTGTGAGCGGTTTCTGGAGACCAGAAATGGCAGATGTTCTGGCGAATCTACTGCTCATGGTTGGTGTATCCACTGTCGGCTCCTGGGACAAGCATTGAAAGACGCTCATCGGCCGATCCCCCCATAGGTCTTACGGCCAGGCCCATAGCTGGCGCGGCGCAGCGGTTGGTCGTCGTTCGCTGCCTCCGGTTTACGCGGCATCGGCCCGTCCCAATTGTCGATTCGCATCTGATCAAAGCGGTTCTGCAAGCTGATCCGCTCGCCGGCACGGATGTTTCGACCCTTCGCAAAGTGCATCTCCACGACACCCTGCAGATGGGTCTTTTGCTCTGGAGTGTCGTAGTAGTCCTCCCGGTGAAGCAACACCACAACGTCGGCCTTCTGTTCCAGCTCGCCCGATTCACGCAGGTCTGACAGGGTCGGTCGCTTCTCGTTCCGCCCCGTGACGCTGCGATTCAGCTGAGCCAAGGCCACCAACGGAATCTTCCACTCCTTCGCCAGGTCCTTGCCCTTCTGGAGGATGCGGCCGTACTCAAATCGGGCCATGCGCGGGTCCACGTCGAAGTCGTGGATGTGGTCGATGACCAGCAGTTGCAGGGGCTTGCGCTGGTGCATGCGCCGGGCGCGGGCCTCGAACTGGCGGACGTTTAGGGAGGCAGTGTCATCGATGTACAGAGGCGCCGCCTTCAGATCACGAATCGCCGGGGTCATACGGCTCTGGTAGATCTCGCTGTCCTCACCGGAATGCCTTGGCCTCGTGACCCACTCGTGGGGAATGTGCCCGACAGACGCGACGTTTCGATCATGGCAGTCGTCGATGCTCATCTCGAGGCTGAACAACCCGACCGTTATCCCCTTGAGCGCGCAGTAGACGGCAACATTCAGCGCCGCGATGCTCTTGCCCATACTCGGCCGGCCAGCGATTAGATAGGCGGTGGACGGCTGAAGGCCATGCGTTACGCGGTTGAATTCGGCCCATGGGGTTTCCAGTCCGGTCAGGCCGCCAGCGGCGTGATAGCGGTCTTCCCAGCGCTTGTACCACCCGTACATGGTTTCCCCGGCAAGCCGAAGACCGCCGCGCTGGGCCGGCTGCAACCCGGCAATGTCCTGCGTCAACTCCGCCAGGAGCTCAGGGAACTCGCGGCCATCCTGCTGCCGGGCAGACTCCATCGCCTTGCGGCCGACCTCGGCCAGTCGTCGCCGGCCGGCGTACTGCACCACGATCTCCGCATACGCAGCCACGTTGGCAGCCGATGGCGTCGTGCTAGCCAGCTCCGTGATGTAAGTGCCATCGCCGACCAGGTCCAATTTTCCGCGTGACTCGAACCACTCGCCGATGGTCACCGCGTCGAACAGGCGTTGCTTCTCCGCAAGCGTGCGAATCGATTCGAAGATCAGCTGGTGATCGTGACGGTAGAAGTCCTCGGCTGACAGCGTGTCGGACACCAGAGGCCAAGCTTCTGGAGCCAGCATCAAGCCACCCAGGACAGCCTGCTCCGCCTCAACGCTATGCGGCGGCAGATTGGGGTCAAAGCGCATCAGCCCTGGCCCCCGTTGCGGTTGTTGTGGTAGGTGCCTTCTACGACCTTCAGTAGGTTCTCTTCAGACTTGATCAGCCACGGCAGGGACACCTGGAAGCTGTTCACCTTGCCCATGAGGTAGTCGCTTTCCCGCATCCACTCGAACAGTCCACGCCACCACTCGAGCGTCTGCCTTGTGGGGTCCGCCTTCCAGCGCGCGCGCAGGTGCTTCTGCCGGCTGTCACTCCACCCTTGGACAACCGGACAGTTCGGAAGCTCCTTGTGGTAGGCAGCGATGATCGCCTCGTGAGGGCAGCCGGTAGTCGACTTGCCACCGAGCAGATCTGCCTGCTCATCCGCTTCGTCAGCGGCGCCCTCGTCACCGGCAGGTGACCCATGGGTTTCTTCTTGATGGTTATATGATGGATTGGCTGCAGCTGCTGCACCCCGTTCTGCAGTCAGCTGCACCCCGTTCTTGCCGTCAGCTGCACCCCGCGCCTCTTCACGGGCTGCAGCTGCTGCATCCCGTGACATGACCAGATCGTAGACAACCGGGCGCCGATCGGCCCGATTGATATAGACGGCAGCGAGAGCTTGATTGCCCTTCACGGTCAGGCCTGCGTCAACCAGCTGAACCAGCTTGAGGCGTACCGTGCGTACTGACAGACCCGTGTCTTGGGAGAGGCTATCGGCAGAGGGGAAAGCTCCCCTGCCGTCCTTGTCTGCGTAGTTCGCAAGGCACAGCAGCACATGCCTCGCCGCGGGGTCCGCGATGCGCTTCTGATCCATTGCCCACGCCATTGCCTGCACGCTCATGCGGGTTCTCCTACCTTGAGCGTGTACGTATTGGGCAAGTTCGTGCCCTCATCCACTCGGAACTCGACTGAAATCAGTTCCATCGCTACGAGCTCTGGAAGCGCACGCTTAACGCTGTCGATGCTCATGCCACACAGCACAGCGAGCTTCCGACGGGACAGCGAGCAGCAATGGGTCTCCCTTGCTACATGGAACGCCAGCATGATCAGCAAGAGTTTTTGCTTCGCCCGCAACCGCTGCTGGACTGCCCAGTCCATTGCTTGGTGCCTCATGCGGAGGCTCCCGACACTTCCGGGAACGCAGCCAGCATCAGTGTGGCGAACGCCCCCAGGTGCTCCGTAGTGATCCAGCGCTTGCTGGACATCTGCTGGATCCACTCCAACGCCTGCTGGGGGCCTGAGCAGTAGAAGTCATAGGTCGGCTCATCGCCACGCCGGGCGCGGTCGTAGACCTCCACGGCAATGCGGCCATCAGGCAGGCGTTCCTGCAGGCGGACCAATGGCCTCGCCTGGCGCTCCCTGATCTTCTCAACGGCATCGCTCATGACCGCGTTGATGTGGCGCGGACCGGATTTCGGGTTTTCCCGGGAAATTGCGTGTGGCATAGTGGCCTCGCTCTGAACGAAGCCTCCGCATCTGTCTGCCCGACAGCGGGGGCTTCGTTGTATCTGGACATTGGGTTGTCCCCCGAGCGCGTCACGCTCGTAGCGCCAGACACCTACATGGCCACTTCCACATGCAGGGTGGTCGCCGTCCTTGCTCCCTCGCGCCCGATCCTTCGGGCGAGCTTTTCGTTCAGTGCCCCCGGCCAGCCGCTACTGCTTTGCCCTGCTCTTCCCAGGCTCAACTGGCTGCAACGTCACGCCGTAGGCGATCACCCTCCCCTCGGCATCCCGGTCCCAACGCAGATCCGGTCGGAGAAGCTCGCAGCTAACGCCTGTCGCGGCCTCTACAAGCGGCGCCATGTACGGCGGGGTCAACCCTCCCTGCAGGTTCATCCAGTTCCAGACGTGCGCCTGCCGAATCGGATGCCCTAAGGCTGTGACCAGGTCCGCCAAGGCTTTCTGGCCACCAGCCGCGGCAACCGCAGCCCTGAGATGTTCAAGGGGTTCGCTCATAGGAACGAAGGCTACTACTTTTCCTGTGGCACCACAACTATAATTGTTTGACGTTCACAACAAGGATGGTCACGCTGGCGATATGGATACGACCCTTGCTGAGCGATTGGTCGCAGCGCGCGAGCGCTCCGGCCTGTCTCAAACCGCCCTCGCCAAGTCTGTGGGAATTTCCCAACAGGCCATTGCCCAGCTCGAATCGGGTAAAGCCAAGAAGACGGGCGCACTTGCCGAGATTGCCCGATCACTGGACGTGGACCCGCTCTGGCTGGCGCTAGGGGTGGGTGACATGCTTGGAACGCCGCCCCAAGGTCACCAGGCAGACGACAACGAGTACACCGACGTCACTGGCTATTCTCAGGCAGTTGGCCTGGGGGCTGCAGGTGCTGAGGCGGAGGAGTACGCCGAGACCCACAGCCTGAAGTTCAAGAAGACCAGCCTGCGGCGGCGTGGCATCTACGGACGCAACTTGGCCATCTATTACGGCAAGGGCGATTCGATGGAGCCGATCATTGAGGACGGCGATGCGATCCTGTTTGACACCTCAGACACCCGCGTCGTAGATGGCGTGCTGTACCTGATCCAGGTCCATGGCGCTGCCAACCCGGAGTACTACGTGAAGCGCGCCATGGTCCTAGATGGCACAGTATTTTTCGCAAGCGACAACCTGAAGGGTGACCACCAGTGGCAGAAGCCGCGCCGGATGGACTCCAAGCGGGAACCGATCACGGTCGTTGGCCGCGTGCACTGGATCGGTGGCTGGGCGGACTAACTTAGGCTTAGGAGGAGCCTCATGTATTTCATGTATGTCGACGAGAGCGGAGACCCCGGACTCGTAAATTCACCATCCCCGATCTTCACCCTGACCGGGCTAGTTGTGAATGAGCAACACTGGAACGATATGCAGAAGGCCCTCTTGGCTTTCCGTCAAAGGATGAGATCCTCGTTTGGGCTCAAGCTACGCGAAGAAATCCATTCTGCGAAGTTCATTACAAGCCCAGGGCCATTGGTTCGAATCAAGCGGCATGATCGACTTGCGATCCTTAGACATTTCACGACCGAGCTGGCAGCGCTGCCGTACCTGAGCGTGATCAACGTGGTGGTCGACAAGGCGAACAAACCTGCAACTTACGACGTTCATGCGAAGGCTTGGCAAGCTCTAGTGCAACGATTCGAAAACACGTTGGGCTATGCCAACTTCCCTACCCCTCTCGCGCAACGCGAGTCCGGCATGGTTTTCGCTGACGGCCAACCTTCGGCGCAGCTAATCGCAATGTTCAGACGAATGCGGGCGTACAACCCAGTGCCCAACCAGATCGGTGGCGGCTACCGTAATCTGATGGTGAGCAGAGTCCTGGAAGACCCAAGTTTTCGCGACTCAGCGCATTCTATGTTTATACAGTCTGCGGACTTAGCAGCGTATCTGCTGTATCAGAATGAGCAGCCGAACGCGTACATGCGGAAGTCCGGCGGGCGGGCATATTTCAATAAGCTCGCCCCGATCCTGCTTCGACAAGCCTCGCCACGCGATCCGAATGGTGTAGTTCGGCTATAAAAAAGGGGCGCCTAGGGCGCCCCGGAGAGATCCTAATAGGAGGACGGTGCCTCCGCTCAGATCTCATCTCGACCATAGCAGACGCCACGCCAATTATCAACTTTGTGTTGATTAGTCAATGCTGTCGCACCACCGCTCCGGCGGGGTTTTTCTTTGGCGGCGACCGGCGTCCCACAATTAGAATAGTGATTTCCAGTCGGCAACAACAATTGTTGTTGATTGACCCACAATTTTGATTGTAGTCTAACCCCATGTTGGTAATGGCCGATCCATGGGGTGAACTAATGAAGTCTCTCGCGGAAAGCTGCCGCAGCAGCTACCCCCAGGCTCACAAGCTCCAAGCAGACGGTCGCCGCAGAGCTCCCTCAGCGGTCGTAACTCTTGCCGCCCGTGGAAATGTCGTAAAGCGCCTGGCTGTACGGCAAGCGGAGCAATACGGTGCTGTTGCTGGCGACCCCGCCCATCATTCCCAAGCGGCAAAGCAGCGAGACGCCGCCCATTTCTCTCTCACACATGGCATCTGCGCTGTCGATGAACTCGGTCTTGTTGAGCCGAAGGATGACCAGCGTTTTGCCCTCGGGAACAGCGCCGATGGGCTGGATGACGAAGATCGTGAGCTGGGTGTAGATCACGATGGCCAATACGACAAACACGATGAGCAGAATGCTCACGGTCTTCCTAGTCATGGGATCCCCCTATCCGTAGTCCCGGAGCGGAGCATGACATGGCTGGCGCGTGATGGGAGGCCCTCGGTGTGAACTCAGCCTTCGGCGTGCTCTCCGGCTTCTGCCTGCGCCAACTTCAGCAGCTTTTCAATCTCAATTTCGGTAGTCAGACGAAGACTTCTGATGGCCAGTTGCCTACGTCCAAGCGATGCAATTGCTTCTTGAATTTGGCCCCGGATCTTCTTCTTGCTGGGTTGCGAAAGCTGAATATTCAGATCCGCGATCTGGCTATTGATCGCTTGGTTTTCTGCGTCAAGACGGGCGAGGTCATCGCGGCGCGCCGAGATGAGCTGCACCTCCAAGGACGCCGGATAGGTGCTTTCCAGCCGAAAGACCATCTCAGCGTTAACCGATCTTCCGGCCTGATCCGCCGAGTCCACCAAGCGCCTGTGGAGTTCGGCAGGTAGCCGGATCTGGGTGCGAACAAGGTCATCAGTAGCCATGCCGCAATTCTGCCACTGAACTAGTACCCAATGCTTGACACTACCGTAGTGGCATGATCTCCTACTTATGCCACTACGGTAGTGCCACAAACCGGAGTGACGATGACCAGCACCAATACCAAGAAGTCAGGCCAGGCCGACTATGTGAAGACCGCCCTGCGAATGCCGCCAGCTCTACACGAACAGCTTCATAAGGCAGCGGAACGCAACCACCGGACTTTCAACGGCGAAATCCTTGCCCGGCTCGAACGTACCTTCAACCAGGAGCCATCTCCGTGACAGAGCTCGTAACCTTGAGCGGCGACACCGCTGTGACTAGCACTCTCACCATCGCCGAGAACACCCACAACGAGCACGCCAGCGTGATTGCGCTGGTTCGGAAGTACCAGGGCGACTTACAGGACTTTGGGGAAGTCGATTTGAAATCGACTCGACCTGAGCGCGGTGGGCATCCCATCGAGTCCGCGGAGCTAAACGAGCAGCAGGCGACCCTGCTGCTGACCTACATGCGGAACAGCCCGATCGTGCGCTCTTTCAAGAAGTCCCTGGTGAGGGCCTTCTTTGAGATGGCCCAGAAGGTCAAGATGCGGACCTCTGACCCGATGGCCGTCTTGAACGATCCCCTTGCGATGCGCGGCCTGCTTCTGACTTACACCGAGAAAGTGATCAGCTTGGAGCAGACGGTCGCGGAACAGGCGCCGCAGGTCGCTACGCTGAATCGGATAGCTGCAGCCGATGGCTCACTGTGCATGCGAGACGCGGCCAAGGTTCTGCAGGTCCGCCCGGTAGATCTGCGGCGCTGGCTGGTGGCTCATGGTTGGGTCTACCAACGTCCGGGCCACAGCGGCTGGCTCGCCTACCAAGAACGGATCCAGCAAGGCGTCATGTGCCACAAAGTCACTACTGTTCAGCGCGAGGATGGAACCGACAAGGTCGTTGAACAAACCAGGATCACACCAAAGGGCATCGCTCGCATTGGCGCCGAGCTGGCAAAGGCAGCGGCATGAATTCTAACCACCCTTGTCAGAGCGGCGGTTACGGCACGCCGCCGAGTCTCTCGTCATCTAGGCTTCTTCGTGCGGCCTGGATGGCTCTAGGCAGTGCAGCTGCAGTGCTTGTTCCACTACGAGTGATTGAGATCGGTGTCGCCCAACACCCGAACGTCGTTCTTTGCGTTGCTGCAGCGAGTGACGCATATACCCCGACTTTTGCATTTTCACACGCGGACCTGAACAAAGGAAACCTGAAACATGAGTAGGGAAACACCTACCCCTCACGGTAAGCCGATCGTCATGACGGTGAAGGCAGGAACGACGGTCTACATCGGCGACGGCATCCAAGTACAACTGCGAGGCGCCCACAAGAACAAGGCAGAACTACACGTCTACGCACCGTCGACCCTTTCTGTGGACCGGGCGGTCACCTTCCAGCCTGACTGGAACCTCAAAAACAGTGACGGCCCGAGCGCGCCAACGCTCGAGCCGTCTGCCTAGTCGTACCCATCTCCGCGAAGATCAAGGAAGCCACTATGGCGAACCACAGTGTACCCCCCTCCCCTACCGCTGATGCAAGCAGGCTCGCGAACGGCGAGCACTATCTGAACTCGACGTGGAGGGACAACCCTCTTTCCGATTGCCTGACCAACCGCCTGGTCCGGGTCGACCAGAACACAAAGGCGGCGATCGCCATCTTGGACGTCATCCGCCGCGACTTCACGTCCAAGCAGGATCTGCGGGATACCTGCGAAGAGGACGAGCGTGTTCTGTATGCCCCCCTCACTGAGCATGCCGTGGACTGCCTCATGCTGGGTATGGAGAGCCTCCTCTCGGAGTCTGAGAACCTGCTCACCTACCTGCGTGACAACGGGCGTGACGTGTGCCGCCAGCCGCTGAAGGAGGCCGCCCGTGTCTGACACTCCCCTCACCAAAGAAGAGCCGTTCAGCCGGATCCCAGTGCAGGACAATGCCCCGCTGCTCAAGGTGTGCGCCGGGATCGACACAATGCACAGTGACCTGAAGGCCAACATCTACTTCGACTATGTCCATCGGCAGTTGAGCAACATGGACAGCGACCGGATCACCGATGACGACTTGTTCGTTTTCGCTGACCTACTCGAAATGTGCAGGGCGCTGCGTTACGCCGGAGGCGCCCAATGAGCCACTCGGTCAACCTGGAAAAGACCAAGGAAATCTCAATCCCCGGATCGCCACTTGTGGTGGCATCCGGGCAGGATCTGGACGTCGCACTGAGCAAGGCCAGGCTTCTCACCGATCATGTGCAGGCACTTCTTTGGAGAGGCATGCGAGATGCAGAGGGCAAGGACGTCTCTTTCGGATACGACGAGGTCGTGACGATGGATTTCCTTCTCGATCTCGCGACCGGCCTGTATCGGGCCGCAGGAGCCGAAGCATGAGCACCTTCGATGAATTGGTCGATTTGGCCCACCTGGAGGCGGAGCCCGACTACCAGATCTCCGCCAAAGCAGTCAGGGACATCCGGCGCGCAATCACGTTCGGGATCTTCGCCGCTGCCGAAGGAGCTAAGATCAATCAAGCCCGTGCATCGGCACAGATGATGGGGCAGGAGTGGCCGGAGGTCGCCCATTCGGTGGCACCTGGAGACTCCTTCGAGCAGACCATCCAAGAGATGGCCGGGGCACTGCTGTGGCTTGAGTACGCGCCCCACCTGCGGCGTCCTTCGCCGGCTCCGACCTTCTTGGACTCGGCTGAGGAGGCGCCGTGATCGAACAGCCTGTTCCGGATCCCACAATCGCGCTTCTGGCCGCGATGATCGAGGGCGAACGCTGGCTCAGCGCGGACTCCTGTGCCGTCCTGTTGGGGCTCACGACGCCGGACGGGAAGCCCAATCGGCGCGGCTTCCTTGAAAGGCTTGCGTGCCGTCCCAGCTTCCCTGCCCCGCTTCAGATCGGAAACGAGAAGAAGTGGAAGCGGTCGGAGGTCCTACGTTGGGCCGATGACGAGAGGAAGATTGGCGGCTAGACCGCCGTGACGATCGCGTTGGCCCCCTGAAACTGCAGGACTGCCCAAATTCTCCCCAGAATCCCCCGAACCCCTTGCAGCACAAGGGGTTCTGATTCCGGCTCCGGGCACCAACCGCGCTGCGCGAGTACACCTTAGATTGCACGCGAGTAACGCGGCTGTTCATGCGCCGCGCGCAGGTAGGGGTCGAAACACATCGCCAGCAGCCGCAGCAGCGGCCGACCCGGCTCGCTGGCGCGCACTACACCGTCGCGGTATTCGGCCAGGCCGTCTTCCTGCAACCGCTGCACCGAACGCAGGTCCTCGGCGAAGTACTGCTCGAAATCGACGCCATGGCGCTGGCCCAGCACGGCACCGTCCACCTCGCCCTGGCACATCAGCTGCTGGATGAGTTCAGCGCGCAGCTGGTCGTCGGCGCTCAGTGCCACGCCGCGCCAGACCGGCAGCTGGCCCTGGTCCACCGCGTCCTCCCACGACGGCAGGTCACGCGGATTCTGGCTGTAGGTGGCACCGATATGACTGATCGCACTCACGCCCAGGCCGAGCAGGTCGGTATCGGCGTGGGTGGTATAGCCCATGAAGTTGCGATGCAGCTGGCCGGCACGCTGCGCGCGCGACAGGTCCTCTTCCGGCAGCGCGAAGTGATCCATGCCGATGTACTGGTAACCCGCAGCAGAAAGCTTCTCCACCGCCAGGCCCAGCAGCGCCAGCTTGTCTTCCGGTGAAGGCAACCGGCGCTCGTCGATCTGCTTCTGCGCGCGGAACAGGTGTGGCAGGTGTGCGTAGCCATACACCGCCAGGCGATCCGGTCGCAATGCCAGCACTCGTTCCAGGGTGCGGCCGAATCCCTGCAGGCTCTGTCCAGGCAGCCCATAGATCAGGTCGACGTTGACAGAGCGCATGCCGCTGTCGCGGCAGGCATGCAGGATGTCCAGCGTCTGCTGCACGCCCTGTATGCGGTTGATCGATTCCTGCACATGCGGATCGAAATCCTGCACGCCCAGGCTGGCCCGGTTGAAGCCCAGCCGCGCCAGCATGGCGACATCGCGGGTATCGATGAAGCGCGGATCGAGTTCGATCGAGAAATCGCGCTGCGGCGAATCGCTGAAATCGAAGCGCCGGCGCAGCCCCTCCACCAGCGTGGTCATCGCCTCGGCCTCGAGGAAGTTCGGCGTACCACCGCCCAGATGCAGCTGGATGACCTCACGGCCGTCCTCGAACTGCGGCGCCAGCAGGTCGGCCTCGGCCAGCACGCGCGCGACGTAGCTGTGGCCCCGACCGCGGTCGCGGGTGATCACCCGGTTGCAGCCGCAGTAGAAGCAGGGGCTGGAGCAGAACGGCACATGCACGTACAGCGACAGCGCGCGCGCCAGCTGGTTGCTGTCGGCGATCGCCTGGCGCAGCGCCGGCGCGTCGAAGCCATCGTGGAAGTGCGGCGCGGTCGGATACGAGGTGTAGCGCGGCCCCGGCCGGTCATGCCGGCGCAGCAGGTCGGGGTCGAAGGTCCAGGCCAGGCCACCGGCGGCGGGAGAGAACGTGTCCATGCCGCCAGCATCGCGCCGGACGGCCATGACCGCCTTGACCCAGATCAATCGCGGGTGGGGATTCCCAGCACCGGCAGGCCCACCTGCGGCCAGCGCAGCATCTGGTAGCGCTTCCAGAAGGTGTCACCGATGCGCGCGGCGACGTCGTTGGCCAGCTCCTGCATCGGCGGGTTGCCGCACTCGGCGGTGGTGATCCGGAACAGCACCAGCCAGCGATCGAACAAGTCCTTGTCCAGCTCGATGGCCATGTGCTTGGACATCGGCGAGCCCTTGAAGCGGCGCGTGCCGCGCAGCATCGCCGACCAGAAATCGACCAGCTGCGCCAGATGTTCCGGCCAGTCGTGGACATGCGCCTGGAACACCGGCCCCAACCGCTCTTCCTCGCGCACGCGCGCATAGAAGTCGTGGACCAGGCGGGTCACTTCCTGCTCGGTGCACAGCCCGGGCGAGGCGACGGGCAGGACAGGTGGCGGTATTGCGTTCATCGGGGTACCCAAAGCGTGCCGGCAGTGTGCCGCAGCCGGCCGGCACCGCCGTTGATCCAGATCAATGTCGGCGCAGTCCGCTGCACCTAGGCTGCCACGATTGCAGGAAGCATGCCCTGCGGATGCTGCGCCGGCCTCGGCGGAGTATACGCGCCGCCCTCATTCCGATCCGGGACAGCATGAACAGACCCTCTCCCAGCCGCCGCCAGCAGCTGATCCAGCACTGGGGCGCCATCCTCTGGCCCAGCTTCATCGCTGCCGGCCTGGCCAGCGTGGTGTTCTTCGCCTTCGTCGACCCGCTGCGGTTGCAGGCGATCAGCTTCCCGGGCACGGCGATCAGCCGTGAACTGGGCTATACGGCAGGATTCTTCATGTTCTGGTCGGTGACCGCACTTTCCAGCGCAGTCACCTGGTACCTGCAGCGGCCCCTGCCGAGCGATGACGACGACGAGCTGCCGCTGGGATGAGTACGCCCTGTACCGGAACCGGAACCCCACGCCCCTGGCGTTGGCGCGGCGCGCTCAGCGCGCTCTTGCTGGTCCTGTTCTATGCCCTGCCATGGCTGCGCTGGAATGGACACCAGGCCCTGCTGCTGGACATCAACGCACGGCGCTTCGACCTGTTCGGCTGGACGTTGTGGCCCGGCGATGTCGGCGTGCTGATCGGGTTGCTGGCGGTGCTGGCGGTGGGCCTTGCGCTGCTCACCCACCTCGCCGGCCGCATCTGGTGCGGTCATGCCTGCCCGCAGACGCTGTGGCGCCGTGCCTTCGACTGGATCGCGCACGGCATGGCCAAGGTCTTGCCAGTGCCAGCCGTGCGCCCGGCCACCCAGGTCGCCTGGGGGTTGCTGTCGCTGTGGACTGGCATCACCTTCGTCGGCCTGTTCAGCCCGATCGCCGGACTGCTGGCCGCCGCTCCGCATGCCGGCTGGAGCGGCTGGGAAACATTCTGGGTGCTGTTCTATGCCGCCGCCACCTGGGGCAATGCCGGCTTCCTGCGCGAGCAGGTGTGCCGTTCGCTGTGCCCGTTCGCGCGCATGCAACCACTGCTGATCGATCCACATACACCACGCATGCTGTACGACGCGCGCCGCGGCGAACCGCGCGGCATGCGCCCTCCGGGCATGGGGGGCGTGCTCGGACGCGGACGCGGCCTGCTCGACCCGACCACCGCACAGGACTACGTGTTCCGCGCCGCACATCCGCTGCTGGCCGGACCGATGCCCACCTTCAGCGCCGATCGCCTGGGCGACTGCACCGACTGCGCCGCGTGTGTCAGCGCCTGCCCGATGCAGCTGGACATCCGCCAGGGACCGCAGGCCGATTGCCTGGCCTGCGGCGCCTGCCTGGACGCCTGCTCGCGGCAGCAGCACCAGGCCGGTTTCGGCCCGGGGCTGGTGCGCTACTGCAGTCCGCAGGCCATGGCCGGGCAACCGCGGCAATGGTGGCGACCGCGGACCCTGGCACTGCTGTCAATGCTGCTGGCGCTGTTGGCCTGTGGCGCCTGGCGCCTGCTTTGAATCAACGGGTCAACGCGGCCCGTTGGCGTGCGGCGGCACCAGCTGCGCACGTCGGACGATGCCGAGCTGTTCGATGATCAGCGCCATTTCATTGGTGACTTCGGTACGCTCGGTCCCCTGCGGGACCAGGCGGTCCAGCACCTGCTGGTAGGTATCCCAGAACGCCGGACCGCATCCGTGTTTGTGATAACTGGCTTCCAGTTCGCGGCGTACCCGTTCAGCCAAGCCATGCATGCCGTATTCCATACGACCTCCGTTGGACTTGTTCTGCATCGTTGACGGTCTACCGACTCACTTGCGAGCTACTGAAAGACTCCCGGGCTTCACGCCCGGTTGATGCCAATTAGTCATAGATTTCACGACAGGTCAATTACATGCAGCGACTTTCGTGATCGAAATTATTAATCGTTCACGAAACCACATACGGGATGACAGGCTTCCCGGATGGGCCGGAGCCGACAACCTACCCGATTCATCCAGCCTCTGCCCTGGTAGGCCTCATCGATAGCCCGACCCTGTTCCATCAAAGTTTCCTATGTTGCTAAGCATACTTAGCAAATGGCACTTAGAGTGCTATATGCGACAAAAGGCGGCGCAGTTGAGGCTTATTCGCCCTGCGTGGCTTCAGTTGCCGGGAACAGGTTGGGATAGCGCTGATGCAGGATGTATTGGCGTAACGCAGGAATCGGGAAATCCTTGGGCCATTGCGACACTGCAGATCGGCTTATGCCAAAGAAGCGCGCCAGTTCGGCATCGGTGCGGAAACCCAGCCGGGTGCGCACCTGCCCCTTGCTCCAGAATTCGGTCACGGTCGGTCCTTCTGTTAACCAGACTTATTCTTGGAACAAGGGATCTTTGCGATCCACGCGTTAAGCTGGCTTGCATAGATGAATACTCTCGGCCAACGACTCGCCATTGCCATGAAGAAAGCCGGGCACCCTCGCCCGGCCGATCTGGCCCGCGCCGCCGATTCGACGACGGCAACCATCAGCAACTGGCTCAACGACCACGTCAGCCCCGCCCATGTGAAGGCCGAACAGCTGTTCCGCATCGCCGATGCGGCCAAGCTGGACGCGCGTGAACTGCTGTATGGCGTGAGCGGGCTTGGCGTCGGTGAGCGGGGCAATACCTATATCCCCAGCCAGGCCCACCTGGATGTCTGGCAGGACGCCTACGAACTGGTCAGCCATCTGGTGGAAGAGAAGGGCCTGGAGATCGACCACCGCCGCCACGCGGCCCTGGACCTGCTGGCCTTCGAACTGCTGATGGACGGCTTCAGCCGCAGCAAGGTCATCCGGGTGCTGACGACCTCGATGACGTGAATGCACTACCGCTGGTAGCATGGTCGCCGATGGGGATGGGGCTCCCCCGATAACCGCCTGAAAGGGCTGATGGCTCCTGCCAGGACGAACCGGCGTTCGTCGATGGCGGGCCGTGCCTGCCCTCGGCGTTCGCCATCGAATCAGCGAACCCGTACCCGAGGCACGTGATGCACGCATTGAACAACTACTTGCTGGTCTTCATCGGCGGCGGGCTCGGCGCCTGCCTTCGCCATGCCTGCAACCTGATCGGTACGCGGGTGGCAGTCGGCAGCCCGTGGCCATGGTCGACCTTCCTGATCAACATCAGCGGCGCGCTGCTGATGGGCGTGCTGGTCGAAGCCTTCGCCCTGCGCAATGGCGCCTCGCCGCAGCTGCGCCTGCTGCTGGCCACCGGCGTTCTCGGCGGCTACACCACGTTCTCCACCTATGCGCTGGAAATCGGCGTGCTGCTGCAGCGCGGCCAGCACGGCCTGGCAGCGTTGTACGCCGGCGGTTCGGTGGCACTGGGCCTGGTCGGCCTGTTCGGTGGCATGAAACTGGCCCGGCTGGTGCTGGGCTGAAGCTCAGGCCGCGCCGGCGCGGGCCTGCCCACGCCACTCGCGCGGCGACTGCCCGGTGTGCGCCTTGAATGCGCGCGACAGCGCGGCTTCGCTGCCGTACCCCACATCGTCGGCAATCCGCTTGAGCGGTCTGCCCTGGCGCAGTGCCTGCTGCGCCAGGCCCACCCGCCAGCCCTGCAGGTATTGACCGGGCGTGGTGCCCATCGCCTCACGGAAACTGGCAGCAAACACGCTGCGTGACATGCCGGCGACCTCGGCCAGGTCTTCCAGGGTCCAGGACTGTGCGGGCGCTTCATGCATCGCCACCAGCGCCAGCCGCAGCCGCGGGTGACCCAGCCCGGCAAACAGGCCACCACGCATTTCGCCACCTTCCATCAGCTGGCGCAGCACCTGGATCATCACCACCTCGAACAGCCGGTTGACCATCGCCGCACGCCCGCAGCGCTGCTCGAAGGCTTCCTCGAACAGCAGTTCCAGCGCTGCGTTGCCGCCGTACAGATCGGCCAGCGGCAGGCAGATGAAATCGGGCAATGCGGCGCTGATCGGGTTGAGCCGTCCACCCTCGAAATGCAGGTTGGCGCAGGCCATGTCGGCGCCGTGCTGCGGATCGGTACTGAACCGATGCGGCATCGGCCGCGGGTACAGCAGCAGGCTCGGCACCTCGACCTGCACGGTCTGCTGGCCGTGGCTGACCTGCAGCGGGCCACGTCGCACCAGGTGCAACTGCCCGGCTTCATCCTCGCCCTCCAGCGTGTTGATGCCGCACAGCGCGCCGGCATGGAACACCGAGGCGGTGACCGAAAAACGTTCCAGCAGAATGGCGAGACGGTCGACCATGACGGGACTCCGGGTCAAGCGAGACTAACGCAATGTGACAGATCGTATCGGAATCGGCGGTTGAGGGGGCGGCACTGGCTGAGTGATCCGGCTCGAATTCATGCAGCTGCGCAAGCATGACGACGGCCGCCTGGTGCTGCGCTACGCCGGGCCTGCCTCGGTATAGCGCATCACCACGAAGCGCTCTTCCGCGGCCGGTGCAACGAAGTGGCGGGTGATCCGTTCGAACTCCTCGTCGCTGGCCCGGAACGGATGTTCGCCGAGAGCATTGCGCGCGCGCAGCCGCGCCTTGCAGACCTCATCGGCAATGTCGAGGAAATGCAGTTGATGTGCAGCGCCAACCGGCGAGAACACTTCACGTGCCCACGCGCGGCTGGCTGGCGTATTGAATGGAAAATCGAGCACCACCGAAACACCGGCCTGCAGCAATGTGCGCAGATGATCGGCCAGCACATTGCGCAACGTGGCTGCACGCTGCAGATAGTCGGCAATGGAATGGATTTCGCCCGGATACAGCGCCGCCAGCCACGTGTTTTCGCTGATCAATACGTGGCGCGGCTTCAACGCCAGCTGCTGCGACAGGGTGGATTTGCCGGCACCGATCTTGCCGCACACCAGGTGCAGCGTCGGCGCAGCGTCGTTCGATGAAAGGTCGTGCATCTGCATTCTCCTTGGTGGATTCATTACCCGGGAGAGCGCTGCATGCAACCCGCCTTCCCGGGCAGGTTGCTTGGCCGAGATGACCGCGCGCTACCCCGCCTTCCCGTGGGGAATGCGGATAATCGACGCGATGCTGTGCAGGGCCATGCCGCCAGCGTAGAGCGCGGCACCGCCGACCGGCAATGCCCTGCGGCACTGCAGCGCGCGCAAGGTTGTGCAGGGATCTATGCTCGGCGCCATTCCCGCATGGAATGACCCCGATGCGACCCTTGTTTCGATGTGCGCTTGCCCTCTGCCTGCTGCCTTGGATGGCATCGCTGGCTGCACCACCGCCGGCACCGCGCACGCTCAGCGGCGAGCTGCAGGGCGCACCGTGGCGGCTGGATGTTCCGGCCAGCTGGAACGGCGATCTGGTGATGCTGGCCCATGGCTACGAACCGGTCGGCATGCCACGCACCGCACCCATGTCGGCCAATGACAGCACCGCGCCACTGCTGGCAGCAGGTTACGCCGTCGCGCAGAGCGCCTATGCCAGCCAGGGCTGGGCGGTGGCCGATGCGATCACCGATACGGAACGCCTGCGCCAGCAGGCAGTGGGTGAACTCAAGCATGTCCGTCACACCTGGATGCTCGGATTCTCGATGGGCGGCGCCGTGACCATCGGCAGCCTCGAGCGCTTCCCGCAGCACTACGCAGGTGGCGTGTCGCTGTGCGGCGCCAATCTCGGTGGCGAACAGATCGCGACCGATCTGCTGACCACGCTGGTCGCATTCGATTACTTCTTCCCCAAGGCCGATGGGCTGCCGGCCGCCGGCCTGGTAGCGCGCGAAGCCGCCGCGCTGCCACAGGGCGAGTTGTACCAGGGCATCGCCAATGCCCTGCAACGTGATCCGTCGCACGCCGCAGTGCTGGCGCGGCAGCTGCAGGTGTCCCCTGATGCACTGGCCGGCGCCATCAGCCTGCACGCACTGGTGCTGCACGAACTGGCCACGCGCAGCGGCGGCATGCCGGTCGGCAACCTGGGGGTGGTGTACAGCGGATTCGGTGACGACGCCGCATTCAATGCCGGCGTTCAGCGCATCGATCCCGTGCCTGCGGCACAGGCGCATGTCCGCGACGCGCTGGCAATGACCGGCGCACTGAAGCGACCGCTGGTGATCCAGTTCAACCACAACGACCCGACCATCGTGCCGCACATGCAGACGGTGTATCCGCAATTGGCCGCACGGGCTGGCGCACGCCCGCTGCCACGCGTGTTGCCGCCAGTGGGCGAAGGACACTGTGGTTTTTCTGGGGCACAGGTGGTCGACGCCTTGAAGGCCGTGCAACGCTGAGTCCGTCGCGTGCCGCAACGCATCACCACCGTGCCGGAAGGGGGCTGCTCGGGTGGCGTGTGTCGTTCAGCCGCCAAGGCCTCGGCCTGACCGGCATGGTGCTGCACGATGCACGCCGCCCGATCGGCATGCAGGGCCAGGCGCTGACCGTGCGAGCGCAACCATGACGGGCCCAGTCAGCCGCCCAGCGTGCCCATCGTGAAGGTGTAGCCCGAGCTCATCAGGAATTCGCGCATGCGCATTTCCGCGCGCCGCGGTGAGGCCAGGCTGGCCGGCGCATACAGCGCATACACCAGGCCCGATCCCTCGATATGCTCGCGGCGGACCTCGCAGCGGGCGGTTTCCGAGGCAATCACCCATCCGTCCTTCAGCCGCTCCGGCCCGATGGATTGCCCGTTCTTCAAGCGAAAGGTCAGCCAACGCACATCTGCCATGACTTTGCTCATTTCCGTTTCGCTCCGTGGCTGAAGCGACGCGTGATGTCCTTGCTCGCCATTGCGGCTCCCTGAGACGTGGAACCCGACCATAGCGCCTTTCCATGTCGTGGGTGGCTGAGACTGGCGGCCGCGGCATGCGAGCTGCCGCACGGGTTCCCTCGCGGCGTCGGAAATGGCGACGGCAGGGAGCGTCCTGCCGGCGCAGTTCACAGGCAGGGAACCCGACTCACGCAGCGCGGTCGCTGCCCTGGTTCAAGGCGTGCAGCGCATCGGCCAGCGCCTGGATTTCGGCACGCAGGGCCAGCCGCTGCAACCACCGCCCGGGGATTCCGCGCGCACCATGGAATGCGCCCGCCAGCTGCCCCGCGATGGCGGCCGTGGTGTCGGCGTCCTCGCCAAGATTGGCCGCCTCGAGTACGACGGCTTCAAAGGTGTCGTGGCGATCAAAGCACCAGAGTGCAGCTTCGACACTGTCGACAACATAGCCATTGCCACGGATCTGCTCACGCGCGGCACCGCGGTAGCCGCCCGCCGCGATCTGCTGCAGCCGCGCGCTCTCAACGGGGACATTGCTGAGATCCAGCACCGCGTCACGGGTGCCACCTGCCAACGCCCGCTCCAGCGCGACCGCCAGCAAGCGGCACGCCTCCAGGCACTCCTGCGCAGCGTGCGTCGTTCGCGAACTCAGCTCGGCCATTGCCTGCAGGTCGGGGGTCCCGGCGTAGCGCAATGCCACCGGCGCCAAACGCATGATCGAGCCATTGCCAGCGCTGCGTGGATCGTCACTACCCGCCAGCGGATGGCCATCCTGCAGGAACCGGTCGATCGCAGCCCGCGTTGCCATACCGATATCGAAGCACTCGCCGGTCGCACTCCAGTACCCATGCCGGTACCAGTTGGCGTAGCGGTTCATCTGATCGTGCACATCGAAGGTGTCACAACGCACCAGGCTCTCGGCCAGGCACATCGCCATGGAGGTATCGTCGGTCCATTGCCCCGGCTGCAGCTGGAACGGCCCACCACCCACCATGTCGGTGATCGGGGTGAAGCTGCCACGAGGCTTGAACTCCAGCGTGGTACCGACGGCATCGCCGCACGCGAGGCCGAGCAAGGCGCCGCGGAAGTGATCAATCTGGTTCATCAGACCAGTGTAGCGCCACCGGATCCGCCATGACTGGCCGCCAGGCCGCGCAACGATCGCGCAAGCGGGAACGCAATCGTAGCCAACAAAAAAGCCCTGACCGGAGTCAGGGCTTTTCAATTGGAGGCCTCAAGCGGAATCGAACCGCTGTAAACGGATTTGCAATCCGGTGCATAGCCACTCTGCCATGAGGCCAACGTACCGCGCGCCAGGAACGGAACCCTGACAAGACAAAACCCCATGATGGGGCCTGTCGGAACATGGAGCGGGAAACGAGACTCGAACTCGCGACCTCAACCTTGGCAAGGTTGCGCTCTACCAACTGAGCTATTCCCGCGTAAGCCGACATGCTACCGGAAATCCGGAAAACACACCAGCGATTTCACCTTTCTGACTGCGCGCAAAGCCTTGCGGCTCAACGTGCCCCGCCTTGCCGTGGCGGGAGAAAAACAAGGCCCCTGCCGGGGCCCTGTAGAACCTGGAGCGGGAAACGAGACTCGAACTCGCGACCTCAACCTTGGCAAGGTTGCGCTCTACCAACTGAGCTATTCCCGCAGATTCCGTTCGACCTGCGTCGAAGGAGCGCTATTGTGTCCAAATTCCTTCACGCCGTCAACAGTCTTCACATCATGCGGTCACGGGCGTCCGCAGTGGGGTACGCTGCCCCGCCCAGCCCCATGCGACCATGTTCCTTCGCGGCAAACCCTTGTTGATCGCCCTGCTGCTGCATCTGCTGGTGGCGCTGCTGTACTGGGCACTGATTCCGCTGGGAATGAACTGGTATCGCGACCATTTCGGCTTCACCGCCCATCGCGACATCGGCCTGGGCATCGCCCAGTTCCATCTGTTCTGGATGTTCATTGGCGCCCAACTGCTGATCGCAGTGTTGCGGCCATTGTTCGCCAAGCTGCTGGTGCTGGCGGCGCCGCTGGCGTTCGCCAGCTGGACGCTGATGCACGACCATCCGCTGCGCCTGGTGTACTTCACCGTTGGACCTGGCCTGCTGGCACTGGCCGCAATCGCCGCAAGCCTACGCTATTCGTCGCGGGCAACCTCCCGCTACACCACGGACACCACCGATGCCTAGACGTTACATCCGCCTGTTCTGGCTGCTGGTCGCGCTGACCTGGCTGGCGCTGATCGCCGCACTGGTCAATGCCGGCTTCACTCCGGACTACTGGCTGCTGCACCACCTGGAAGGCGCCGAACTGCCCTACCCGACCAGCACCGTCATCGTCTTCGCGTTGCTGGGCACGGTCGAACTGGTGGTAGCCGCCTTGATCGTGCGGCCGTGGAGACTGAAACGCCTGTGGCTGCGCCTGCTGATCGCCTTCGCCCTTCTGCTGCTGTGGTCGGTGCCGTGGATGCTGTCGGCGATGCATCAGCCGCCGGTACAAGGCATGCATCTGCTGTGGCTGCTGCTGTTGGACGTGGGCCTGCTGCTGGCGCTGTGCATGGTGTCGGCGGTGAGCGCGTGGCGGGCGTTCAGGCGTCGAGGGCGCGCGGATGCGCCCCCGTTGCAGCACTAGGCCTACTTCCGGAACTCCACCCGCACATGCTGGCCGAAGCGCGCCTTGGCCTCGCCATCGAACTCCAGCACGCACTCCACCACCTTGGCCACGCCACGCCCCGCGTCTTCAGGCAGGCGAGCCTGCGCGAACACCGGGCTGATGCGTACCACGCGTGCGGGCGGCAGCGTGCTGGCGTTCTCGGCACCATCGCTGTCTGGCACCACGGTGGCCCTCATGCCCACCTGCACGGCATCGGCGTAGGCCGCGCTGAGTTCGGCACGTACCTGCAGCGGGCGCGCCGGCAGCAGTGATATCGCCGGCTTGCCGGCCTGCACGAAGGCGCCGAGGCCCGGCACCTGGCCGACCACGGTGCCGGCTTCCGGCGCGCTCAGCGACATCTGCTGCAGTTTCAGCCTGGCGTGTTCCAGCTTGTGCTGGGCCATGTCGACCTGCGCACCGGCCACGTCGACATCGGCGCGTACACCAGCCAGCTGCTGCTTGGCCGCATCGGCCTGCTGGTTGGACGACACGCCTTCGCTCGCACCCGTGGACAGGCGGGTGGCATTGCGCTCCAGTTCGCGCAGCTGCGCCTGGCTGCCCTTCAGGCGGTCATTGGCAAGTGCGAGATCAGCGGTGGCCATTGCCACTTCCTGCTGCAGCAGCGCACCGTCCAGCGACAGCAGAAGCTGCCCCTTCTTCACCGTGGCGCCCTCCTTCACCAGCGCGGCGGTGATCGAACCATCCACCGGCGGCGCCAGCGCGATCAGGCCACCCTCGACATCGATGATGCCGCGCGCCACCGCAACCTTGCCGGCGGTGGCAGTGCTGGCTTTACCTGCAGGTGCCTGGGCGGGCGCGTCCCTGGAACAGGCGCAAAGCAGCAGTGCCGCGGACAGTACCAGGCTGAGGGGAAGCAGGTGCGACGTCTTGGTCATGGGGCGGACTCTACGGTTTCGTTCTGGCGGCGGTCATCACGGACCATGCCGTCTTCCATGGCGATCACCCGATCGGCATGCCGGATCAGGCGCGGATCGTGGCTCACGCACAGCACGGTGGCGCCATGCGCACGTGCGTAGCGATGCAGGATGTCGATCACGCGCTGGCCGTTCTCGGCGTCCAGCGCGCTGGTGGGTTCGTCGGCGAAGATCAGCGTCGGCGACTTGGCGAAGGCGCGGGCAACGGCCACACGCTGCTTCTCGCCGCCGGACAGCTGCGCCGGACGCATGTGGCTGCGGTGGCTGAGGCCCACTTCTTCCAGCGCCTTGCGGGCCAGCGGTTCGCTTTCGCGATTGCGCATGCCACGGTAGCCCAGCGGCAACTGCACCTGCTCCAGCGCAGTCAACGCCGGGAACAGGTTGAAGCCCTGGAACACGAAGCCGACATGGTGCAGGCGGAAGCGCTCCACCTCGCCGCGGGTCATGTGGCCCACGTCCTGGCCCAGCGCGTGCACGCGACCGCCATCCGGCGCGGACAGGCCGGACAGCAGCGACAGCAGCGTGCTCTTGCCGCACCCCGAAGGGCCCGAGACCAGGGTCAACTCGCCCGGATAGATGTCCAGCGACAGGCCGCGCAGCACCGGCACCTGTACATCGCCGGACATGAAGCCTTTTTCCAGTGCGTCGGCCTGCAACGTGGGAGCGACGGCATGTTTGGAGGTCATCGGCCGGTCCTCAACGCAGCAGCAACGATGGATCGGAGCGGACCACACTGCGTACCGCCATGATGCTCGACAGCATGGCCATCACCGCGACCAGCGCCACGCAGCCGATGATGACCATCGGCGTCAGCTGCACCGGCACGCGCTGGGACTGTGCGATCAACAGCACGACGGTACTGAACGCCGCCGCCAGCAACATGCCCACGCCACCGATCAGCAATGCCTGCTCGAATACCACCCGTGCCAGCGCGTAGCGACCTGCGCCGAGCGCGTTGAGCGTGGCGTACTCGCGCACCGAACCAGCCACCACCGAGGCGAACGACTGGTTGGTGATCACCGCGCCGACGAAGCAGACGATGACCGCCATGAACAGCACCGCGATGCCGGCGCCGGTGTCGAACAACCAGTACTGCTGCGAACGGCTGGCGAACGCCGGCGCGGTCCAGAACTCGACCGGCGTGGCCTGGCCCATCGACGCAGCGAGGCGGTCGCGCACGCGGTCGGCCAAGTCCGGCGAGCGCAGGCCCGCCACGAAATAGGTGCTGCCCTCGTGCGGATCGGTACCGGCGATGGCACGCGCGGTATCCAGCGAGGCCAGCACGTTGACGCCACCGAGGCCACGCAGGCCCGGTTGCGCGGCGACCACACGCACCGCCTTGCCATTGATCCATGCACGGTTGCTCTGCAGGTCCACGCCGAGCGTATCCAGGTCGGCGCTGTCGACGATCACCGCCCCCGGCTCGCGCAGCTGCGCGCGCAGGTCGGCAGGCAGGATGCGCGCGAACATCATTGCGTCATCGCCGGTGGAGATGCCGGACAGGTACACCGACACGTTGCCGGTACCCTGCGCACCCGAGCGCCATTCGCCATCGACCCACTCGTAGGGTTCGACGCGGGTGACATCCGGGTCCATGCGCAGGTGGCTTTCGACGTCGGCGCTGATCGCATGGCCGTAGTTGACGCTCTGGGTGCCGGGGAAGCCGGCCCAGATGTCGGCCGAGGACGCTTTCACGTAGATCGCAGCGGTACCGAAGATGCCCAGCACCAGTGCCGCCTGCACGATCAACAGCACACCGGCGAAGCACATCGCCAGCACCACCGGCAGGAACCGGCGCCACTCATAAGCCAGGGTCTTGCGGGCCAGCGCGATCATTGCGATTCGCCCTCACCCTCGACAGGCAACGGAGCACCACCGAGGGCGCGGTAGAGCGACGCAAAGGCCAGCACGCGCGCACCCTGTGCACCGATCAGGTCGGCCTGCGCGGCGAGTGCCGCACGCTGCCCGTCAAGCCCATCGAATTCGCTGGACAGCCCCAACTGCACCTGCCGCGCCTGCCGCTTGACCTGTTGCCCGGCGGCATCATCGGCCGCGCGCAGCGACTGGATGCTGCTGTCCTGGCGCGCCAGGCTGCCGAGCGCGCCTTCCACTTCGCTCACGCCTTCCAGCACCGCCTTGCGGTAACCCAGCAAGGCGGCATCCAGCTGCTTTTCATCGGCATGGAAGCGTGCGCGGCGCTGGCCCCAGTCCCACAGCGGAATATCGATGTACGGGCCGATGGACGGGCTCGAATCGGAATTGGAGCGGGCGTTCTGGGTGAGGTTGTAGGCGTACAGGATGGAGCCACCGAGGCTGACACGCGGATACATCGCGGCGCGTGCCGAACCCTTGCTGGCAGCAGCCTGCATCACCTCCGATTCGGCCAGCAGGATCTGCGGCCGATGGCGCAGCAGATCGGCCGGGACCTGCTGCAGCGAGAACGCACCCAGCGTCGGCGGCGTGCGATAGGCACGCCAGGCCGGGTCCGGGCCATCGCGTCCCAGCAGCAAAGCCAACGCACGGGCAGCGTTGTCCGCGTTTTCCCGTGCCTGTGCCGTGGCCGCGCGGGTGGCGGCCTGACGTGCACGCAGGCGATCAAGTTCGCCGGGCTCATCAAGGCGCAGGCGCTGGCGTACCAGGGCCAACTGTTCGCCGCGATCGTCCACCGCCTGCTGGCGGGCCAACAGGTCCTGCTGGGCCTGCGCCACGGTCAGATCCAGATAGCTGCGCACCACGTCGGCGATCACCGCGACCTGCGCGGCACCACGCAGCGCCTCGGCGTTGCCGGCCGACGCCTGCGCGCTCAACTGCGCGCTCTCGGCGGCGCCGAACAGGCCCAGGTCCCAGATCGCTTCGATACCCGCGTGGAAGTAGGTGTCGACCGCAGCGGCATCCTGCACCTGCTTGGCGCTGGCCGTGATTTCCGGCAGGAAGCGCGAATCGGACGTGCCGGCGACAATCCGCACGGCCTGCAGGCGCAGCGTGGCCTGCTGCAGGTCGAGGTTGCCGGCGATGGCCTGATCGACCAGTCCATCCAGCGCTGGGTCGGACAACACTTTCCACCACTGTTTGGCGTCCACCGCCACGCCTTGGCCCTGCGGCACCTGGGTCCAGGTGCTGGGCGTGCGATCAGGCAGATCCGGAACCGGCACCGACATGCAGCCCGCCAATGCGAGACTTGCGAGCAGCGCGCCGGGTCGCAGCACTGCCTGCAGGGAGAGTCCGCGCCCCGTCCTGGGCACTGCCACTGAAGTGATACGCCTGACCACCAGCCCGCCAACGTGTAGAAGGAGCATGAAGGCTACCGTGCGATTGTGGAGCGAACATGGAGAAATGGTCCGAAAAAGGTCACAGCACGCGTGCGGTTCAGGCAACGCCGGCGCAGGCCTTTCGCCAGCCTTTCAGTGCCTGCAGCAGGCGGAACACTGGTGCGGATTCCAGGTCATTGCGTCTGTTGCAGCCCCTCGTGCCAGGTGCTTCCGATCGTCCCCACGATCGCTGCGCCCCCCGTCATGCCGATTGCGACACCAATGTCGGAATCGCCCCCAGCTGCAGACTTACCACGCCCACCATGAAAATGTCGTGGCCCGCCTGTAGCGACCCGCCTGGCCAACGTCATGACAAACGAAAAACGCCCCCTTGCGGGAGCGTTTTTCTTGAATCTGGAGCGGGAAACGAGACTCGAACTCGCGACCTCAACCTTGGCAAGGTTGCGCTCTACCAACTGAGCTATTCCCGCAGATTCCGTTCGACCTGCGTCGAAGGAGCGCTATTGTGTCGATATTGCTGCACGGCGTCAACAGGAATTTTCACCGGCATTGCGGGAGGCGTTCAGGCCCTCAGGACCGACACCTCAGGTTCGCAGGCCACGGCGGTGGAAGTAGACCTGCTCGGCGATGCGCCGCGTGGCCCCCGTGTGCAGCAGTGCGTTGAGCGGCCAGTCGGCCTGCAGATGGTCCATCGCCCAGCGCAGCAGGCGCTTGCCATGGAATGCCGGCGCCACCTGCCGCGCCACCCGTTCCGCTTCCGGCCCTTGCCCACGCAGATGGCGGGAAATCGCCTCGCCGACCGCCCAGCCGTGCCGCCACGAGGAGTGGATGCCGCCGGCGGACAGCGGCGAGACGATGCCTGCCGCGTCGCCGGTCAGGATCACGCGTTGGCCGGTGAAGGGCCCATCCGGCCGGCCGCACGGGACCAAGCCGGCGCGGGTGGCCGAGGGACGCGCCGAAGGCGGAATGCCGACCACATCGCGCACATGCTCAAGGAAACCATCGATATCTGGCGGCCGCACCCGGTCCGGATCATGGCGCACTGCCAACCCGACCTGCAGCCCGGTCGGATTCTGCGCGACCCAGCCGATGTAGCCCGGTGCGTGGCGCTTGCTGACGAAGCAATGCAGTGCATCGCCCTGCGACACCTGCAGGCCGGCGAACTCACGCTCGACGCCGTAGAGGTTGTCACGCACCTGGCCAAGCCCGGTGCGTTGTGCCACGCGTGAGCGTGCGCCGTCAGCGCCAACCAGATAGGCGCATCGCCCTGCCCCATCCACCTGCCAGCTGTCACCACTGCGATGGGCGTCGGTGAAGGACTGCTGCAGGCGCAGGTCGACGCCGTTCGCATGCAGCTCGCTGGCCAGCCAGCGCATCAGGTTCGGCGTATCGGTGGTGAGGAAGTAATAGCCCGGTGCGGCCAGCAACACGCTGCGAAGGTTCGGCGCATACAGGCGCACGTTTGCGACCCGGTCCACCAGATGTTCGGGCATGCGCCCCAGCCAGGTCTCCTCCATCGCTTCTTTCACCACGATACCGGTGGTGTGCAGGCGCTCGCCGGGGTCGACCTTGCGTTCCAGCACGCAGACGCGCAGACCGTACTGCGCGGCGGCCAAGGCGCAGGCGGCACCGGCGAAACTGGCGCCGACGATGACCACATCGTGGTCGTAAGCAGAGGATTGATGAGGCATCGCGGCATCGCCGGGCTGGAACGGAGATACAGCTTCGCGAGCACGCGTGGTGAGGCGATGGGGTGGCGGTGAAGCAGGGATGAAGTGCCCTGCACACAAACGAAAAAACGCTCCCTTCCGGGAGCGTTCTTCTTGAATCTGGAGCGGGAAACGAGACTCGAACTCGCGACCTCAACCTTGGCAAGGTTGCGCTCTACCAACTGAGCTATTCCCGCTTGGGAGGCGAAATTCTACCTGTTCCAAGGATGGCGTCAAGCGGTTTTTCCGGGGCCTGCGAGGCGCCTTGCACCGCGTATCCATGCATGGCGTGGATCTACCACGGCATCCCCGCAAACTGATGGATCCGCACCATCCGTGGACGCAGCATTTCCAGTAGGTCCACGCCATGCGGGGATAGGCGCATCGATGGGGTCAGAGCCCTTTCCTTCGGAAAGGGATCCGACCCCGGGGCTCAGACCCCGGGCTCAGTTGCCCAGCTTCTTCTGCCGCGCACGCTCGCGCGCAGCGCGCTCATCGTCGCGCAGGCTCGGCCAGGCGGCGTGCAGGTACTGCAGGCCCGACCACAGGGTCAGCACGGCGGCAATGGCCAGGGTCCAGTCGCCGATATGGAACACCGGCCAGCCCATCCAGATGTCTTCCACCGGCACGTTCGGGGCCACCGAATACAGCAGGCACAACAGCGCGACCATCTGCGCGGTGGTCTTGACCTTGCCGATCATCGCCACGCGCACCTTCGCGCGCTGGCCCAGCTCGGCCATCCATTCGCGCAGCGCCGACACCGCGATCTCGCGGCCGACGATGACCGCCGCCCAGAACGCCATCCACGGCGTCGGATGACCCTGCACGATCAGGAACAGCGCCACCGCCACCATCAGCTTGTCCGCGACCGGGTCGAGGAAGGCGCCAAAGGCCGACTCCAGCTGGTAACGGCGTGCGATCCAGCCATCGAGCCAGTCGGTGATCGCGGCCAGGCCGAAGATCGCCGCCGAAGCGAAGTTGGTCCAGGTGTAGGGCAGGTAGAACACCAGCACCAGCACCGGGATCATCACGATCCGCAACAACGTCAGCCAGGTGGGCAGGGTCAACTTCATGCTTGCGTGCTTCTCTCTCTACTCGGCCGCATCAGGCGTGGCCAACCCGTGCAGGTTAGCGTAGATACGTGCCGCGAGGGCGTCATTGATGCCTTCCACCTTGGCGATCTCGGCTTCGCCAGCGGCTTTCAGGCCCACCAGGCCGCCGAAATGCTTGAGCAGGCTGGCGCGGCGGCGCGGCCCGATGCCGGGGATATCCTCCAGCTTGCTGGTCATCCGCGCCTTCTGGCGGCGCCCCCTGTGGCCGGTGATGGCGAAGCGATGCGCCTCGTCGCGCACCTGCTGGATGAACTGCAGCGCCGGGCTGGCCGCGCCCGGGCGCAGCTCGCGGCCATCGGGCATCACCAGCGCTTCGTGGCCGGCACGGCGCTCCACGCCCTTGGCCACGCCCACCAGCAGCACGCCTTCCACGCCCAGATCGGCCAGTGCGGCCTGGGCCTGCGACAGCTGGCCGGCGCCACCGTCGATCAGCAGCACGTCCGGCAGCACGCCCTGCTCTTCCACTGCGCGGCGGAAACGGCGGTCGATGGCCTGGCGCATGGCGGCGTAGTCGTCGCCCGGCTCGATGCCGCTGATGTTGAAGCGGCGGTACTGCGCGCGCACCGGGCCGGCGGCGTCGAACACCACGCACGAGGCTACGGTGGCCTCGCCCAGGGTGTGGCTGATATCAAAGCACTCGACACGCTTGACCGGCTCGGCCAGGCCCAGCATCTCGCGCAGCGCATCGCTGCGCGCGTGCTGCGCATTGCGGCTGTTGAGTTCGGTGGCCAGGGTCAGCTGCGCGTTGCGGCTGGCCAGTTCCACATAGCCGGCGCGCTCGCCGCGCACGTTCCACTTCAGCTGCACCTTGCGCTCGGCCGAGGCCGACAGCGCGGCGACAAGGAGGTCGGCGTCGGGAATCTCGCGGTCCAGCAGGATCTCGCGCGGCGGCTCGAATTCGATGTAGTACTGCGAGACGAAGGCGGCAAGCACCTCTTCCGGGCTTTCCTCGCCATTGGTGCGCGGGAAGAACGGGCGGGTGCCGAGGTTGCGACCATCACGGAAGGCCAGCAGCAGCACGCAGGCCTGCGAGCCCTGCATGGCCACGGCCAGCACATCGAGGTCCGCGGCGCGGCCATCCACGTACTGGCGGGTCTGCATGCTGCGCAGCGAGGAGATCAGGTCGCGCAGGCGCGCGGCCTGCTCGAACTCCAGCGCCTCGCTGGCGGCCTGCATCTGCTCGCCCAGTTCGCGGGTCAGCTCGTCACTCTTGCCTTCCAGGAACAGGGCGGCGCGGCGCACCGACTCGGCGTACTCCGGCGCCGGGACCAGCTCCACGCACGGCGCGCTGCAACGCCCGATCTGGTATTGCAGGCACGGTCGCGAACGGTTGCGGAACACGCTGTCCTCGCAGCTGCGCAGCTTGAACAGCTTGTGCATCAGGTTCAGCGTCTCGCGCACGGCGGTGACGCCGGGATACGGCCCGAAGTAGTGCCCAGGAATGGCACGCGGACCACGATGCAGCGCGATGCGTGGCCAGTCCTCGCGGGTCAGCAGCACATGCGGATAGGTCTTGTCATCGCGCAGTGAGACGTTGTAGCGCGGCGACAGCGACTTGATCAACTGGTTTTCCAGCAGCAACGCCTCGGCTTCCGAGCGCGTCACGGTCACGTCCATGCGCGTGATCTGCGAGATCATCGACATGATCCTCGCGTTCTTCGGGCTGCCGTTGAAATAGCTGCCGACACGGTTGCGCAGCGCGCGCGCCTTGCCCACGTACAGCAGGGTGTCGTCGGCGGCGTACATGCGGTACACGCCAGGGGCGGTGCTGAGCTGGGCCGCGAAGGCCTTGCCGTCGAAGGCCGGGGCGGGAACGTCGGTCATTCGCTGATCGGGACTTCGCTGAGCACGCCGCTGTCGGGGTCGAATCGCAGCACGGCATGGGCGTCAGTCTCGGCGATCCACACCGCACCGGCGCCCACCGCCAATCCGGCCGGGCCATGCAGGCGGCGCGGCAGCGGCTGGGTGGTCAGTTCACCGCCGCCCAGGCGCAGCGTGCGCAGGCGACCGTTGCCGGTATCGGCAATCCACAGCAGCGGAGCGTCCGCGCTCAATGCGATCGCCTGCGGATACTGCAGGCTGGCCTGCGCACGCGGGCCGTCTTCGCTGCCGAAGCGCCAGGGCCCCTGCCCGACCAGCGTCTGCACCAGGTCGCCGCGCAGTTGCAGTGCACGGATCGAGGATCCCAAGGCGTCGGCGACGTACAACACCTGCTGCACAACGGCCAGCGCAGTCGGTTGGGCAAAGGCAGCCAGGTGGCCGCTGCCGTCACGCTCGTCGATGGAACCACTGCCGGCGCGCCATTGCAGGCTGCGCTGGCCCAGGTGGTAGCTCCAGATGCGGTTGTCGCCGGCCATCGCGATGTGCAGCTGGTTGTCGGCGATGGCCAGGCCGACAGGATGGTCCAGCGAGACCTGCCGCGCCTGCGCCACCGGACCTTCCATCGGCGCACCGGGACGTCCGTTGCCACACAGCGTGTCGACGATGCCGGTCAGCAGGTT
This sequence comes from Stenotrophomonas sp. YJH_SMC_73, assembly GCF_059370155.1. Lineage (NCBI taxonomy): Bacteria > Pseudomonadati > Pseudomonadota > Gammaproteobacteria > Lysobacterales > Lysobacteraceae > Stenotrophomonas > Stenotrophomonas sp. YJH_SMC_73. Next base: position 255,647 of record NZ_JCAFTJ010000004.1, on the reverse strand, counting down.
GATGCGGCGCACCGCATGGTTGCCGGTGTCGGCGACGTACAGCAAATCGCGCTCCAGCACCAGCGCCTGCGGGCGGTGGAACGCCGCTTCGGCCAGGTTGCCGTCCATGAAATCGGCGGTACCGAGGCCGAACTGGCGCAGGATGCGGCCGCCATGGCTGCATTCGAGAATGCGGTGGTGGCCACTGTCGGCGATGTACAGGCGTTCGGTGCTGACCGCCAGGCCCAGCGGGAACCGCAGCGCCTGGCGTGGTTCCGGATGCAGTTCGCTGCCGCCGCGCGGCGGCGCCGAAGGCGCGCCCTGGCACAGCGTGTTCAGGGCGCGCTCCAGTTCACCGGGTGCTCCCTGCCCGACCAGCCGCTGCTGCTCGCGACCCTGCGCGTCCAGCAGCACCACGGTCGGCCAGGCGGTAACGCCGAAGCGGCGCCAGCCATCCCAATCGGCATCGAGCAGTACGGGCATGGCCAGACCCTGGCGGCGCAGCAGCTTCAGTGCGGCACTGGCGTCGCGCTCGAAATCGAAGCGCGGCACCTGCAGCACCAGCGGCTGCAGCTTGCCGGGGTGGCGCGACAGCCATTGGCCGAACTCGGCCAGGCGTTGCGCACTCCAGGCGGAGGCCGCATTGACGAACAGCAGCGCGACCGGCCGGCCGCGCAGCTCGGTCAGGGTGCAAGGGGTGGCATTGAGCCAGGTGGCGAACTCGGGCAGGTCCGGGACGGGCTGGACGTTCATGACCCGATTATGCCGGAGTCGGCGTCATGCAACAGTCGTGCCACCGCACGTTTTGCAGCATCGTCGACCAGCGACCAGACCTGTTCGAAATGATCGCTGCCGCCGGTGTAGGGGTCGGGGATGGCTACCCGCCCCTGAACGCCCGACCAGGGCAGGTACAACGCCAGCCGTTCACGCTGGGCCGCCGACGCCAGGCGCCCTGCATCACGCAGGTTGGCCTCGTCGGCACACAGGATCCAGTCGAAACGGTCGAAATCCACGGCCTGCAGCTGGCGTGCGCGCAGGCCGCCGATGTCCACGCCGTGCCCGGCCGCGCAGGCGATCGCGCGGCGGTCCGGCGGCTCGCCCACGTGCCAGTCGCCGGTGCCAGCCGAATCAACCTGCACCCGCCCGGCCAGCGGCGAGGCATCCAGGCGTGCGCGCAGCGCGCCTTCGGCCATCGGCGAACGGCAGATGTTGCCGAGGCAGACGACCAGCAGCCTCATCGCGGCGCCATCGCCTGCAGCAGCCCCTCGGCGCGCTCCAGGTCCTCGGGCGTGTCGATGCCCGGCGGGAACGGCTCGGGCGAGATCGCCACGCTGATCGGATAGCCCGCTTCCAGCACGCGCAGCTGCTCCAGCGATTCGACCTGCTCCAGCTGGCCCGGCGGCATCGCCGCGAACTGCTGCAGGAAGCCGGCGCGATAGCCGTAGATGCCGATGTGGCGCAACCAGTGGTGGCCGTCCGGCAGCGTGTCGCGGCTGCGTGCGAAGCCGTCGCGGTGCCAGGCGATCGGCGCGCGGCTGAAGTACATCGCCTCGTTGCGCACGTTGCGCACCAGCTTCACCACGTTCGGGTCGAACAGGGTGTGCGCGTCCTCGACGGTCGTGGCGAGAGTCGACATCGTCGCAGTGCCTGCGACCAGCGCATCGGCCACCGCACGGATACCGGCCGCCGGTGCGAACGGTTCGTCGCCCTGCAGGTTGACCACCACCGTGTCATCGGCCCAGCCGGCAATGCGTGCGCATTCGGCCAGGCGATCAGTGCCGGAGGCGTGCGCGGTCGCGGTCATCGCCACCTTCACTTCGGCCAGCCCGGACAGCGCATCGGCAATGCGCTGATCGTCGGTCGCTACCCAGACTTCACGGGCACCGGCCTGCAGCGCGCGGCGCGCCACATGCAGCACCAGCGGCTCGCCGCCCAGCGGGCGCAACGGCTTGCCCGGCAGCCGCGAGGCGGCATAGCGGGCCGGAATGGCGACGACGAATTCAGTCATGCAGGCGGTACTCGGCAGGCTCGTTACAACGGGAATGCGGGCAGCAGCGCGTGAATGCAAGCGCCGCCGCACCACTCAGTTCGGCCGCAGCTTGTCCAGGCGATCGGTCAGCGCCACCCAGAACGCCGCGGGCAGCTCGGCGCGCAACGGAACCGCGTAGTGCCAGTCGTTGCCGAACGCACGGCATTTCACCGCGTCCTTCTCGGTCATCAATACCGGCAGCTGGCTGCCGAAGGACAGGTCCTGCGGCTGGTAGGCCTGGTGGTCGGCGAACGCATGCGGCACCACGCCGATCCCGCGCGCGCGCAACATGTCGAAGAAGCGCTGGGGATGGGCAATGCCGGCCACCGCATGCACGCGCTGGCCCTTGAAGTACGCCAGCGGGCGAGCGCGACCACCGGCCAGCGGCTGTGCACTGTCGATGTGCAGCGCCATCGGCCACTGGCCGAAGCCACAGGCCTGCGCTGCGGTTTCCTCATCGGCCTGGCCGAGGTTGACCACCCGGAAATCGCATTCGCTGGCGCGGCTGACGGGCTCGCGCAACGGCCCGGCCGGAATCATCCGGCCATTGCCGTAGCGACGCTGCGCATCGACCACTTCGATCTCGATGTCGCGCGCCAGGCGGTAGTGCTGCAGGCCATCGTCGCAGACGATCACATCGCAGCCGGCCTCGATCAGCGCCTTGCCGGCGGCGACACGGTCGCGGTCCACGCGCACCGGCACACCGGTCTTCCAGGCGATCAGCACCGGCTCGTCACCGCCCTTGGCAGTTGGCGTATCGGCCTGCACCCACAGCGGCTTGTCGGCGTCTTCGCGACCATAACCACGGCTGGCCACGCCCGGCTTCCAGCCGGCCGCGCGCAGGCGCTCGACCAGGGCAATGGTCAGCGGCGTCTTGCCGGTACCACCGGCGGTGATGTTGCCGACCACGATGACCGGCACCGGCAGCGAGTGGCGCTTGCGCCAGCCACGCCGATAGGCGCGCCGGCGCAGCGCGGTGACACCTGCGTACAGCGGCGCCAGCAGGCGCATCGTCCACGGAACGGGGCTGCCGTCGTACCAGTACGCCGGGGTCTGGGTACCCTTGCCGGCCATCAGTCCTGCCTTTCGCGGAACTGCATGCTGTGCAGATGCTGGTAAAGGCCGCCCAGTTCGAGCAGCTCCTTGTGGGTGCCACGTTCAACGATGCGGCCATGGTCCATCACCAGCACCTGGTCGGCATGCTCGATGGTCGACAGGCGGTGCGCGATGACCAGCGTGGTGCGTTCCGGCATCAGGCGCTGCAGCGCATCCTGCACCAGGCGCTCGGATTCGTTGTCCAGCGCCGCAGTGGCTTCGTCGAGGATCAGGATCGGCGCGTCGCGCAGGATCGCGCGGGCAATCGCCAGGCGCTGGCGCTGGCCACCGGACAGCAGCGCGCCATTCTCGCCGACCGGGGTCTGCAGCTGCTGCGGCATGCGTGCGATGAACTCCCAGGCATTGGCCGCTTCGGCCGCCGCACGGATCTGCTCATCGGTCGCCTCCATGCCGTAGGCGATGTTGGCCGCGATGGTGTCATCGAACAGCATCACCTTCTGCCCGACGATCGCCACCTGCCGGCGCAGGTCGGCCAGCGGATAGTCATCCAGGGCCACGCCATCGAGGGTGATGACGCCGCCACTGGGCTCGTAGAAGCGCGGAACCAGCCGGATCAGGCTGGTCTTGCCGCTGCCGGAACGGCCGACGATGGCCGTCACCGTGCCCGGCCTGGCAACGAAACTGATGTCGTCCAGGGCAATGCCGCTGTCTTCGCGGTAGCGCAGCATGACGTGGTCGAACGCCAGTTCGCCGCGCACGCGCTGCACTCGGTGCTGGCCCTCATCACGCTCCACCGGCATGTCGAGGATGCCGAACAGGCGCTCGGCGGCGGAGACGCCGCGCGAAATCGAGGTCTGTACGCTGGTCAGTCGGCGCAGCGAGGGAATGATGGCCATCATCGAGGTCATCAGGCCCATGAACTGGCCGGCATTGAGGCGGCCGGCCAGGGCTTCGCGGGTCGACACCCAGACAATCACCGCCAGCGCCAGTGCGGCCAGGAACTGCACCACGCTGGACGCGGCGGCGCGGGTGACCTCGACCTTCATGTTCAGCGCCAGCATGCGGTTGGCCAGGCGCGAGTAGCGCGAGATCTCATGCTGCTGGGTGCCGTGCACCTTCACTTCCTGCTGCGCGGCCAGCGACTGCTCGGCAGTCTGCGCCATCGTGCCCATGCCGTCCTGGATGCCGCGGCTGATGCGACGGTAGCGCTTGCCCACGTAGGACACGATGCCGCCGATCAGCGGCACCACCAGCAGCATCGCCAGGGTCACCTTGACGCTCATCTGCAGCATCACCGCCAGCATCGCGATGATGGTGAGGGTATCGGCGACCACGGTCTTCAGCGCGTCGGCACTGGCCTGGGTGACCTGTTCCGTATCGAAGTTGAGGCGGCTGACCATTACCGGCGTCGCTTCGGTATCGAAGTGCGACGACGGCAGGTGCAGGTACTTCTGCAGCACCTGCTCACGCAGGTCGCGGACCACACTGCGGCCGGTCTTGGCCAGCGTGTAGTCGCTGACCCAGGTGGCCAGGCTGCGCATCAGGAACAGGCCGAGGATGGTCAGCGGCAGCACCACGGCCGCGCGCGGCTGCGGATCGACGAAACCTTCGTTGACCAGCGGCTCCATCAGCTTGGTGAAGTGATAGCCGGCGAGGGCTTCGACCACCATGGCGATGACCGCGCCCACCATGAACACCCAGTAGGTGCGGGTGTAGCCCAGCAGACGTTTGTAGATCGGCCACACCGGCGCGTGATGGGAACTCATGGACGCACCTCTGGCGCAGTTGCAATGGCGATACGACGGAAACCGAGCTGACCGAGCGCGTCCTGCGCAGTCACCACGGCCTGGTAGGGAGTACGCGCGTCGGCGCGCAGCAGCACGGGCTGGCTGCGATCACTGCCGGCGACGGCGGCGATGGTCTGCTTGACGGACTCGACATCGCTGCGCAGCACTTCCTGGTCATTGATGAAATAACGGCCTTCGGCGTTGATCAGCACGCTGAGCGAACGCGGCGGCTCGTTGTTGGGCTGCTGGCTGGCGGTGGGCAGCTGCACCTGCAACGTCGAGCGCGCATCGAAGGTGGTGGTGACCACGAAGAAGATGATCAGCACCAGGATGACGTCGATCAGCGGGACCAGATCGATATGCGGCTCATCCTGGGCTCGGTCATTGCCGATACGCATCGATCAGGCCTTCGCCGCAGCGGCGTTGGCCGGGCGCGCCGATGGGGACGGGTTCATCACCCCCGGGCGGCCGTCGAGCGTATCCAGCAGGGCGCTGGCTTCCTGTTCCATCTCCACCACGTAGCCGTGGATGCGGCCCTTGAAGTAGCGATGGAACATCAGTGCCGGGATGGCCACGATCATGCCGGTGGCGGTGCACACCAGGGCCTTGCCGATGCCACCGGCCAGCTGGTTCACATCACCCACGCCATGGTCGAGGATGCCCAGGAACATCTGGATCATGCCGATCACGGTGCCGAGCAGGCCCAGCAGCGGGCCGGCCGAAGCGATGGTGCCCAGCGCGTTGAGGAACCGCTCCATGCGGTGCACCAGGTGGCGGCCGGTATCCTCGATGCGCTCGCGGATCTGGTCGCGCGGGCGGTTGCGGGCTTCCAGCGCGGCCGCCAGCAGCGCGCCCAACGGCGAGTTGGCACGCAGGGTCTGCAGGTGCGCCGGGTCAAGCTTGCCGCGCGCGGCCCAGTTGCGCACTTCCTGGCCGAGACCGGGCGGCAGCACCTCCGTTCGCCGCAGGGACCAGAAACGCTCCAGGATGATCGCCAAAGCCAGTACGCCCAACAGCAGCAGCGGCACCATCGGCCAGCCACCGGCCTTGACCAGTTCCCACACGTTTCAACCCTCCGGCCCAACGGCCGCTTGTTCGATCGGCGATAGGATAGCAGCCGACCGCGCCCGCCCAGCGGCATCCCACCACCGGGATGCATGGATGCGCTGTTCACGCAGCTGCAGCCCTTGTGCGCCAAGCCATACGCGGATCGCCCCGGACTCCGCAGTGGACACCACCTCGGCGCCCTGTCCCTGCCAGCGCCGGACCACGTCCTGGCGCGGGTGGCCGAAACGGTTCTGGTGGCCGGCGGAGACCAGTGCCAGCCGGGCTGACACCGCCGCCACCCAGGGCGCGCTGGAACTGCCGCCGCTGCCATGGTGCGGCACCAGCACCACATCCGCCTTCAGCGCCGCCGCAGACGCCCGCAACAGCGCCTGTTCGGCCGGACGGCCGATGTCCCCCGGCAACAGGACCACGCCATGGGCACCGGCCACGCGCAGCACGCAGCTGTCTTCGTTTTCGGCCCGCTGGCTGCCGGCATCCGGGTGCAGCACCTGGAAATCGACGCCATCCCAGTGCCAGCGCAGGCCGCGCTGGCAACGGCCGGCCCCGGCGATCGTACTTCCCGGCGGCGCCAGCAATGGCAGCCCCGGCAGCTGAAGACGCAGGCTCGGCAGGTTGCCGGCATGATCGAGATCGTCGTGGCTGAGCAGCACCCGCTCGGGCGGCGCCTGGCCCAGGGCCCGCAGTGACGGAACCAGGACCCGCTCGCTGCCCTCGCCCCCGTTCGGCGGCCCCACGTCGTACCAGAGGGCATGCCGCGCAGTACGCAGCAACACCGCCGTGCCCTGGCCGACGTCATGCACCAGCAGCTCCAGCTCCCCCTCGGCCGGGCGCTCACGCGCCGGCCACAGCAGCGGCAGGCACAGCAGCAGGCCAGCCAGCCAGCCCCCGGCCCCCCGTGGCAGCAGCCACCAGAACACCCCCAGCAGCGCCGCCGGCACCGCCCAGGCCGGCGCCTCGGCCAGCCACCACATCGCCTGCGGGTGCGCCGCCAGTGGCTGCAGGGCCTGCCAGCTGATCTCGAACAGCCACGCCGCCGCGCGCCACGCCCAGCGCCCAGCGCCGTCGTGCAGCGCCTGCAGGGCGGTGCCCAGCAGCGACAGGGGCACCACCAGCAATGTCCACCACGGGATGACCGGCAGGTTCACCAGCGGCCCCAGCCAGGCGGTGCCACCGAACAAGGCGATGCCCAGCGGCAACAGGCCGACGCTGGCCACCCCTTGTGCGGCCAGGAACCCGCGCAGGTTGGCGGCCACCCCGCGCGGACGTCCCTGCGGCAAGCACCACACCAGCCACAGTACGCCGCCGAAGCTGAGCCAGAAGCCCGCTGACAGCACCGACAGGGGCGCCGGCAGCAGCAGCGCCAGCGCCGCCAGCGCAAGCCCCTGCACGAGACCGAGCGGGCGCCGCCCGCTGCGCGCCAGGGCCACCAGCCCGATCATCAGTGCCGTGCGCACGGTCGGCAACTCACCACCGGCCAGCACCGCATAGCCCGCTGCGGACAGCGCCGCGGCGCAGGCCGCCGCCTGTGGACGTGGCCAATGCCGGGCCAGCAGGGGGCACAGCCACCACAGCCCTCGGCACAGCAACGCCCCCAGCCCCGCCACCACCCCGACATGAAATCCGGAAATGGCCACCAGATGGGTCAGCCCCAGCGCCCGCAGCTGATCCCAATCGGTGTCGGACAGGCCACGCGTGTCGCCCAGGGCGAGCGCCTGCACGAAACGGGCGGCCGGATGGGCCACTTGCAGCGCGATGGCGGCGCTGGTGCGCTCACGCCATGCCGGCAGGCCATGTCCGGCCTGCAGCTCACGCGCGCTGGCCGGCGCCCTCACCGTTCCAGTGCCGGCTACGCCACGCAGCAGCGCATGACGCTCACTGTCAAAACCCCCGGGATTGATCCGCGAGCGAGGGGCCCGCACACGCAGCGCCAGCTGCCACTGCGCACCGGCCAGGACCTGCCTGCGCCGCCCCTCGGCAGCGGCGCTGGACCTGCCTTGCCAGCCGTCGTTCCAGGTGACCTGCAGGCGCTTGCCGCGCAGCGATGGCAGTTCGCGGCTCTCGCTGACCTGCAGCAGGAAGCGGGTGTGCGCGGCCCGATGATCCGGCAGATCGATGACCCGGCCACTGACCACTACATCCCGAGCCGGTTGGCCCGGTGGCAGCTGGTCCTGCATTGCCCAGTGCCCGTGCATCGACGTCCATCCGGCACCGAGCAGCATGACCGCCGGCAGGCGCCCCCGCCATCGCAGGCCCCACCCGGCCATGCCAAGCACGATCATCACCGTGCAGACCCACAGCGGCGGCAGCTGCGACAGCTGCACGCAGCCCAACGCCCCCAGTGTGAGCGCCCCAGCGGTGCCACTGCCCAGCAAGGGAGACGGGGAGCGCTCGATGGCCATGAGGCCAGCCTGCCGCTGCCGGCGGCAGGTTGCCTATCGGGACTTGCCCCGCAAACGCGTCAGCGCCGCGCGCTGCCGCGATGGAAATTGACCCGGAAGCTTGCGCCGCCGCCCGCGGCCTCACCGACACTGACCGAGCCGCCATGGTGCTGCACGATCTCCTTCACCAGGTGCAGGCCAAGGCCACTGCCGCTGCCCGCCGCGCGCAGGCGATGGAACGGCTCGAAGATCGCCTCGCGGTCGCCTACTGGAATGCCCGCGCCCTGGTCGCTGACTTCCAGCAACCCGCGCGTGTCCAACCGCACACAGATGGTGCCACGGCCACCACCATGCACGATCGCGTTGTGTACCAGATTGGCAATCACCCGCCCCAGCGCCAGGCTGTCACCGTGGATCCACACCGGCGCTTCCGGCGCGTCCACTTCGAATCCATAGCCGGCGCCCACCACCAACGGCGCCAGGTCCGCGGCTGCCTCACGCACCAGCAGGGCCAGGTCCAGCCGCTGCAATGCGCCGACATTGCGGTCAAGCCGCTGCAGATCAAGCAGGTGCTCGGCAACATTGCCCAGCCGCGCCACGTCGGTCAGCAACTGCGATTTCAGCTCGCCCTGCGGCAGCTGCGACAGGCGCGCCTGCACCACGGCGATCGGCACGCGCAGCTCGTGCGCTGCGTCGGCAAGGAACTTGTCGCGCGCGGCGTAGCCCTGCTGCACCTTGTCGATGGCATCGTTGAACGCTTCCACCAGCGGCGCCACTTCCGTGGAGACCAGCCGCGCATCCAGCCGCGCACCGGGCTGGCCGATGTCCAGCTCCTTGGCCTGCTGCGCGGAACGGCGCACACCGCGCATGGCACGGTGGATCACGGTCGGCATCACCAGCAGGGTGACCACGATCAGTGGCAGGAAGAACCACAGGCCGATCAGGCGCAGCACCATCAGCGCACCGTCCAGCAGCCCGCCCTTGGGTGCTCCACCGACCATCACGGTGATGCGGCGCCCATCCTCGTTGCGAATCATCACCCGCGCCACGTCCAGGTAGGGCGGTACCAGCGAACCCAGCTCGGTGGCACCCACGGTCGGCAGCCGCGCGAGCATCGGCGCGTGGATCGCGGGGATGATGCCGCGCTCCAGCCACATGCCCTTGTCGTCCACCGCGGCGAACCAGAGATTTCCCCCGGCGTTGGCATCGAGCTTGTCCCAGCGCGCCTGGTCCAGCACCAGGCGGCCGTCTTCGCTGTGCACCGCCTTGGCCACCGCCTCGGCAACGAACATGTCCATGCCCCAGGAGTCCTTGTCACCCCAGGTCAGGATCAGCGCGACCACCGCGAACAGTACGGTGAAGGCCTGCGCCAGGAACAGGCGCCAGGCCAGGCCAAGGGTGATCGAACGGATCGGACGGGCCATCTCAGGCCTCCGCCAGCAGGTAGCCGACGCCCCGTATCACGTGGATCTCGACGCCGGCACCGGCCTGCTGCAGTGCCTTGCGCAGCTTGGAGATGTGCGCGTCGAGCGCATTGGACTGGATCTCATCGTCGAAACCGTACACCGCAGCCTCCAACGCACTGCGGGTGACCGTGCGCCCCTGCCGCATCGCCAATGCCTGCAGCACCAGTACCTGCCGACGTGGCAGCGCCAGAGGCTGGCCCTCCACCTGCGCCTGCAGCGATTCGAAATCGAACTCGAGCCGCCCCAGCCGCAGGCTCGGTGTCACCATCGCCGAAGGCCTGCGCGATACCGCGCGGATGCGCGCCATCAGTTCCTCGATCGCCACCGGCTTGACCAGATAGTCATCGGCACCGACGTCCAGGCCTTCGACCTTGTCCGACAGCGTGCCCTTGGCGGTCAGCATGATCACCGCCAGGTTCGGCCGCAGCGCACGCGCCGTCGCGACGAATCCGGCGCCATCGCCATCGGGCAGCTGGCGATCGAGCAGCAGCAGCTGGTGCACCGGTTCGCGCAACGCGAGCGCGGCCTCGGCCAGGCTGCCGACCACGTCGGCGACCACGCCCTGCCGCTCCAGGCCCGATTGCAGGGCGCGGGACAGATCAGGATCGTCTTCGACCAGGAGGATGCGCATCAGGAACTCGTCTGCCGGAAACGCTGCCGATCATAGTGCCTGGCGCCAGGGTTTTGCGCCCATGCGTGCCGATCACGCGGGCGCAATGTTCTGACAATGTTGCCCCCTCACCATGCGCAGCCATCCTCCGCAACGTGGCTGATCGATGCCGTCGCTGTCCCCGACCCTGCTGCGCCCGCTGCTGTTCACCGCTGCCCTCGGCGTGCCGTTGCTCGCCCACGCTGCCGAGCAGAACCCGGGCGTACAGGCCGGCATCAGCGCTGGCGCGACCTCCGGTGCGTACGCGCACTACGACGTCAAACCGCTGGTGGTACCGGCCATTGCCTGGCAGGGCGAGCGCTTCTTCGCCAGCCCCGGCTCGCTGGGCATGTACCTCTACAAGGGCCAGGGACTGCGCCTGTCGGCGGCGGTCACGCCCTACACGCTGCGCTTCAAGACCGACGACGTGAACGATGCTCAGCTGCGCCGCCTGCACAGCCGGCAGATGTCGGCCATGGCCGGCATCAACGGCGAGTACAGCGCCGACTGGGGCATGGTCGAGGCCAGCGTGATGCGCGAAGTGACCGGCCATGGCGGCGGTTTCGAGTCGCGCCTGCATTACAGCTACCCGATCCAGGCGGGTCGCTTCACCTGGGTGCCGCGGGCGGGCGTGGTGCACTCCAGTGCACGGCTGCTCGACTACTACTACGGCATCAGCGATGAAGAAGCCCTGCGCTCGGGCCTTGCCGCCTACCGCCCCGGCAGCACCACGTCGCCGAGCCTGCAGATCACGGTCAGCACGCCACTGGGCACCAAATGGCGCGCCACCGGCGTGGTGGCCAACCAGTGGTTCGGTGATGCAGTGAAGGACAGCCCGATGGCACGACGTGGCACGCAGACGTCGGCCTTCGTTTCCCTGATGCGCTCGTTCTGAGCGAGCGCCCCCTACGGACAAGGACCCCCATGGCCTCCGTCTCCTCCGCCACCGAAGCCCACGCGATCCTGCGCGCGCCCGACCTGGACAGCGCCGAGCGCGTCTATCTGGGACTGATGCCCGACCTCGAACATGTGAATGCACTGGCACGCCGTGCAGTGGGCCTGTCACGCGTTGCCGACGCGGCACGCGGCTATGCGTTGTCGATGACCCTGGTTGGACTGCGCCTGCAGGAACTGGAGATGGGCGAGCCGACGGCCAGGGAACACCGCCAGGCAACCCTGCGCAGCCTGCGCCAGGCCTTCAGCGCCTGACGGCACATGCACGGACACTGCCGCCGCACCCTTGCCGCGGCACCCGTATTCACTGCATCAGCAGCCAAGCCCACGCGGTAGCGTCGCTCAGCGCAGCGTGGTCCACGCCAGCAGCGCGCACAGGATCGCCACCCAGATCACTGCCTTGAACGTGCCTTCCAGCATGTTGCCGCCGAACAGGCGTTCCAGGAACGGATTGGGCCTGGACACCGGGACGTGATCGCTCATGCGGCAGCTCGTTGAAGTGACGGCGCGGTTGCGCGGTAGCGCCGAGTCTACGCCTGCGCGTCCCGGATTCATCGCCGCCTGCCCGCCTTTGGCGGCGCAATCCCCGTCTTCGTCGCAGGCCGGCTGCGGTGCCCGGCCGGCCATGCCAGCCTGCACGCACTTTCCCGCTGGAGCACCGTGCCATGCCGATGCTTGCCCTGGTCCTGCTGTTCTCCAGCCTGTTCGGCGACGGCAGCGGGCCCACCGAGGATGCCCTGCGCAGCCAGATCCTGCGCACCGAAGGACCGCAGGACACGCATGAAGCGCTGCCCCTGCAGCTCTATCACCTGCGCCAGGACCGCGTGCTGCGCCTGGGCAGCCAGCAACTGGCAGGCGACCATGGCGGCAGCCCGCATGCTGCGCTGGCCCGGGCAGGTGTAGCGCAGCTGTGGGAACGCGTCGATGGCCACTGGCGGATCCAGCGTTCGATCACCATCACCCACTGATTTCACGCCACTGAACCTGCAGGAATGTGGCTTCGCGGGAACGCCGGGGTCCTGCCCCTGGAAAGAAAAAAAGCCGGCCCCAGGGCCGGCTTTCATCGTTTCCACCGCTTCACCGGCAACGCCGGGAACAGGTGGTGGGCGGTACAGGGTTCGAACCTGTGACCCCTACCATGTCAAGGTAGTGCTCTACCGCTGAGCTAACCGCCCATCTTGTTCTTGCCGCCCGAAGGCTGGCCTTGTTACGTAAAAACCCGGCGCCAGGGCCGGGCTTTGCAGTTCACGAGAGCCCTTTTGCGAGGACTTCGTGGTGGGCGGTACAGGGTTCGAACCTGTGACCCCTACCATGTCAAGGTAGTGCTCTACCGCTGAGCTAACCGCCCGTTTTGCTTCTGCATTTCCGCGATTGCGTCGGTGCAGGCCGCGTATATTACGGATGCCGGCAGGGAAGCGCAACACTTTTGTGAAGATGATGCTGCACTGCCGCGTTCAGCCCAGGCTGGCTTCCTTCAGCTGGCGGATCTGGTCACGCACGCGCGCGGCATCCTCGAATTCCAGATCCTTGGCGTGCTGGTACATCTGCTGTTCCAGCGCCTTGAGACGGACAGCCAGCTGCGCCGGCGACAGCGAACGATAGTCGGTCGCCTCTTCGGCCACGCCCGCCCGGCCCTTGCCCTTGCCCTTCTTGGCTTCCTTCTCCGCGGCATCCGAACGCGCGCCCTCGAGGACGTCGACGATCGGGCGCGCCACCGAACGCGGCACGATGCCATGTTCTTCGTTGTACTCGACCTGCTTGGCGCGGCGGCGGTCGGTTTCATCGATCGCCGCCTGCATCGAACGGGTGATCCGGTCGGCATACAGGATCGCCTTGCCGCGCACGTTGCGGGCGGCGCGGCCGATGGTCTGGATCAGCGAGCCGGTGGAGCGCAGGAAACCCTCCTTGTCGGCATCGAGGATCGCCACCAGCGATACCTCGGGCATGTCCAGGCCTTCGCGCAGCAGGTTGATGCCGACCAGCACGTCGAACTTGCCCAGGCGCAGGTCGCGGATGATCTCCACACGCTCGACCGTGTCCACGTCCGAGTGCAGGTAACGCACGCGGATGCCATGCTCGGTGAGGTATTCAGTGAGGTTTTCAGCCATGCGCTTGGTCAGCGTGGTGACCAGCACGCGGTCGCCCGCCTTGATGCGCGCGTTGGCCTCGCTCATCAGGTCGTCGACCTGGGTACCCACCGGCCGGATCTCCACCACCGGGTCGATCAGGCCGGTCGGCCGCACCACCAGTTCGGTGATCTCGTCTCCGGCCTCGCGGTATTCATACGGACCCGGCGTGGCCGACACGTAGATGCTGCGCGGGCAACGCTCCTCCCATTCCTCGAAACGCAGCGGACGATTGTCCAGCGCGGACGGCAGGCGGAAGCCGAACTCGACCAGGGTTTCCTTGCGCGAGCGATCGCCCTTGAACATGGCGCCGATCTGCGGAATGGTCACATGCGATTCGTCGATGACCAGCAGCGCATCGGCCGGCAGGTAGTCGAACAGGGTCGGCGGCGGCTCGCCGGCGGCCTTGCCGGTCAGGTGCCGGGAGTAGTTCTCGATGCCGTTGCAGTAACCGACCTCGGCCATCATCTCCAGGTCGAACTGGGTGCGCTGCGCCAAACGCTGCGCCTCCACCAGCTTGTTCTGCGCGTACAGCTGCTCCAGCCGCTCCTTCAGCTCCACCTTGATCGTCTCGATCGCCGCCAGCACGCGTTCGCGCGTGGTCGCATAGTGGGTCTTCGGATACACGGTGAAGCGCTGCATGTTGCGCAGCGTCTCGCCGGTCAGCGGATCGAACAGGGTGATCTTCTCGACCTCGCCATCGAACAGCTCGAGGCGCAGCGCTTCACTGTCCGACTCGGCCGGGAACACGTCGATCACTTCACCGCGCACGCGGAAGGTGCCGCGCTGCAGTTCGTACTCATTGCGCGTGTACTGCAGCTGGGTCAGGTGGTTGATCAGGTCGCGCTGGTCGATGCGCTCGCCCTTGGACAGGATCAGGCGCAGCGACAGGTAGTCTTCCGGCGCGCCCAGGCCATAGATCGCCGACACCGTCGCCACCACGATCGCGTCCGGGCGCGACAGCAGGGTCTTGGTCGCGGCCAGCCGCATCTGCTCGATATGTTCATTGATCGAACTGTCCTTCTCGATGAAGGTGTCCGACGACGGCACATAGGCTTCCGGCTGGTAGTAGTCGTAATAGCTGACGAAATACTCCACCGCGTTGTGCGGGAAGAACGCCTTGAATTCGCCATACAGCTGCGCCGCCAGCGTCTTGTTCGGCGCCATGATCAGCGTCGGCTTCTGAATGTTCTGGATGACGTTGGCGATGGTGTAGGTCTTGCCCGAGCCGGTCACGCCCAGCAGGGTCTGCTTGGCGATGCCGGCCTCGAAGTTGCTGGTCAGCTTCGCGATGGCATCGGGCTGGTCGCCCGCCGGCGAATACGGCGAGACAAGTTCAAAACTGTCGCTCATGGTGTTGCCAGTTCCCGGGAAGGATGAGTATACGGGGCGAGGGGTGACGGCTGGCTGAGGAGTGGCCGGGCAGCCCGCCACGGGGATTCCCGATGGCGGCCGCGCAGCCGGGCGCGGAGGCTGGATGCATGCACCCGACCCATGCCCCCTGCCCCCTCGGCCCCCGCTCTGCGCGGGGCGTGCACCTGACCGAACTGCTGGTGGTCATCGCCGTGCTGGCGGTGCTGCTGGCGGCGTCCTGGCCGGCGCTGCAGCCTTTGCTGCTGCGGCAACGCGCCGATGCACTACAACTGACCCTGCACGCCAGCCTGGCCGGCGCGCGCAGCGAGGCATTGCGCAGACGCGAGCTGATCGGCCTCTGCGCCAGTATCGACGGCCTGCACTGCACCGACGACTGGAGCGCCGGCTGGATCATCTACCGCAGTGGCGACCAGCGCGGGGAGCCAACGTCGCCGGAGGCGATCCTGAACCATCACACCGGGCGCTCGGACATATCGATCCTTGCCCAGGCCAGCAGCGGGCGGCCCCAACTGTTCTTCCAGGCAGACGGACGCAGCCCGGGGGCCAACCTGACCCTGCGCATCTGCGCGGGCAACCGGCTGCACGGTGCGTTGATCGTCAACAATGGCGGCCGCGTGCGGAGTGAACGCGTGGACCGCGATACGCCCTGCTGACTGCCTGCGCAGAAAAGCAAAAGCCGCGATTTCTCGCGGCTTTTGCAGTGTCTGGCGCCCGAAGTTGGACTCGAACCAACGACCCCCTGATTAACAGTCAAGTGCTCTAACCGGCTGAGCTATTCGGGCGGGGAGGCGCATTGTACTGGTCGATTACAGGAAGATCAACACCTGTTTCACCAGCAACTGGCAACGCCACCGTCGGCCGTCTTGCGGTTGGCCTGGTCCACGCTCATCGTGCCGCAGCTGTCCTTGGCCTGCGTGCCCTGCGGGGTGGCGGTGATGGTGAAGCTGGTGCCATCCCCCTTGTAGTCCAGGTTGTAGCGCACGGTACCGCCATCACGGGGCGACACCTTGGTCGGCAGCGCGTAGCCGGTGTAGGAGTTGTTGCTGGTGTGGTAGCGCTCGGCGCGCTGTGCGTACTCAGCCAGGTCCGCCTTCACCACGGCACGATGCGATCGGCGCACGTATTCCTGATAGGACGGAATGGCGATCGCCGCCAGGATGCCGATGACGATCACCACGATCATCAATTCGATCAGCGTAAAGCCAGCCGCGCGGCGAGGCATGTGAGTGTGCAACATGAGCGTGGATCCTCGCACTGGGGTTACTGGAGCTGGCGCCAGGACTGGCGACCGCAAGGGTAAGGCAGATACAGCGACTGGCTGCCCGCCGCGCCGACGGCCATCCAGCAGGAGCTGCCTCCGGGCGGCGCCTTGTTGTCCGTCGGACGCGGCAGCACCGACAGCGAAACGTCACGGACCGGCGCAGTTCCTCCGGTCTTCAACGCGATGGCGGCGGTCGCTGCCCCGGGCCGGCTGCCGGTCGGCGAGCCATAGCGCACGTTCTCCAACATCGGCAAGCCGCTGATCGACGACAGCCCGAACAGCCAGTTCGAACCGCTGGTCGAACAGCCCACCGACTGCATGTTGGGCACGTAGGTCGGCATGAAGACGATGCCACTGACCAGGATCGGGTTGCCCACCGCACGCTCGCCATTGCCGGCAGGCAGCTGGATCATCCAGCCCCGGGCATTTGCCGGGGCCGTCCCCGCCGTGATCTTGCGTTCATCAACGCCTGCAGTGGCGGCCGCGGCCGTGTACGGGACCAGGTTGGCAGCGGTCACCGTCGAGGTCACCGTCTTCCCCGACAGATCGTTCACGGCGTACAGCGCCTGCTGCGCCTTGTCATCCTTGTCGCTGGTGAAGGAGAAGCTGCCGGTGCCGAAATAGAGCATCACGCCGCCCGAAGGACCGGTGGCAGCAGTCATGCCACCGGTGATCGGCTGGCGGTAGGTCTTGGTGGAGGAGTCCTGGGCAACCTGGCTGGTGAACATCGGCACGGTCAGCGTGGTGTTCGCACTGCTGGTCAGGTCGAACTTCCACACGGCGCCACGCTGATCGGCGGCATAGACGGTGTCGGCCAGTCCATCACGGCCGCGCGCATCCTGGTTGGTACCGGTCCAGCGATCGACAACCACAACATTGCCCAGTCCGTTGCTCCCGGAGATGCCGGCGCCTGACGTACCCTCGACGGCTTCGATCATCCGGATGTCGCCACTGGCCATGTCGACCACGAACAGCACCGCCTTGCCATTGGCGCTGCCGTACCCATTGCCGAAGATCGCCTTCCAGGCGACGCCGGTGCCGCTCTTCACCGGCACGATCACCGGCTTGCCCAGCACGAATCCGATGTTGTTGCGCACCTCGTCCCTCAGCGACGCGTTGATGTCGCTGATTTCCCACAGCACGTTGCCGGTGCCGAAGCTGCCCGGCGTGGTGACGTCCAGCGCGAACACCGAACGGCCACCTGCACCCGTGGTGCCTACCAGGCTGGTCTGCCACGCGGTGCCGTTGTAGGTATCGGCCACGGCAATCGGGCCATCGACGTAATAGCGGTGGCGGAAGGTCTGGTCGGCCGTATCGGACTTGTAGGGGAACAGCAGGTTGGCCATGTGCCCCAGCGCGGTGGCCGGGATGTAGGCAAAGCTCTCCGTGCCACCGGTGCCGTCCTGCTTGGCATCGGCCTTCATGCCGCCATCGAAGGCGTGCAGCATGCCGTCATTGGCACCGACATAGACCATGTACCGCTGGGACTTGGCCTTGGTCGCCAGGTAGTCGGTGTAGCTCTTGGCGTAGGTGCCGCCGAGCTGGCGGTACCCGTAGTCGTCCAGCGGCGAGCTGACCACCGGCGCCGAATTGACGATGTCACCCAGCGGCGTGGTCCGGTCACGATACTTGCCGCCGTTGCGGACCTCGGTGGAGCTGTCGGCACTGAGATAGTTGATGGCACTGGCCAGATCGGCCTTGATCGTCGTCAGCTTGTCGGTGGAGCAGACCAGCATCGACGCGTACTTGCCGTCGGGTTTGCTGCACAGATCCTGCAGGCTGATACGGGCACTGTTGAAGTCCACCGGCGAACCCAGCTTGTTGGCCACGATCCGGCGGCCGGACGACGTCAGGCGGCTGGAGGCTTCCCACACCTCGGTGAGCTCCGCGACCTGGTCGGCGTTGACCTTGACGCTGGCCGCAGTCAGCTTGCTCGACCAGTCGGTGCCGCTGTTGGTGATGTCATAGCGTGGGGTGACCGCCAGTGAGCCGGTGCCGATGCGCGCACCACTGATACCGATCGTGCCTGAAGGCGACGCACCACCACTGATCGAGGACAGCACCCGACGCATGGCCTCGGTGACGTCCGCCGGGGTCTGCGCGTTGATGAATTCGCCACGGCTGTTGACGGCCGCATGCCACAGCTCATCGATGACGGTACCGTCATCGACGTCCAGCGGATTGCCATTGCCGGCCCAGTTCGGCGCCGTCTTGTACGGATCGGCGGTTGCGGCCTGGTTGACGCCGTAGATCTTGCCCTGCGCGCCCAGGGTCACGCCGTAGAAGTTCATGTGCAGGTCGGTCTGGCAGTCCAGGCGCTTCCAGTCCGGGCTGCTCTTGTCCAGGGAGCTGCACTTGTCACTGACCGGCACCTGCCCCGCCGGGAAGCTGGTCCCGGTGCGCAGGGGGGTCCGGGCGCCTGCATAAGCCGCCGCGGCGATGTCGGCGATGGTATTGCTGTAGCCGTCGGAGAACGGAATGGACGGCAGGTGGGTCGAGTTCACCGAGTCGGCGTCACCGAAGGACGCGCTCGGTGCATTGCCGGAGTTGGTGTAGCCATCGGTGAACAGCATGCCGCCATTACGCTGGCAGGCCAGCTGCACGGGGGCATCGGCGTCGGTACGACGGAACTGGTCGACCAGATACTCCACCGCGCGACGGTTGGGCGTGCCGCCGTTGGCCGTCAGCGCATAAATCTGCTTGTAGAGGTCAGCTCGGTTGGTGACCATGTCATACATGGTCGCGTTGCTGAGCTTGTTGATGGTGAAGTAGCCCACCCGCATCGTATCCACGCTCACCAGGGCGGCGGTCGACGAACCGACGATGGCCAGCACGCGGTTGCGGTGATACTGGAACCAGTTGGCGAAATTCTGGATCGCGGCGTTGTAGGCGGCCGGACTCGAGTAATTGCCCGGCTTGATCTGGTAGCGACGCAGGTTGCAGCCCGGACCACAGGCACCGGTAATCACCGGGCGACTGGCGTCGTCGGTCTTGTATCCGTCCGGTGCAGGCGCTGCAGCCGGCAGGTAGAAGGTCGCCGGAAAATAACTGATGGAGTATGTGGTATTGCCGGTGTTGCTGATCGCGGCGGTCTTCCATCCACCATCCCACCAGCTGTCGACATAGTATTCATTGCCGGTACCGGAAAGGTCGGGAATCCGCATACCGTTGACGAACTGGAACTTTTCCGACGTGTCGGCCCGATTGACGGTCATGTTGTACACGGCGTTGTAGCCGCGCTGGCCGGACCGGGGATCGGCGCGGGTCTGGGTGATCGAGGCATCTGCCCACAGCGTGCCATCGGCATTGGTCCACGGCCGATAGGTCACTGCCGGGTTGAAGTAACTGGCGTTGTAGACATGCGAACGCGCGAAGCCGTAGATATCCAGCGGCGGAATGGCGCGGCCTGGCGAGTATTCCTTGTTGAACTCCGCGTGCGGATACAGGTAGAGGTAACAGTCCACCGAGTTGCTGGCGCACGCCGAGCCCACGCTGAAGAAGCTTCCATCGTTGTTGAAGAAGCTGTTGGTGTTGCTGTTCCAGCGCATGCGGCCGTCACCACCGGGGAACATGCGTTCGAAGTTCATCGAACCCGAATCGTCCACCGCCATGATGAACGCCGGTGTCGCGCGCGTCTGCACGTTCATCGGCTCCTGTGCCAGCACGCCCTGCGCCTGTGCGGCAAACAAGGTATGCGCCAGATAGCCGCCAGCGGCCAAGACGGCAAGGCCAACGCCTGCCAGGATCCTGCGGTTGCGAGTGTTCATGGGCTCCCCACCCTCACAGCTTGAATACGGTATCGATCGCCGCACGCGACGTCGCATCACTGGTGGTATCACCGGCATAGGTCGTGATCTGGTAGACCGGCGTCGGCTTCTCCACCGACTTGCCCATGTCCAGCGCACCCTCCCCCTGGATGCAGCCCTGGATCTCACGGACATAGATGGCCGGCTTGCTGCCCAGCTTGGTTTTCGCGACCCAGGCCGAGGGGTCGAAGCCGTCATCGCACTGCTGGTTGATGTCGGAGGAGGCCACGGCCGGATTGGCGCCGGCATCCTTGCGGTTGGCGATGTTCTCCACGGCGTTCTCGGCGCTGCGTGCCGCGCCTTCCGCGTTCTGGAGCGCCATGTTGGTCGCCCGGTAGCCGGCCGCCATGCGTTCCTGCATGCCGGCCACCTGCATGCCGATCACGCCCAGCAGGGCCAGCAGCACCAGCATGATCAGCGCGACATAGAGAACGGCACCCTGCTGTCGTGCCTGGGCAACGAAGGGACGGCGTCGGGAGGAAGGATGAGTGCGCATGGTCGTCAGTTCCCGAACAAGCGGTTGCGCAGCGCAACGGACGCTTCATAGGCGCCACGATGGCGCTGGTCGTAAGGATCGGCCGGGGCAAAGCCCACCCCGAGGATGGCCGGATACGTGGCCGCACTGCCCGGCGCTTCGGCCGACGCACGCTGCGGACTGCGCGCCAGCAGGCCGACCTGCACCATGCCGACGCGGCGCCACTGCCCTGCGGCGGTGGCATCGGTACCGGTACTGACCGCACTGGCCACGCGCTGGTCGACGATGCGACCGGTCGGCGGCGTGGGCAGGGCGATATCCGGGGTGGCATCCAGTCCGTACAGGAACTGCATGTTCTCGATGCCTTCCACCAGCTCCTCGCCATCGGCGTAGCCGCCGGCGCCATTCGCGCGTGCCCGGTAAAGCGCCGGCTCGCCATTGGGATTGGTCGCGATGTAGTACGCCATGCCATCGGCGCGATACAGCATGGTCATCGCGTTGTTGATCGAATAGTTGCTCAGGTCGACCTTGTCCACCTTCAAGGTCGAACCGCTGATGGTGGCGGGGAAGACGTCGGCACGGGTGCAGTCGGCTATGCCGAAGACCGTCGGCGTACCTGCGGCGTTGGCCTTCAGTCGGGCCATGCCATCACTGGAGACGGTCAGCGTGGTCGCACCCGCGGCCACGGAGATGCCGGTCACCACGGCCCCTTCCGGACTCATCAGGCGCAGCACAAGGATGTCGCTGCCAGGCAACGGCGCCGGCTTGAGATTGGTGATGCTCTTCGGTACCGACTGCGCCGCGCTCCACGCACGGCCCAGCGTCAGCGTGGCGCCCGGCGCCGTACCTGCTGCCTCATACCCCTGCACCGGAACCGAGAAATCCTGCGGGTCGCCACTGCCCGAGCTGATGCCCAGGTGATAGCCGATATCGCCGGTGTTCTTGACCACGTGGGCCTGGTCGTTGACGCAGCCGAAGTGGCCGGCCATGCGCAGGTCACGCTGCAGGAAATCCAGCGCGAAGCGCGCGTTCTCCTGGGTACGGGCCGCGCCTTCGGACAGCCGCGACGCCGCACGCGAGGCGATGAAGATCTGGGTGACGCCCAGCATCAGGACCAGGCCGATGACCATGGCGATCATCAGTTCGATCAGCGACAGGCCTCGGGCTCGCGAAATTGGACTCATGGGCGCGTTCACAGGAAGGTCGTCAGGCCGAAGGTGGTAAGGCTGTCGGGATCCTTCGGATCCCAGCGCTGGTCACCCCAGCTGATGGCCACGGTGACCTGGCCGGTGCTCTGCACGAAGGTCACCTGCGCGCTGGCCTTCTCGCCCAGCGTGCGCGCGACCTCGCACTGCCAGCGCGCCACGTTCGTCTTCGGCGTCACGGCAGCGCCGGTCGGCCAGGCGCAGACGCCGCTGGGCTTCACCGAGCCGGCCGAGAACGAGGCCGAGGAGTAGGCGCCACCGGCCAGGGTATCGGTGCGCTGGGCGCGCATCAGTTCGATCAGGTCGTTGGCCAGGTTGGTCGCCTGGGTGCGGTAGTTTGCGCTCTGCACGAAGCGGACGTTGGTGGTCTGCAGCAAGGCAAAGCCCAGCAGCCCGAACGCCAGGATCAGCACCGCCACCATCACTTCGATCAGGCTGAAGCCACCCTGCGACGAGCGCGGGCGGGCCAGGTTGCGGCGGCTCATGAGCAGGCTCCCTTGGTCACCCGGACCTGGCCGGATTGGTTGATCGTCAACGTGCTTTTCGATTCACCGGCCTTGCATGCATCCGGCGACAGCACCAGGGTCTGATCAGCGACCGCCCTGCGCCGGCCGCGCCCGTCGAAGGCGATGACCGCGCCCGGTGGGCCGACTACGCTCAGCTGCGGATTGCCCTGAGAAAAGCGCAGCGCGACGTCATTGCTGCCCATCTGGCCGTCGCCATCCAGGTCCGACCAGGCCAGCACACCCTTGGACCAGTCGCCATCACAGGCCTTGCCATCGGCGCTGCCACAGACACCGCCACCGTTGCTGTTGCGGATGCCTTCGCTGCGGGCCAGGTTGGCCAGCGCGATCAGTTCATTGTTGGCGGTCGCCAGCCGGTTCGAGCGGATCATCCCGCGGAAGCTCGGATAGGCGATCGACGCCAGGATCACGAAGACGGCCAGCGTGACCATCAGTTCAACCAGCGTGAAACCGTTTTGCCGGCGCAAAGACATTGGACGCTCCCCAGCGTGTTGGTGGCCACGATGGGCCATCGTCCCGCCACCGGCAAGCGGCGGCAGGATGAACGGTCAATCCGGGGCGACGGGCGTCAAAGGCTTGACGAGCCGCCCTCCCCTGCCAGTGCCGGCGCGATCCCCATCGCGCCGGCCCGGGTTCAGGCCAGCACCTGGTAGCAGGGCTGGTATTCGCCGGAGATCTTCATCCGGCGCTGCTCGACGAAGGCGCGCAGCAGCGCATCCAGCGCCTGCATCATGTCCGGATCCCCGTGGATCTGGAACGGCCCGAACTGCTCGATGCGGCGCATGCCGTCCTCCTTCACGTTGCCGGCGACGATGCCCGAGAACGCCCGGCGAAGGTCGGCCGCCAGCGCGTGCGGCGCACGCCCGTGGTGCAGGTCCAGCGCGGCCATCGCCTCGTGGGTCGGCACGAACGGCTGCTGGTACTCCCACGGGATCTCGATCGACCAGTTGAAGAAGAACGAGTCCTTCTGCGCCAGGCGGTGCTCGCGCACGCGCTTGATGCCGTTGGCCATCTTCTTGGCCACCGCGACCGGGTCACCGATGATGATCTCGTAGCGCTCGGCAGCCTCATCACCCAGGGTCAGGCGGATGAAGCGGTCGATCTGCTCGAAGTACGGCGCCGCCACGGTCGGGCCGGTAAGGATCAGCGGGAACGGCAGGTCCTTGTTCTCCTCGCGCAGCAGGATGCCGAGCAGGTACAGGATCTCTTCGGCAGTGCCGACGCCACCGGCGAACACGATGATGCCGTGGCCGATGCGGACGAAGGCCTCAAGGCGCTTCTCGATGTCCGGCATGATCACCAGGTGGTTGACGATCGGGTTCGGCGACTCGGCCGCGATGATGCCCGGCTCGGTGAGGCCGATGTAGCGCGTGACGGTGCGGCGCTGCTTGGCATGGGCGATGGTCGCACCCTTCATCGGGCCCTTCATCGCGCCCGGACCGCAGCCGGTGCAGATGTCCAGGCCGCGCAGGCCCAGCTCGTAACCCACCTGCTTGGTGTACAGGTACTCGTCGCGCGAGATCGAATGGCCGCCCCAGCACACCACCAGGTTCGGATCGCCCGGGTTGAGGATGCGCGCATTGCGCAGCAGGCCGAACACCGCGTTGGTGATGCCCTCGGACGACTCCAGCTCGGCCGCGTAGGCCGGGCCCATCTCGATGGCCATGTAGGCCAGGTCGCGCACGACGGCGAACAGCAGTTCGGCGACACCGCGGATGATCTCGCCGTCGACGAAGGCCATCGCCGGTGCGTTGACCAGGTCGATGCGCACGCCGCGATCCTGCTGCGCCACCTGGATGTCGAAATCAGGGTAGAGGTCGCGCGCCGCGCGCGGATCGTCCGAAGCGCTGCCGCTGGTCAGCACAGCCAGCGCGCAGCGGCGCAGCAGCTCATGCATGCCGCCGGCGGAGGCATCGCGCAGGCGTGCGACCTCGGCGCGCGACAGCACATCCAGCCCACCGCGCGGGTAGATCCGCGCATCCTGCACCGGCAGTGCACGGGCTGATTTTTCGTTCGTGGTCATATCCAATTTTTCGCTTCCTTCAAGGTTTCCGACTGTACTGCCGCCCCCTTAAAAAGCAAAACGGCCGGGAAGCCCGACCGTTGGATGTGTGCTGCCCGCGTTCGCCTGTCCGGGACCGCATCGGCGGCATTGGCACCGCGCACATTTCCAGATGCTACGCCGTTGCCCAGCACCCCGCAAGGACTTTCGCCTGAACGGGAAACGGCCGGGTTTCCCCGGCCGTTTCCGTTTACAGCAGCGCTACGTCAGTGCATCAGAACTGGTAGCGGAAGCCCAGCTGCATCGACCACTGCGAGACACCGACGTCGAAGCCGTCAGCATCGGAGTTGGCGACGCTCGGCAGGTCCGCGCCACGGTAGTTGTAGACGTACTTGCCGTTGTACAGGCCCTGCAGGCTGGCAACACGAGCGTTGGCGTAGAAGCCGTAGTCGTAGATGTTGCCCCACTTCTTGTTGAGCATGTTGCCGACGTTCTGGATGTCCAGCCAGATCTCCGACTTGTGGCCCTTCATGAAGCCCGGCAGCTGCTGGCTGATACGGATGTCGAAGGTGTTGATCCAGCCGGTACGGAACTGGTTGGCCGGAGCCACCTGGCCTTCGTACTTGGCCAGCTGCGGGTTGGCCGCCAGCCAGTCGAAGAACGACTTCTCCATCGCCGCATCGGCGGTGAACTTGCCGTTGTTGGACAGGGTACCGAACAGGACCTCGCCGCGACGCGGCACGTAGAACAGGTCGTTGCCCGAACGGCCGTCGCCGTTGGCGTCGTTCACATAGATGTAGCTGTACGGGCGGCCGCTGCGGCCTTCGTACACCAGACCCACCTTGGTCTCGTAGTCGCCGAAGAACTTGTGCTTCCAGTTCAGCGAGCCCGACAGGCGGTCTCGGATCTGGTAGCGCGAGGTGTTCAGCATTTCCTCGTTGGCATTGAAGGCATACTGGTAGCCCCAGCCCGAGCTGGCGGTGGAGCTGGTCAGGCTACCCACTTCCTTGGCATCGGTGTAGGTGTAGCCCAGGTTCCAGGACCAGTCGCTGCTCGCGCTCCACGGCTTGCTCAGCGAGACGGTGAACTGCGAGGTGCGGCCCTGATCGGTGTTGTCGATCAGGTAGACGTTGTTGAAGCCCTGTGCGGCGTAACCATTACGCGCATCGTTGGTGCCCCACGCCCTGCCGTCAGCCGAAGGCACGTAGTAGTTCACGCGACCATCGGCACCGACCTGACGGCCCTTGCCCAGGTTCAGGTGCTGGTAGTACAGGCCATCCTTGACCTTGGTGACCAGCAGCTCGGCCGAGGCGACCATGCCGTACCAAGGCAGCTCGTGATCGAAGGCCAGGTTGGCCTTGTACAGCGACGGCAGCTTGAAGTCGCGGCCGACGAAGTTGACGTTCTGCAGCGCGCTGCCCGGAGTGGTCGGGACCGGCTGGTTGTCCTTGTCCGGATTGAACTTCTGGCCGTTGTAGCGGCTGATGTTGTACGAGTCGTAGTTGAAGCCGGTGGTGGAGTAGCTGTTGCTGATCCACACCTGCGGTGCATCACCCTGGAACAGGCCGATGCCGCCGCGCAGCTGTGTCGGGCGCTCGGTGTCGAAGGTGTAGTTGAAGCCAAAGCGCGGCTGGATCAGGAACTTGCTCGGGAACACCGCACTATTGTCATAACCGAAGACAGTCTGCGCCTTCTGGTTGTACGCCGGCGCCGGGCTCACCTTCGGTCGGTCGCCACGCAGACCCATGGTCAGGGTCAGGTTGCTGTTGACGTACCAGGTGTCCTGCACGAACAGGGCCAGGTTGCTGTACTTGTAGTCAGCCGCGATCGAGTTCGCGCTCTTTTCCTTGTTCAGCTGGTAGGTCTGCCACTGCCCCTTGGCGAAATTGTCCAGGCCATAGAAGGTGTAAGCACCCCACGAGCCAGCGCCATAGTAGTTGTAGACATCGTTGGTGTCGTACGAACCACCGAACTTCAGGTCGTGGTCACCCAAGGTCAGCGTACCGGCGGCGTAGTAGTTCCACGCCTTGGTTTCCAGCACGTTGTTCTGCGAGTTGGTCTCGGTACCCAGGAACAGCGAGTCGCCTTCCGGCGTGGTCACATCGCCACCGCGCGGGAAGTAGATGCGGATGCTCGGGGCATTGGTCGGCACCTCGCGGACGGCCGAGTACTCGCGGTACGAAGCCTTCAACTCGGTCGAGAAGGTGTCGGTCCAGTCGCTGAAGACCTGGGCGACGTAGCTCTCGTTGGTCTTGACGTGCTGGTACCAGTAAGAGCTCAGCGAAGCCTGCGAGGTCGAGCCCATGCCGTTGATGCGCAGCTTGCTCTGCTCGAGCTTGCTGTAACGGATGTTGGCGCGGTGGTTCTCGTTGATGTTCCAGTCGAGCTTCAGCGCGTACTCTTCCAGATCCGTGTTGCCGTTGCTTTCGATACCGCCGGCATCGAAGCCATAACCCTTGGCGATTTCCTGGGCACGGGTCACGTCAGCCATGCTGTAGTCGGCATTGGCCTTGCCCAGCGCGGTGCTGGACAGGTCGGCGCCCGGCGCGGACTGCTTGAACTTCTCGTAGTTGGCGAAGAAGAACAGCTTGTCCTTGACGATCGGGCCGCCCAGGGTCATGCCGTAGGTCTTTTCGTCGTTGAAGCCGTTGAACTTCTTGCCTTCCGGGTTCTTGCCGAACCAGTCACCGTCACGGTAGGTGCCGTACACCGAACCGTGGAATTCATTGGTACCGGACTTGGTCACCGCATTGACGGTGGCACCGGCAGCGCCAGCGATGCTGACGTCGTAGTTGGACAGGTTGATGTCCAGCGCTTCGATGGCCTCCATCGCGACCGGCTGGCGGCGGGTCGGCATGTTGTTGCCTTCCAGGCCGAAGGTGTCGCTGGCCGAGACGCCGTCGATGTTGATCGAGTTGTAGCGCGGGTTCTGGCCACCGGCCGAGATCGAGCCCGAGGCGCGGTCGATGAAGGTCACGCGCGGATCCAGGCGCATCAGATCCTGGATGTTGCCGCCGATGGACGGCGCAATCTCGATCTGCTCCTGGCTGATGTTGGTGCCCGAGCCCATCTTGGTGGCGCTGAACACTTCCGAGCCGCCGCCGACGGCGGTGACCTGCACGGTGTCCAGGTTGGTGGCCTTGGCCACGTCACCGGTCAGGATGGCATTGATGGTGCCGGTCTGGTTCACGCCCAGGTAGACACCATCTTCGGTTTTGGTGCCTTCACCCGGCTTGGTGATGGTGATGGTATAGGGACCACCCACGCGCAGGCCGCGCGCGTTGTAGCGACCCGCCGCGTCGGTGGTAGCGCGCGAAACCGTGCCCGACTCGGTGTGGGTGATGGTGACTTCAGCACCGGCGACGGGCTGGCCGCCGCTGGTCACGACCTGGCCGCCGACACCGGCAGTGGTGGTCTGGGCGAAGGCGGGAGCGGCAGCAAGTGCAGCCACGAGACCAAGGGTAAGCTTGGACATCCGGAGTGGGTGGGTCATTTTTCGGTAGCCTCGATGCGAGTTGGCGATGGCGGAAAAAAAAGCGCATCCAAACAGCCCTGCGGGTGGCTGGTCGGAGAGTTATCTGGGGTTCCCTACCGCTTGGCTGAAGGCAGCCATAACGGTTAACACTAGATTAACACGCTACGCCATCAATGTGACGGTTGTGCGACAAACGGCACCGGTTCGCAACGCAATCGTGACGGGTTCTTCACTCCGCCTTTCCCCGGGGCTCACTCGCGGGGAACTGCCCCGCTGGCATCGAGAATCGTCCCCCGCCAGGCATGGCCGGCCCGGGACAACAGGGTGACGGCCGCAGCGGCGGCCGCTTCGGGCCCTTGCGCGGCCGGGTCCTGGACGACGGAATAGGCGCGGGCACGCAGGGCCGTGCGCAGGGGCCCCGGGTACAGGCCGCTGACCCGGACCGGGCTGCGGCCCAGCTCATCGTGCAGGCTCGCGATCAGGCCACGCAGGCCGTGCTGGGCCACGCCATACCCGCCCCAGTAGGCCTGCCCCACCCGTTCGGGGGCATCGACCGCGAACACCAGGGCAGCATCCTCGCGCTGCCGCAGCAGCGGCAGGCAGGCCTGGGCCAGCCAGGCCGGGGCGGTCAGGGTGACATGGACCGCACGGGCGAAACTGGCCGGGTCGGCCAGCTCGAACGGGGTCAGGCCGGGGAAATGCGCGGCGCAGACCAGCAGGCCATCCAGCCGCCCCAGCTCACGCTGCAGGGCCTGGGCCAGTTCGGCATAGTCATCGGGGCCGGCACCCTCCAGGTCCATCGGGTACAGCAGGGGTTCCGGGCCGACCGCCTGGACCTGGGCATAGACCCGGTCCAGCCGGCGCGGCTTGCGCCCCAGCAGGACCACGGTAGCCCCGGCCGCCGCAGCGGCAATCGCCGCCGCACTGCCCAGCCCGCCGCCGGCACCGGCAACCAGCACCACGCGGTCCTGCAACGGGCGGCCATCGAGCGCCCCGTCAGTCGGTGACGTCGACGGCCAGGCACTCATCCCTGGGTCGCCTCTTCGACGATGCGCTTGAGCTCGCCGGATTCAAACAGTTCCATGACGATGTCGCAGCCGCCGATCAACTCGCCGTTGATGAACAGCTGCGGGAAGGTCGGCAGGTTGGAGAAGCGCGGCAGGTTGGCGCGGATCTCCGGTTCTTCGAGCACATTGACGGTGCGCAGGGTGACGGCGCCGGCAGCCATCAACGCCTGCACGGCGCGGCTGGAAAAGCCGCACATCGGGTACTGCGGGGTGCCCTTCATGAACAGCACGAGCGGGTAACGATCGACCTCGGCCTGGATTTGCTGCATTACCGCCACAACCACACTCCTTGCTTCGCCGGACAACCCGACCGTGATGGTCGGCTAGACTGCCCACGGTAGCCGCCATTGTAAGCGGATGGAACAGGCTGCCGCCGTCCCCTGGCCACGAACCTGCACATGCCCGTCGAATTGCCTGCCCTGCCCTACCTCTCCGGCTCCCTGCAGCCCCACCTGTCCGCGCAGACCGTGGAACTGCATCACGGCCGCCACCACCGCGCCTATGTCGACGCGGTCAACGCCGGCACCCTCGGCACCGAGTGGGAGGAGGCGTCGCTGGAAGAGATCGTGCGCCATGCCCAGGGCACGCTGTTCGATGCGGCCGCCCAGGCCTGGAACCACGGCTTCTACTGGCAGTGCCTGCGCCCGCGCGGCGGCGGCGAACCGCAGGGCCGGCTGGGCGAGCTGGTCAAGCGCCAGTTCGGTGACGCGCAGCGCCTGCGCGAGGAGTTCAACCGCACTGCACTGGGCCTGTTCGGCTCGGGCTGGGTGTGGCTGGTGCAGCACCCGGGCGGCCAGCTGGGCATCCAGGCCACCCGCAACGCCGGCACGCCCCTGACCGGCGACAGCACCCCGCTGCTGTGCTGCGACGTGTGGGAGCACGCGTACTACACCGACTACCAGAATGACCGCGCGCGTTACCTGGACGCGTTCTGGCAGATGGTCAACTGGGAATTCGCCGAGAGCCAGCTGCGCTGACCCCCTGTAGAGCCGAGCCCATGCTCGGCTGGCCGGACAGCAGCCGAGCATGGGCTCGGCTCTACAGATGAAGCTTCACGCGCTCTCGTGCGCGGCCACCGCATCCATCACCCGCGCCGAGTACACCAGCGCGGCGCCGGCGTTGAGCGAGACCGCCACGCCCAGCGCCTCGGCGATTTCCTCGCGACTGGCGCCATGCTTCAGCGCCGCGTCCACGTGCACGGTGATGCAGCCGTCACAACGGGTGGTCACCGCCACCGCCAGCGCGATCAGCTCCCGGGTCTTGGCATCCAGGTGGTTGGTCTGGGCACCGGCATTGGCCAGGGTGGCGTAGCCCTTGACCGTATCCGGCGAGAGCTTGCCGATCTCGCCGATGCGGCCCTTCAGTTCCTTGCGGTAGGCATTCCAGTCGAGCATGGTCGTGACTCCTGTGAAAGGAGCTCCACGCTACCACCGGGAATGTTGCGCCGATGGCTGCACCGGTGCGCCACACCGTTGCACTGCCGGCCTGCGGCCGGCACTACCGGACTCAGCGGTTGCGCAGCGCGTACACCGCCGGTGCCACCTGGGCCTGGCGGTCCAGTTCCAGGCCCACCTGGTCCAACGCGTCGGCCAGTGCTGCGGCATCGTCATCGCGCAACGTGGCATGGCCGACCTTGCGGCCTTCGCGCGACTCCTTGCCATAGTCATGCCAGTGGCCACTGGCCTGGGCCAGCACCGGCAACGGGTCGGGCATCCGGCCCAGCCAGTTCAGCATGCAGGCATGGCCGAGCATGCGGGTGCTGCCCAGCGGCAGGCCCAGCACGGCGCGCAGGTGGTTCTCGAACTGCGAGGTCTCGCTGCCTTCGATGGTCCAGTGCCCGGAGTTGTGCACGCGTGGCGCCATCTCGTTGGCCAGCAGCTCGCCATCGCGGCAGAACAGTTCCAGCGCGAACACGCCGACGTACTGCAGGTGTTCGGCGACACGGCGTGCATAGCCGATGGCTGCCTGCTGCTCGGCGGCGGACAGCACGGCCGGGGCCACGCTGGCCGACAGCACACCGTCGACATGCCAGTTGCCGGTGATCGGCCAGGCTTCGAAACTGCCATCGCGGCCACGCACGGCCACCACGCTGACCTCGCGCTGGAAGGCCACGAAGCCCTCCAGGATCAGTCCGGTGCGCTCGACCTGTGCACCCAGCGCATCCCAGGCGGCATCAATGTCGGCTTCGCTGCGCAGGCGGAACTGGCCCTTGCCGTCGTAGCCCAGGCGGCGGGTCTTGAGGATGCACGGCAGGCCGAATTCGACGGCTTTCGCCGCCAGCTCGTCACGGCTGCGGATATCAGCGAAGGCCGGCAGCGGAATACCCAGCTGCTGGAACAGGGTCTTCTCGCTCAACCGGTCCTGGGCCACCGCCAGCGCGGCCGGCGGCGGGTAGACCGGCACGCGGTCGGCCAGGAACTGTGCACTGTCGGCGGGCACATTCTCGAAATCGAAGGTGACCACATCGACCTTGGCAGCGAAGTCCGCCAGCGCCTGGCGGTCGTCGAAGGCACCGACGGTGAGCGGCGCCAGCGGGCCGCTGCAGGCGTCGGCCGCCGGGTCATACAGTTCGAAGCGCAGCCCCAGCGGCGCACCGGCCAGGACCATCATGCGGGCGAGCTGGCCGCCGCCCAGGATGCCGACGGTCAGGCTCATTGGCGCGGATCGTCGTGGGCCATCACGTCTTCGGTCTGGCGTGCACGGAAGGCGTCGAGCGCCTGGCCGATCGCCGGCTGGTCGCTGGCCAGCATCGCGGCGGCGAACAGCGCCGCGTTGGACGCGCCGGCATTGCCGATGGCGAAGGTGGCGACCGGGATACCGGCCGGCATCTGCACGATCGACAGCAGCGAATCCATGCCGTTGAGGGCCTTGGACTGCACCGGCACGCCCAGCACCGGCACGGCGGTCTTGGCGGCGATCATGCCCGGCAGGTGGGCGGCCCCGCCGGCACCGGCGATGATCGCGCGCAGGCCACGCGGGCCCGCCTGCTCGGCGTAACTGAACAACACATCCGGCGTCCGATGCGCGGACACCACCTTCACTTCGAACGGAACACCCAGGGCTTCAAGCTTCTGGGCGGCGTGCTGCATGGTTTCCCAGTCGGAACGGGAACCCATGACGATGCCGACAAGCGGCGCGATCGGGTTGGGGGTCATTGGCCGTCACCTGCCTTAAAGACGTATTCTAGCCATCTTCCACGCAAGACGAAGAACCATGGATCGCAAGCTGCTCGACCTGCTGGTGTCGCCGGACACCCGCCAGCCCCTGTCCCTGCTGGATGGCAAGGGCCTGGAAGCCCTCAACAAGGCCATTTCCGCCGGCGCGGTGAACAAGGCCGATGGCAACCCGCTGGCGCAGCCGCTGCGCGAAGCGCTGGTCACCCGCGACCGCAAGCAGGTCTTCCGCGTCGACGACGGCATCCCGGTGCTGCTGGCCGAGGAAGCCATCCCGACCGCCCAGATCGCCGATTTCCCGACCGCATGAGCACGCTGCCGACGCCGGATGCGGCCGTTGTCGCCGCCGATGTCGCGCGTGCACTGGCCGAGGACCTGGGCAGCGGTGATGTCACCGCCGCCCTGCTGCCCGACCAGGCCGACAGCGCCTACCTGCTGTGCAAGCAGGACGGGGTGATCGCCGGCCGCCCCTGGTTCGACGCCACCCACCGCGCGCTCGACCCGGACGTACGCATCGAATGGCAGGTTTCCGACGGCGACGCGGTCACCGCAGGCACCGTGCTGGCCCTGCTGCATGGGCGCAGCCGCAGCATGGTCAGCGCCGAACGCACCTCGCTCAACTTCCTGCAGACGCTGTCCGGTACGGCAACCACCACCGCCCGCTACGTGGCGGCGGTGGCCGGTACCGGCACGCGCATCCTCGACACCCGCAAGACCCTGCCCGGCCTGCGCCTGGCGCAGAAGTACGCGGTGCGCTGCGGCGGTGGCGAGAACCATCGTTTCGGCCTGTACGACACGGTGATGCTGAAGGAAAACCACATCCGCGCTGCCGGTTCACTGGCCGACGCCGTGGCGGGCGCACGCCGGCAGTGGCCTGCGCTGCCGCTGGTGGTCGAGGTCGAGGATCTGGCGCAGCTGCGCCAGGCGCTCGACGCTGGTTGCGAACGCATCCTGCTGGACGACTTCAGCCCCGACCTGCGCCGCGAGGCGGTACGCATCACGGCCGGCCGCATTCCGCTGGAAGTGTCCGGCAGCGTCGGCCTGGGTGGCCTGCGCTCGATCGCCGAGGATGGCGTCGACTGCATCTCCATCGGCGGCCTGACCAAGCACGTGCAGGCCATCGATCTGTCGTTGAAGCTCGGCCCACCGCCGGGCTGAGGCCTGCAGGACTTGTAGAGCCGAGCCTACGCTCGGCTGCTTGTCGATTTGCGGCACGCCCTGCGCGCGCTTCGCGCGATGAGCCGAGCATGGGCTCGGCTCTACACGACCCGGGACGCCTTCACGGCTCGGCTACGGCCGCCTCTGCGACGCTGCCGGCATCCCCCACAGGAGCCGCGCATGCGCCGGATGCTCTTGCCTGCCTGTCTGCTGCTGGCCGCGGCCCCCCTGTCCGCAGCGGCCGCCGAAGCCTGCGATGTACCGCCCCGTTTCGGCCTGAGCCCATTGGCGGTGGCCATCCGCAATACTGCCTGCAATGAACACCGGCTCTGGTTCCGGCCTTTCATCGATCGCGATGGCCGCGCGGCGAGCCTGAGTGTTACCGAGGCCGAGAACGAACATCTGGCCGACAACGGGCTGATTGCCTGGCAGCGCGTGGCCGGCTACTGGCGCAACAGCGGCACGCTCAACGCGATGGGCAGCATCGCCGGCGCCAGCAGCTGTCTGGCACCACTGGGCACGCGCTACACCGACAGCGACTGCCGCACCTTCCTGATCGACAACCCGTGGTCGGCCGCGTTCATTTCCTGGGTGATGGTGCAGTCCGGCGTCCCCGGCTTCAACGCGTCGCCACGCCACATCGACTACATCCGTGCCGCGTACCAGGGCGGACCCTCGGGCGTGCCGTACCGGCTGGTCGATCCCGCGACCGCAAAGCCCGCACCGGGCGACCTGCTGTGCTTCCTGCGCGATCGCAGCACCACGCTCAGCTACAGTGGGCT
The DNA here is from genome assembly GCF_059370155.1 of Stenotrophomonas sp. YJH_SMC_73. Classification (NCBI taxonomy): domain Bacteria; kingdom Pseudomonadati; phylum Pseudomonadota; class Gammaproteobacteria; order Lysobacterales; family Lysobacteraceae; genus Stenotrophomonas; species Stenotrophomonas sp. YJH_SMC_73. Next base: position 221,853 of record NZ_JCAFTJ010000004.1, on the reverse strand, counting down.
GGTGCAGGCACTGGGCAACGGTTCGGTGGGCCACTGGAAATCACATTGCGAAGTAGTGGTGGCCGCCAACCTGGGGGGCGACCAGACCCTGTACCTGGTGGGCGGCAACGTGATGAACACGGTGGCGATGCGACTGCTGCCGCTGGACCGCACCGGGTTGATCAAGCTGCCGCCGGCGCGCGAACGCAACAGCACCGGCATCGAGCCCAGCTGCACGCCGGGCCGCGAGGACGAATGCAGCTTCAACCGCCAGGACTGGGCAGCGCTGCTGCAGCTGACGGCGACCGCGCCATTGGTGATGCCTTCGCCCTCCGCCGCGCCGATGCAGACGGTGCCGGCGACGGCGCCGTCTAACGTGCCCGCATCACCGATGTCCAGCGAACCGCAGCCACGGCGGTGAGTGCAGCGCTTGATCCAGCGCGCGTTCGCCGCCATCTTTGCGGGATCGACCTCTGACGGCTGACGCCATGCCCACCCTGCTGTTGTTGCTGATTGCCGGCGGAATCATCTATTTCTTCTGGAATGCGGCGCGTTCGGCCGCCGAGCGCGCGGTCGAGCTGGGCCGCAATGCCTGCCGCGCTGCCGACGTGCAGTGGCTGGATCAGGCGGTACATGCCACCGGCCTGCGACTGTCGCGTGGCGAGGACGGACGGCTCGGTTTCGAGCGCACCTTCAAGTTCGAGTATTCCTACGATGGCATCGATCGCCACGTGGGCCGCATGGTGCTGCGCGGCGACCAGCTGATCTCGTTCACCGGCCCCGGTGCCGCGCGGATCAGCCAGATCCGGCCGGATGTGGAGGATGCCGAGGATGTGTAAGAACTGAAGGGGTGCCGACCAACGGTCGGCACCCACACAATTCCGGCACCCACCGGTAAAACCTGCAAAGGAAGACGCCGCCCATCGGAGCGGCGTCGGAATGGTTACTTGACCACGCGCAGGTTCGGGCGGCCCTTGGGCGGCGGACTGGCCGGTGGCGTATCGTCCGGCGGCGTGCCGTCCTCGTGCAGCAGTTCGTCACTGGTCGGCGCGGTCTCGCTGCCCGGAATGTCATCCGGCAGCGCCATGCCCTGCCCGGTCTCGCGGGCATAGACCGCCAGCACGGCGCTGATCGGTACCTGCACCGGGTAGCTGGTGCCGGAGAAGCGGGCCGAGAAGCTCACCATTTCGTTGTCGATCATCAGCCGCACGACGGCGCGTTCGGCGATGTTGAGCACGACCCGGCCATCCTTGACCGCCGAAGGCGGCACCTGCACGCCGGGGACGCCGGCGTCGACCAGGATGTGCGGGGTCAGCTGGTTGTCGTTGATCCATTCCACCAGCGCCCGCAGCAGGTACGGGCGGTGGCTGGTCATGTGGAAGAAGTCTTCGGTCATGCGTGAAGTGTACGCGCCCGGCGCCCCGCCGGGGCGGATCGCCTGCACGCCGGTCGGCGTGCAGACGGGTTACGCAAGGTCGGATCAGACCGGCAGATCGCGCAGCTTCTTTTCCTGGTCGGTCAGGCTGCGGACGAAACCCGGGTGACGGAAGATGCGGTTGCCATAGTCCTCGATCGCCTTGCCGTCCTTCGGCAGCGGCACGTCCAGCGACTGCAGGCGCCAGATGATCGGTGCCATTGCACAGTCGGCCAGGCTCATTTCCGGATTGAGGAAGAACTTGCTGGCCTTGAACAGCGGCAGCGAGGCGGTCAGCAGTTCCTTCAGGCGCTTGCGGCCGGCCTCGGCCTGGGTCTTGTTGCCCAGCTGGATGGCCTGCACCTGCGGTACCCAGTCGTGCTCGATGCGCAGCATGGCCAGGCGGATACGCGCACGCGAGAGCGGATCGACCGGCATCAGCGGAGGATGCGGGTAGCGTTCGTCCAGGTATTCGCTGACCACCGACGCGGCGTACAGCACCAGCTCGCGCTCGACCAGGGTCGGCACCGAGTGGTACGGATTGAGATCGATCAGGTCTTCAGGCGGGTTCTGCGGATCGACCGGGACAAAGTCGAAGGTGACCCCCTTGGCCGCCAGCACCAGGCGTACCCGGTGGCACAGTACGTCGTCGTTCGAGGAAAACAGCGTCAGTGTATTGCGCATGCGTACGCTCGCCGCCATCAAAGGCTCTCCCACGACAGGAGACCGCCTGCCGCATCGGCGCCGCCGGCACCGTGCCAGCGGTCGACTCCACCCCGAGTGTGCAACCGACCATCACAAAAGCCAATAGGCCCGGGCGATGGCCGGCGGCAGAATCAGTGGACGTCCTTCCAGTATTCCTTCTTCAGCAGGTACAGCAGGAAAGTCAGCAGGGCCAGGAACAGGATCACCCATACGCCCAGCTGCTGCCGCTTGAGCGCGGCCGGTTCACCGGCGTATTCGAGGAAGTTGGTGATGTCCCGAACGGCCTGATCGTACTGGCCGGCATCGACCGACCCGGGCGTTTCGATTTTCAGGCCGGTCACCGGCGGGTCCATGCCGGGCGCTTCCGCCTTGCCGTGCACCGCATGCTGCAGGCCCTGCATCTCCCACAGCGGGTTGGGCATGGAGGCATTGGCGAACAGCGCGTTGTTCCAGCCCAGCGGGCGGCTGCTGTCCAGATAGAACGACTTGAGATAGGTGTAGACCCAGTCACTGCCCCGCACGCGCGAGATCAGGCTGAGATCGGGCGGCATCTTGCCGAACCACTTCTCCGCGTTCTCCTTGGGCATCGCCACCGGGATCGGGTCGCCGATCGCCGAGCCGGTGAAGTTGAGGTTGTTCATCACCTCTTCCTCGGTCAGGCCGAGGTCCTGCGCCATCCGCGAATAGCGCAGGTACTTCAATGCGTGGCAGCCGGAGCAGTAGTTCATGTACAGCTGCGCGCCGCGCTGCAGCGAGGCGCGGTCACCGAGGTCGTTGCCGGCCTGCAGCAGCGGGGTGCCGCCTTCGGCGGCGGAGGCCAGGAAACTGCCCAGCATCAGGGTGGCCGCCAGGGCCAGCCGGACCATCCAGCGCTCAGTCATGCGTGGTCACCCTCTCCGGTACCGGCTTGGTCCTGTCCAACCTTGTCCATAGCGGCATGGTGATGAAGAACGCGAAGTACAGGAAGGTCAACACCCGCCCGATGTAGGTCTCGTGCACATCGGTGCCCGGGCCGGAACCAATCACGCCCAGCCACACGAAGCACACCGCCAGCACGCCCAGCATCACCTTCGAGATCCAGCCGCGGTAGCGCACCGATTTCACCTTCGCCTTGTCCAGCCACGGCACCAGGAACAGGATCGCGATGGCCGAGAACATCACCAGCACGCCGCCCAGCTTGTTCGGCACCACGCGCAACATCGCGTAGTACGGCGTGTAGTACCAGACCGGCTTGATGTGTTCCGGGGTCACCAGGCGGTTGGCTTCGGTGAAGTTGTCGTGCTCCAGGAACAGGCCGCCGAAACCGGGGGCGAAGAAGATGATGAAGGCGGCGATGATCAGCAGGAAGCCGGCACCGACGCCATCCTTGAGCGTGTAGTACGGATGGAACGGAATGCCGTCGGCCGGGGCGTTCGGCGACCAGCGGTTGCCCTTGGGCCCCTTCTTGATCTCCACGCCATCGGGGTTGTTCGACCCCACCTCGTGCAGCGCGCCCAGGTGCAGCACCACCAGCAACAGCAGCACCAGCGGCAGTGCGATGACGTGCAGCGCGAAGAAGCGGTTGAGCGTGGCGTCACTGGGCAGGTAGTCGCCCATGATCCATTCGGTCAGGCCGTTGCCGATCACCGGTATCGCGCCGAACAGCGAAATGATCACCTTGGCGCCCCAGAACGACATCTGCCCCCACGGCAGCACGTAGCCCATGAAGGCTTCGGCCATCAGCACCAGGTAGATCAGCATGCCCAGGATCCACACCAGCTCGCGCGGCTTCTGGTAACTGCCGTACAGCAGGCCGCGGAACATGTGCAGGTAGACCACGATGAAGAACAGCGAGGCCCCGGTGGAGTGCATGTAGCGGATCAGCCAGCCCCACTCCACATCACGCATGATGTATTCGATGGAGCCGAACGCCTCGGCGGCGTTGGTCTTGTAGTGCATCGTCAGGAAGATGCCGGTGACGATCTGGTTGACCAGCACCAGCAGCGCCAGCGAACCGAAGTAGTACCAGATGTTGAAGTTCTTCGGCGCGTAGTACTCGGTGACATGCTTGCGGTAGACCGGCATCAGGCCCGGCGCGCGGGCATTGACCCAGTCGGCCACGCCGCTGGCGGTACGAGCGAGGATATTGGCCATCAGGCTGCCCCCTGCGGATCGACACCGATGATGATGGTGTTGTCGTCCTGGTAATGGTGCGCGGGCACCTTCAGGTTGATCGGCGCCGGCACGTCCTTGAAGACGCGGCCGGACATGTCGAAGCGCGACTTGTGGCAGGGGCAGAAGTAGCCGCCCTTCCACTGCGGGTCATAGGGTTCAGGCCGGATCTCGGCGACCATTTCCGGCGAACAGCCCAGGTGCGTGCACAGGCCGACCAGCACGGAAATGTCCGGCTTGATCGAGCGCAGCTCGGGGTTCTGCTTCAGCACGTAGTCCGGCTGCTGGTCCTTCTCGCCGGACTCGGGGTCCTTGAGGCGGCCATCGAGCCCGTGCAGTGCATCGAGGATCGCCTTGGACCGCTTGACGATCCAGATCGGCTGGCCACGCCATTCCACGATCAGGCGTTGGCCTTCCTGCAGGGCGCTGATGTCGGCCACCACCGGTGCGCCGGCAAGCTTGGCACGGGCACTGGGGTTCCAGGATTTGATGAAAGGAACAGCGGTGAATCCGACGCCGACGGCGCCCACCACGGCTGTGGTGGCAGAAAGAAAACGCCGACGTCCGGTGTTGACTGGATCGTGTACCCCATCGTTGGCCATCCGGCACTCCGATATTGATTAGGTAGCTTTAAGGCTGCCAGCGGATCCGGTGGGGGCCAGAGCCGCATTGAATCATGGGCGAGTGTAGCGGAACCGTCGAGCGCCACACAACGCATTGCAACAACATTGATTACGGGGCTGCCAGCCAGTGGCCGGTCGGTACCGGCCATTGCCCAAGGTTGCCGGCCAGCGGCCGGCACTACTGGTGCGTCAATGCGGTGCGGTAACGCTCGGCCAGCTGCCCGACCCGGCGCACGTAGTACTGGGTCTCGCTGTAGGGCGGCACGCCACCGTGGCGGTCAACCGCGCCTTCGCCCGCGTTGTAGCCAGCCGCGGCCAGGGTCAGGTCGCCATTGAAACGCTTCAACAACCACGCAAGATACTGCACGCCACCGCGGATGTTCTGCCCGGCATCGTAGGAATCGCTGACTCCGAAACGGGCCGCGGTTGGCGGCATCAGCTGCATCAGGCCCTGCGCGCCGGCGCGGCTGAGCGCGGTCGGGTTGTAGGCCGACTCGGCGTGGATGATGGCGCGCACCACGGCTTCGTCGACGCCGAACTCGCGCGCGGCCGAGCTGATCTCGGTCTGGAACGCGGTGGTGTTCAACCGCACCGAACCGAAGTCCACGCGCGGGTTGACGCCACAGGCGTAGCAGCGCTCCATGAAACTGTAGCGGATGGTGCGCACCGGGCCGAGGTTGGCGACCTGGGTCGGGCGCGCACTGGTGTAGTGGCGCACGCCGTCCTTCATGAAGGAATAGACCTGGCCGCTGACCATGCGCCCGCTGCGCGAGGCGACCGGGGGCGCGGGCACGGCGGCTGGCGCAGCCGCCGGTGCCGCAGCGCTGGCCGCCACCGCCACCGGGTTGCGCTCGATGCTGGCCACGGTGGTCGGCGCCGGCTTCGGCGCGGCCACCACCGGGCGCGGTGCCGGGCGGAGGTCGCGGCTGTAGCTGATGGCGCTGCAGCGGGCCCCGGTCAGACGCTTGCTGACATAGCTGGTGACCCCGTCGGCGCCCTGGCACTTGAACAGGGTGCCCGCGCTGGCCGGCGCAGCGGTCAGCGCAGCGATGATGATCGCCGTTGTCCCCAGTATCCCCTTCATGCCGGCGAGTGTCCCAGCTTCGACGGGGCTTGCCAAGCGACGCGGCTCAGCCTGTGACGGGCGGCACAGCCAGCACCTGCCCCAATCCGGCCAGGCGCTGTGCCAGTTCATCGCGCAGGCCCGGCGGCGTGGTCCACACCGCCACCGGCACCCGGTCCAGGCTGAGGATCTGCGCCAGCATCATGCCGCGGCTCTCGGCGCCCATGCGCAGCAGGCAATGGTCGGGCCCATCGTCCTCCAGCACACCACACCAGGGCGGGATGCGGCCTTCCAGCTCGGCGCGGCTGCCGGCCAGGCGGACGATGGCCTGCAGGGCGAACGGGGCCTGGCTGACCGCCTGCCGCACCATCACATCCGGCGGTGCGGGCGTACGGCGGTGCATGCCCGGCTCGGCGCATTCGCGCACCGCACCCATCCGGTCCACGCGCAGGGTGCGCCAGTCCTGCCGGCCCAGGTCCCAGGCCAGCAGGTACCAGCGCCGCCCGTAGTTGACCAGGTGCTGCGCCTCGACCTCGCGCTGGGTCACCGCTTCCTGGGCACTGCGGTATTCGAAGGCCAGCCGTGACGCCTGCCGGCAGTGCTGGGCCAGCTGCCCGAGCAGGCGTGCGTCGGTGGACGGAAGGTCGGACAGGGTGGCGGTGGCGGCATGCACCTCGCCGGCCTGCTGGCGGCGACGGGTCGGCACCAGCGGATCGAGCTTGGACAACAGGCCGCGCGCGGTGTCGTCGATGCCGGCGACGGTCGCCGAGGCCGCGCGCAGGGCGATGGCCAGGGTGGTCGCCTCCTCCTCGTCCAGCAGCATCGGCAGCACCGGCGCCCCTGCCCCCAGCTGGTAGCCGCCGCCACCCCCGGACGAGGCCCGGACCGGATAACCCAGCTCGCGCAGGCGCTCGACGTCACGGCGGATGCTGCGCCGGTCCACGCCCATGCGCTCGGCGAGCTCGGCCCCGGACCACTGGCGACGGGCCTGCAGCAGGGCGATCAGGCGCAGCAATCGATGGGCGGTGTGGCGCATGAAGGATCGAGGACAGAAGTCGTCCGCAATAGTGCCCCAGGATGGCCTCCAGTTCACCACCCACCGCAAGGAGCAATGCGATGAATTCACGCCAGATCACCCTGTACCACGCCGCCCGTTCGCGCTCGAGCGGCGCCGTGGCCCTGCTCGAAGCACTGGGTGCCGACTACCGCATGCAGGTGCTGGACCTGAAGGCGGGCGCCAACCTGGCCCCGGCCTACCTGGCCATCAACCCGATGGGCAAGGTGCCGGCGATCGTCCACAACGGTGCGCTGGTGACCGAGCAGGTGGCGATCTATCTGTACCTGGCCGACCTGTATCCGGAGGCCGGCCTGGCACCGCCGATCGGCGACGCCCTGCGCGGGCCCTACCTGCGCTGGATGGCCTTCTATGGCGCCTGTTTCGAGCCGGCGATGATCGACAAGGCGATGCACCGCGAGCCGCCGCCGCGCCTGATGTCGCCGTACAACGACGCCGAGACCGTGCTGCAGGTGATCGAGGCCCAGCTGGCGCAGGGCCCCTACCTGCTTGGCGAGACGATGAGCGCCGCCGACGTGCTGTGGGGCAATGCGCTGGCCTGGACCACGGCCTTCGGCCTGGTGCAGCCCGCGCCGGCCACGGCCGATTACATCGCACGGATGAGCGCGATGACCGCCTTCGACCGTTCGCGGCAGATCGATGCGGAGCTGGCGGCGTAAGCAGCGGCCCCTTGTAGAGCCGAGCCCACGCTCGGCTGCTCCTCCGCCTTGCAAAGGCAGCCGAGCACGGGCTCGGCTCTACAGTGATGGCCACGCTGGGCATGGGCTCGGTTGCACGGGCGCGGCGGCTGGCGTGGGATGCGGGTAGAATTGCCCGCTTTCCCGCCACCCGAATGGATTAAGCGCCATGACCGGGACGCCAGACGTCTTTCCGCCCACCACACCGGGCGGTACCCCGCTCGTTGCCCTGCCCGCTGGTCCGCGCAAGCCCGACCAGGTGAAAGGCAAGCTGTACATCAAGACCCACGGTTGCCAGATGAACGAGTACGACTCGGCCAAGATGGCCGACGTGCTTGCCGCCAGCGATGGCCTGGAACTGACCGACAGCCCGGACGACGCCGACGTCATCCTGATCAACACCTGCTCCATCCGCGAGAAGGCGCAGGAGAAGGTGTTCAGCCAGCTGGGCGTGTGGAAGGGCCTGAAGAACAAGGGCCGCGAAGTCATCATCGGCGTCGGCGGCTGCGTCGCCTCGCAGGAAGGCGAAGCGATCATCAAGCGTGCGCCGTTCGTCGACCTGGTGTTCGGCCCGCAGACCCTGCACCGGCTGCCGGAGCTGATCCGCGCACGCCGCGAACAGAAGCGCCCGCAGGTCGACATCAGCTTCCCCGAGATCGAGAAATTCGATCGCCTGCCCGAGCCGCGCGCCGAAGGACCCTCGGCATTCGTGTCGATCATGGAAGGCTGTTCCAAGTACTGTTCGTTCTGCGTGGTGCCCTACACCCGCGGCACCGAAGTCAGCCGCCCGTTCGAGGACGTGGTGGTGGAGGTGGCGCAGCTGGCCGCAAAGGGCGTGCGCGAGATCAACCTGCTCGGGCAGAACGTCAACGCCTATCGCGGGCCGTACGGTGACGGCGAGTTCGCCGACCTCGGCCTGCTGATCCGCACCATCGCCGAGATCGATGGCGTCGGCCGCATCCGCTTCACCACCTCGCATCCGCTGGAGTTCAGCGATTCGCTGATCGATGCGTTCCGTGACGTGCCACAGCTGGCCAACTTCCTGCACCTGCCGGTACAGGCCGGCAGCGACCGCGTGCTGTCGGCGATGAAACGCGGCTACACCGCGCTGGAGTTCAAGTCGAAGATCCGCAAGCTGCGGGCGGTGCGCCCGGACATCTCGATCAGCTCGGACTTCATCGTCGGCTTCCCCGGCGAGACCGACGCCGATTTCGAGAAGACCATGAAGCTGATCGAGGACATCGGCTTCGACCACAGCTTCTCCTTCATCTATTCACGCCGCCCCGGCACGCCGGCCGCGGACCTGGAGGACACGATCAGCGATGCCGAGAAGCACGCGCGCCTGTCGCGCCTGCAGGAGCGCATCAATGCGCATGCCGCCGGCATTTCCGAGAAGATGGTCGGCACCGTGCAGACCGTGCTGGTGGAAGGGCCCTCGCGCAAGAACCCGAACGAGCTGACCGGCAAGACCGAGAACATGCGTTCGGTGAACTTCCCGGCGCCGGCGCGCCTGATCGGCCAGTTCGTGGATGTGGTGATCACCGAAGCGCTGACCAATTCGCTGCGCGCGCGGGTGGTGGCGGAATGAATCTTCGGGTCGGAGCCCCAAAGGGGCTCCGACCCGCCGGCCCGATAAATTGGGGTCGGAGCCCCTGCGGGGATCCGACCCCCTGCCTTCAATCCAGGCGCTTGCGGAAGCGCAGGATCGCCAGGGTCATCATCACCACGATGAAGGCCAGCAGCGCCAGCGCGTCGTGCCACAGCTCCCACAATGAGGCGCCGCGCAGCATGATGCCGCGCACCAGCCGCAGGAAGTGGGTCAGCGGCAGCACCTCGGCCAGCCACTGCACCGGCCGCGGCATGCCTGCGAACGGGAACATGAAGCCCGAAAGCAGGATCGACGGCAGGAACAGGAACAGCGTCATCTGCATCGCCTGGAACTGCGAGCGCGCACGCGTGGAGATCAGCAGGCCCAGCGCCAGGTTGGCCAGCACCAGCAGCACCGCGGCCAGATAGATGTCCAGCAGGCTGCCGCGAATGGGTACCTGGAACAGCCAGGTGCCCAGCACCAGCACCAGCGTGGTCTGCAGCAGGCCGATGGCCGCATAGGGCAGCACCTTGCCGACCATCAGCTCGCTGCGCGACACCGGCGTGGCGATCAGCAGTTCCATGTTGCCGCGCTCGCGTTCGCGCACCACCGCTACCGCCGTGAACATCACCAGGGTCATGGTCAGGATCACCCCGATCAGGCCCGGTACGATGTTCACCGCCGAGCGCCGCTGCGGGTTGTAGAAGCTGGTCACGCTGACCGGACCACTGGCGATGCTGCCTTCGCGCAGGGGACGGGTGTTGCTGGTCGGGCGCGTGTCCAGCGGCACCTGCGCCAGCTGGATCGCCGCGCTCTGCACCACGGTGTCGCTGCCATCGACCAGCACCTGCACCGCCTCGCGTCCATCGAAGCGGCGACGCTCGAAGTCGGCCGGCACCACGATGCCGACACTGATCTCGCCACGGCGCAGCGCCTGCATCAGCTGGGCAGGCGTGTAGGCTTCGCTGCGCGGCGTGATCACGCCGGTGGCCACCATGTCCTGCACCAGCGCGCGCGAAGCGGCGCTGTTGGCCTGATCGGCGACACCCGCATCGAGATGACGCAGGTTGAGGTTGATCGCATAGCCGAACAGCAACAGCTGCATCACCGGAATGCCAACGATCATCGCCAGCGTGATGCGGTCGCGGCGCAGCTGCCGCAGCTCCTTGAGCATGATCGCCCACAGCCGGCGCAGGTTCATGCCGCCGGCTCCCGGCCGCGCCCACGGGTGGCGGCCACGAACACATCTTCCAGGTTCGGCGCCACCGTCTGGATGCGGGCCTGCGGGTCAGCGTTGGCAAGTGCACGGGCCAGCACTGCGACGTCCGCTGCGCCCTCATTGCACAGCACGCGCAGCTGGGTGCCGATCTGCGCCACGCTCAGCACACCGGGCAGCTCAGACAGTGCGCGGCTGGCCTGCCGCGGCTGCGACGACGTGACCTGCAACGTGCGGCCGTCCAGCCGTGCGCACAGCTCAGCCGGCGTGCCATCGGCGACCAGCGCACCACGGTCCAGGATTGCCAGCCGGTGGCAGCGCTCGGCCTCGTCCATGTAGTGGGTCGACACCAGCACGGTGGTACCGGCGTCGGCAAGTTCAAACAGGGCTTCCCAGAAATCACGGCGCGATTCCGGATCGACCGCGCTGGTCGGCTCGTCCAGGAACAGCAGCTCGGGCGCGTGCACGACGGCGCCGGCCAGGGCGAGGCGCTGCTTCTGGCCACCGCTGAGGGTTCCGGCCAGCTGCGGCTGCCGGTCCAGCAGACGGTACTGCTGCAGCAGCTCGTCGACCCGCTGCCGGGCCTGCGCGCGTGGCAGATCCTGGATGGCGGCGAGGAATTCCAGGTTCTCGCGCACCGACAGGTCCTCATACAACGAGAAGCGCTGGGTCATGTAGCCGATGCGCCGGCGCAGTGCTTCGGCCTGCTCGGGAACCGCCAGCCCCAGCACCTGGATCTGCCCAGCGCTCGGTTCCAGCAGGCCGCACAGCATGCGGATGGTGGTCGACTTTCCGGATCCATTCGGCCCCAGGAAGCCGTACACCTGCCCGCGCGGCACAGTCAGGTCGACATTGTCCACGGCCAGAAGATCGCCGAAGCGGCGGGTCAAGCCCTGCGCATGCACCGCGATGTCGTCGCCGGTGTTCAGAAGCGCACCTGCACCGGCAGTCCGGCCGGAAGCTTCTGCATGTCGGTGGCCGTGTCCACTTCGATCTCGGCCAGATAGCTCAGGCGCTCGACGTCATCACCGGTCAGTGCGTAGTACGGGGTGAACGAGGGCTCGCTGCGGATTGAGCGCACGTGCCCCTTCAGCACGGTGCTGCCGTCTTCCAGCTGCACCTGCGCAGCCTGCCCGACCTTGACCTGCAGGCGCAGCGGCTGCGGCAGGTAGACGCGTGCATAGGGGCGCTCGCCGACCAGCATCACCGCCAGTGGCGCCCCGATCGGCGCCTGGTCACCCTGCCGGTAAGGCAGGGCATCGACAACACCATCGCGCGGCGCGCGCAGCTGCAGCTTCTGCAGGTTGACGCCCTGCACCACCTGCTGCGCCTGCGCGGCATCGGCGGCCGCCTGGCCCTGGGCGATGTCCTGCGCGCGGCTGCCGTGCACCAGTTCCAGCCAGGCCTGCTCGGCGGCCCGCACGCTGGCCTCGGCACTGCCGGCAGCCGCCCGTGCACGGTCCAGCTCGGCGGCGGCGATCAGGCGCTGGCGTGCCAGCGGTTGCACCCGACGGTAGTAGGCCGTGGCTTCAGCAGACTGCGCGCGCAACGCGGCCAGCTGCGCCTGGGCCTGCGCGATCTGTTCCTGGCGCGGGCCGATCTTCAGTTCTTCCAACTGGGCCTGCGCGCGCACCGTGTCGGCCTGCGCCGCGGCGAACTGCGCGTCGCCGCGGGCGGGGTCGAGCTGCATCAGCACTGCTCCGGCCTTGACCTGCTGCCCCTCGCGTACCTCCACCGTGGCGATCACTTCGGCCGCCGGCGCCGGCACCGTGATCCGGTCCCACTCCAGCGTGCCGAGCGCTGCAGGCGGCGCCTGCCCACACCCGGCCAGCAGGCCGATACCCACCAATCCGATTCCACGCATCCCATTGCCGATGCCCATGCCATCCCCTCCTGCGACGGCGCCACGGTGCCATCCGCCCCGTGCACCCTCAATGATTCCGATCAGCCCTGACGGTTTTTTCACCACGCGTTGGCGAGCCTTTGGCTGCAAGGCTCCTCGCCACCTATCCACAGGTTGATTCGGCATCATTCCACAACCGGTGTGGAAAACCGGCAACACGGGATCCTGTTGCTCGCCTGGCAGCGGAACCTGCGCTGCGATCACGAAGAACGCCGGCGCGCCCGGGAAGTTCTCGGCACGCGCTGCGACGTGCCCTCCCTCCCGGTCCGCCCGTCCTGCGGGTGCCGGCACGCCCGGGTCCGTGACGATTTTTTCACCACCCCCTCATGACGCTTGTGGCACAAGCACTGTAGAGGTCTATCCACAGGTTTCCGCAGCCCCCGTCCACACCGGGTGTGGAAAAGCATGTATCGACCCCGTGCTGGCCGCGCGCCCGCTGCGCGCGCTACCCTTGTCCTCCCTGAATACACTGCGGTGGAAGGCTTCCGCCCCACCCAAGGCAATGAAAAGCATCGAACATCGAGACTTCACCCTGTCGCCGGAAGACACCGAGCGGCTGGCCAACCTGTGCGGCCCCTTCGATGGGCACCTGCGCCAGATCGAGCTGAAGCTCGGCGTGGAGATCGCCAACCGCGGTTTCGTGTTCCGCATCAGCGGGCCCAACGAAGCCATCGTCGAGGCGCAGAAGCTGGTTGAAGCGCTGTACGCCGAAGCCGGCGAAACCACCTTCGACAACCACGCCATCCACCTGCGCCTGGCGCAGGCCAACGTCGAGCAGATCGCCGAACGCTCCTACGAAGCGCAGGAGGTGGCGATCAAGGTCAAGCGCGGCACGGTGCGCGGTCGCGGTGCCAACCAGGGCCGCTACCTGCACCAGATCGCCACGCATGACATCAACTTCGGCATCGGCCCGGCCGGCACCGGCAAGACCTTCCTTGCCGTGGCCAGCGCGGTCGAAGCGCTGAACGAATCACGGGTGCAGCGCCTGATCCTGGTGCGCCCGGCGGTGGAGGCCGGCGAGAAGCTGGGCTTCCTGCCCGGTGACCTGAGCCAGAAGGTCGACCCCTACCTGCGACCGCTGTACGACGCCCTCTACGAGATGATGGGCGTGGAGAAGGTGGTCAAGCTGCTGGAAAAGAACGTCATCGAAATCGCGCCGCTGGCCTACATGCGTGGCCGCACGCTCAACGATGCCTTCGTGATCCTGGACGAAGCACAGAACACCACCATCGAGCAGATGAAGATGTTCCTGACCCGCCTCGGCTACGGTTCCACCGCCGTGGTCACCGGCGACCTGACCCAGACCGATCTCCCCAAGCACGTGAAGTCCGGCCTGCGCGATGCCATCGACGTGCTGCGCGAGGTCGAGGGCGTCAGCTTCACCTTCTTCGAGTCGCGCGACGTGGTCCGCCACCCGCTGGTGGCGCGCATCGTCAGCGCCTACGATCGCCGTGACCTGCATCAGATCCAACCTGGAGCAACTCCATGACCCGTGGTCCCGTGCGACTGGACGTCGCCGTCAGTTATGCCCTGCCGCGCACCGGTCTGCCGGCGGCGGTCAGCTTCCGCAAGTGGGTGGCTGCTGCGCTGAAAGGCCGCATCCGCGAAGCCGACCTGGCCATCCGCGTGGTCGATGCCAAGGAAGGGCAGTCACTGAACCGCCATTATCGCGGCAAGGATTACGCGACCAACGTGCTCAGCTTCCCGGCCGAAGTGCCCGAAGGGCTGCCCAAGGGCGTGAAGTTTCCGCTGCTGGGCGACCTGGTGATCTGCGCACCGGTGGTGGCCCGCGAGGCCGATGAACAGGGCAAGGCGCTCAACGCCCACTACGCACACCTGACCGTGCACGGCGTGCTGCACCTGCTCGGCTGGGACCACGAGGACGACAAGGAAGCCGACGCCATGGAACAGCTGGAGCGCGAGATCCTGGCCGAGCTCGGCATCGCCGACCCCTACGCCGGCGAGCGCTGAGGCCCACGCACACCGGGATCTTCACGGAGGACGCGCCCATCGCGCTGCTGCCCGCACTCATCGCCGCTCTTCTGCAGGTGACCACTGCCCCGGGCATCGACCCCGGCCGGGAACGACCGTCGCCGTTCCCGGCCAGCGACAGCGCCGCCGACATTGCCGCCAAGGTCGCCGAGGTGCAGGCGTTCTTTGACGTCAGCCAACAGACGGCGCGTCAGGCGGTCGCCGAGGCGCAGCAGCACGCATTGATGGAACGTTTGAAAGCGCGCCACGCGGCACGCCTCGCCGGAATCTGGGTGGACAACGCGGCAGGTTGGAACGTCGTCGTTCGACTGACTGGCCCAGCACCCGCGGCCGATGAGACACATCCAGGGGCGGATGGCCCGCAACGCGTGCGCTACATCACCGGCGCCGCGATGACCGAAGCGGAGATGCAGCGCCGCCTGCACGCACAGCGGGACTGGCTGCTGGCCCAGCTGCCCGACCTGTTCGGCTATAGCCTGGATGTCACGACCGGGGAACTGGAGGTTGAGCTGCGGGATACCCCAGCCAACCGCGCGACGGCGGCGGCCGTGCGCGACCACTTGCAAGTGCAACTGGGCTACCCGGTCAGGCTGCGCTGGTACCCAGCGACCACGCGCAGGCATCCGCCTTGATTGCCTTGGGGCGCTCGCGATGGCTGGCCGGGACCGGTACGATCACCGGCCTGCCTTCCGTTGCGGATCCCGTGCCCGTGCTGCGTATTGCCCTGCCCCTGCTGCTCGCCGTGTCCGCCCCGGCCGCTGCCCTGGACCTGCCGGCCCTGATTGAATGCCGCCAGGGCGTGGCCGAGCAGGCCGCGTTGGCGCCCCTGCTGGCTGATCCGCTGAAAGCCGTCGCCCACGGCCTGCAGCCGCTGCCGCAGGGCAACCAGTTCATGAGCGAGTACCGGCTGGCCCAGCCGATCAGCGTGTTCGGCGCCCGCACCGAACGGGTCGCCGTGGCCGGGTCCAGCGTCATGGCGATCCTCGACCAGGCCGATCCGCGGCCGCTGGCCAGGCAGCTGGGGCTGGAGACCGGCTACGACCAGGACGGCAAGTTCATGGCCGGCCGCGAGCTGGTCAGCCGCGACGTGACCGATCCGAAGACCGGCGAGGCCCGGATCGAGTCGATCATCCTCAGCGTCTCCACCGTGGCCTCCCATCCCGGCAAAACCCTGGCCGGCTGCACCTACAGCCTGGACCTGCCCGAGGAAGAAGCCCCCGCCCGGCCTGAACTGGCCCCGCCGCCGATCACCGGACCGGGCAGCGACGGTCACTGACAGGCCGCCACATCCTGCTAGACTTGGGCCAACGCCCGGCTTGCCGGGTGCCCTTTTTCCAGAGATGTCAGAAGACGACAGTAGTAGCTCCGCACAGGAGCCCAGTGAAAAGAAGCGCGGCTGGCTTGAACGCCTGACCTCCGCCTTCTCCGGCGAACCCCATACCCGCGACGAGCTGGTCGCTGTCCTGCACACCGCGCAGGAAGAGGGCCTGATCGCCGCCGATACCCTGAAGATGATGGAAGGCGCCATTTCGGTGGCCGAGTTGACCGTGGGCGACGTGATGATCTCGCGCTCGCAGATGGTTTCGCTGCCGGTCGAAGCGCCCTTCCTGGAACTGATGAAGCAGGTGGTCGAATCCGGCCATTCGCGCTTCCCGGTGCACGGCGAGAACAAGGACGACATCCTTGGCATCCTGCTGGCCAAGGACCTGCTGCGCGGCGTGGTCGCCGACAACGGCCCGGCCAACGTGCGCGAGCTGCTGCGCCCGGCAGTGCTGATCCCGGAGGCGAAGAAGCTCAACGTGCTGCTGAAGGAATTCCGCCTGTCACGCAACCACATGGCCATCGTGGTCGACGAGTACGGCGGTGTCGCCGGCCTGGTCACCATCGAGGACGTGCTGGAACAGATCGTCGGCGAGATCGACGACGAGCATGACGAGGCCGAGGATCCGTCGGCGCAGATCGCCATCCAGTCCGACGGCCAGTACGTGGTCGACGCGCTGACCCCGATCGGCGACTTCAACGAACGCTTCGGCGCTACCTTCTCCGACGAGGACTACGACACCATCGGTGGCCTGGTCACCGAGGCCGTGGGCCACCTGCCGGAAGTCGGTGACGAGCTGGCGCTGGACCGCTTCATGTTCCGCGTGGCCCGCGCCGATGCGCGCCGGGTCCAGGCCTTCCACGTGACCGTGCTGCCGCCGGACGCGCAGGACGACGCTTGAAGCGCGGCGCCCTCCTGGCACTGCGCCTGAGGCTGTGGCTGGCACTGTGCGTGCTGGCCACGGCCCTGCCGCTGGCCGCCTTCGCGCAGCCGGCGGCACCCGAACCTGCTGCACCCGCCACCAGCGCCGAGGCTCCCGCCCCGCGCATCGGGGTGGTGACCATGCAGCCGGGCACGGTGTTCTTCGAGCGCTTCGGCCACGACGCCATCGTCGTGATCGATCCGCTCAGCGGCGAAGCGACCTCGTACAACTTCGGCTACTTCGATCCGTCCGAGGACGATTTCATCAGCCGCTTCGTGCGCGGCGACATGATGTATTACTTGGTGGCGCTGCCGCTGCAGCAGGACCTGTCGTACTACGACGAGACCGGCCGCGGCGCCAGCGTGCAGTGGCTGGACCTGCGCCCCGACCAGGCACGCGCCCTGGCCGCTGACCTGGCCGAGCGCGCCAAGCCGGAAAACGCGCGCTACCACTACGACTACTACACCGCCAATTGCGCCACGATGGTGCGCGACACGGTGGACAAGGCGCTGGATGGCGGCCTGCAGTCGCAGCTGTCGGGGCGTTCGCGCGGCAACACCTATCGCAGCGAGTCGGTGCGCCTGGCCTCGCCGGCACCGTGGATGTGGCTGGGCTTCGATGTCGGCCTCGGGCCGTTCGCCGACCAGCCGCTGTCGCGCTGGCAGGAAGCCTTCGTGCCGATGCGCCTGGCCGACGCGCTGCGCCAGGCGCGCAACAGCGACGGCCGGCCGCTGGTGCAGTCCGAACAGGAACTGCTGCCGCACCGCATCGACCCGGAGCCGAAGGAGTTCGCGCGCCGCTGGTGGCCGTGGCTGCTGTGTGGCCTGGTGATCGCCGCCGGCATACTGGCGCTGCGCAGCCGGCCGCGCCTGCTTGCCGGGCTGGCCCTGCCGTTCTGGCTGCTGTGTGCCATCGCCGGCAGCCTGCTGGTGTTCCTGTGGGGCTTCAGCACCCACTACGCCGCCTGGGCCAACCGCAACCTGCTGCTGCTTTCGCCACTGGCCGTGCTGTTGCTGCCAGGCGCGATCGCGCTGCTGCGCCGGCGCGCGCCGGGCCGCATGTTCAGGGTCGTGCTGTGGCTGCTGGCGGTGCAGGCCGTGGCGGCGCTGGTGCTGCACTGGCTGAGCCTGCAGGCGCAGTACAACGTGCAGTGGATCGTGCTTCTGCTGCCCGTCCACGTCGCGCTGGCATGGGTACTGGGGCGCCGTCCTCACTTGTCCGAAACACGGCACTGACGCACGATGGCGGGCATGTCATTGCCCGCCTCCGCTTCCGCCCCTGCCTCGGCCAACCCCGCCTGCGTCATCAACTGCGTCCACTACGATGACGACGGCAAACGCCACGACATCAGCCTGGATGCCATCAGCGATGTCATTGCCAGTGGCAACGGCTTCGTCTGGGTCGGCCTGTACGACCCCAACGACGATGTGCTGCTGAAACTGCAGGAAGAGTTCTGCCTGCACGACCTGGCCATCGAGGACGCGCGCAATGCGCACCAGCGGCCCAAGGTCGAGACCTACGGCAATTCGCTGTTCGTGGTGGTGACCACCGCGCAGATGGTGGACGAACGCATCCAGTACGGCGAAACCCACGCCTTCCTCGGCCCGCGTTTCCTGGTGACGGTGCGCCACGGCGCCTCGCTGTCCTACGCCCCGGTGCGTGCACGGGTCGAGCGTGAACCGCAGCTGCTGAAGATGGGCCCGTCGTACTGCCTGTACGCGGTGACCGACTTCGTGGTCGACAACTACCTGCCGATCGTGCACCGCTTCCGCGACACCCTGGACCTGCTGGAAAAGGACATCTTTGCCGACAGCTACAAGCGCAGCACGGTGGTACGGCTTTACGAGCTCAAGCGCGAACTGAACAAGATGCGGATGGCGGTGGCACCGCTGCAGGATGTGCTGGCGCAGCTGCGCCGCTACCAGGGTGACCTGATTCCCGATGAAGTGAAGCTCTACGTGCGCGACGTGCATGACCACGCGGTACGCATCAGCGATGTGATCGACACCCTGCGCGAGATGCTGGGCACCGCACTGAGCGTGAACCTGTCGCTGGTGACGCTGGCGCAGGGCGAGACGGTCAAGCGCCTGGGTGCATGGGCCGCACTGCTGGCAGCGCCGACGCTGATCACCAGCTGGTACGGCATGAACTTCAGCCACATGCCCGAGCTGAGCCAGCCGTGGTCGTATCCGCTGATGATTGTCGGCGTGGGCGGTGTGTGCGTGGGCCTGTACCGGTTGTTCAAGCGCGCGAAGTGGTTGTAGCGCGTATCGACCAACGGTCGATACCCACCATGCACGGGGGTGTCGATACCCAGCAATCCGGTAGGCCGCGACCGTTGGTCGTGGCACATGCCCCGCTTCTGGTAGTGCCGGCCGCTGGCCGGCAACCAGGGCAATGCCGCCCAGTGGCCGGCACTACCCTTCGGCATCAAGCCACGTAGACGGTCTTGATGTTCATGAACTCGTGGATGCCGTGGTCGGCCAGCTCCCGGCCGAAGCCGGACTGCTTGCTGCCACCGAACGGCAGCCGAGCGTCGCTCTTGACGATGGCGTTGACGAACGCGGCGCCGCATTCCATGCGCTGCGCGAAGGCTTCGCCGCGCACCGGGTCGCGCGTCCACACGCTGCCGCCCAGGCCGAAGCGGGTGTCGTTGGCCACGCGCAGCGCCTCGGCCTCATCCTTGACCCGGATCACCGCAGCCACCGGCCCGAACAGCTCCTCGTCGTAGGCAGGCATGCCTGGGCCGACCTGATCGAGCACGGTCGCCGGATAGCCCGCATGGGTGCCGGCAATGGGCTCGCCGCCGACCAGAACGCGCGCGCCCTTGGCGACGCTGGCCTGCACCTGCTTGTGCAGTTCGTCGCGCAGATCGGCACGGGCCATCGGCGCCAGCGTGGTGCCACGCTCACTGGGATCGCCATACTGGCGCTGGCCCGCGGCTTCAACGAAGCGTCGGGTGAAGTCATCGGCCACCGCATCGACCACGATGAAGCGCTTGGCCGCAATGCAGGTCTGCCCGCTGTTGTCGAAACGCGACTTCACCGCCGCCGCCACGGCCTTGTCGAGGTCGGCATCGTCGAGTACCACGAAGGCATCGCTGCCACCCAGCTCCATCACCGACTTCTTCAGCTGGCTGCCTGCAGTGGACGCGATCGAGCGCCCTGCCCGTTCGCTGCCGGTCAGCGTCACCGCCTTCACCCGTGCGTCGCGCAGCACCTCGGCAGCCTGGTCGTTGTCGATGTGCAGCACGTCGAACACGCCCTCAGGCAGGCCTCCGTCACGACACACCGTCAGGATCAGGTCGGCGCACTGCGGCACGTTGCTGGCGTGCTTGAGCAGGACCACGTTGCCAGCCATGAACGCCGGGGCCAGGAAACGGAACACCTGCCAGACCGGGAAATTCCATGGCATCACCGCGAACACGCAGCCGATCGGCTCGTAACGCACGTAGCTGCGCTGGGCTTCGGTATCGATCAGCTGCGGCTTGAGATAGTCGGCCGCGTGGTCGGCGTAGTACTCGCAGGCGGCAGCGCACTTGTCGACCTCGGCCAGCGCCTCGGCCTTGAGCTTGCCCATCTCATGGGTCATCGCCTGCTGCAGGTCGTCGCGACGCGTGCGCAGCTGCGCGGCGATCTGGCGAAGGACGGCGCCGCGATCCTGCAGCGAGCGATCGGCCCAGCCGGGGAAGGCATCGGCGGCGGCCTGCAGGCGCTGCTCGATGTCAGCAGCGCCCATCAGTTCATGGCGGTAGGTCACCTGGCCGGTGGCCGGGTCGATGATCTCGACGGTCATGGGGGATCTCCATCTGGAAGACCCCCATTGTGCGCCGCTGTCCGTGAGCCGGGTGTTGCCGGCGCTGTCGACAGGCCGTGTACTCAGCCGTTGTCCTGCCGCGCCAGCTGCAGGTCGCGCTGGCGCCGCTTCTCGGCGCGGGCGTTGATGTACCAGCCGATCACCGCAGCGATCGACACCGCCGACACCAGCAATGTGGCCAACGCGTTGATCTTCGGACTGATGCCCATGCGCACCGAAGCGAACACCTTCATCGGCAGCGTGGTCGAGCCCGGCGTGGCCACGAAGCTGGCCACCACCACGTCATCCAGCGACAGGGTGAAGGCCAGCAGCCAACCCGCCACCAGCGCCGGCGCGATGATGGGCAGGGTGATGCGGGTGAACACGGTCAACCGGCTGGCGCCCAGGTCCATCGCCGCTTCTTCCAGCGACAGGTCCATTTCCTGCAGGCGCGAGGACACCACCACGGTGACGAAGCAGAGGGTGAAGGTCACGTGCGCGATCCAGATGGTGGCCAGGCCACGCGCCGGGAAGCCGGGAATCGCGCCCATCGATGCCAGCAGCGCCATCAGCGAGAAGCCCAGGATCACGTCCGGCATCACCAGCGGCGCGGTCACCAGCGCGCCGAACAGTGGCTTGCCACGGAATCGCTTGAAGCGGGTCATCACCATCGCCGCCAGCGTACCCAGCACGGTGGCGGTACAGGCGGTCCAGAACGCCACCACCAGGCTGGTCCACATCGCGTCCATCAGCGCGCGGTCGGCGAACAGGTCGCTGTAGGCGCGGGTGGAGAACCCGGCCCAGACCATCGCCAGCCGCGAGCTGTTGAACGAGTAGAACATCAACAACAGGATCGGCAGGTACAGGAAGGCGAAGCCGAGCAGCAGCACGCCCAGCCCCAGGCCCTTGGCGGTACGCGGGCTCATGCCTGCTTCCCTTCCAGCAGGCGCTGCTGGGAACGGTTGAACAGCAGGATCGGCACCAGCAGCAACAGGATCATCGCCACCGCCATCGCCGAAGCGCCCGGCCAGTTGCGGTTGTTGAAGAACTCGTTCCACAGCTGGCGGCCGACCATCAGCGTCTCCGAACCACCGAGCATTTCCGGGATCACGAATTCACCCACGGCCGGGATCATCACCAGCATGCAGCCGGCAATGATGCCGGCCTTCGACAGCGGCAACGTGATGCGCAGGAACGCCTGCCACGGCTTGGCGCCGAGGTCGTAGGCCGCTTCCAGCAGGCGGTGGTCATGCTTGACCAGGTTGGCGTACAGCGGCAGCACCATGAACGGCAGGTAGCAGTAGACGATGCCGATATAGGCGGCGGTCGGCGTATCGATCAGCTGCAGTTTCGGCAGCCCCATCGACGTCATCAGCGTCTGCAGGCCGGTGAACTGCAGGAACTGGTCGAGCAGGCCATTGCGGTCCAGGATTGCCTTCCACGCATACACGCGGATCAGGAACGAGGTCCACGACGGCAGCACCACCAGCATCATCGCCACGTTGCGTGCGGCCGGCGACAGGCGCGCGATGGCATAGGCCATCGGATAGCCGATCAGCAGGGTGAAGAAGGTGGAGATCGCCGCGATCTTGATCGAGCTCAGGAACGCCTGCGCATAGATCGAATCGCGGAACAGCGCCAGGTAGTTCTCCAGGTTCAGCTTCAGCGAGAAGCCGCCGTCGGCGTACTGCAGCAGCCAGGTATACGGCGGCGAGCCGACCCGGCTGAGCGAGAAGCTGATCATCAGCACGATCAGGAACGGCACTGCGAAGAACAGCAGCAGCCACAGGTACGGAATGCCGATCACCGTGGCACGCAGCCCCGGCAGCCAGCGCTTCAGGCCGGCGACGCTCATGAGGTCAGCACCACGCCGTCGTTGTCGCGCCAGTGCACCCATACGCTGTCACCCCAGGTCAGGCCGTCGCTGGCCCAGCGCTGCGAGTTGGCGAAGTTGGCCAGCACCTTGGCGCCGCTGGGCAGCCGCACGTGGTAGACCGAATGGCTGCCGAAATAGGCGATGTCCTCGATCACGCCCTGCGCTTTGTTGGTGTGCCCTTCCGGCTCGTCCTTGCCGATCATCACCTTTTCCGGGCGCAGCGCGAATGCGACCGGCTGCCCTTCGTAACAGGTGATGCCATGGGCGATGTAGATCGGTGCCGGGAACAGCGGCGAGCGCACGGTCACGTACTCGGGCAGGTCCTCGTCGATCACCCCGTCAAACAGGTTGACCGAACCGATGAACTCGGCGACGAAGCGGTTGGCCGGCTGCTCGTAGACCTCGTCCGGCTTGCCGATCTGCTGGATCCAGCCGGCATCCATCACCGCGATGCGGGTAGCCATGGTCATCGCTTCTTCCTGGTCGTGGGTGACCATCACGCAGGTCACGCCCGACGACTCGATGATGCTGACCAGTTCCAGCTGCATCTGCGAGCGCAGCTTCTTGTCCAGTGCGCCCATCGGCTCGTCCAGCAACAGCAACTTCGGCCCCTTGGCCAGCGACCGCGCCAGCGCCACGCGCTGCTGCTGGCCACCCGACAGCTGGTGCGGCTTGCGCTTGCCCAGGTGGCCCATCTGCACCAGGTCGAGCATCTCGCCGACGCGCTTGCTGATCGCGTCCTTGCCCAGGCCATCCTGCTTCAGGCCGAAGGCAATGTTCTGTTCGACCGTCATGTGCGGGAACAGGGCATAGGACTGGAACATCATGTTGACCGGCCGCTGGTACGGCGGCAGCGCGTCCAGGCGCTGGCCATCGACGGTGATGCTGCCCTTGGTGGGCGTCTCGAAGCCGCCCAGGCAGCGCAGCAGGGTCGATTTGCCGCTGCCGGAGCCTCCGAGCAGGGCAAAGATCTCGCCCTTGCGCACGTCCAGATTGACGTCGTCGACGGCGACGAAACCGTCGAATTCCTTGCGCAAATCACGAATGGAGAGATAGCCGGGCGCACCGGTCGTGTCGACGACGGCGGCTACCGGCTGGGCTTCAACGGGCATGGGGGCTCCGGGAGCGGGCGGTGGACAGCGGCCGCCATTCTAACGGCCGGGGGCTGCAGGGGATATGACGGCAACGGGTGGCACCCACCGGGCCGGGGGGATCTGCAGATCTGGTGGGGGCCGACCGTTGGTCGGCCCCGCCGGAAAAGCATGCCGACCAACGGTCGGCACCCACCTGCCAGCCAGCCCTTAGCGCCCGGTCTTCACCTCGGTCCACAGCCGGGTGTAGAGCTTGTCGGTCTCCGGCGTGTTGATCGAGTAGGTGAACATCTTCTCGGCCACGTCGGCCGGCGGGTAGATGGTCGGGTCGGTACGGATCGCCTCGTCCACCAGCGGGGTCGCGGTCGGCACCGGGTTGGCGTAGTGGATGAAGTTGGTGTTGGCCGCGGCAACCTTCGGCTGCAGCAGGTAGTTGATGAAGGCGTACGCGGCTTCCGGATGCTTGGCGTCCTTCGGGATCGCCAGCATGTCGAACCACTGCGGTGCGCCTTCCTTCGGGATCGAATAGGCCACGTGCACGCCATTGCTGGCTTCCTCGGCGCGGTCGCGGGCCTGGATGATGTCACCCGACCAGCCGACCACCAGGCAGGTACCGCCGTTGGCCAGCGAACCCACGTACTGCGAGGAGTGGAAGTTCTGCACGTACGGGCGGATCGACTTCAGCAGGTCGGCGGCCTTCTGCAGCTCGGCCGGGTCGCCGCTGTGCGGGTCCAGGCCCAGGTAATGCAGTGCGATCGGGATCATGTCCGCCGGCGTGTCCAGGATGGTCACGCCGCAGTCCTTCATCCTGCTGATGTTCTCCGGCTTGAACACCAGGTCCCAGCTGTTGGCGATGTCGGCGCTGCCGCCGAAGCGCTGCTTCAGCATGTCCACGTTGTAGCCGATGCCGGTGGTGCCGATCATGTACGGCACGCCGTACTGGTTGCCCGGGTCCTGGGTGGCGATGCGCTTCATCACCGCCGGATCGAGGTTGGCCAGGTTCGGGATCTTGCTCTTGTCCAGCGGCAGGAACACACCGGCCTGGATCTGGCGACCGAAGAAGTTCAGGGTCGGCACCACCACGTCATAGCCGCTGTTGCCGGCCAGCAGTTTGGTCTCGACCATCTCGTCACTGTCGAACACATCGTAGGTCACCTTGATCCCGCTCTCCTTCTCGAAGGTCGGAATGGTGTCCTCGGCGATGTAATCGCTGTAGTTGTAGACGTTCAGGACCTGGCTGTCCTGCGCGCCGCCATTGCCACCGCCACAGGCGGCGAGCATGGCGGAGGCCAGGCCGAGCGTGAGGATACGCAGCTTCATCGGGTGCTCCAGAATGCGGGAAGGGGGGCCGGCGGGGCCGGCGACGGGTGCCAGCCTACCCCCCGGCGGCGGATTTTTCTA
The DNA here is from genome assembly GCF_059370155.1 of Stenotrophomonas sp. YJH_SMC_73. Classification (NCBI taxonomy): domain Bacteria; kingdom Pseudomonadati; phylum Pseudomonadota; class Gammaproteobacteria; order Lysobacterales; family Lysobacteraceae; genus Stenotrophomonas; species Stenotrophomonas sp. YJH_SMC_73. Next base: position 197,061 of record NZ_JCAFTJ010000004.1, on the reverse strand, counting down.
TTCCGGATGCTCAGACGTTCAGCAGCAGGAACTCGCGCTCCCACGAGCTGATGACGCGGAAAAAGGTCTCGTATTCCTTGCGCTTGACCGAGATGTAGGCCCGGCAGAAGCGCTCGCCCAGCAGGGCCTGCAGCTCGCTGCACCGCTCCAGCCCGTCCAGCGCCTCGCCCAGCGAGCGCGGCAGGTTGTAGCCCAGTTCCTTGGCGCTGCCGGTCACCGGCGCATCCGGTGCCAGCCGCTCGCGGATGCCCAACAGGCCGCAGGCCAGGGTCGCGGCCATCGCCAGGTAGGGATTGGCATCGGACCCGGCGAAACGGCTTTCCACGCGCATGTTCTCCGGCGTATCCAGCGGCACGCGCAAGCCGCAGGTGCGGTTGTCGAAACCCCAGTGGACGTTGCTCGGCGAGACTTCGCCGAACACCAGCCGGCGGTAGGAGTTCACGTTCGGCGCGAAGAACGCCATCGCCTGCGGTGCGTACTTCTGCAGGCCGCCCAGGTAGTGGCCGAACACCGGGCTGAACTCGCCCTCGGCATCGGTCTCGCCAGCGAACACGTTGCTGCCATCGCTCACCCGCACCAGGCTCTGGTGGATGTGCATGGCACTGCCCGGCTCGTTTTCCATCGGCTTGGCCAGGAACGTGGCATACACCCCGTGGCGCATCGCCGCTTCGCGCATGGTGCGCTTGAACAGGAACACCTGGTCGGCCAGGTCCATCGCATCGGCATGGGTGAAGTTGACCTCCAGCTGCGCCGCGCCGGACTCGTGGATCAGCGTGTCCACGTCCAGCTTCATCGCATCGGCGTAGTCGTACATCAGGTCGAGGATCGGGTCGAACTCGTTGACCGCATCGATCGAGTACGACTGCCGCGCGGTCTCCGGGCGCCCGGAGCGGCCGGCCGGTGGCAGCAGCGGGAAGTCCGGGTCGGTGTTCTTCTGCACCAGGAAGAACTCCAGTTCCGGCGCCACCACCGGGCGCAGGCCCAGCTCGGCGTAGGCTGCCAGCACGCGGCGCAGCACGTTGCGCGGCGCCAGTTCGTGCGGCTCACCGCTCTTGGTGTAGCAATCGTGGATGACCTGCGCGGTGGCGTCGGCCGCCCACGGCACCATGCGCACCGTGTCCGGATCGGGGCGCAGCATCATGTCCGAGTCGGACGGCGAGGTCAGCTCGTAATAATCGTCAGGGAACTCGCCGGTGACGGTGGTGGCGAAGATGCCCTCAGGCAGGCGCGTGCCGTAGTCGTGCGAGAACTTGTCGGCGGGAATGATCTTGCCGCGCGCGTTGCCGGTGATGTCCGGCACCAGGCATTCCACCTCGGTGATGCGCCGCTCCTTCAGCCAGCGCAGCAGCGTGCTTTCCTGCGGTGCGGGGGGCGTGGCCGTCTTGCGCGGGCGCGTTCGGGAACTCATCGGGAATCCAGTCGGTTCTGTTGGTGCTGCCGGCAAGCCTGGCCGAACGCACGGAAAATAGCGTGATAGAACGGCGCCTGCATGACACGCCACTCCGGGTGCCACTGTACGCCGAGCACGAAACGATGGTGCAGGCTGCGTGCCGCTTCGACCAGCCCATCGTCGGCCACGGCCTCGACCTGCAGCCCCTGCGCCAGGCGGGCGACACCCTGCCCGTGTACCGAATTGACCTGCGCGCGGCCACTGCCGTGCCACTGCGCCAGCCAGCCATCGGCGGCCAGCGTGACCGCGTGCGCCGGCCCATACTGCACCTCCACCGGCGCCTGCGGTTCTTCGCGATGGTCGGCCAGGCCAGGCACCGCGTGAACCTGCGGATGCAGGCTGCCGCCCAGCGCGACGTTCAACTCCTGGAAGCCGCGGCAGATCGCCAGCACCGGCAGGTCCAGCGCCAGTGCCTCGTGCAGCAACGCGAAGGCATTGGCATCGCGGGCCGGGTCATGTGGATTGCCTGGCCAGCTGCGGCCACCTTCGTAGTGCTGCGGTTCGATATTGCTGACCGCACCGGTCAACAGAAGGCCATCGAGCCCCTGCAGCCAGTCGCCGGCCGGCAGCGGTGGCTGCAGGCTCGGCAACACTACCGGAGTCACCTCGGCCGCCTCGGCCAGCGCGCGCACGTACTTCTCGCCGGCCACCGCGAAACGGTGATGGCCGAGCACGGTGCTGTCGGTGGGCAGGCCCACCCAGGGCAGGCGGCGCATGGGAAAACTCCTTGGCGTGCCAACACGTTACCCGTCGCCCGGCGAAGGCGGCAAGTCGGTGCCGTCACACCACAGCCGTCACGCATCGGCGAAACTACCGGGGTGAACGCCGATCGACCTGCCCCGCTCCGCCCTCCCGCCCTGCACCCGCGAGGCCTGCAGTGAGCGCCGCGTTCCCGCCCAGCTGGTACGCCGCCAGCCTGCCCGAACCGCCCGCACTGCCCCCGCTGCAGGGTAATGTGCAGGCCGACGTTGCGGTGCTGGGCGCCGGCTATACCGGCCTGACCGCAGCCCTGGAACTGGCGGCACGTGGCCGGCGCGTGGTAGTGCTGGAAGCGCAGCGGATCGGCTGGGGCGCGTCCGGCCGCAACGGCGGGCAGGCGCTGGTCGGCTATGGCTGCGAGGTGGACGAACTGGAGCGTCAGCTCGGTCGTGATGATGCGCGCCACCTGTTCGACTGGTCGCGCGACGCGGTGCAGGCGATGCGCGCCCGCATCAATCGCCACGGCATTGACTGCCATTGGGTGGAAGGCCACGCCAGCGTCGCCATCCGCGAACGCCATGAGCGCGAGCTGCGGGCCAACTGCGAGCACCTGCAACGCCATTACGACTACCCCATGCAGTGGTGGGACCGTGACGCCCTGCGCGCGCAGCTGGACAGCCCGCGCTATCGTGCCGCGATGTTCGATCCGCTCAGCGCGCACCTGCACCCGCTGGCCTATGCGCGCGGTCTGGCCGATGCGGCGCGCGCGGCCGGCGTGGTGATCCACGAGCATTCGGCGGTAACCCGCGTGCAGCGCGGACCGCAGCCCACCCTGCACACCGCGCAGGGCAGCGTACGCGCCGCGCATCTGGTGGTGGCCGGAAATGCCTGGCTGCAGGGCCTGCTGCCCGAGCTGGAACGGCGGATCATGCCGGTCGGCACCTATATCGGCGCCAGCGCGCCGCTGGGGGCCGAGCGCGCCCGCGCCCTGATCGGCAACGACATGGCCGTGGCCGACACCGCCTGGGCATTGGACTATTTCCGCCTCAGCCATGACCATCGGCTGCTGTTCGGGGGGCGCGCCAGCTACTCGGCGCTGCCCCCACCCGGCCTGCGCGGGGTGATGCAGCGGCGCATGCACCAGGTGTTCCCACAGCTGGCCGACGTGGCCCTGGACCAGGTCTGGGGCGGCTATGTGGACATCACCCGCAACCGCGCCCCGCATTGGGGCCGGCTTGACGGCAACCTGTACTTCGCGCAGGGCTTCTCCGGCCATGGGGTGGCCGCCGCCGGGCTGGCCGGCGAGGTCATCGCGGCCGCCATCGAGGGCCAGAGCGAGCGCCTGGACGTATTCCAGCGCCTGCGGCATGCGCCCTTCCCCGGCGGCCGGCTGCTGCGCACGCCGCTGCTGGTGGCGGCGATGTCCTGGTACAAGCTGCGGGATGCGTTGTGGTGAAGATTCTGCATCTCCACCTGTATTGAACGTTCTGACAAACGTACCGCAGCGCTGATCGTGCTGCACACGTCACAGATTTTCACGCGACATCTGTGATGGATGGCTGGACAATTTCCTAAATGCGCAGCTATGCAATTGCATAATCGTTCGCAGACCGATACCGTCCTGAGAAACCGGGCCCCGCGGCGAATGGATGCTGACAGGGGACACGTAGGAGAGGGGGACGTGCGATTGGACTGGTGGAAAGAAGGATTGTTGCTGAAGGTGCGCATTCGTCCGGCTGGCCTGATGATTGCCTTGCTTTATGCAGTTGCCTATTGGGCAACCCGACAGCTGTCGCTGGATCAGTTCTATTTGCCAGCCGGCATCCGGGTGGCAGCCGTGCTGTTGTGCCCGCCGCGCCTGTGGCCCTACCTGCTGCTGGGCGAATATGCGTACTTTGCACAGTCCCGCGTGCCGATGATCGAGAAGTACGGCCTGACATGGGTCATTGTTGCCTCCGCATTCCTCATGCCAGCGGTGATGCTGATTGTGAAGCTGCAACGGCGACTGATGGCGGAGTCGCAGACGATCGGCCTCTTGTTGATTGCCGCCGCTTCCAGCGTCGTTATTACTCTGCTCAACCTCAGCTTTTCCCATCTGCTCTGGCCAACACCTCCTTCCACACCCTTCCTGACCAATGCCGCGCGCTTCAGCGTGGGTGATTTCATCGGCATTCTGACGGTGGCCCCCATCGCCATGCTGTGGGCGCGGCAGGACGTGGGGCAGGAGTGGAACGCTCGACGAAAGACCCCGATGCTGGCAGCACTTTCATCGATGCTGCTGATCGGGATAGCAGCGACTCAACTGCCCGCAGACTGGATTGCATTGAAGGCAACGTTCCTGCTGCTGTTGGCACTCCCCGCGGCCGCGCTTACCTGCCTGTATGGCTGGAAGGGGGCTGCCCTTGCAGTGCCGGTGCTCAACATGGTCATCGGCCTGACCACGCCCAACACCCATCCCACCGCATTCGATCCAGCGGCCTTCATCACCCAGCAGATCATGGCGATCAGCGGCATCGTATTGCTGCTGCTCGGATCACGCATCACCCACTTCTACCACCGTTACAGGCTGCGCGAGATGGGGGAAAGGGACGCCATCCATCTGGCGAGGAGCTCGCAATTGGCCAGCGAGATGGAGCTGCGTGAACGTGCCCTGCACCTTCGCAAGCTCGGCGACGGCATTGATACGTCGCTGGTTGAGCTGGCCGAATGGCTCAAGGCCCAGGGACATCACGCAGTGGCCAACAGCCTTCTGCATACCTCGAATGTACATTCGCGGCTCTTTCGCGAACAGACAAGCATGGTCTATCCCTCGGGCCTGGAGCATCTTGGGCTTTACGTGGCCCTGCAGGCGGGTGGCATCCGGGAGTCGTGGAAGCTGACGGAGCGCGTTCTCCGCCCGGATCTGAAAGGCGACCCCTGCAACCTGAGCGTGGAACTGCAGTTGGCCGCTTACCGGACACTGATTGACGCGGTCTCCATTCTTCTCAAGCATGAAGGTGGTCAGATTCGCATTCGTGCAAGGTGCGGCAGAATGGGCTCCAGGCGCGGAATCCTCATGGTCGTGTCACTGCTGGAACAGCGCAGACGCCTTTCCAAGCAGACAACGATGGCAGCGTTCGAGCGACTGACCGGGCGAACCCTCCCCTATGACGGGACCGTTGACTGCTATCGCAACCGGGTCAGGATTCTGTTCCTCGACCGCGAAACCAGACTGGAGGCAGTAGCCAGTACTCCATCGCGGTACGGCTGCCCCGCACCCTCTGCGCTGCAGTAGTGCATTTCACAGTCAAGCGACCGGATCGAACCAACACAGCAGAATCGCATAACGTCCCGCTCGTCCCCCTGGCCCAGGGCGTCATGGGCACCCGGCGAACACCGGGTGCCCATGCAGTCTGATACTGAAGCTGGCCGATATCCCGGCAACTGTCAGTATCAGGGTGCCTCTACTGCCCACAACACATCAGCTCCGCTTGCATATCTGACCAGCGTGAATGCGGGGGCCCGATAGACAACCGTTCTGGTGGCCTTGGCGGGAACAGGCAGGCGCTGCTCCGGCAACGACACCTTCGCAGACGGGTCACCTGCCGGCAGCACCCAGAACGTGCCGGCAGCATTGCCGATCACGATGTGCACGTGCCCTGCGAGATCGTTTACCTGGAAATAATCCATGCCATCGCGCTCGAACCCATAGACCAACCAGCCGGGATCCACGCTCAGGTCTTGTGCCTGCGGAGTCGACTGGCCGAGTCCTTGGCCGGCCAACTTGATTCCATGGTCGTCACTCGGGGCAAAAGCAAAAACGGATACCGGCACCAACATCAATGCACCAGCAAATGCATGAATTCGGAAACTTCTCACACTGACCTCCAGGTTGGATGCGATACGGATCAAGAAGGATGCTACCGCCAATCGCATCAGCATATACCGGGCGGACTCCGCAGTGCCTGTCGGAGATAATCCACTGGATCGATGCAAACCCATGCCACGCCGAAGCTGCCTCCGAAATCGCCAATACCCGCGGCGAAACCCGCGCACGGTGCGGGTCAGCGGCATCTGCGACAAGGACCTGGACAGGCGCGTGCAACAGCAGGATGTCGTCGATTGTGTGACGGCGAACACAGCGGACAGCATCAACCGCCGAACGTGGCGGGTGCAACGGCTGAAACGCGATCGACACATGGGCGCACTGATTGTGGATGATTCACCGTCCTCTGGTGGCTATGCCGCCGCACTGCCGGGCATGTAGGGCCTCGAAGCATGGGAAGCCGCCGATTGCAGCGCAAAGGGAGGCCAGACACCTCGATTGCACCCATCTCCAACTGTCGATAGTGTCTGCGGAAGTGGTCAGTCATCATTGGCCGGGAGATGAGAGGCGCGGGCTTGGACCGATTCAAAGAAGCAATTGAACTGAGCTTCCGGATCCGACCCGTCGGAATCGCACTCGCGGCCGTCTACGCCCTGGGCTGCCTTGCCTCGCGTCAGTTCTCGCTGGATCAGTTCTTCCTGCCCGCGGGCATCCGGGCAGCGGCACTACTGATCGTCCCGACCCGCCTGTGGCCCTACCTGCTGCTTGGCGAGTACGCGTACTTCGCAACCTTGCGCATTCCCATGATCGACAGCTACGGCCTGGCCTGGGTCATCCTGGCCTCGACGCTGCTGATGCCGGTGGCGATGCTGGTGGTCTACCTGCATCGCATTAGAATGCCATCGGAGTCCGCCACCGGCCTCTGGTTGCTGTCGTTGACCTTCTGCATGGCGTTGTTCGTCCCGGCTCTCAATATGGGCATTTCATTTGCTCTGTGGTCGAACCCACCGCCGAGCAACCTGCTTAGCGCAGTTGATCGCACGATCTTTGGCCACTTCGCCGCCATCATCACCCTCGTGCCGTTGGCATTCCTCTGGTCGCGACGACACGCGGCCCCCAATTGGACGCGCCGCTTTGCTGCGCCTACGGTCACGGCCATCCTGGTGATGCTGGTCCTGGGCCTGTGCATGCAGCTTACGGCCATCAGCGCCCACACCACACGCACCCACCTGGTACTGCTGTCCTCCCTCCCAGCGATCGCCCTGACCTTCATGCATGGGTGGCGTGGCGCTGCCATCGCGATTCCGCTGTTGAACCTTCCACTCCATTTCGCCACACCCAGCACCGGCCTACCGTCCTCGTTCGACCTGGGCACCTTCGCCACCCAGCAGAACATGGCCGTGATGAGTGTCGCACTGCTCGCCCTGGGGTCCAGCATCAGCTATCACCATGAGCGTGCACGGTGCCGTGGACTGGCAGAGGAAACCACGTTGCGCCTGGCACGTAGTTCGCACCAGACCCGTGAGCGTGAGCTTCGCGAGCGCGCCTCCCATCTCAAGCAACTCGGCGAAGGCATGGACAGCTCGCTCGGCGAGATGGTCAGCTGGCTCAAGGCGCAGGGGCATCATGCGGTGGCCAACAGCCTGCAGCACGCCTCATCCGTGCACTCGCGGCTGTTCCGTGAACAGGCCAGTCTGGTCTACCCCACGGGGCTGGAGCAGGTTGGGCTGTATATCGCGCTGCGGGTTGGCGGCGCATGCGAAAGCTGGGACAACTCCCATCGCGTGATTCCGCCCCGGCTGGAGGGCAACCCCTGCCTGCTGACTGTCGACCTGCAGCTCGCCATCTATCGCTCGCTGATCGAGGCGGTGTCGCTGCTGCTGGAACTGGAGTCGGGACAGGTCAGCGTGCGCGCCCGGAGCGGCCAGGCGGGCGACCGGCGCGGCATCGTGGTGGTCGTTGGCCTGCTTGACCGCGGTCGCACGCTGTCGAACCGGACCGTTCAGCAGGCCATCGAGCGTCTGGCCGGCCGGATAATGGCCTACGGCGGCACGGTGCATTGCCGTGGCAACCGGCTCCGGCTCGTCCTGCACGAATCGCTTGCGGGTACAGCGGCGGCATTCGCATCGCCTGCCTGATCGGTGAACGACGCGCAGGGCACGCTGCTCCGGCTAAAGTTGCACCCGAAACCGCCGCTATCCGTGCCGAGTCCCTCCCTCGTGAGCCACCGCATCATGCCCGTCCTGCCGCAGGCCGCCGTCGATGGCGACCTGGCCGATCCGCTGCCGCAGCGGATCCTGCTGGTCGAAAACTCCCGTGCGTTCACCGGCATGCTGCGCGAGGCCATCGAGCAGCGCCTGGAACTGCCGGTGGTGATCGCTTCCACCCTGGCCGAGGCCGATCGCCTGCTGAGCGAGGATGGGGGCTGGTTCCTGGTACTGACCGGGCTGGTGCTGGCCGACGGCGACCGCGACGCGGTGGTCGAGTTCTTCCTCAGGCGCGGCCTGCCCACCGTGGTGGTCAGCAGCGTCTACGACGAGGATCTGCGCAAGCGCGTACTGCAGCAGCAGATCATCGACTACGTGCTGAAGAACACGCCGGGCAGCATCGACTACCTGGTGTGGCTGGTGCAGCGCCTGGAGCGCAACCGGCGCATTGCGGCACTGGTGGTGGACGACTCGCCGTCCGCGCGCGGCTATGCCGCCGCCCTGCTGCGCATGTATGGCCACGAGGTGCACGAGGCCGCTGACGGCAACGAGGGCCTGGCCGCGATCGACGCGCATCCTGCGATCCGCCTGGCCGTGGTCGACCAGGAAATGCCGGGCATGCAGGGCGTGGAGTTCACCCGCCGCCTGCGCACCCTGCGCTCGCGCGACAAGGTGGCGGTGATCGGCATTTCCGGCAATGCCGATGCCTCGCTGATCCCGCGCTTCCTGAAGAACGGCGCCAACGACTTCCTGCGCAAGCCGTTCTCGCGCGAGGAGTTCTTCTGCCGGGTCTCGCAGAACGTGGACCAGCTGGAGCTGATCGGCACGCTGCAGGACCTGGCCACCCGCGACTTCCTCACCGGCCTGCCCAACCGTCGCTGCTTCCTGGAACAGAGCCAGCGCCAGCTGCCGCAACTGCAGCTGCATGGCCAGTGCGTGGCGGTGGCAATGATCGACATCGACCACTTCAAGCACATCAACGACACCTACGGTCACGAAGCCGGCGATGACGCGCTGCGCGCGGTGGCCGGTGCGGTGGCCGCGCATGCCCGCAGCCACGACCTGACCGCCCGCTTCGGCGGCGAGGAGTTCTGCCTGCTGGTGCCGGACATGGAGCAGGACGAGGCCCTGCTGTACTTCGAGGAACTGCGCCAGCGCATCGCCGCGCTGGAAGTGGACATCGGCACCGCCAGCCTGCGCATGACGGTGAGCATCGGCCTGTGCTGCCTGCGCCCGCAGCGCGATGCACTGCATCGGCTGATCTCCGAAGCCGACCGCCAGCTGTACCTGGCCAAGGCCGGCGGCCGCAACCGGGTCAGCTGCACCACGGTGGCCAGCCCGCTGCGCCCGCGCGAGGCCGCGCTGACCTGACCGGGCAGCCTTGATCCAGATCAACGCCGCGCCAGCGCGGCAGCTCTACAGTCAGCCCCGACATACGCATGAAGGGGAGCCGGGGATGGCACTACTGGTCTGGCAGGACGATCTGAACATCGGCATCGATGTGATCGACCAACAACACCGCCGCATCATCGAGATGCTCAACCATTTGCACGTGGCCCAGGCCAGCATGCAGCGTGCGGCAGTGGGCGAGGTGATCGACGAAGTGGTGGACTACACCATGTCGCACTTCGCGTTCGAGGAAGAACTGATGGAGGAAGCGGGCTATCCGTTCTGTGCCGCGCACAAGCGCGTGCATGAAGTCTTCATCAAGCGGGTATCGGAGTACCGCATGCGCTTCCAGGCCGGCGAGGACATCAGCGATGAACTGCGCACCATGCTCTCGCGCTGGTTGTTCAACCACATCCGCGGCGATGACCAGGCCTACGCCGAACAGGTCAAGGCGCACTTGAACCAGTTCGCCCGCGAACACCAGGGCGGCGGTTGGCTGGGGCGCACGCTCAAGCGTTTCTTTGGCTGAGCCGCAGCGCGCGCCGGTGCAGGGCCACCAGCGCGCACAGGGTCGCTGCCGCAGTCAGGCACAGGTAGTAGCCGACCGCGACCAGGCCGAAGCGTTCGGCCAGCCAGGTGGCCAGGTACGGCGCCGGCGCCGCACCCAGAATGCCGGCCAGGTTGAATGACAGCGAGGCGCCGGTGTAGCGCACTTCCACCGGGTAGATCTCGGCCAGGAAGGTGCCGCAGGGGCCGTAGGTCAGCCCCATCAGGAACAGGCCCAGGCACAGGAACGCCGTGACCAGCCAGGGACTGTGCGGCTGGAACAGCGGAGCGAACAGCACGCCGAAGCCGATGATCAGCACGCTGGCCACGATCATCGTGCGACGCGTGCCCCAGCGGTCGCCATAGCGCGCCGACAACGGGATGCCCAGCGCGAAGAACAGCATGCCGGCCATCTGCATCAGCAGGAACTGCTCGCGGCTGTAGCCCAGCACGGCGGTGCCATGGCCGAGGCTGAACACGGTCATCAGGTAGAACAGCACGAAGGTGGCGAACGCCCCCAGCGTGCCCAGCAGCATCGCCACCGGATGGTCACGCAGCACCGTCCACATCGGCAGCCGCACCGGCGCCTTGCGCTCCAGTGCCTGCTTGAAGTCGGGCGTCTCATGGATGTTCAGGCGCACCCACAGGCCCAGGCCGACCAGCAGCGCGCTGGCCACGAACGGAATACGCCAGCCCCACTGCAGGAAGTCGTCCTGGCTCAGGCAGCGGCCGAGCGCCAGGAAAATGCCCGCCGACAACAGGAAACCGATCGGCGCGCCCAGCTGCGGGAACATGCCGTACCAGGCGCGCTTGCCCGGCGGCGCGTTCTCGGTGGCCAGCAGCACCGCCCCACCCCACTCGCCGCCCAGCCCCAGGCCCTGGCCGAAGCGGCACAGCGCCAGCAGCGCGGGCGCCCACAGGCCAATCTGCGCGTGGGTCGGCAGCAGACCGATCAGCACCGTGGACAGGCCCATGGTCAGCAACGCGGCGACCAGGGTGGCCTTGCGGCCGATGCGGTCGCCGAAATGGCCGAACACCGCCGAGCCGACCGGCCGTGCGATGAACGCCACCGCGAAGGTCGCCAGTGACTGCAACAGCGCCGCCTGTTCGCTGCTGTCCGGGAAGAACAGGTGCGGGAACACCAGCACCGCGGCCGTGGCGTAGATGTAGAAATCGAAGAATTCGATGGTGGTGCCGATCAGGCTGGCCAACAGGACGCGGCGGGGAGAGTTCACGGGCGGTGCGGCAGCGGTGATCGTCGACATCGGCAACACGGGTAACGGCGGATCGCCCGATTCTGCCACGGGCCGGTGGCCGCACGGGACGATGGTTTCAGCCGACACCGATGCCAACGAGGGTGGCAGGCGCCATTGTTCTGCAGGTTCTCGCCCCTGCTCGACCACATTCCACGAAATGCAGCCGAGCATCGGCTCGGCTCCACAGGTGGGCGCAAGTCCCGACGCCGTTACAGCTGGATCCAGGTGGCCTTGATCTCGCTGTACTTGTCGAACGCATGCAGCGATTTGTCGCGCCCATTGCCGGACTGCTTGTAGCCACCGAACGGGGCGGTCATGTCACCGCCATCCCAGCCGTTCACCCAGACGCTGCCGGCGCGCAGCTGGCGTGCGACGCGATGGGCGCGGGCAAGATCGCGCGTCCACAGGCCGGCGGCGAGGCCGTAGCGGCTGTCATTGGCCAGGCGCACCGCTTCGGCTTCGTCGTCAAAGCCGAGCACCGCCAGCACCGGCCCGAATACTTCCTCGCGCGCCAATGCCTGGTCGGGGCTCACCTGATCGAACACCGTGGGCTGCACATAACAACCGCCCGCCTCGACATCGGCGCGATGACCGCCCAGCAGCAGGCGGGCGCCCTCGCTTTCGGCACGCACGATATCCCCCATCACCTTGTCCAGATGCGCGGCATCCACCAGCGCGCCCATCGGTGCGTCGGCGTCAAGCGGGTGGCGCGGCTGCATGTGCTGGCCGTAGGCAACCACCTGGTGCACGAAATCCTCGCGGATCGAGCGCTGCACCAGCAGCCGTGACCCGGCAGTACAGACCTCGCCCTGGTTGAAGAAGATGCCCCGTGCCACCGCCTTCGCAGCGGCATCCAGATCGGGGGCATCGGCAAACACCACGTGCGGGCTCTTGCCACCACACTCCAGCCAGACCCGCTTGAGGTTGGACCGCCCTGAATACTGCAGCAGCCGCGCGCCGGTGGCCGTGGAGCCGGTGAACGCCAGCACGTCCACATCCATGTGCAGGGCCAACGGCTCACCGACGCGCGCACCGTGGCCCGGCAGCACGTTCAGCACGCCCTCCGGCAGGCCCGCTTCGGCGGCCAGCGCCGCCAGCCGCAACGCACTCAGGGGCGAGCGCTCGGAAGGCTTGAGCACCACCGAGTTGCCCATGGCCAATGCAGGCGCGATCTTCCAGCACGCCATCAGCAACGGGAAATTCCACGGCACGATCGCCGCCACCACGCCGGCGGGCTCGCGCGTGACCAGGCCCAGCTCATGCGGGCCGGTGGGCGCGACCTCACCGTACAGCTTGTCCACCGCTTCGGCCGTCCAGCGCAGGCAGCGCACCACGCCGGGCAGGTCGATACGACGCGCATCACGCACCGGCTTGCCCATGTCCAGGGTTTCCAGCAGGGCCAGCTCGTCCGCGTGTTTTTCCACCAACGCCGCCAACGCCAGCAGCACGCGCTTGCGATGGGCCGGGCTGGCCTGTGACCAGTGGCCCGCATCGAAGGCACGCCGCGCCGCGCCCACTGCGCGCTCCACGTCCTGTGCATCGCAGTCGGCGACCACCCCCAGCACGCGACCATCAATCGGGCTGATGCAGTCGAAGCGCGCGCCGCTGGCAGCGTCGGTGTAACGACCCTCGATAAAGGCCTGTCCGGGTATCGAAAGCTGCTGGGCCAGCGCCTGCCAGTGGCTGCGGTCGGGAAAGTCGGCCATGTCGGGCTCCTCGGAACAGTTTCCCCGGTTATACCGGCGCGGCCGCGACTCCACCGTGACGTGGCTGCGCTACATTTCCCCCATCGGACCCGATGGAGCTGGCATGAAGCGTTCCGCGAGCGACCTGCACGATCTGGCCACCCGACGCCCGGAGTCATTGGAGGCGTACTGGATGCCGTTCACCGCCAACCGCCAGTTCAAGGCCGCGCCGCGTGTGCTGGTGCGTGCCGAGGGCATGCACTACGAGGATGTCGACGGCCGCCAGATCCTCGATGGCACCGCCGGCCTCTGGTGCTGCAACGCGGGCCATGCACGGCCGCGCATCGTCGAGGCCATCGTCGAGCAGGCGCGCACGCTCGACTATTCGCCGGCCTTCCAGATGGGCTCGCCGCCGGCCTTCGCGCTGGCGCAGCGGCTGGCCGCCTTGGCGCCGGGCCCGCTCAACCATGTGTTCTTCACCAGCTCCGGTTCCGAGGCGGTGGATACCGCGATGAAGATCGTGCTGGCCTACCACCGCCAGCGCGGCGAGGGCCAGCGCACCCGCTTCATCAGCCGCGAGAAGGCCTACCACGGGGTGGGTTTCGGCGGCATGGCGCTGGGCGGGCTGCCCAACAACCGCAAGCCGTTCGGCCTGCAGCTGGGCGGCGTCGACTACCTGCGCCACACCCTGGACCTGCCGCGCAATGCGTTCAGCAGGGGCCTGCCACGCCAGGGCGCGGAGCTGGCCGATGACCTGGAACGGCTGATCGCGCTGCATGATGCCTCGACGATTGCCGCCGTATTCGTTGAACCCATTGCCGGCTCAGCCGGGGTGATCCTGCCCGCACCGGGTTACCTGCAGCGCCTGCGCGAACTGTGCGACCAGCACGGCATCCTGCTGGTGTTCGACGAGGTCATCACCGGTTTCGGCCGGGTTGGGATGCCCTTCGCCGCGCAGCGCTTCGGGGTCACCCCGGACCTGCTGACCTTCGCCAAGGCGGTCAGCAACGGCGCGGTACCGCTGGGTGGCGTGCTGGCCAGCGACGCCGTGCATGCAACCCTGATGCAGGCACCGCCACAGGCCATCGAGCTTTTCCATGGCTATACCTGTTCGGGGCACCCGCTGGCCTGCGCCGCGGCGCTGGCGACGCTGGAGGTCTATGCCGAGGAGCGTCTGTTCGAGCGCGCCATCGAGCTGGGCGAGTACTGGCAGGAACGACTGCATGCGCTGCAGGGCCTGCCCAACGTGATCGACATCCGCAACTTCGGCCTGGTCGGCGCGGTTGAGCTGGCGCCTCGCCGCGATGCGCCGGGCAGCCGGGGCTACGAGGTCTACCGGCGCTGCTTCCACGACGGCCGACTGCTGGTGCGCTGCACCGGCGACATCATCGCGCTGTCGCCGCCGCTGATCGTGGACAAGGCGCAGATCGACCAGGTCACCGGCACCCTGGGCGAGATGATCCGGGCCACCGCCTGAGCCCGGGCCGGTGGTGGCGAGCGGGTACAATGGGCGGTTCCGCTCCTGCTCGCTGCCGTGCCCATGGATATCGTCGTCAAAGAAGAACTCAAGGCCTACATCGACCCGCTGACCGCGGACGAACATGACGCGCTGGAGCGCAGCATCCTGGCCGAAGGCTGCCGCGATGCGCTGGTGTTGTGGGGGAATGTACTGGTCGATGGCCATAACCGTTTCGGCATCTGCCAGAAGCATGGCCTGCCCTTCAATACCGTGCAGAACACCCGCTTCCAGAGCATGGAAGACGTGCACCTGTGGATGATCGAACAGCATCTGGGCCGCCGCAGCGTGTCCGACTTCCAGCGCGGCGTGCTGGCGCTGCGCAAGCGCGACATCCTGGCCGCCCGCAAGCAGGTCGAGCAGGCGCAGCTGCAGCGCGAGAGCGATGGCACCGCCGACGTCGCCGATGAGACCGGTGAAGACAGTCCGCCGTGGGAACCGGCACCGAAGATCAGCCGCGCCGAGCTGGCGCGCGAAGCCAAGCTGAGCACCAGCCAGGTCGGCATGATCGAGCGCATCCACGCCCAGGCCGCCGCCGAGGTGGTGGAAGCGGTCAAGGCCGGCGTGATCTCGATCAGCGCCGCCGCCGCCGTGGCCGACCTGCCGGAAGAAGAGCAGCGCGCCGCCGCCGCCGGTGGCAAGGACGAGCTGAAGCAGGCCGCCAAGCGCGTGCGCGAGTCCAAGCGCAAGCCGCGCGCACCGAAGCCGGAAGCGGCCGAGATGGACTTCGAGGAACCGGACGAGGAGCAGATCGCCAGCCGCGACGCCGAAGTACTGTCGGCGCTGGAACAACTGGGCGAGGATGCCCCGGCACTGCGCCGCCGCGTCGTCGCGCTGACCCGCGAGAACGACACCCTGCGCGCGCAGCTGGCTGCGTTGCGCAAGCAACTGGAAGCGCTGTAAGCGCTCTCGACGCGCTTCTGTGGAGCCGAGCCCATGCTCGGCTGCTCTTTGCCACGCGCAAGGCAGCCGAGCATGGGCTCGGCTCTACAGACAGGCGTCACCGGGCTGCGGTTAGACTTCCGGCATGACGCCTGCCCACGATCCGCGCCGCGCTCAGCTGCGACGCCTGAAAGCCCTCGCACTGGGCCTGCTGCTGTTGATGCTGGCCGGATTCGCGGTCAGCCACTGGCAGGGCGAACGCGGCATCTGGGCCTGGGTCTCGGCGTTCTGCGAGGCCGCAGCCGTGGGCGCACTGGCCGACTGGTTCGCCGTCGTCGCGCTGTTCCGGCGCCCGATGGGCCTGCCGATTCCGCACACTGCGATCATCCCGCGCAGCAAGGAACGCATCGGCGACAGCCTCGCCCTGTTCGTGCGTGACCAGTTCCTGGAACCGCAGGTGCTGCTGGCCAAACTGCAGGTGTTCGATCCGGCCAGCCGCCTCGGCAGTTGGCTGGCCGACCCGGCGCGCTCGCGGATGCTGGCCGACATGGCACGCGGCTGGGCCCTGCAGGCACTGGACTTCTTCGACGAGACAGCGGTGCGCCGGCAGCTGCATGCGTTCGTGGTGCAGCAGCTGCGGCAGTGGAATGCCGCCGCCACCGCCGGTGAGCTGCTGGCCCTGCTGACCGCCGACGGGCGCCACCAGCGCGTGCTGGACGAGGGCCTGCAGCGGCTCGGCCGCTGGCTGGAACAGCCAGAAGTGAAGGAACGCGCCTCGCAGCTGATCGTGCGCTACATCCAGCGCGAATGGCCGACGCTGTCGAGCACGGTGAACTGGGTGAAGCCGATCGATGAGATCGGCGACAGCCTGGCCGAGCGCCTGGCGCGGGCGGTGCTGGAAGAACTGCAGCAGGTATTGGCCGAGCCGCAGCATCCGCTGCGCCAGGACTACGAGACCTGGCTGCAGAACTACGTGCAGCGCCTGCGCGAGGACCCGGCCCTGGCCGAGCGCATCGAACAGCTCAAGCGGGAAATGATCGACCACCCCGCCCTGCAGGACTACGTGCAAGGGCTGTGGGCGCGCATCCACGCCAGCCTGCGCGACGACCTGCAGCGCGAGGACTCGGCGCTGGTCGGACACCTGCAGCGCAGCCTCGCCTCGCTGGGCGCCAGCCTGCAGGCCGACCCGGCCCTGCGCGAGGCCCTCAACCAGCACCTGCTGGAAGGTGCGCAACGCCTGACCGGCCGCCTGCGCGAGGGTGTGACCACGCATATCGCGCAGACCGTGAAGGGCTGGGACGAGCGCCATCTGGTCGAACAGCTGGAACTGAGCGTGGGCCGCGACCTGCAGTTCATCCGCTTCAACGGCACGCTGGTGGGTGGGCTGATCGGCCTGTTGCTGCATGCGGCGACAGTGGTGTTCAGGTTCTAGGCCCCGGTGCGCCCCCGGATCATCATGCTTGATTCATAAAATGCGAATGCCTATCATTTACTGATCGGTTGTACGCTTAGCCAAGCGGGCGCGGAAGACGCGCCCATCGCCCGTGTACATCCCCGACCTCTGGATTGCCCGCCTGCGCGGGCAGTGCTTCGTCGATGGGACACGCTGGGCGACATGCGCAGGGCGCAAGGGGGCCGCGGACGCGTTCCATCCCCTCTCCTACCTGCAGGAACGCCGTGGACCGCTCGCCCGCAACCGCCAGCCCCCGCACCTTCTTCTCCAATCCACGCTGGGGCGTGCTGTCACGCTCGCTGGCCGCGATCTTCGGCGGCTACGCGCTGGCTTCGGCCACCAGCGTGTTCTGCGCGGTGGCGCTGCCCGGTGCGCGCGGCCAGGCCGTGCTGACCGGCATGCTGCTGGCCATCCTGGTGGCCGCCTGCGCAGCGCTGTGGGCGTTCGCGACCCGCAGCGCGCTGCGCGCCTGGGTCGGCATTCTCGCTCCCACCCTGCTGATGGTGGCCATTGCGCGCCTGCTGGGGGCCTGGGCATGAAGAACGGCTTCCGCCAATCGATGGCCTGGCTGCATACCTGGACCGGCCTGCTGGTCGGCTGGTTGCTGCTGCTGATCTTCATGGCCGGCACCGCCAGCTACTATCGCGAGGAAATCAGCCGCTGGATGCGACCGGAACTTCCGTCCAGCCAGGTCAGCATCGATGTCGCCGCGCAGCGCGCCGTGGATTACCTGCAGGCCAATGCGGCGCAGGCCGGGAACTGGTTCGTCACCCTGCCGCAGCCGCGCAACCCGGCCATGCAGATGTTCTGGCGGTTGCCACCGGAGCTGGCCGATCCCAGTCGCGGCCGTCGCGGTGGCTTCGGCGAAGCCACGCTGGACCCGAATACCGGCCAGGCACTGAAGGCACGCGAAACGCGGGGCGGTGATTTCTTCTACCGCCTGCATTTCGACCTGCACTACATCCCGGTGCTGTGGGCGCGCTACCTGGTCGGCTTCTGCGCGATGTTCATGCTGGTGGCGATCATCACCGGCGTCATCACCCACAAGAAAATCTTCAAGGACTTCTTCACCTTCCGCAAGGACAAGGGCCTGCGTTCCTGGCTCGATTTCCACAACGTCAGTGCGGTGATGGCCCTGCCCTACCACGCGATGATCACCTACACCGGCATCGTCACCCTGATGGTCATGTACCTGCCGTGGGGGGTGAAAGTCGCCTACCCGCAGGACGAAGACAAGTTCTTCAGCGAAGCCTTCGGCGGCATGCCGGAGGTGACCGCGCCGGCCGAAGGACGCGCCACGCCGCTGCCGATCGCGCAGCTGCTGGACAGCGCACGTGCGCACTGGCACGGCGTGGAAGTGGCCGGCTTCACCGTGTCCAACCCGGGGGCGGCCAATGCGGTGATCGACATCCGCCAACGCGACGGCAAGCGCCTGTCCACCGACACTCCCGCCGTTCGCTACGACATGGTCAACGGCACGTTGCTGGAGGAAACGCCGCCGTCCGGCGGCGCCACCGCCACCCGTGGCGTGCTGTACGGCCTGCACCTGGCGCGCTTCGCCGATTGGGGCCTGCGTGCACTGTTCTTCCTGTCCGGCCTGGTCGGCTGCCTGATGGTGGCCAGCGGCGTGGTGCTGTGGGCGGTGAAGGAACGGCCCAGGCATGCCAAGAGCGGCCGCACCGGCTTCGGCCTGCGCCTGGTCGATGCGCTGAACATCGGCACCGTGGCCGGCCTGCCGATCGCTTTCGCGGCCTACTTCTGGGGCAACCGCCTGCTGCCGCTGGACATCGCCGGGCGCGCGAGTGCGGAGGCCAACGTGTTCTTCTACGCCTGGGGCGGCGCGCTGCTGGCCGCCTTCATCTGGCCGAAGCGGATGATGTGGGCGTGGCAGCTGTACCTGGGTGCGGCTGCGTTCGCGCTGGTACCGGTGGTCAACGCGCTGACCACGCACGCGCATCTTGGCATCACACTGCGCAGCGGTGACTGGGTACTGGCTGGCGTCGATCTGTCGATGATCGCGTTCGGTGCGATGCTGGCGCTGTGCGGCTGGCGCATGCAGCGCTGGACGCCACCGCTGAGCGCGGCCGAGAAGAAGAAGCGCGCCGCCGCCGCAGCAGCACCCAGGGCCCCGGTGGACGCTGCGGAAACCGCCGAAGCGGAGGCCAGCGCATGATGCTGCTGGCACTGGCCCTGTCGTTCTCCGCGTTCACCGCGTTGTCGCTGGCGATGGAAAAGCACCAGCACGACCTGCACGGCAGGGCCGCAGCCACGCCCGCACGGCGCACCCAGTGGCGCGTGCTGGGCTGGGCCCTGCTGACGGTGGCGTTCGCGCTGTGCGTGGTCGACCACGGCTGGGCGATGGGCCCGGTGCTGTGGCTGGGCACGATGACACTGGGCGGTCTGGCGCTGTCGTTCGGGCTGTACCCGTACCGGCCGAAGTGGATCGCGGCGTTGGCGATCGTGCTGCCGGTGCTGGGGCTGGTGGTGGCGGTGCTGTAGCCGGGCCACCGGGGTCGGATCCCTTTCGCGAAGCGCAAGGGTTCTGACCCCTGGTGCGTAGATCCGGATGGGGTCAGAGCCCCTGCGCTTCGCGCAGGGGATCCGACCCCGGGCGTCGCGTTACCCCAACCGCTTCAATTCCCACGCGCGGTGGATGCGCGCGTTGCGCTCGAAGTCCGGGCCGATGGTGCGCGCGGTGATCTCGCGGCACTGGGCGAATTCGGCGATGGCGTTCTCTTCCAGCTTGAAGCGGCGGAAATTGTTGGAGAAGTACAGCACGCCGCCCGGCGCCAGCCGCGCCACGGCTGCACGCAGCAGCTTGATCTGCTCGCGCTGCACGTCGAAGTCATCGGCGCGCGCGGAGTTGGAGAAGGTCGGCGGGTCACAGAAGATCACGTCGTACTGGCCACGGTCGCCCTCCAGCCACGCCATCGCGTCGGCCTGCACCAGCAGGTGCTGGTTGCCGCCCTGCCCGTTCAACGCCAGGTTGTCGTAGCACCACTGCAGGTAGGTCGCCGACAGATCGACGCTGGTGGTGCTGGCGGCACCGGCCACCGCCGCCTGCACACTGGCCACGCCGGTGTAGCAGAACAGGTTGAGGAAGCGCTTGCCACGTACCTGCTCGGCCATCATCCGGCGCAGCGGGCGGTGGTCGAGGAACAGGCCGGTGTCCAGGTAGTCGAACAGATTCACCTGCAGCAGTGCATTGTTCTCGCGCACCACGATGAATTCGTCACGCTGCTCGAAGCGGCCGTACTTGCTGCCGCCCTTGCCGCGCTCGCGCGACTTCATCGAGACCTGCTCGGGCGGCACGCCGAACACTTCGCGCGCAGCGGCCAGCAGCTCGTTGCGGCGGCGGCGCACGTCGTTCTCGGGAATGGCAGCCGGTGCGGCGTATTCCTGCACGTGCAGGAAGGTACGGCGCTTGCCGCCGTCTTCCTCGTAGACGTCGATGGCGGCCGCGTACTCCGGCAGGTCGGCGTCATAGGCGCGGAAGCAGGTGATGTCTTCGCGGGCACGCCAGCTCTTGAACTTCTTCAGGTTCTTGCGCAGGCGGTTGGCCACCATCTGCGCGCCTTCGCTCAGCTCGCGCGGCTGTGCCGGATCACGGCCCGGCACGGCGATCGGGTCGCAGACGATCAGCGCACACTCCAGCGCACCATTGAACATCTGGTACTTCTTGCCGGCGCGCAGGCCGGTGGCGAAGGCCAGTTCGTCGTTGCCGCACAGCAGGCTGGCGCGCCACTGCGGCACCGCCTTCTGCAGGGCGTTGCCCAGCGCGCGGTACAGCGCCGGATCGGCGGCCAGGCGTTCGTCGTACGGCGGGTTGCAGACCACCGCACCGATCTCCTGCTCCGGCGCGGACAGGTCGGCCACGTCGGCGCGCGTGAAGCGGATCGCGTGGGCGACGCCCGCGACCTCGGCGTTCTCGCGTGCCGCCTGGATCGCGGTCGGATCGATGTCGCTGCCGTGGATGACTGGCTTCAGCGCGGCCAGGCCGGCCGCTTCGCGCTCACGTGCTTCGCTCTGGATGGACTTCCAGGCGGCCTTGTCGAAGCCCAGCCAGCGGCTCGGCGGCAGGCTGCCATGACGCATCAGGCCGGGAGCGACGTCGGCGGCCATCAGCGCACCTTCGATCAGCAGGGTACCGCTGCCGCACATCGGATCCAGCAGGCCACCACCGGCAGCGTGCAGGCGCGGCCATTGCGCGCGCAGCAGCAGCGCGGCGGCCAGGTTTTCCTTCAGCGGTGCCTCGTGGGCAGCACCACGCCAGCCACGGCGATGCAGCGGGCCGCCGCCGAGATCGATCGACAACGAGGCACGGCCCTTGCGCAGCGACAGGTTGACGCGCACGTCGGGCAGATCGGTGTTGACCGAGGGGCGTTCCAGGCCTTCATCGCGCATGCGGTCGACGATGGCGTCCTTGATCCGCTGCGCGGCGAAGCGGGCGTGGGTGATCTTGTCGCCGGACACGTGCGCGTCCACCGCCAGGGTCATCTCCGGCGTGATGTGCTCGTGCCACGGCAGCGCACGCACGCCGTCATACAGGGCCTGCTCATCCGGGCACTCGAACTCGTCGATGGGCCACAGCACGCGGCTGGCCAGGCGCGACCACATCACGATCCGCAGCGCCTGCGCCAGTTCGCCCTCGGCGTTGACGCCGGCAATGGTGGCAGTGGCCTTGCCAAGGCCCAGGGCCGACAGTTCATCGGCAAGCAGGTATTCCAGGCCCTTGGCGCAGGAGACGAAGAATTTCACGGGATCGGTTCGCAGGTGGTCGGGCGCGGCACAGGGGCCGGGCCGGTCGGAAAGGAGGGCCGTAGGCACGGCCGGCAGGCCCGCGCCGGGGGCGGCGGGGCTGCCATTGTAGTCAATGCGGGCGGGCGCGCCGTGCGCCCGGGCTTCACAGTTGCCGCAGCAAGCGTTCGAAGGCCTGCGCGGAAGCCTCCACGTGGCGCTCGAGGCGGTGGCCGTCGTCGACCAGCAGCAGCTGCGCCGAGCGCGCCTGCGCCCACGCGATCACTCCCGCTGCTGGCACCACGTCGTCATGCCAGGCCTGGACCACGGTGGTCGGCACGGCGGCGGCGTCCAGCGCCGGCATCGGGCCCATCGTGGTCGGCGGCACCATCAGGAACAGGCCGGCCACCGGTACCTGCAACGAGGCGATGGCGGAAATGTAGGCGCCCAGGCTGGAGCCGGCCAGCACCACCGGCCCTTGCCGGGCCGCGATGGCGGCGCGCTCGACCAGGCGGCGCAGGCGGGTCGGCACGTCGCCTACCCGGCTGACCTCGCTCATCGCGTCCAGGTCGGTGTAGTCCGGGCGCTCATGGGTCCAGCCCAGGCGCTGCGCCACGTCGGCCAGCGCGGTGACCTTGGTCGCTTCCGGGCCGCTCTCGAAGCCATGCGACAGGATGCAGTGGCCGCGGCTCATGCACGTGCTCCGTGCGAGCGGGCCAACGAGGAAAGAGAAGGCAGGTTCATGCCGCAATGCTAGCATCGCCGGATGCCCAACCCGCTCCTGCCCGGCCTGCAGCTGCAGCCCCTGCCCTACGAAGACCGTCTGCCGCTGCGCGACCCGGCCACGCTGGAGATGGTGGTGATCCACTGCACCGAACTGCCCGATCTGGCGACGGCCCGCGAGTACGGCGAGCGCGTACTGTACGACAGCGGCGCCGGCAACAGCGGGCACTTCTACATCGACCGCGATGGCAGCGTGGTGCAGTACGTGGCACCGGAACGCGTGGCCCATCACGTGCGCGGCATGAACGCGCATACGCTGGGCATCGAGCTGGTCAATACCGGGCGCTATCCGGACTGGTTCGACAGCCGCCACCAGGCGATGGACGAGGCCTACACCGAGGCACAGCTGCAGGCGCTGGAACAGCTGCTGCTGGCGCTGGTGGCGCACTACCCGTCGCTGCGACGGATTGCCGGGCATGACCAGCTGGACCTGGAACGGGTGCCGGCCAGCGACGATGCGACGTTGACGGTGGCGCGCAAGCGCGATCCGGGGCCGCTGTTCCCGTGGGCGCGGGTGCTGGCGAAGGTGCCGTTGCAGCCGGTTGGGTAAGCGGCAGGGCTGCGCCCTGCACCCGCAGAGGCAACGGCAACGTCAACGTCAACGTCAAACGCTGGCATTCCGTGGGATGGCGGGGTGGGTCCGGTTGCGGACACCCCCGCAACCGGCCCCACCCCGCCTTCAACAGTTCTCCGCGATCCTTCGAATCGACACGGGGTCGGATCCCGTTGCTACGCAACGGGCTCTGACCCGATTTTCGGTTGATGGGGTCAGAACCGTTCTCCGTTGGAAAACGGATCCGACCCCGCGCGGCTCAGGCGCCGGTCGCCACCGGGCGGCTGCTGTCGCTGACCCACCCGCTCCAGGAGTCGGCGTAGATGCGCGCGCCGGACAGGCCCGCCGTTTCCATCGCCAGCAGCAGATGGCAGGCGGTCACGCCGGAGCCGCACATCAGCACCACCTGCTGCGGATCGCGGTTGCCGATCACGCCCTGCAGTTCGGCGCGCAGCGCCTGTGGGTCGCGCAGGTGGCCATCGAGTACGTTCAAGGCGAACGGGCGGTTGACCGCGCCCGGCACGTGGCCGGCGACCGGGTCCAGCGGCTCGACGTCACCGCGGAAGCGCTCACCCGCGCGCGCGTCGACCAACCAGCCCGGCGCGTGCTTCAGCCGTGCGCTGATTTCATCGGCGTTGGCGATCTGGGTGGTGTCGAAACGGCCCGGGTAGGCAGGTAACACCGTCACTTCAGTCGGCCCGCTCGCCAGCGCGTGACCGGCGGCCTGCCAGGCGGCAATACCGCCGTCGAGCACGGCCACCCGGGTGTGCCCGATCAGCCGCAGCAGCCACCACAGGCGCGAGGCGGCCATGCTGCCGTCGCTGCCGTCGTAGACCACCACCTGGGTTTCGGGACCGATGCCCCACGTACCGAGCTTCGCGGCGAACGCATCGCTGTCCGGCAGCGGGTGCCGGCCATGGCCGCTTCGGGTCAGATCCGACAGATCACGGTTGAGATCGGCATGCACCGCAGTCGGTATGTGCCCTGCCAGATACTGGCCGCCCGCCGCCTGCGGATCGGCCAGCGAAGCACGCGCATCGACCACGCGCACGGCGGTGCTGGCGGTGGCACGCGCGTCGACGACGCGCACGCCTGCGCCCAGCGCAGCGGCAAGGGTGGTGACATCGACCAGGGTGGTCCACGGCGGATCGATCGGCTTCATTGCACTTGCTCCAGGCGACGACGCAGGTTGTAGAGAATGGCGGCGGTCGCGCCCCAGATGCGCTGCCCCGGCCAGCCATACTCCAGGACGTGGCGGACCCGGCCGCGATGAGTGATTTCGACCTGGCGCAGGCTGTCGGGCGCCATCAGATAATCCAGCGGCACCTCGAACACTTCGGCCACTTCGCTGGGCTGCGGCACCGGCACGAAATCCGGGTCGACCACCGCCACCACCGGCGTGACCCGGTAGCCGGTGATGGTGACGAAGGGATCGAGATACCCCAGCGCCTGCACCTGGCCGGGCGCCAATGCGATTTCTTCCTGGCTCTCGCGCAGCGCGGCCGCCAATGCGTCACGGTCATCGGGCTCGGTGCGGCCGCCGGGGAATCCGACCTGGCCCCCGTGCGTGCGCAGGGTTTCGGTGCGGCGGGTCAGGATCACCTGTGCGCCGTTGGCGCGCGGGACGATGCCGGCCAGCACCGCAGCCTCCACCGGAGGCCCGGGCGGCAGCAGGTCGATCAGCTCACTGCGGTTCCAGCCGTCGCCGGCCGGCGGTTGGGCCAAGGGGTGCAGCGCGCGCATCAGTCGCTCGTGGTCGGCCAGCGAGCCACGCAGCGATTGCTGCAGTTGTTCGCGCAGGGGCTGCACGCGGTGCAGGATGCGGCTGCGTTCCTCGTTGCTCATCGACGACCACCGCGCGATCTCATCGATATGCCGCGCGCAGCCGGTGCATTGCCGGTACGGATCCAGCGTGCACACTCCGATGCAGGGACTTGCGACAACACGCGCCGTTTCTTCCATTGTTTGCACCCGGCAACAGTAGCGCGATCGGGCTGAATTTGCGCGGGTGGCCCGGCCCAACGGTAGAGTCGACGCTCGCGCGAAGCGCGGGCGTTTCACCGCCAGGGGCTGCACAAACAGAAACGCGCCGGTGGGATCACCGGCGCGTTTCGTTTGCTGTTTCGATTTACTTGACGCTGACCAGCTTGATCTCGAACTGCACAGCCACGTTCGGCGGGAACGGGGTGCGCGGGTCGGCACCGTAGGCCTGGTCCGGCGGCAGGGTGACTTCCCACTTCGAGCCGGCCGGCATCTGCAGCAGGGTCTCGCGCATGGCCTTCATTTCAACTTCGCTGACCTTGATCGACGGGATCTGCTGGGCAGGGCGGGCTTCGGTCGGGCGCTGGCCGTACGGGAACGGACCGGCCACTTCCAGCTGCACGGTGCTGGCCTGGGTCGGCTTGGCGCCCTTGCCGGCTTCGATCACGCGGTACTGGACGCCGCTCGGCAGGGACTGCACGCCGGCCTTGGCCTTGTTCGCCGCGATGAACTGATCGCTCTTGGTCTTGTTTTCGGCAGCCGCCTTTTCGTACTCGGCCTTGGCAGCCTGGGCACGGCCCTGCTCGCGCTTCTGGAACGCTTCAACGGCCGGCTTCAGCTGCTCGGCGGTGATCGCCGGCTGCTTCTTGGCGTAGGCATCCTGCAGGCCCTTCACCACCGAGTTGATGTCCAGCTGCTCACCGCGACCGGTCAGCTCCGCCAGGTTGTTGCCGTAGTCGTAACCGAAGTAATAACTCAGCTTGCCCTTCTCGGACGCGATGTCCTGGGCGAAGGCATTGCCCGTCAGGGCCAGGGCCGCGACGGCGACCGCGATAGAACGCAACTTCATCAAACAGTTCTCCAGGGGTGGTAACTCAGGGACGTTCTTCGCCGCCCTGAGGCGACGGGTTAGGATAACGGGCGCAACGTGTAACCGCTACTCACGATGCAGGCTATGACCCGTCTGCGTTTGCAGAGTTCAATATCACTTTTTTTTAACGTTCCAGGAGTTTCCCCGTGGCCGATGCCCTGATCGCTGTTGCCGACGAAGGCGCCATCCGCACCGTGACCGTCCAGCGCCCGGACAAGCTCAATGCCCTGAACGCCCCGACCCTGCAGGCGCTGGCCGATGCCTTCAGGGACGCCGCTGCCGATCCGGAGGTGCGCGTGGTGGTGTTGACCGGGGCGGGCCCGAAGGCCTTCGTGGCCGGTGCCGACATCGCGGAAATGAACACCCTCAGCGCCGTTCAGGGACGTGATTTCTCGCTGCTGGGCCAGGCCCTGATGCGCCAGATCGAACGCATGCCCAAGCCGGTCATCGCGCGCGTGAACGGATTCGCGCTGGGCGGCGGGCTTGAGCTGGCGATGGCGTGCCACCTGCGCATCGCCGCCGATACCGCCAAGGTCGGCCAACCGGAAATCAATCTCGGCCTGATTCCCGGCTTCGGCGGCAGCCAGCGCCTGCTGCGCCTGTGTGGCCGCGCCGCCACCCTGGAGCTGTGCCTGCTGGGGGCGCCGATCAACGCCGCGCGTGCGCTGGAACTGGGCATCGTCAACGAAGTCGTGCCGGCCGACGCGCTGGACAACCGTGTACAGGACGTCGCCCGCCAGCTGGCACGCTTAGCGCCGCTGGCCCTGCGTGGCCTGCTCGACGCGGTGCACGTGGGCGGCGAGTGCAGCCTGGAGGCCGGGCTGGAATACGAAAGTGCGCAGTTCGGCCTGCTGTTCGCCACCGAGGACATGCGTGAAGGCACCAGTGCCTTCC
Source organism: Stenotrophomonas sp. YJH_SMC_73 (assembly GCF_059370155.1). Classification (NCBI taxonomy): domain Bacteria; kingdom Pseudomonadati; phylum Pseudomonadota; class Gammaproteobacteria; order Lysobacterales; family Lysobacteraceae; genus Stenotrophomonas; species Stenotrophomonas sp. YJH_SMC_73. The sequence goes on along the minus strand of NZ_JCAFTJ010000004.1, from coordinate 170,355 downwards.
TGCAGCGCCGCCCGCCGGCCTTCCAGAACCGCTGACGCCATGGCATCCCGACCCAACCCCGCGCAGTTGTTCGCCCGGGTCCAGGCAGACGATCTCGATGGCGCCCTGCAGGCGGGGCTGATGGACTACGTCGCCCGAGCCGGCGACGAACAGCTGCTGCCTGGCCACCCGGACCTTCCTCAGCGGCTGCAGCAGGCCCAGCAGCAACTGCGTACGGCCTGGGCCGCACGCGAACGCTATCGCGCCCGCGCGGTGCGCCTGGCCCGCCGCGAAGCCGAGCGCGATGCACGTCGCACCCCGCCCCCGGCGCCGGACGTGAAGCCCCCCCTGCCCGCCGCGGCGGCCGCGATTCTCGCCCGGGCCAAGGCCCGCGTCACCGGCAAGGAGCCGTAATGGCCACCGCGAAGAAGACTGCCCGCGCACCGGCGCGGCGCGGCGGCCGCATGCCGCGCGCCGACGTGGTGGAAATGTTCACCCGCCTGCGCGAGCTCAATCCGCACCCGAAGACCGAGCTTGAGTACAGCTCGCCGTTCGAACTGCTGGTGGCCGTGGCGCTGTCCGCCCAGGCCACCGACGTCGGCGTCAACAAGGCCACCCGCCGCCTGTTCCCGGTCGCCAACACGCCGGCGAAGATCCTCGCGCTCGGTGAGGATGGCCTGAAGCCGTACATCGCCACCATCGGGCTGTTCAACGCCAAGGCGAAGAACGTGATCGCCACCTGCGCGATCCTGCTGCAGAAGTACGGCGGCGAAGTGCCGCGCGACCGCGAAGCGCTGGAAGCGCTGCCCGGTGTGGGCCGCAAGACCGCCAACGTGGTGCTCAACACCGCCTTCGGCGAGCCGGTGATGGCGGTGGATACGCATATCTTCCGCGTCTCCAACCGTACCGGCCTGGCCCCCGGCAAGAACGTGCGCGAAGTGGAGGACACGCTGGTGAAGGTGATTCCGGCCGAGTTCCTGCTCGACGCGCACCATTGGCTGATCCTGCATGGCCGCTACGTGTGCAAGGCGCGCAAGCCGGATTGCCCGGGCTGCGTGATCGCCGACCTGTGCCGGTTCAAGGAAAAGACCACAGCCGAGACGTGACGCGGATCGTGTTGTGACGAAACGAAGACGGCGGGCACCAGGCCCGCCGTCCGCGTGTATGGACAAGGGTGCTTCAGGAGATCAGAACGACAGGTCGCCCCAGACGCCGAATTCCTTGGTCTTGTCGTTCTTCTTGTCGCTGGCGTTGGCCAGGTGCGTGTACTTGTACACGGTCGACAGCTTGAGGTTCTTCATGACCGGGAACTCGACGCCGACGTTCCAGTACTTGTCGCTCAGGGTCGGGTCCAGGGTCTTGCTGACGTCGGTGTCATCGTAACGACCGAACACGTTGATGCCACCGTCGGTCACGCGCACGCTGCCCCACACCGACCAGCCACTGGTCTTGTCGGTGGCAACGGTCAGCACGTTGTTGAGGTTCTTGGCCTGGAAGTACTCGCCGCCGACGCGGAAGTTGCTGTCGGCGTAGGCCACCATCGCGTTGGCGCGGGTGTAGGTGTTCTCGGCGCTCTGGATGTCGGTTTCCTTGCCCAGCTTGCCGCTGTAGCCGCCGACGGCGACCACGAAGTTCTCGTTCGGGGTGTAGGCCACGCGGCCTTCCACGTCCATGCCCTTGCTGCGGGTCGGGTTCTTGTAGCCGGCGCCGGACACGACCGAGACGGCGTAGTTGAAGTTGTTGCCCAGGTTGCCGAAGCCATGCAGGCCCCAGTCGGACGAGTTGCCGTACTTCAGGCGGTCGGTCAGGGTGTTCTCGACATAGCGCATGCCGTAGAACTTCTCGACGTACGGGATCCACGGCATGTCGGCGGCACCGACGCGCAGGTTGAAGGCCGGGTCGAAGCTGCCCTGCACGTAGGCCTTCTTGACGAACAGTTCGGTGTTGCCGATGGCCGAGCTGTACTGGAAGTCGGTGGTCAGGTTGGCCGACCAGATGTCGTTGAACTTGTGGTCGACGGTCAGGTAGAAGCGCTTGACGTCCAGGCCGGTGCCGCTGGCGGCGGTGTCCTTGCCGTTGCTGGTCTTGTCGATGTTGGTCAGGTCAAAGAACATGCGACCGCCAATCTTGTTGTCATTGACCAGCTTGGCCAGCTTGTCGACGCTGGTCTGGGTCTTCTGCGCACCTTCCAGGGCCTGCGCCTGGGTGATGTTCACTTCGGACTGCGCGTCGGACTGCGCCTGCAGCGCCTGCGAATCGTTCTGCAACTGCTGGACCTGGGCCTGCAGCGCAGCGATCTGTGCCTGCAGCTGCTGCAACTGTGCCTGGGACACGCCCGAGCTGGCGGGGGCTGCGAAGGCGTCGGCGGAAACCAGACCGAGGCTTGCAACGACCGCGGCGGCGAGCAAATGGGAACGCATTTTGGATTTCTCCAGAGGGTTGGAATGGCTTGGGCAGAACGCCACGCCGGCAGGCCGGTCAAGCGTTTTGCGAACGTTCCGTTAAAACCATGACAGCCGAATGACAGATTGAGCACCAACCCCAGATTTCTTCGTGCGGTCATGCGTACGACTCATTTGCGCGCACATGCTTATCGATCCCTTGCGCCCCATGGCGTGGTGTATCGGCACCGACACGCGGGCAAGCCGCCGGGTCACCCTGGTCCGCACCGCCCGGCTTCGCGCGGATGACGCGGAATCCCTGCGCAACGCCAGGCGCAGACCGCGCGAAGGGAGCCAGCCGTCACCTCATCGGCCACCTATGCAAGGTGACCGCAACCGGCGCCGGCGCACCTCCCTTGTGCCCGCACGACCGCCTCAGCCGCTGCGCGAAACCTTCACGGCCCGCGCTGCGCAAGCGTCAGTCAGCGCTGTAACGGATGCGTCATACAACGGTCCCCGCGCTGTCATCGAACCGTTATGGAATGTGCGCCGGGCGGGTAACCCCGCATTCCAATCAACCCAGGAGCCACCCCGTGATCCACGCCTTCAAGTCGCGCGTTGCCGTTGCCGTCTTCGCAGCGTCGTCCGTGTTCGCCGCCAACGCCGCTGAAATCACCGGCGCGGGCGCCTCGTTCATCTACCCGGTGATGTCGAAGTGGTCGGCCGACTACAACGCTGCCACCAGCAACAAGGTCAACTACCAGTCGATCGGTTCCGGCGGCGGCATTGCGCAGATCAAGGCCAAGACCGTTGATTTCGGCTCTTCCGATGCACCGCTGAAGCCGGAAGAACTGGCCGCCTCGGGCCTGGCCCAGTTCCCGTCGGTGATCGGCGGCGTGGTGCCGGTGGTCAACGTGGCCGGCATCGCCCCGGGCGCACTCAAGCTGGACGGCACCGTGCTGGCCAACATCTTCCTGGGCAAGATCAAGACCTGGAACGACCCGGCCATCGCCGCGCTGAACCCGGGCGTGACCCTGCCGAGCGCCAAGATCACCGTCGTGCACCGCTCGGATGGTTCGGGCACCACCTTCAACTTCGTCAACTACCTGTCCAAGGTCAGCCCGGAGTGGAAGAGCTCGGTCGGTGAAGGCACCTCGGTCCAGTGGCCGGCCGGCATCGGCGGCAAGGGCAACGAAGGCGTTGCTGCCTACGTGAAGCAGATCAAGGGCGGCATCGGCTACGTCGAACTGTCCTACGCACTGCAGAACAAGCTGTCGTACACGGCGATGAAGAACGCTGCCGGCAGGTTCGTGCAGCCGAGCGATGCATCGTTCGCCGCCGCTGCCGCCAGCGCCGACTGGGCCAGCGCCAAGGACTTCTACCTGGTGATGACCAACGCCCCGGGCGCCGAGTCCTGGCCGATCACCGCCACCAACTTCATCCTGGTGCACAAGAAGCCGAAGAACGCTGCCAACGGCAAGGCCACCCAGGAGTTCTTCCGCTGGGTCTACAAGAGCGGCGACGCCCAGGCCCGCCAGCTGGACTACGTGCCGCTGCCGGACAGCCTGGTCCGCCAGATCGAGACCTACTGGTCGCAGAACCTGAAGTAAGCACGTTCCCCCGCAGGAACGGGGCCGGCGGGTCCTCTCTCCCCCGCCGGCCCCAACCGGGCGCGAGATCCTCGAGATCTCGCGCTCTTCTTGTTTTCGGGGATGCATGTATCTGCCTCTGCAGCGCCGAGCCCACGCTCGGCTGGGTGCTGGAGCGTGCGGACCGACGGTCCGCACCTACCGAGGGCAGGGAGCCGTCGAACATGGCTTGACTCCACAAGGGCCAACCTGCCGCCATACCGGTGCGCAGATCCGGGGTCTCCGGGGCTCTGCCGGATGGGGGCCAACCCGGTGAAACCCTTGTCAGAACGTGATCCAGGACACCTCTGTCATGGTCGTAATACGGCTGTAACAAAAACATCATTTCATAGCCGCATCCGCCGACCACGTCGGCTCTTCCCCGCTATGGAGTGACCATGAAACTGCACTCGGCCGGCCTTGCCGCCCTTTCCCTGGCCATCGCCCTGGGCCTGTCGGCCTGCGGTGGCGACAAGCAGGCCGCGCAGCAGCCGGCGGCCGACGGTGCCGCTGCCCCGGCCGCTGCCGGTGCCAAGGTGACCGCCGAAGTGTCCGGCGCGGGCGCGTCCTTCATCTTCCCGCTGGTCTCCAAGTGGTCGGCCGACTACAACGCCACCACCGGGGCCAAGATCAACTACCAGTCGATCGGCTCCGGCGGCGGCATCGCCCAGATCAAGGCCGGCACCGTCGACTTCGGCTCCTCCGACAAGCCGCTGAGCAGCGAAGAGCTGGCACAGGCCGGCCTGGCCCAGTTCCCGTCGGCCATCGGCGGCGTGGTGCCGGTGGTCAACATCGAAGGCCTGGAAGCCGGCAAGCTGCGCCTGAGCGGCGCCCTGCTGGCCGACATCTTCCTGGGCAAGGTCAAGACCTGGAACGATCCGGCCATCGTCGCCGCCAACCCGGGCGTGAAGCTGCCGGACGGCAAGATCACCCTGGTCCACCGTTCGGACGGTTCCGGCACCACCTTCAACTTCTCCAACTACCTGTCCAAGGTCAGCCCGGAGTGGAAGAGCAAGGTCGGCGAAGGCACCTCGGTGCAGTGGCCGGACGGCGTCGGTGGCAAGGGCAATGAAGGCGTCGCTTCGTACGTGAAGCAGATCAAGGGCTCCATCGGCTACGTCGAGCTGGCCTACGCGCTGCAGAACGGCATGCCGTACACCGCCATGCAGAACGCCGCCGGCAACTGGGTCGAGCCCAGCGCGGAAACCTTCGCCGCGGCGGCCGCCAGCGCCGACTGGGCCAGCGCCAAGGACTTCAACCTGGTCATCACCAACGCCCCGGGCGAGCAGGCGTGGCCGATCACCGCCACCAACTTCATGCTGATGCAGAAGCAGCCGAAGGACGCCAAGCGCAACCAGGACACCCTGGCCTTCTTCAAGTGGGCCTTCGAGAACGGCCAGGCCCAGGCCAACGAGCTGCACTATGTGCCGCTGCCGGCCGAACTGGTCAAGCAGATCGAGGCCTACTGGGCGACCGACCTGAAGTGACGGACTCGACGGTGCCCGCCCCGCGCGGGCACCGCTTCCACGCCGTGCCGCCCCGCCCCTTCCTGGCCCTGCCGTCCCCATGAATGCCATCGCCCAGCCTGTAGCCGCCCCGTCCACGCGTGATGCGCGTGATGCCCGCAACGACAAACTGTTCCGATGGGTGCTGGTCGGCACCGTCATCTTCGTCCTGATCGCCCTGGCCTGCGCCGCGCTGTCGATGCTGTGGGGCGGCCGCCATGCCCTGCAGATGCAGGGCCTGAGCTTCTTCTTCTCCGCCGACTGGAATCCGGTCGAAAACAAATTCGGCGCGCTCGCCCCGATCTACGGCACCCTGGTCACCGCCGTCATCGCGATGGTCATCGCCGTGCCGGTCAGCTTCGGCATCGCCTTCTTCCTCACCGAAGTCGCACCACGCTGGCTGCGTGGCCCGGTCGGCACAGCCATCGAACTGCTGGCCGGCATTCCCTCGATCATCTACGGCATGTGGGGCCTGTTCGTGCTGGTGCCGGTGATGACCGAGTACGTCACGCCGTTCCTCAACGAGACCCTGGGCGAATGGCCGATCATCGGCCCGATGTTCCAGGGCCCGCCGCTGGGCATCGGCATGCTCACCGCCGGTTTCGTGCTGGCGATCATGGTCATTCCGTTCATCTCCTCGGTGATGCGCGAAGTGTTCCTGACCGTGCCGACCCGCCTGAAGGAATCGGCCTATGCGCTGGGCTCCACCAAGTGGGAAGTGAGCTGGGACATCGTGCTGCCCTACACCCGCTCGGCGGTGATCGGCGGCATCTTCCTCGGCCTCGGCCGCGCCCTCGGCGAGACGATGGCGGTGGCCTTCGTGATCGGCAACAGCGTGCGCCTGTCGCCGTCGCTGCTGGAACCGGGCACCACCATTGCTGCGCTGATCGCCAACGATTTCGGTGAAGCCACTGAAACCTACCGTTCGGCCCTGCTGCTGCTCGGCTTCGTCCTCTTCATCGTCACCTTCGTGGTGCTCGCCATCGCCCGCCTGATGCTGATGCGCCTGTCCCGCAAGGAGGGCAACTGATGTCCAGCACCGCTGACTCCCTGTACCTGCGCCGCCGCATCGGCAATGTCGTTGCGATCACCGCCTCCTGCGCCACCGCGCTGTTCGGTTTGTTCTTCCTGGGCTGGATCCTGTTCACCCTGGCCTCCAAGGGCCTGGCCGGCATCAACCAGGATCTGTTCACCAAGATGACGCCGCCGCCGATGCAGGAAGGCGGCCTCGCCAACGCGTTCTTCGGCAGCGCCGTGATGTGTGCGCTGGCGATCGGCATCGGCACCCCGCTGGGCGTATTGGCGGGCACCTGGCTGGCCGAGTACGGCAACGCCCGCAAGGCCGGCACCGTGGTCCGCTTCGTCAACGACATCCTGCTGTCGGCCCCGTCCATCGTGCTCGGCCTGTTCGTCTACACCCTGTACGTGATGCAGACCGGCGGCAACTTCTCGGCGTTCGCCGGTGCGCTGTCGCTGGCCTTCATCGTGCTGCCGGTGGTGGTACGCACCACCGACGAGATGCTGCGCCTGGTGCCCTCGCAGATGCGCGAAGCGGCCCTGTCGCTGGGCATCCCGCAGTGGAAGGTGATCGTGCAGGTGCTGTACCGCAGTGCCTCGGCCGGCATCATCACCGGCATCCTGCTGGCACTGGCCCGCATCTCCGGCGAGACCGCACCGCTGCTGTTCACCGCCTTCGGCAACCAGTACTGGAACAACAACATCTTCCAGCCGATGGCCTCGGTGCCGGTGGTGATGAACCAGTTCGCCGGCAGCCCGTATGAATCCTGGCAGGTGCTGGCCTGGGCCGGTGCCCTGGTGCTGACTGTCTTCGTGTTGCTGGTCAGCCTTGCCGCCCGCGGCATCCTGCTGCGCAACCGTATCTCCCATGACTGACCTTTCCGTGGATAACGCCATGAACGACCTTTCCAACGCCGTGCCGATGCAGCGCATCGCCGTGCCGTCCTCGCACGAGAGCCTGCACACGCCGTCGCCGGTGAAGCTGGCTGCGCGTGGACTGGACTTCTACTACGACAAGTTCCACGCCCTGAAGGGCATCAACCTGGAAATCCCGGAAAAGCGCGTGACCGCGCTGATCGGTCCTTCCGGTTGCGGCAAGTCGACCCTGCTGCGCATCTTCAACCGCATCTACGCGCTGTACCCGAAGCTGGAAGCGCGCGGTGAAGTGCTGCTGGACGGCGAGAACATCCTGTCGCCGAAGTACCCGATGAACCGCCTGCGCAGCAAGGTCGGCATGGTGTTCCAGAAGCCGGTGCCGTTCCCGATGACCATCTTCGAGAACGTGGCCTACGGCATCCGCCACCACGAGAAGCTGAGCAAGGCCGACATGGCCGACCGCGTCGAGCAGGCGCTGCGCCAGGGCGCGCTGTGGGACGAAGTGAAGGACAAGCTGGGGCAGAGCGCACTGGGCCTGTCCGGCGGCCAGCAGCAGCGCCTGTGCATCGCCCGTGCCGTGGCCCTGCGCCCGTCGGTGCTGCTGCTGGACGAGCCGACCTCGGCGCTGGATCCGATCTCGACCAGCCGCATCGAGCAGCTGGTGGAAGAACTCAAGCACGAGTACACCATCGTGATCGTCACCCACAACATGCAGCAGGCCGCACGCGTGTCCGACTACACCGCCTTCATGTACCTGGGCGACCTGATCGAGCACGACCGCACCGAAGTGATCTTCTCGCAGCCGTCGCAGCGGCAGACCGAGGACTACATCACCGGCCGCTTCGGCTGAAACGTCAGTCGAGCACGGCTCGACCCTGCAGACACCATCAGTCGAGCGTGGCTCGACTCTACAGAGTGGAACAACCATGAACCTTCCCAACGACCACATCGTCAAGAGCTACGACGAAGAGCAGCAGCGCCTGGTGGCCGAGATCGTGCGCATGGGCGAGATGGCCGTCGCCCAGCTCGAAGCGTCGATGGACGTGATCGAGAAGCGCGACGAGAACGCTGCCCATCGCATCATCGCCAACGACGAGGCGATCGATGCGCTGGAACAGCAGATCAGCCACGACGTGATGCGCCTGGCGCTGCGTGGCCCGATGGCGCGCGACCTGCGCGAGATCCTTGCCGGCCTGCGCATTCCGGCCGACATCGAGCGCATCGGTGACTACGCTGCCAACGTCGCCAAGCGCTCGATCGCGCTGGGCAAGGTGCCGCCGCTGCCGCAGATCCAGGGCCTGCGTGCGCTGGGCCGTCTGGCCGCGCAGCAGGTCCGGCGTGCCATTGCCGCCTACCGCGACAACGATGCTGATGCCGCGCTGGAACTGCGTGAGGACGACGCCCGCCTGGACGCGCAGTACACCGCGCTGTTCCGCGAGCTGCTGACCTACATGATGGAAGACCCGCGCAACATCACCCCGTGCACGCACCTGCTGTTCATGGCCAAGAACCTGGAGCGCGTGGGCGACCACGCCACCAACATCGCCGAGAACGTATGGTTCCTGGTGCATGGCGAGCAGCCGCTGCCACCGCGTGAAAAGCGCGACGAGACCTCCAGCACCGGCCAGCCCTGACGCTGCACTGCAACACCGGAGTCGACTCCAAGGTGGCCGCTGTCCTGGTGACAGCGGCCTTCTTTTTTGGGGAGTTCCCCCGCATTGGGCCCGCCGGGCTTGCCCGGTGCGGACCTGCCGGATGCTTCTGTAACAGATCTCACGAAAATTTGAGTTCTTGGCGAGGATTCGTTGAGTAGGATCGCTGCACCATCGATTCACCCCGGGCACCTGCCCACCACCCAGGAGTAAGACCGATGAGCAGTTCCAACAAGACCCTGTCCCTGCTGACCGCTACCGCCCTGGCCGCCGGCCTGGGCATGACCGCCAGCGCCTCGGCGCTGAGCATGAGCGACCTCGCCCAGGGCTACCTGGTGGCCGGCCAGGCAGCCAAGGCCAGCACCGATGCCAAGGCCGCCGATACCAAGATGGCAGCCGACGCGACCAAGCACGCCGAAGGCAAGTGTGGTGCCGACGGCAAGACCGGCGAAGGCAAGTGCGGTGCCGACAAGGGCAAGGCTGCCGGCGCAGCGGGCGCCAAGGCCAAGACCGGCGACACGAAGTCGGCTGAAGGCAAGTGCGGCGAAGGCAAGTGCGGTGGCAAGCACTGACGTCCGCGCCAGCCTCGTCCACCCGCAGTCGCCGCTTCGCGCGGCGGCTGCAGGGTTGGGCCTGCGCCGGGCGCTGCTGCAGGATCTGCGTGACGCTCCGGCAGGCGACTTCGACTTCCTGGAATGCGCGCCGGAGAACTGGATCCATGTCGGCGGCCCGGCCGGTGATGCCCTGGCCGAACTGGCACACCGCCATCCGCTGAGCTGCCACGGCCTGTCGCTGTCGCTGGGCGGCAGTGCCGCCCTGGACACCCAGCTGCTGGAGCAGGTCGGCCGGTTCCTCGAAAAGCACCGCGTGCCGCTGTACAGCGAGCACCTGAGCTACTGCAGCGACGACGGCCACCTGTACGACCTGCTGCCGATCCCCTTCACCGACGAAGCCGTGCGCCATACCGCGCAGCGCATCCGCCGCGTGCAGGACCTGCTCGGCCGGCGCATCGCGGTGGAGAACGTGTCCTACTACCTGGCGCCGGAACCGGCGATGGACGAGCTGGCGTTCACCAATGCGGTGCTCGCCGAAGCCGACTGCGACCTGCTGCTGGACGTCAACAACGTCTACGTCAACGCCTGCAACCACGGCTACGATGCCGATGCCTTCATCGCCGGCCTGCCCGCGCAGCGCATCGTCTGCCTGCACGTGGCCGGGCACCTGGACGAGGCACCCGACCTGAAGATCGATACCCATGGCAGCGCGGTGGTTGATCCGGTCTGGGAGTTGCTGGCGCGTACCTATGCTCGCATCGGCCCACGCCCCACCCTGCTCGAACGCGATTTCAATTTCCCGCCCTATGCGGAACTGCAGGGCGAACTGCAGACCATCCGCCGCCTGCAGGCCGCACACGCCGGGGCTGCACATGGCTGACGCTATCGACACCCTGCGCGCGCAGCAGCACGCGTTCACCGCGCACCTGCGCGATCCACAGGCGGTGCCGGCACCGGCCGGCCTGGATGCACGCCGGTTGGCGGTGTACCAGCACCTGCTGTTCAACAACCTGCTCGGGCTCCTGAGCAACGGTTTCCCGGTCTGCGTCCGCCTGCTCGGCGAACCGGCATGGAGCGCGCTGGTGCGCCACTACTTCGCCACCCATCGCTGCCAGACCCCCCTGTTCACCGAGCTGGCCGCCGAGTTCGTGCAGTGGCTGCAGGCACAGCCGCAGCTGCCGCACCCGGCGCTGGCCGAACTGGCCCACTACGAGTGGGTGGAAACCGCGCTGTACCAGTTGCAGGCCGAGCCACTTCCTGCGCCTGGCGATGTCGATCCGCTGCGGGTGCCGCTGCAGCGTTCGCCGCTGGCGTGGCCGCTGCTGTACCAGTGGCCGGTGCACCGTCTCGGTGCAGAGGATGCGCCGACCCAGCCCCTCCCAGAACCCACCGGCCTGCTGGTCCGCCGCGAAGCCGACGGTGAAGTGCGATTCGCCGCGCTCAGCCCCTTGGCGGTGCACCTGCTGTCCAGCATCGGTGAACAGCCTGGGCTGGAAGGCCGTACGTACCTGCAACGCCTCGCCACCACGCATGGGCTGGCCGAAGACGCGCTGGCCGGCCCCGGTGCCGCGCTGCTGCGGCAGTTCCTGCAGGCCGGCGTGATCGGTCCGCTCACCGCCCCACCCTGACACCCCATTTGCGGAGATCCCCTGATGAACCTTCCGACCCTGGCCGCCGCGCGTGGCCAGCTGGACCGTCTCGCCCCCTGGTTGGCCCCGCTCGGCCTGCGCCTGCTGCTGGCCTGGGAATTCTTCGAATCCGGCCGCGAGAAGCTGCGCGGCCAGAACTGGTTCGCCGACCTGCAGGACGCCTTTCCATTCCCGTTCGACCAGTTGCCGGCCACCCTGAACTGGCAACTGGCGACCTGGTTCGAACTGCTCGGGGCGGCCTGCCTGCTGTTCGGTTTCGGCACCCGTTTCGCCGCCGCGAGCCTGCTGGTGCTGACCGTGGTGGCCACCTATGCGGTGCATTGGCCGATGGAGTGGAACTCGCTGGCCGACCTGGCCATGGGCTATGCGATCAGCGACCAGGGCTTCGGCAACTTCAAGCTGCCGGTGCTGTTCATGGCCATGCTGCTGCCGCTGATCTTCACCGGCGCCGGCAAGCTGAGCGTGGACGCCTGGTTGGCGCGGTGGTCTCCCTCGGCCACACCTGCGCGGCCAGCGGTTCGGTAGATGCCGACCTTGGTCGGCGCGTCATGTGCCAACCAAGGTTGGCACCTACCGGGTTCTGCGTTCGTGCCACTACGGTGGCTGGCATGGGCTGCGTGGCCGGGCGCTCAGGGCCGCTCTGATAGAATTCACGCATGAATGACCCCATCCCCGCACCTGCCGCCGTTCCCGATTCCGCAGTTCCCCAGGCGCAGCGCGCGATGTCACAACGCTTCCGCGGCTTCCTGCCGGTGGTGGTGGATGTGGAAACCGGCGGCTTCGACAGCCAGCGCAACGCGCTGCTGGAAATCGCTGCGGTGCCGATCGAGATGGACGAGAACGGCCTGCTCTACCCCGGCCAGACCGCCAGTGCCCACGTGGTCCCGGCCGAGGGCCTGGAGATCGACCCGAAGTCGCTGGAAGTGACCGGCATCATCCTCGACCATCCGTTCCGGCTGGCCAAGGAAGAAAAAGCGGCGTTGGACCACATCTTCACTCCGGTGCGTGCGGCGATGAAGAAGTACGGCTGCCAGCGCGCGATCCTGGTTGGCCACAATGCCCATTTCGACCTCGGCTTCGTCAACGCGGCCGTGGCGCGGACCGGCCACAAGCGCAACCCGTTCCATCCGTTCAGCGTGTTCGACACGGTCACCCTGGCCGGTATCGCCTACGGCCAGACCGTGCTGGCGCGTGCGGCCACTGCCGCCGGGCTGGGTTGGGATGCGAATGAAGCGCACAGCGCGGTATATGACACCGAGCAGACCGCGCGGCTGTTCTGCACCATCGCCAACGCCTGGCCGCGGTAAGACAGCGCTTCCTGTAGAGCCGAGCCATGCTCGGCTGCACCTTTTTCCGCGCTGTCGCGCGGTAGTCGAGCACGGCTCGACTCTACAGGCCGACGTCGTTCCATCGATGTATGGTGGCGAATCATCGCCGCACAGTAGATCCACGCCATGCGTGGATGCGATCAACCAATGCTCGTGCGATCGCGGCCGTCGCTCTTGGCGCGGTACAGCGCGCGGTCTGCGCGCTGGTACAGCAGCGCCGGGGTGCGGTCGTCGGCATCCAGCTCCACCAGCCCCGCACTGAAGGTCACGCGCAGGCCTTCCACACCGGCCCAGTCGGGGTGGTCATGGAACAGGCCGCGCAGGCGCGCGCACAGCTGCGCGGCTTCCTCCAGGCGGGTGTCGTTGAGCAGCAGCGCGAACTCTTCGCCGCCGGTTCGCGCCGGCAGGTCGGAGTCGCGGCTGGCGGCTGCGATCAGCGTCGCCACCTGCACCAGCACGGCATCGCCGATGCTGTGGCTGTGGCGGTCGTTGACGTCCTTGAAATGGTCGATGTCCAGCACCACCAGGCACAGTGGATGACCACTGCGCTGCGAACGGGCGAAGTCACGCGCCAGCGTCTCGTCGAAGCCGCGGCGGTTGGCCAGCCCGGTCAGCGCATCCTCGCGGGCCTGGCGCTCGAAGGCTTCGGCCTGGCGCGCCAGGCGTTCGGCCAGCTCGGTCTTTTCCTGGTTCAGCGCCTGCAGGTGCACGGTCTTGGCCTGCAGGTCGAAGGTCGCGTCGTCCACCCGCCGCGCCAGGCGCAGGTTGCTGGCCTTCAGCTGCTGCAGCAGCAGGCGGTACAGTGCCACCAGGCCGGCCAGCAGCAACAGCCCGCCCAGCGCCTGCACGCTGCGCCGCTGCCACCAGAACGGCTCGACGCTGAAGCTCCACACCGCCTCCTGTTGGCCCCAGCTGCCGCCCGGATGCGCCGCAGCCACATGCAGGGTGTAGTCGCCCGGCGGCAGGCCAACGAACTCGACGCTGCGCTGCGGGCCACGCTCGACCCAGCCGGCATCGAGGCCATCCAGCCGCGTGCGGTAGCGGATCCGGTCGGACATCAGGTAGCTCAGGCCGACATAGCTCACCGCCAACCGGCGGCCACCGGGAATGTAATTGCGATCCGGTCCCTCCCAGTGCACCGGCGCACCATCCACCTGCACGCTCTCGATCGCCGCCGGCGGCGATGGCCGCTCGCGGAAACGCTGCAGGCGTTGCGGGTCGACCGTGCTCAGGCCACCGGCGGTGACCACCCAGAACGTGCCATCCTGGCGCAGGATCGCCGATGGACTGGAGCTGCCATTGGCCTGTGCATTGGCCATGCCGTCGATCTCGTTGTAGCGCTCCAGCACCACCCGCGGCGTGCGGCCATCGGCCACCGCATTGAGGGTGGCCATGTCGGTGCGCAGCACACCACGGTTGCTGCTGATCCAGACATTGCCGAGGCGGTCCGGCACCAGCTGGAACACCGCGTCCACCGGCATGCCCTGCTCCAGGCCGACCCGCGCCAGCGCACCGTTGCGCCAGCGGTACAGGCCACGATCACTGCTGATCCACATCGCATCGCCCAGCTGGTGGAAACCGAACACGCTGCGGCCGCCCCCCAGCGGGGCCAGGTCGATCGACTGCACGTGGTCGCCACGCAGCACGCGGATGCCTTCGATGGTGCCGATCCACAGGTTGCCCTGGTGGTCATGCTCGAGCGCGGTGATCAGGCCGCCGGGCATGCCCGGCACGTTCGAGACCTGCACCCGGTCGCCGTCGATGCGCACCACGCCCTTCTGCGTGCCGGCCCAGACCACGCCCTGCGGGTCAACGGTGATCGCACGGATGTTGCCGCCCGGCATGCCGTCAGTCGCCGCATAGTTGTGGCGCAGGCCCCCATCGCGACCCAGCCGGTAAACGCCGTCGCCGAAGGTTCCCACCCACAGGTCACCGTCCGGCCCCTGTGCCAGGCTCAGTACCGAGGGCGCCTTGCCGCCGCGGTTGTGCAGCGGTACCGCGCGGAAACGACCGTCGCGGGTCTGGAGGTCAAGGCCGCTGGCGCTGCCGACCCACAGCTGGCGGTCGCGATCCTCGAACACCGTGCGCACGTAGTCGCCACTGAGCCCATCGCGCTCGGTGAAGCTGCTGAACAGTGTTTCGCGCAGGCGGTACAGGCCCCCATTGGCTCCCACCCAGATGCTGCCTTCGGCATCCTCGCGCAGGCTGACCACGCGTCCGCCCGGCAGGTTCAGGCCGGCCGGCAGCCGCTCCAGGCCATGGGCGGAAATGCGCAGCAGGCCCTGGTTCTCGGTACCCAGCCACAGATCGCCATGCCGGTCCTGCAGCATCGAGGTCATGTGCAGCTGGCCCGGCAGGCGGTGCACCAGCACCAGCTGGTCGTCCTCCACCCGGTACAGGCGCTCGCCGGCGACGATCCACAGCGCGCCATCCGGTGCCCGGTACGGCCACGACAGGCCGCTGCCGGCGCCCAGCCCCCACGCGGCGGGCGCGCGCTTGAGCACGCCGTCGTTGTCGCGCAGCACCAGCCCGTCGAGCGTGCCGACCCATACCCGGTCCTGTGCATCGACCACCAGCTTGGTGAAGCTCATCGCCATCGGCAGGTCCGCCGCCGGTGCCTGGTAGACGATGCCGGCATCCGGCGTCAGGTAGCCGATGCCCTTGCCTTCGTACAGCAGCCACAGCCGGCCCTGGCCGTCCATCTGCATGGACTGGATCAGCACCTGCGGTGTACCGGCCTGGTGCTCCCAGACCCGCCATTGGCCGTCGCTGCCGCGGTGGCTGACGTTGCCGCGCGAATCGCTGATCCACAGCCCGCCCTGGCGGTCGACGAACAGTGCGCCGATGCCGTTGTCGCGCAGGCCCGGGCGCGTACTGCGGTCGAACACGGTGAAGTCCAGTCCGTTGTAGCGCACCAGCCCTTCCCAGGTGGCGAACCACAGATGGCCCTCCGGCGTCTGTGCGATGTCGCGCAGCGAGTTGTGCGGCAGGCCGTTGCGCGAGGTCCATACATCGATGGCGTAGTCGCGCAGCGGGGGCGCGCCCTCCTGTGCCGCCAGCGGCAGCGCGAGGGCCAGCAGCAACCACAGCAGGCCCTGCCGCAGTGCCCGCCTGAATCCTGATGCGCGGCGCTCCACCCAGCGCCCCTCGTCCCCCTGCCCGCCCATCACCGCAGCAGCGGCGGCCAGGTGCGGCTGCAGGGCGCGGCAGCGTGCGGGAACAGCCGGGCAGCGCGCACTGGCATGCCGGCGGGAACGGGCTGGCTCATCGAGGGGAGACTGGGGAGATGGGCAGATGATAGGCCAAACCCCGGCCCCGGCGTCACCGTCCGCGGCCCGCCGGCTCAGCCGGCGCGGCCGGGCGCCACCACCTGGGCACTGGCCGGCCACTGCACCACCGCCTCCAGGCCACCTTCGGCCCGGTTGCGCAGCCACAGCCGCGCGCCGTCCTTCTCGGCCAGGGCGCGGGCGATGGTCAGGCCCAGGCCGGCCCCGCCGGTCTGGCGCGAACGCGAGGTTTCCACCCGCACGAACGGATCGAACACCGCCTCCAGCTGCTCTTCGGCCAGGCCGGGGCCGTCATCGGCCACCACTACGGTGATCGCACCGCCGCTGCGCTCGACCCGTACCCGCGCCTGTTGCGCGTACATCACCGCGTTGTCCACCAGGTTGGAGAACAGGCGGTGCATGGCCAGCGGACGCAGCATCAGCACCGAACCACTGCCCCCCTCGAAGACCACGTCGGCGCCGCCTTCGGCGGTGTCCTCGACGATGCTCTCCAGCAGTGAATCCAGGTCGAGTGCGGCGCGCTGCTCGGCACTCTCGGCACTGCGGGCCAGTTCCAGGCCCTCGCGCACCAGCGCCTGCATCGCCGCCAGGTCACCGATCAGGCGCTCGCGCAGGGCTTCGTCGCTGACATTCTCCAGGCGCAGGCGCAACCGGGTCAGCGGCGTCTGCAGGTCATGGGTGATCGCCGCCAGCATCTGCGTGCGTTCGGCCAGGTGCCGCTGCAGGCGGTGCTGCATGGCGTTGAAGGCTTCGGCGGCGCGCTGCACTTCACGCGGCCCGCGCAATGGCAACGGGTCGCGCTGCAGATCGTCGCCGAGATCCTCGGCAGCGGCGGCCAGTTCCTGCAGTGGCGCACTGGCCATGCGCGCAACGATATAGGCCAGCACGGCAATCGCCAGCACCAGCAGGGTCAGGAACCACGGGTCCACGGCGAGGATGCCGTTGTGCGCCACCGCCGGCGAGTCCAGCGCCAGTTTCAGCAGCGTGCCGTCGTTGAGGGTCACGTCCACCGCGCGGCACTTGGGCGGGATGAACGCCGGGTCGCGTTCGCGCGGCGGCCGCCGGTGACCCGGCGGTGGCGGCGGCAGCAGGTCCTGCAGCTTGGGAATGCAGGAGCGGAACGAAGCGAAGTGCACATGCGCGCGCGACACCGGTCCGGGGCGGTCTTCCAGCACTTCCATCAGCGCCGTGTCGGCACGCCCGAGGCGGGCTCCGGGCTGCAGCGCGCGCACGCTCGGCCCGCCGATCGCCAGCAGGCGCTCGCGCAGCTCCGGATTGCCGTCCAGCAGGTTGACGTAGCCCTGCAGGCGGTCGGCGATGCGGTTCAGGTTCTGCCGCTCGAACTCCTGCTGGCGCTTGGAAGTGGCCAGCATGGTCGCGCCGATCGCAGCCACCGCCATGCCCAGCAGCAGGATCACGAACAACCGCCCGACCATCGAGGACAGGAAATGGCGCAGGCGCTTCATCGCGGCTTATTCCAGGTTGACCGCGGAGGCCAGCACGTAGCCCTCGTTGCGCACGGTCTTGATCAGTCCGTCCGGGCCACCGTCGTCGCCCAGCTTGTTGCGCAGGCGGCTGACCTGCAGGTCGATCGCGCGGTCCTGTGCCTCGTAGTTGCGGCCACTGCTGAGCGCGACCAGCTGCTCGCGCGACAGCACCTTGTTGGCGTGCGCGATGAACACCCGCAGCAGGCGGAACTCGGCGCCGGACAGCACCACCACGCGGTCATCCGGATCGACCAGGTGGCGATGCTCCAGGTCGAACACCCAGCGCGAGAAGCGCGCACGGCGCACCGCCAGCGGCTCCAGGTTGGCCGGCAGCGCCTCGGTCCGGCGCAGCACGTTGCGGATGCGTGCCAGCAGCTCGCGCGGTTCGAACGGCTTGGCCAGGTAGTCATCGGCGCCCATTTCCAGGCCCAGCACGCGATCGATCGGCTCGGCGCGTGCGGTCAGCATGATCACCGGCGTGTTCGAACGCGCACGCAGGTCACGGCACAGGGTCAGGCCATCCTCGCGCGGCAGGTTGAGGTCGAGCACGATCAGGTCCACGTGCTCGCGGTCCAGCAGCTGGCGCATGGCGGTGCCATCGGCCGCCGTGCTCACCAGGTAACCGGCGCGGCCGAGCTGCTCGGCCAGCAGCGTGCGGATGTCGTTGTCGTCGTCGACGATCAGCAGTCGATGCATCGGGTTTTCAGTCTCCATGTCGCGATCATCCCGTGTCGGCAGCTGAACCGCATCCGGGGCAATGCGTACCAGTGTATCCACCCACGGGCGGGATACCTGTGGTTACGCGTATTCACCGACAGTGTTACATACAGACATACCCCGAGGATTGAGCCGTCCATCGCCCGGTCTTCACAATGCCCGCCAACGCCGCACGCGCGGCCCCGAGAGTGAAGCCACGACGTGACGTTCCGCCTGCTGCCCGCGACCCGCCGGAGTCGCCTGATACTGATCGCCCTGCTTGCCCTGATCGTCGCCGCCACCGCCTGGTGGCTGCTGCGCAAGCCCGCCGCGCCGGCGGTGGCCACCTCGCCGGTCAGCCGCGGTGACATCGAGCAGACGGTGGACGCCACCGGCGTGATCGATGCCTACAAGCTGGTCAGCGTCGGTGCGCAGGCCTCGGGCCAGATCAAGTCGCTGAAGGTGCAGCTGGGCGACACCGTGAAGGAAGGCGACCTGATTGCCGAGATCGACGCCACCACCCAGCAGAACCAGGTGCTCAACGCGCAGGCCTCGCTGGACCAGGTCACTGCCCAGCGCGCCGTCCAGCAGGCCACCCTGCGCCAGGCCGAACTGGAATTCGCGCGCCAGCAGCAGATGCTGGCTGCCGAGGCCACCTCGCGCCAGGAATACGATGCCGCCGAGGCGCAGCTGAAGACCGCCCGTGCCCAGCTGCAGTCCTACGAGGCGCAGATCAAGGGCCGCGAAACCGAGCTGGGCACCGCCCGCGCCAACCTGGCCTACACCCGCATCACCGCGCCGATGGACGGCACCGTGGTGGCGGTGGTGGCCGAGGAAGGCCGCACGGTGAACGCCAACCAGACCGCGCCGACCATCGTCATGCTGGCGCGGCTGGACGTGGTGACCGTCAATGCGGAGATCTCCGAGGCCGACGTGGTCAAGATCAAGGCCGGCATGCCGGTGTACTTCACCACGCTCGGCGACCCGGACCGCAAGTACCACGCCACGCTGCGCCAGATCAATCCGGCGCCAGCCTCGATCGCCAACGAGAATTCATCCAGCTCCAGCAGCTCCTCCAGTTCCAGTTCCAGCAGCGCGGTCTACTACAACGCGCTGTTCGACGTGGAGAACCCGGATGGCACGCTGCGCATCGACATGACCGCGCAGGTCTCGGTGCTGCTCAAGCAGGCCAAGGGCGTGCTGATGGTGCCGGCAGTGGCGCTGGGGCCGAAGCGCCGTGGCGACGAGCGCATGGTGCGGGTGCTGGACGACAAGGGCCAGCCGCAGCCGCGCAAGGTCACGGTGGGCATCAACAATGGCGCCTCGGCCGAGATCCTGTCCGGGCTGAAGGAAGGCGAGCGCGTGGTGGTTGGCGAAGCGGGTGCGGCCGGTGCCAGCGCCGGCGGCGGCAACCGCGGCGGCATGCAGATGCGGGTTGGCGGCCCGGGCATGGGGCGCCGATGAGCACGACGGCGCCGCTGCTGCGCCTGCGCGACCTGCGACGTGAATTCCCGGCCGGCGATGATGTGATCGCCGTGCTGCGCGACGTCAATCTCGACATCCACGCCGGTGAGATGGTGGCCATCGTCGGCCAGTCCGGCTCGGGCAAGTCGACGCTGATGAACATCCTCGGCTGCCTCGATCGTCCCACCCGTGGCAGCTACCAGGTGGCCAGCCGCGAAACCGGGAAAATGCAACCGGACGAACTGGCCGAACTGCGCCGCGAGCATTTCGGTTTCATCTTCCAGCGCTACCACCTGCTCGGCGACCTGGATGCGCGCGGCAACGTGGAAGTGCCGGCGGTGTACGCTGGCAGCCCCGGCCCGGTGCGCAACGCGCGTGCCGAGCAACTGCTGCAGCGGCTGGGCCTGAGCGACCGCATGCATCACAAGCCGGGCCAGCTGTCCGGTGGCCAGCAGCAGCGCGTGTCGATCGCACGCGCCCTGATGAACGGCGGCGAGGTGATCCTGGCCGACGAACCGACCGGCGCGCTGGACACGAAATCCGGCGAGGAAGTGATGGCGATCCTCGGCGAACTGCATGCCGAAGGCCACACCATCATCATCGTCACCCACGACATGAGCGTGGCCGAGCACGCGCAGCGCATCATCGAAATCCGCGATGGCGAGATCATCGCCGACCGCGCCAACCCGAATGCGCCGACCTACCGTGCGCAGCGCGAGGCCAGTACCGGCGTCGCCCACGGCAACAGCTGGCGGGCCGCGCGCGACCGCTTCACCGAAGCGTTCCGCATGGCGCTGCTGGCGATGAACGCACATCGGCTGCGAACCTTCCTGACCATGCTCGGCATCATCATCGGCATCGCCTCGGTGGTCTCGGTGGTGGCGCTGGGCAATGGCTCCCAGCAGCAGATCCTGCAGAACATCAGCGCGCTCGGCACCAATACCATCGACGTCTATCCCGGCCGCGGTTTCGGCGACATGCGCTCGGCGCGCGTACAGACGCTCAAGGCCAGCGATGCCGATGCACTGGCAAGGCAGAGCTACGTGGACAGCGCCACCCCCAGCGTATCGACTTCGGTCACCGCGCGTTACCGCAACCAGTCGTCCACCGCCCAGGTCAGCGGCGTTGGCGAGCAGTTCTTCCGGGTCAAGGGCGTGACCCTGCTCAGCGGCAGCTTCTTCGATGCCGATGCGGTCAAGGGCCTGGGCCAGGTGGCGGTGATCGACGAGAACACCCAGTCCCAGTTCTTTCCCGATGTCGACCCGGTCGGCCAGGTGATCCTGCTCGGCAACGTGCCGGCGCGCGTGGTCGGCGTGGCCAAGCGGCAGAGTTTCGGCTTCGGCGGCAGCACCAGCCTCAGCGTGTGGGTGCCGTACACCACGGTGATGTCGCGCATGCTCGGCCAGAGCCACGTGTCCAGCATCACCGTGCGCGTGGACGATGACACGCCGATGGACGCCGCGCAGGAAGCGATCACCCGCCTACTGACCCTGCGTCATGGCACCGAGGATTTCTTCCTCAGCAACAGCGCCGAGATCCGCGAGACCATCGAGCAGACCACGCGCACGATGACCCTGCTGATCGGTGCCATCGCCGCCATCGCGTTGCTGGTCGGTGGCATCGGCGTGATGAACATCATGCTGGTATCGGTGACCGAGCGCACCCGCGAGATCGGGGTGCGCATGGCCGTCGGTGCACGGCAGAGTGATATCCGCCAGCAGTTCCTGATCGAAGCGGTGCTGGTCTGCCTGCTCGGCGGCGTGCTCGGTATCGGCCTGGCCCTGCTGCTGGGCTCGATGATCGGCCGCTTCGCCAGCGACTTCCAGGTGCTGTTCTCCACCGCCTCGATCGTCGCCGCGTTTGCCTGCTCGACCCTGATCGGCGTTGCGTTCGGCTTCCTGCCAGCGCGCAACGCCGCGCAGCTCGACCCGGTGGAGGCCCTGGCCCGCGAATGAAGATGATGACCCGACTGCCCTTCCCCGCTCCCCGGCACCTGCTGCTGGCCGGTGCCGTTCTACTCGCCCTGTCCGGCTGCGCGTCGGTCAGCCGCTACCCGGTGCACGACCCGGCCGTGGCGGCGCAGTATGGACGTGGCGATGCCACCCTCAACGCGCCAGCCGATGACCCGCGCAGCAGCCTGGATACACCGGGCCGCGACATCCGCCAGGACACCTGGTGGACCGGCTTCGGCGATGAACGCCTGGACCGCCTGGTGGCGCAGGCGCTGGCCGCCAACAGCGATCTGGCCGCCGCCGGCCTGGCCGTGCAGCGTTCGCGCCTGCAGGCCGGCCTGGCCAGCAACGCACTGTGGCCGCAGCCCTCGTCATCCGGCGTGAGCGGCAGCGCCAGCCGCGCCACCGACCAGTCTGATGATTGGCGCCGCAGCTATTCCACCGGCGTCTCGCTGGGTTGGGAAGTGGACCTGTGGGGCCGCCTGCGCACCCAGCGCGACATCGCCCGCTGGGAAGCCGAGGCCAGCGAGGAAGACCGGCAGAACACCGCGCTGCTGGTGATCAGCGACACCATCACCCAGTACTGGAACCTGGCCTACCTCAACCAGTCGATCGCCACCGGCCAGGCCAACCTGGAGCGCCTGGAACGCACCCGCGAACTGGTGCAGGCCCGCTTCGACGCCGGTGCGGTATCGCGCCTGGAAGTGCGCCAGGCACTGCAGAACCTGCAGTCGCAGCGGTCCTCGCAGAGCGCGCTGGAACAGCAGCGGGTGGAGGTGCGCAACGCGCTGACCGTGCTGCTGGACGGCACGCCCTGGCCCCAGCAGGACGAACCACAGGACCTGCTGGGCGCACGCAGCCCAGCCATCAGCGA
Organism: Stenotrophomonas sp. YJH_SMC_73; assembly: GCF_059370155.1. Taxonomy (NCBI): domain Bacteria; kingdom Pseudomonadati; phylum Pseudomonadota; class Gammaproteobacteria; order Lysobacterales; family Lysobacteraceae; genus Stenotrophomonas; species Stenotrophomonas sp. YJH_SMC_73. Next base: position 148,026 of record NZ_JCAFTJ010000004.1, on the reverse strand, counting down.
AGGCCTGCCGACCGATCTGCTCGGCCGCCGCCCCGATCTGCGCGCGGCCGAACTTCGCCTGCGCAACAGCCTGAAGACCATCAAGGTCACCGCCACCCAGTACTACCCTGCGCTGAGCCTGACCGGCAGCCTCGGTTCCAGCGCGACCTCGCTGGGCGACGTACTGCGCAACCCGGTGGCCACGCTGGGCGCCGGCCTGTCGCTGCCGTTCCTCAACCTGCAGCGTGCGCAGCTGGATACCGATATCGCCGGCACCGCCTACCAGATCGCCGCCAGCAACTTCCGCAAGACGCTGTATACCGCGCTCTCGGAAGTGGACAACGCACTGTCGGCGCGCGAGCAGCTGGCGCGCCAGGTGGCGGCCTCGCAGGCTTCATACGACGAAGCGGTGGAAGTGGAACGCGCGCAGGAAGTGCGTTACCGCGTGGGTGCCACCGATCTGCGCACCTGGCTGGAAGCGCAGCAGACCCGGCGTGATGCCGAACTGTCGCTGGCACGCGCGCGCCAGGGCCAGCTCAATAACGACGTGACGCTGTTCAAGGCGTTGGGCGGCAGCGCGGGGTGAGGCGGGACATGAAACGGGGTCAGATCCCTTTTCCCATTGGAAAAGGGATCTGACCCCGATCACATCGCGCTGGCCGATCAACCGCGCTGGCGCACGGCCTCGAACAGGCTGACGCCGGCGGCGACGGAGACGTTCAGGCTCTCGATCTCGCCCGGCATCGGGATCTTGACCAGGCCATCGCAGTTCTCGCGGGTCAGGCGGCGCAGGCCATCGGCTTCGCCGCCCAGCACCAGCGCGATGTTGCCCTTCAGGTCCAGCTGGTACAGCGAGGCCGTGGCTTCACCGGCCAGGCCGTAGATCCACACGCCCTGCTTCTGCAGGTCCTTCAGGCAGCGCGAGAGGTTGGTCACCGCCACCACCGGGATCAGGTCGGCGGCACCGGCCGAAGTCTTGCGCACAGTGGCATTGACCGTGGCCGACTTGTCCTTCGGGATGATCACCGCGGTCGCCCCGGCGGCAGCGGCCGAGCGCAGGCAGGCGCCGAGGTTGTGCGGGTCCTGCACCTCGTCGAGCACCAGCAGCAGGGCCTTGCCCTCGGCCGCGGTGACCAGCCCTTCCAGCTCGTTCTCGCTGTAGGTACGGGCGGCGGCGTAGCGCGCGGCCACGCCCTGGTGGCGCACCGAACCGCCAACACCGTCCAGCGCCTGGCTGTTCACCTTGCGCACATCGATGCCCTTGCGGCGGGCGTTCTCTTCGATCTCGGTCAGGCGCGGGTTCTTCGCACCGGCCTCGACCAGCACTTCGCGGACGTTCTCGGCGTCGTTCTCGATGGAGGAGGCGACGGCGTTGACGCCGACAATCCACTGGCTGTTCTTGCTCATGCGGGCGGGGACCGGAAAGGGGGTGGCTATGGTAGAGCATCGGCAGGCCGGGCGCTGCGACCGGCCGCCCCTCTGTAGCGCCGAGCCCATGCTCGGCTGGCGGGGGGCCGATGAAGCCTGAACCCGGAGCAGCCGAGCGTGGGCTCGGCGCTAGAGGGGCGTTACCGACTGCGCGGCGGCCAGTGCGGGGTGTCGTGGTCGGGGTGCTGGTGGGAAACGATGGTGGCCAGGAACTCCAGCGCGGCGACGTCGTCCTCGGTGCGCCGCGCCGGCAGGCCGGACAGGCTGTCGACGAACGGCAGCTTGCGCTCCACCCCGTACTGGATCGTCGGTGGCAGGCGTTCCGGCTCATCGAAGGCGCCGGCAGCCACGGCCACGCCATCCGGGGCTTCATAGGTCAGGGGTGTACCGCAGTCGGCGCAGAAACCACGCCGCACCACGTTGGACGACTGGAAATAGCGCGGCTGGCCGCGGGTCCAGCTGAACTGCACGCCGCGCACGGATACCAGCGGCGCGTAATAGGCACCGAACGCCTTCTGGCACATCCGGCAATGGCAGATCGAGCTGTCGGTGAGCTCGCCACGCGCCTGGAAGCGGACCGCGCCGCATTGGCAGCCGCCACTGTATTCGGGTTGGCCTTGCATGCTGGGGTTCCTCCGGAACGTCGTGCCAACCAAGGTTGGCACCTACCAGTTGCGGTAGGTGCCGACCGTTGGTCGGCACACCTTTCAATACTTCTTCTTGGTGCGCTTGGCCGGCTTGCCCCGCTCGGGCGGCGGCGGCAGGCCATCGCCATCGCCCTCGTCCTCGCCCTTGTGCTCGACCAGGCGGAAGTCGATCTTGCGCTCTTCCATGCTGGCCTTCAGCACCAGGATCCGCACGCGGTCACCCAGCCGGTAGCTGCTGCCGCGGCGTTCGCCGGTCAGCGTTTTGCGGGTGGCGTCGAACTTGTAATAGTCCTGCGGCAGCTGGGTCACATGCACCAGGCCCTGCACCTTGGACTCGTCCAGTTCCACGAACAGGCCGAAGCTCGTCACGCCGCTGATCACGCCGTCGAACTGGCCGCCCACGTGCTTTTCCATCCACGCCGCGCGGTAACGCTCGTCGACCTCGCGCTCGGCTTCGTCGGCACGGCGCTCGCGCTCGGAACACTGCAGCGCCAGGGCCGCCATTTCGCGCGCGTTGTAGGTGAACTTGTCCAGCGGCTTGCCGGACAACGCATGCTTGATCGCACGGTGCACCAGCAGGTCGGGGTAACGGCGGATCGGCGAGGTGAAGTGCGCGTACGCCTCCAGCGCCAGGCCGAAGTGGCCGTGATTCTCCGGGCTGTAGATCGCCAGGCTCTGGCTGCGCAGCAACACCGATTCCAGCAGCGTGGCATCGGGGCGGTCGCGGATCTTCTTCAGCAGCTTGGTGTAATCGCCCGGGCGCACCTTCGACCACGGCGGCAGGCTCAGCTTGAACTCCTTGAGGAATTCCAGCAGGTCGGCGTACTTGGTTTCCGGCGGCTTCTCGTGGATGCGGTACGGCGCCGGCACATGGCGCGACAGCAGGTACCTGGCGGCCTCGACGTTGGCCGCGATCATGCACTCCTCGATCAGCTTGTGCGCGTCGTTGCGCACCAGCATGCCGGCCTGGGTCACTTCACCACGGTTGTCCAGCACGAAGCGCACTTCACTGCTTTCGAATTCGATGGCACCGCGCTTGGCGCGTGCCTTGGACAGCACCTTGTACAGCTGGTGCAGGCGCTGCACCTGCGGCAGCAGGTCGCCCATCCAGGCCTTGGTATCGGCATCGTCCTCGCCCACCGCCTTCCACACCTGGGTGTAGGTCAGGCGCGCATGCGAGTTCATCACCGCCTCGTAGAAGCGCGAATGCGTGACCAGGCCATCGCGGTCGATCTGCATGTCGCAGACAAAGCACATGCGGTCGACCTTCGGCATCAGCGAGCAGATGCCGTTGGACAGTGTCTCCGGCAGCATCGGCACCACGAAGCCCGGGAAGTACACCGACGTCGCACGCTTCTGCGCCTCTTCATCCAGCGGCGTACCAGGGCGAACGTAATTCGAGACGTCGGCAATCGCCACCACCAGGCGGAAACCCTCGGCATTCGGCTCGCAGTACACCGCGTCGTCGAAGTCCTTGGCATCCTCGCCATCGATGGTGACCAGCGGCGTGCTGCGCAGGTCGACACGGTCGCCAATCATCGCCGGCTCGACCACCAGCGGCACCGAGGCCGCTTCGTCCAGCACCTCCTGCGGGAACTCGAACGGCAGCTCGTGGCCATGGATGGCGGTCTCCACCACCAGCGACGCGGTCAGCTTGTCGCCGAGCACCGCGATGATGCGGCCGATCGGCGGGCGGCGGCTGTCCGGCGCCTGGGTCAGTTCACAGACCACCAGCTGGCCGTCGCGCGCACCACCGGTCTGGTCCGGCGGCACCTGCACGTTGCGCTGCACGCGCTTGTCGTCGGGCACCACGTAGTTGATGCCCATCTCGATGCTGAAGCGGCCGATCAGGCGGGTCATGCCGCGCTCCAGCACGCGGGCGATGCTGCCTTCGCGACGGCCACGGTGATCGATGCCGGTCACGCGGGCCAGCACCTTGTCGCCGTGCATGACCTTGCGCATTTCATAAGGCGGCAGGAACAGGTCGTCGCCGCCCTCGACCGGGCGCAGGAAGCCGAACCCTTCCGGGTTGGCGATCACCACACCGGTGACCAGGTTCAGGGTCTGGATCGGGGCGAAACCGCCGCGACGGTTCTGCACCAGCTGGCCGTCGCGGACCATCGCACCGAGCCGGCGCGACAGCGCTTCGGCCCGGTCCGGAGCGGTCAGGCCAAGGCGCGCGCCCAGTTCCTCGGCGGTCTGCGGCCCTTCGCAGCGCTCCAGCAGGGCCAGGATGGCCTCGCGGCTGGCGATGGGCTGTTCGTACTTCTCCGCTTCGCGGGCGGCATAGGGATCGTCGATCACCTTGCCGGCCGGCGGCAGCTTGCGGCCCGGGGCCGGGCCCGGTGCATCGGTACTGCGGACCTTGCGGCCGCGTGGCGGTGCACCGCCTTCATTCAATTCGGGGAACCAGCCCGGCAGCGGCTTGCCCGGCTTGGTGGTGCGGGCTGCACCCGCCTTGGCGCCCTTGTTCGGGGCCTGGCTGCGGGACTTGCTCCCGCCCTTGCTTGGTTTTTTGGTAGTCATCGCCCTACATGGTAGCCGCTGGCGGCGTGCAGAACGGGTCAGCGGTCGCCTTCAAGCGATCGCGTCAAAAATATTCAGGAAGTCGTTGACAGCCTGCGGATTCATCTTCACAATTGCGCCTCTGGAACGCCCAGGTGGCGGAATTGGTAGACGCACTAGTTTCAGGTACTAGCGGGTAAAACCGTGGAGGTTCGAGTCCTCTCCTGGGCACCAACGAAAAAACTCCTCGCTTCGGCGGGGATTTTTTTTGCCTGTGATCCGGCAGCCGGGGTCGGATTCCTTTCCAGAGGAAAGGGCTCTGGCCCCAAGCGAGTGAGATGGGGGGGCAGAGCCCGTTTCGCATGCGCAACGGCAACCGACCCGGGATCAGCAAAAAGTGTTGACACCCCCGTCACGGCACCCCATAATCTCGCTCCTCGACGCCCAGGTGGCGGAATTGGTAGACGCACTAGTTTCAGGTACTAGCGGGTAAAACCGTGGAGGTTCGAGTCCTCTCCTGGGCACCACGTCGAGAATGAGAAAAACCCGCGAAAGCGGGTTTTTTCATGCCCCGGATCCGGCATCAGAACAACGGCCGCAGCACCAGTTCCAGCCCGAGCAGCAGCAGGAACCCCAGGAAGCAGGCGCGGAACACGCGGGCACTGATGCGCTGCCGGATCACCTGGCCCAGCCACATGCCCAGCAGCGCCGGCAGCACCGCCAGCGCACTCAGCCCCAGCTGCTGGATGCCGAACGCACCGTGCAGCACCAGACCGGTGGTCAGCGAAATCGTCGACACGGTGAACGCCAGCCCGAGCGCCTGCACCAGCTCCTCGCGCTGCAATCCCAGCGACTGCAGGTACGGCACCGCCGGCATCACGAACACACCCGTCGCCCCCGTCACCACGCCGGACAGCGCACCCACCAGCGGCCCCAGCCAGCGCTCGCGCCGCTGCGGCACGCGGAACACCGGCGCGAGCAACGCATAGGCGGCATAGACCACCAATGCCACGCCCAGCGCAACGCGCGACCAGGCGCGATCGACCCGCACCAGCAGTGCGGCCGAACCCAGCGTCACCACCACCACGGCAAGCATCATCGGCCACAAACGCCGCACGATGTGGCCCAGCGACGGCCCGGACAGCAGTTGCCACGCATTGGTGACGAAGGTTGGAATGAACAGCATCGACGCCGCCGCCACCGGTGACAGGGTGCTGCCCAGCAGGCCCATCGCCACCGTCGGCAACCCCATCCCTGTCACGCCCTTGACCACGCCGGCCAGCACGAACACCGCCACCAGCAGCAAATAGAAGTATGTCGATTCATGCATGGCTTCATTGGACCGGGCCCTCGCCAGGCGCACAATGCGGTCTTCCCGGCCCAGCCTTCGGCTGACCCGAAGGCGCCGGATCAGCAATGAGGCACGACATGCGGATGGACATCGCCGACCTGCGCCTGTTCCTGGCAATCGCCGAAGCCGGCAGCATCACCGCCGGCGCGGCACAGGCAAACCTGGCATTGGGTTCAGCCAGCGAGCGCCTGCGCACGATCGAAGCCGATGCCGGCACCGCGCTGTTGCACCGGCACCCACGCGGCGTCAGCCTGACCGAGGCCGGCGCCGCCCTCGCCCACCACGCACGCCTGATCCTGCAGCAGCAGGCACAGCTGCGTGGCGAACTGCAGGCGTTCGCGCAGGGTGCGCGCGGCACCCTGCACCTGTATGCCAACACCGCCGCGCTGACCAACTACCTGCCCTCGCGGCTCGCGCCGTGGCTGGCCGAACGCCCACGCCTGCATGTCGAACTGCTGGAGCGCACCAGCCCCGAAGTCGTACGCGCGATCAGTGCCGGCCAGGCCGAAGCCGGCATCATCAGCGATGCGGTCGACGCTGCCGGCCTGCAGCAGCATGTGGTCGCCGAAGATCCCCTGGTGATGCTGCTGCCGGCCGACCACCGCTTCGCGACCCGGCGCAGCCTGGCTTTTGCCGAGGCTGCCGGAGAGACCTTCGTTGCCCTGGCCGACGGCAATGCACTGCAGACCTACATCGAGGACCAGGCGCGCGACATCGGGCGCCACCTGGATGTACGCATCCGCATGAAGACCTTCGAAGGCGTGTGCATCATGGTCGGCCACGGCATCGGCGTCGGCATCGCGCCGCGGACCATCGCGCGCCAGCATCGGCGCAGCACGCACACCGTCGCCGTACCGCTCGCCGATGCGTGGGCGCAACGACGCCTGTGCGCGTGCTTTGCCGAGTGGACACGACTGTCACCGGCGATGCGCAGCCTGCTGCATCACCTGGGCGTGCAGCCCCAGAAAAAAGTGTGAAATGTTGTTGACACATCTTCTGTGGCTCCCCATAATTCATCTCCTGAGTCGCCCAGGTGGCGGAATTGGTAGACGCACTAGTTTCAGGTACTAGCGGGTAAAACCGTGGAGGTTCGAGTCCTCTCCTGGGCACCACGACTCAAGATGATCAAACCCGCGAAAGCGGGTTTTTTCGTTTCCGGGGTCTGGGAATTCACGCCCGAGATCCACCCATGCGTGGCGTGGATCCACCAAAAGAAAAACCCCGCCTTGCGGCGGGGTTTCTGCGTTTCAACAGCAATGAGCGGTCAGTGCCCGCCACCGGCGGCAGCACCTGCACCCGCGCCGAACGGCGGCTTGGCCAGCCACAGGAACGTGATGATCGCCAGGAAGATCCAGCCCAGCAGGAAGAAGATGTCGTTGAAGCCCATCTGCGATGCCTGGTGGTTGATCATGTTGTTCAGTACCGCTGCACCGTGTTGCAGGTCGCCCTGCCCCATCGCCGTCACCTGGTCCTGCATGCCGGGCTGATAGGCCGAGATGTGCTCGGTCAGGTCGGCATGGTGCACCTGGGTACGCCGCGCCCACAGCCACGTCGTCAGTGACGCCGCGAAGCTGCCACCCAGCGTACGCAGGAACGTGGCCAGGCCGGAGCCCGCCGCGATCTCGCGCCCATCCAGGTCCGACAGCAGGATCTGCAGCACCGGCATGAAGAACAGCGCGACGCCGATGCCCATGATCAGCTGCACGCCGGCCACGTGCATGTAGTCCACCTGCAGGTTGAAGTTCGAACGCAGGAAGCTGGTCATCGACAGCACGATGAAGGCCACCGTGGCCAGCATGCGCATGTCGAAGCGCGATGCGTACTTGCCGACGAATGGCGTCATGATCACCGGCAGGATGCCGATCGGCGCGGTCGCCAGGCCTGCCCAGATCGCGGTGTAGCCCATGTCACGCTGCAGCCACTGCGGGATCAGCAGCGCCACGCTGAAGAACGCCGCGTAGGCCACCACCATCGCCAGCGTGCCGGCGCGGAAGTTGCGGTGCCGGAACAGCTTCAGGTCGACGATCGGATCCTTGTCGGTCAGCTCCCAGATCAGGAACACCGTCAGCGTCACCACCGCCACGCAGGCCAGCACCACGATCTTCATCGACGAGAACCAGTCCTCGTCGTTGCCCAGGTCGAGCACCAGCTGCAGGGCACCGACACCGATCACCAGGGTGACCAGGCCGACGTAATCCATCTTCGGCTTCTCGATCTGCTCCGGGCGTCCCTTCAGCTGGTTGCCCACCACCAGCGCGGCGAAGATGCCCAGTGGCACGTTGATCAGGAAGATCCATTCCCAACTGTAGTTGTCGGTGATCCAACCACCGAGGATCGGACCGCAGATGGGCGCCACCACCGTGATCATCGCCAGCAGCGCCAATGCCTGTCCGCGTTTCTCGCGCGGATAGATCGAGACCAGCAGCGACTGCGTGATCGGGTACATCGGGCCGGCCACGAAACCCTGCAGCGCACGCGACAGCACCAGCATGCCCATGCTCTGCGCCAGGCCGCACAGCAGCGAGGTGATGACGAAGGCCAGCGTGGCCCAGACGAACAGCTTGCGCTCGCCGAAGCGACGGCTGAGCCAGCCGGTCAGCGGCAGCGCGATGGCCGTGCTGACCGCGAACGAAGTGATGACCCAGGTCGCCTGCTGCGAGCTGGCGCCGAGATTACCGGCGATGGTCGGCAGTGAAACGTTGGCGATGGTGGTGTCGAGCACCTGCATGAACGACGCCATCGCCAGGCCCACGGTGCACAGGGCGACGCTGGGTGGCAGGAACCCGGAGGCCGCACCCGGCGCCGCCGGTGCACCCGGAGCGCCGGGTGCGGCTGGAGCTTGTGCGGACATGGCGACCTCAGCCCACCTTTGCCTGTTGCTGCGGCAGGTTGCCCTGGATGATCGTGTGGATCACCTCATCGGCATCATGCAGCTGCTTGGCATATACGTCGGTGTCGAACACGGTGCCCTTGGCCGGGGTGCTCGGCAGTACTTCACCCTTCTGGTCGCGCAGGCTCACTTCGGCCTTCATCGACAGGCCGATGCGCAGCGGGTGTTCGGCCAGCTGCTTGGCATCGATGGCGATGCGCACCGGCACGCGCTGCACGATCTTGATCCAGTTGCCGCTGGCGTTCTGCGCCGGCAACAGCGAGAACGCCGAGCCGGTACCCAGGCCCAGGCTCTGGATGCGGCCCTTGTACTTCACGTCACCGGCATACAGGTCCGACTTCAGCTCCACTTCCTGGCCCAGGCGCATATGGCGCAGCTGGGTTTCCTTGAAGTTGGCCTCGACCCACATCTGCTCGGTCGGCACCACGGCCATCAGGGCATTGCCCGGCTGCACGCGCTGGCCCACCTGCACCGAACGACGGGCGACGTAGCCGGTGACCGGCGCGACGATGCCGGCGCGGGCGTTGTTGAGGAACGCCTGGCGCAGCTGCGCGGCGGCGGCCTGCACGTCCGGCTGGGTGGCGATCACGGTGTCGTCGACCAGCGCGCGGTTGCGCTCGACGGTCTCGCGCGAACCGGCCACGGCCGCTTCGGCCGCCGCCAGCTCGTCGCGGGCGTGGGCCAGTTCTTCGTTGGAAATGGCGCCAGTGGCGGCCAGATCCTTGCGGCGGGCGAAGTCCTCGCGTACGCGCTTCAGGGTCACCTGGCGGGCGTTCAGGTCCGCCTGCGCGCCTTCCACGCTGCGGTACAGGCCACGGGTCTGGCGCACGGTCTTGGCCAGGTTGGCCTCGGCCTGCTGCAGCGCCACCGAAGTGTCGGACGGGTCCAGCTGCACCAGCAGCTGGCCGCGCTCCACGCGCATGCCGTCATCGGCGTTGATGGCGACCACGGTACCGGCCACCAGCGGGGTGATCTGCACCAGGTTGCCCTGCACGTAGGCATCGTCGGTTTCTTCGAACCAACGGCCGAACATGAAGTACCACAGCGCCAGTGCGGCAAGCAGCAGCACGACGATCACGAACAGGCCGCGCAGCAGGTTGCCGCGGCGGTTGGGGGCGGCCGGGGCCGCAGTGTCTTGGGTCTGGCTCATGGCGGAAGTCTTCAGGAATGCGAGGAATCGGAATGGGAGGCGATCGGTGCGCGGTCGGTGTCGGCGGGCTGCAAACCACCGCCCAGCGCCTTGCTCAGGCGCACCGAGGTCTGCACCTGCTGCGACTGCAGGCCGGCCAGCTGCTGCTGCGACTGCAGCAGGGTGGACTGCGCGGTCAGCACGTCCAGGTAGCTGCCGATGCCGGCGCGGTAGCGCTGCTGGGCCAGGTCGAAGGCCGAGCGTGCGGTGTCCACTGCCTGCTGCTGCGCGTGCGCCTGCTGCGCCAGCGAGCGCACCGCGTTGACCTGGTCGGCGACGTCGCGCAGTGCATCGAGCACGGCCTGGTTGTAGTTGGCCACCGCCAGGTCGTACTGCGCGTCGGTGTTGGCCAGGTTGGCGCGCAGCTTGCCGCCTTCGAAGATCGGCAGGCTCAACGCCGGGCCGATGTAGGCGAAGGTCGAGCTGCTCTTCAGCAGGTCACCCACGTTCGGGGCGACCACGCCGGCCAGCGCGGTCAGGTTGAAGCTCGGGTAGAACTTGGTCTTGGCGACCTTGATCTGCTTGTCGGCCGCTTCCACGCGCCAGCGCGCAGCCACGATGTCGGGGCGACGGCCGAGCAGTTCGCTGGGCAGTACGCCCGGCAGCTGCAGTGCCATCGGGTTCAACGGCTGCGGGCGCTGGATCGACAGGCCACGGTCCGGCCCCTTGCCGACCAGTGCAGCCAGCGCGGTGCGGGCGGCGTCGATGCGCTGCTGCGCGGCCAGCACCTGCTGCTGCGCGGCCGGCACGCGGGCCTCGGCCTGGCGCACCTGCAGATCGCTGTCGATGCCGGCGCTGCGGCGCTGGCGGGTCAGCTGCAGCGATTTCTGCGAGCGGGTCAGTTCTTCCTCGGCCACGTCGTTGAGCTGCCACGCGTAGGCCAGGTCGGCATAGGCCTGGGCAATGCCGGTGGACAGGTTCAGGCGTGCGGCCTGGGCTTCAACGGTGGCGGCATGCGCGCCATCCACGGCGGCTTCCCAGGCAGCGCGCTTGCCGCCCCACAGGTCCACGCCGTAGCTGAAATCGAAGGCGACCTGGCTGCTGCCGCCATAGCGGCCGCCCATCTCGCTGCCGACCATCGACTCGGGCAGGCGCAGGCCGGTGTAGCCGCCGGACACCGACAGGCTGGGCAGCTCGTCGGCGCGCGCGGTACCGACCTGGGCCTGGGCCTGGCGCAGGCGCGCGTCGGCGGCGTCCAGGCTCGGATGACCGGCCAGGCCTTCGGCGACCAGTGCGTCCAGCTGCGCATCGCCCAGTGCCTTCCACCAGTCCTGCGCCGGGAAGCCGGCGGCGCTCAGGTCGGTGTCAGCCAGGGTGCGTTCGCTGTGCAGGCTGTCCACGTCAAGCACGTGGCCCTGCGGGTTGAGGCCACGACTGCTGGCGCAGGCGGCCAGGGCCAGCGCCAGCGCTGACACCAGCAGCGCGCGCCCGGACCGGCGGAGAGTGGAATGCGGGATCGGGTTCATGGGGTCGTCAGTGAATCGCGGATTCGGGTAAGGAGGGACAGCAGCAGCGTGCGCTCGTCGGCGGAAAGATCACGCAGCGCGTAATCCATCACCGCGTCGCCGCGCAGCTTCAGCCGCGCCCACAACGCACGGCCTTCGTCGGTCAGCACGATCTGCAGTGCCCGCCGGTCCTGCGCATGCGCCTCGCGGCGGACGCAGCCCAGCGCCTCCAGCTTGTCCAGCAGGCGGGTGACCGCGCTGGGCACCTGGTCGATGGCCTGGGCCAGTTCGTTGGCGGTGCAGGGCGCCATGTGGGAAAGCACCTTCAACCCGATGTAATGGGTGAAGCCGATTCCCAGATCTTCTTCCGCCATGGACGCGTCGAGTTGGCGCACCAGGCCGTCGCGCACCTGGCGCAGCAGCAGGCCGAAGCTGGGGGGAGTGGTTGCAGGACAGATCATGGGGGAGCATTCTCTTCCAAAAAAAATATTTCTCAATGGAAATATTCGATCTGGCATCGAATGCTGTGTTGCAGCAGCGGGCTCGATCAGTGAAGGCGCCTACCTTAATGATCTGGTCAGGTGGCCCGGTAGTACAATCCAGCCAATGGATGTCACATTTCAGCCAGCGGACATGATGAACAAGGCAGAAATTCAGGTTCCCAAACGCCTACTCAGAGATGAGGCACTGGACTGGTTCGAGCGCAACGACGGCCCGCCGGTCATCGCCTTCCGCTTCGACAGCCAGCAGGGCCTGGCCCGCGAGGTCGACTGGCACCACCACCAGCGTGCCCAGTTGATCTGCGTCGAACGCGGCCTGCTGACCACCCGCACCTCGCATGGCACGTGGTCGCTGGCGCCGGGCTCGGCCGGCTGGATGCCGCCGCTGGAACCGCACACCGTCACCCTCGACGGCCCGTTGCGCGGCTGGGGCATGGCACTGGCTGCACCGGCCTGCGCCACCCTGCCCGCCGATCCCTGCGTGCTGGGCCTGTCCAAGCTGGCGCAGGCGCTGGCCGACCGCATCTGCGAATGGCCGCTCGGCCATGACACCACGCCCGAGCGCCAGCACATCATCGACGTGCTGCTGGACGAGATCCGCACCGCGCCGCGCCAGCGCATGCACCTGCCGATGCCGCACGACCGGCGCCTGCTGAAGATCGCCTCGCAGTTGCTGGCCGACCCCTCCGACGAACGCAGCCTGGCCGAATGGGCGCATTGGGCCGGTCTGTCACCGCGCAGCCTGACCCGTCACTTCCGCGACGAGACCACGCTCAGCTTCGCCCAGTGGCGGCAGCAGGCGCGCCTGTCAGAGGCCCTGCGCCAGCTGACCGACGGCCGCAGCGTGGCCGACATCGCCCACGCGCTGGGCTTCAGCAGCGCCAGCGCGTTCGTTACCGTGTTCCGCCGCCACTTCGGGCTGCCGCCCGGTCGCTACCTGGCACGGGCCGGGCACGGCCTGGAAACCGGGCTGGACCCTGCGCGCGGCTTGGCATCCCCCGCCGCATCCGGATAATCACAGGATTGCGAGCGGCGACCGCCGTCGCCGCCTCCCGACAACAGGTAACAACGCCGCATGACCGAACTTGCCCGCCCCGTGTTCCACGGATTCGAACAACTGCCGCTGCGCGAGTACGCCGAACGCGCCTACCTCGACTACTCGATGTATGTGGTCCTGGACCGCGCCCTGCCGTTCATCGGCGACGGCCTGAAGCCGGTGCAGCGCCGCATCATCTATTCGATGAGCGAGCTGGGCCTGAATGCCGCGTCCAAACCGAAGAAGTCCGCGCGCACCGTCGGTGACGTCATCGGTAAGTACCACCCGCACGGCGACAGCGCGTGCTACGAGGCCCTGGTGCTGATGGCACAGCCGTTCTCGTACCGCTATCCGCTGATCGAGGGCCAGGGCAACTTCGGCTCCAGCGACGACCCGAAGTCGTTCGCGGCGATGCGTTACACCGAATCCAAGCTGACCCCGATCGCCGAAGTGCTGCTGGGCGAACTGGGCCAGGGCACCACCGACTGGGCACCGAACTTCGACGGCACCCTGCAGGAGCCGACCTGGATGCCGGCACGGCTGCCGCACCTGCTGCTCAACGGCACCACCGGCATCGCCGTGGGCATGGCCACCGACGTGCCGCCGCACAATCTCAACGAGATCGTCAGCGCACTGCTGCACCTGCTGGACAACCCCGATGCCAGCGTGCGCGACCTGTGCGAGCACGTGCAGGGCCCGGACTATCCGTCCAGCGCCGAGATCATCACCTCGGCCAACGACCTGCGGAACATCTACGAGACCGGCAACGGCAGCGTGCGTGCACGTGCGACCTTCACCAAGGAGGCCAGCAACATCGTGGTGACGGCGCTGCCGTTCCAGGTGTCGCCGTCGAAGGTGATCGAGCAGATCGCCGCGCAGATGCGCGCCAAGAAGCTGCCGTGGCTGGAAGACATCCGCGACGAATCCGACCACGCCAACCCGGTGCGCGTGGTGCTGGTGCCACGTTCCAACCGCGTCGACGCCGACCAGCTGATGGGCCACCTGTTCGCGACCACGGACCTGGAGCGCAGCTACCGCGTCAACCTCAACGTGATCGGGCTGGACGGCCGTCCGCAGGTGAAGAACCTGAAGATGCTGCTCAGCGAATGGCTGACCTTCCGCAGCAACACCGTCACCCGCCGCCTGCAGCACCGCCTGCAGAAGGTCGAGCGCCGCCTGCACCTTCTGGAAGGCCTGCTGGTCGCCTTCCTCAACCTGGACGAGGTGATCCACATCATCCGTACCGAGGACGAACCGAAGGCGGCGCTGATCGCGCGCTTCGGCCTGTCCGAGGAACAGGCCGAGTACATCCTGGAAACCAAGCTGAAGCAGCTGGCCCGCCTGGAAGAGATGAAGATCCGCGGCGAGCAGGACGAGCTGGCCAAGGAGCGCGAGAAGATCCTCGGCATCCTCGACAGCAAGGCCAAGCTGAAGAAGCTGATCCGCGACGAACTGACCGCCGACGCCAGGAAGTTCGGCGACGCACGCCGCTCGCCGCTGGTGCAGCGCCAGGCCGCGCAGGCCATCGACGAGACCGAGCTGGTGCCGAGCGAGCCGATGACCGTGGTGCTGTCGGAGAAGGGCTGGATCCGAGCGGCCAAGGGCCACGACGTCGATGCTTCCGCCCTGTCCTACCGCGACGGCGACGCCCTGCAGGGCGCAGTGCGTGCGCGCAGCACCCAGCAGGTCGCGTTCCTCGACAGCGAAGGCCGCGCCTACTCGACGCCGGTGCATACCCTGCCCTCCGCGCGTGGCAATGGCGAACCGCTGACCGGTCGCTTCTCGCCGGCTCCCGGTACCAGCTTCGTGACCTTGGCCAGTGCCGAGCCAGATGCCCGCTTCGTGCTGGCCTCCAGTCATGGCTATGGCTTCGTCACCCGCTTCGAGAACCTGATCGGCCGCAACAAGGCCGGCAAGGCGATGCTGAACCTGTCGTCCGGCTCGTCGGTACTGACCCCGTCGGTGGTCGCCAACGTGGCCACCGACCGCATCGTGGCGGTGACCAGCTCCGGCAACCTGCTGGCGATCGCCGCCAACGACCTGCCGGAACTGGACAAGGGCAAGGGCAACAAGATCATCGAGATCCCGAAGGCCAAGCTCGCCACCGAACGCGTGGTCGCCATCGTGGCGATCAGTCCGGGGCAGACCCTGCAGGTGCGCAGCGGCCAGCGCACCATGGGCCTGAAGTTCAACGAGCTCGACGCCTACCTCGGCGCCCGTGCCACCCGCGGCCACCTGCTGCCGCGCGGCTGGCAGAAGGTGGAAGGGCTGTCGGTGGAATAAGAGGTACGGGGTCGGATCCCTTTCCATGGGAAAGGGCTCTGACCCCAGGCACGAAAAAGCCGGGGCATTCCCCGGCTTTTTCGTTGTCGGCTGGCGGGCGGTGGAGCGGCTGGCGGGCGAAGGCTGGCTGGCGGTGCTCCGGTGCTGGCGGGCGACAGAACGCTGTGCTGCTGGTAGAGCCGACCGCTGGTCGGCTGCTTTCTGCAGAGCAGCCGACCAGCGGTCGGCTCTACCGGAAGGCAGCCGAGCATTGGCTCGGCTCTACAAAAAACGATGCCCGCTCAGTGCGCCGGGGCGCCGTTGCCGTCGATCTTGCTCAGCTGGTACAGCTCCAGGCCGATGCGCTTGATCAGGCCCAGCTGCTGCTCCAGCCACCAGGCGTGGTCTTCCTCGGTGTCCTTCAGCTGCGCCAGCAGGATGTCGCGGCTCACGTAATCGCCCTTCTCCTCGCACAGCTTCATGCCGGCGGCGAG
This sequence comes from Stenotrophomonas sp. YJH_SMC_73, assembly GCF_059370155.1. Taxonomy (NCBI): domain Bacteria; kingdom Pseudomonadati; phylum Pseudomonadota; class Gammaproteobacteria; order Lysobacterales; family Lysobacteraceae; genus Stenotrophomonas; species Stenotrophomonas sp. YJH_SMC_73. The sequence continues at coordinate 132,300 of NZ_JCAFTJ010000004.1, read as the reverse complement.
ATTGTTCCGAACGGCGTATTCAGTATCGAGATCCTTCTGCAGCATCTCCTCCACGGTCTTGCCCGGCTCGGTGGCATGCGGGCGCATGTCCGGGTCGCCACCCAGGAACAGGATCCGGCGCAGCAGCGCATCGGCATGCTGGGTTTCCTCTTCCATCTCGTGGTTCAGGCGTTCGTACAGCGCGAACAGGCCCTGGTCCTCGTAGCGGCGGGAATGGATGAAGTACTGGTCGCGCGCAGCAAGCTCGCCGCGCAGCAGTTCCTTCAGGCAGGCGATGACGTCCGGGTTGCCTTTCATGGGGGGCTCCTGTGAATCGATGCGGCATAGGGTGCCGCATTTCAAAATACGGTGATCTAATCGGAATCAGTCGCAGTTGCGCCTGCGGCTACAATCGGCCCACGAGTTCGGAAAGGACGTGCGATGCGACGTACATGGCGTTGGGTGCTGGGCGTGTTGATCGCCATCGTGCTGGTCACCGCACTGGTGCTGTGGCTGCTGCTGCGCGGCAGCCTGGCCGACCTGGACGGCGAGCATGCGCTGCCGGGGCTGGCCAAGCCGGTCACCATCGAGCGCGATGGGCTGGGCGTGGTCACCATCACTGCCGGCAGCCAGGCCGACGCGATGCGTGCGCTCGGCCGCGTACACGCGCAGGAACGTTATTTCGAGATGGACCTGATGCGCCGCAGTGCCGCTGGCGAGCTGTCGGCGCTGTTCGGGCCGAAGGCCATCGACGCCGACAAGCGCATGCGCGTGCACCGGCTGCGTGCACGCACCGAGGCGAATCTGCAGGCCGCACTGGGCGACAACGGCACGGCCGTGCGCGCCTACGTGGATGGCGTCAACGAAGGCCTGGCCGATCTCTCCGTGCGCCCATGGGCCTACCTGCTGCTGCGGCAATCACCACAACCGTGGCAGGCCAGCGACAGCGTGCTGACCGGGCTGGCCATGTATGCCGACCTGCAGGACCCCGGCAACCAGACCGAGCTTGCGCTCAGCCGCATCCGCGCAGTGGTGCCGCCGGCGCTGTACGCGCTGATCGCCCACGACGGCACCGAATGGGATGCGCCGCTGTTTGGCGAACCCACCGGCAACGCCGCCCTGCCCGATGCCAGCCAGCTGGACCTGCGCACATTGAAGGGAAAAACGGGCACTGAGCAGGAAGAGGGCGACGTCATCGGCAGCAACAACTTCGCGGTGGCCGGGGCGCTTACCGCCGACGGCCGCGCCATCGTTGCCGACGACATGCACCTGGGCCTGCGTGCACCCGGCCTGTGGTTCCGCGTGCGCCTGCGCTACCCCGACCCACAGGCCGCCGGCGGCCAGGTCGATGTCACCGGCTTCTCCCTGCCGGGCCTGCCGGCGGTGATCGTCGGCAGCAACGGGCACGTCGCCTGGGGCTTCACCAACAGCTACATCGACACGGCGGACTATCGCACGGAACCGGCCAACGCCGCCGTGACCGTGCACGAAGAGCGCATCGCCGTGGCCGGCCAGGCCGACGTGCTGTTCGCGGTGCGCGAAACCGACTGGGGGCCGATCCTGCATACCCATGCCGATGGCAGTGGCGACGCCCTGCGCTGGGTCGCACACCTGCCCGGTGCCGTACGCCTGGATTTCGCTGACCTGGCCCGCGCCGGTGACCTCGACGGTGCACTGCACTTCGCCGACCGTGCCGGCATCCCCGCACAGAACCTGGTGGTCGGTGATCGCAGCGGGCGCATTGCCTGGCGCCTGATCGGCGCTCGCCCGGACCGCGGCCCCGGCTGTGCACCGGCCGGCTTCAATGCCGCCAGCAACCAGGGCTGCGCGCCGTGGCCGATCCGCAGCGATGCCTCGCCGGCATTGATCGATCCCCCCAACCATCGCCTGTGGACCGCCAATGGACGCGTCCTCGACGGCGAGGCACTCGCCAGCGTCGGCAACGGCGGCTATGACCTGGGTGCGCGGGCGCGGCAGATCCGCGACCTGCTGGCAATCCAGGAGCGCTTCGACGAGCACGACCTGCTGGCGATCCAGCTCGACGACCGCGCGGTGTTCCTGCAGCGCTGGTGGGCTCTGCTGCACGACGTCATCGAACGCAGTGACGACCCTGCGCTGAAGCGTTTGAAGGAGGCCAGCCATCAATGGGGCGGGCGCGCCTCGGCCAGTTCGGTCAGCTACCGGGTGGTGCGTGAATTCCGCACGCAGGTCATGGCCACGCTGTCCGATGCACTGCTGGCCCCGGCCAACGCGCAGCTGGGCGATGCCTACCTGGACCCACGCCTGGCACAGCTGGAAGGCGTGGCCTGGCCGATGCTGGAACAGCGCCCGGCCAACCTGCTGCCACCGGCCTTCGACAGCTGGGATGCGCTGCTGATCGACGCCGCCCGCCGTACCGAGGGTGAGCTGGCCAAGCAGGGGCCGCTGGCCAAGCGCAGCTGGGGTGAACGCAATACCGCGGCGATCTGCCACCCCATCGCACGGGCGCTGCCGGACATCGCCAAGCGCTGGCTGTGCATGCCCGCCGACCGCCTGCCCGGCGACCGGGACATGCCGCGCGTGCAGACGCCGAACTTCGGCGCCTCCGAGCGCATGGTGGTCTCGCCCGGCCACGAGGCCGACGGCATCGTGCACATGCCCGGCGGCCAGAGCGGCCATCCGCTGTCACCGTACTGGGGTGCCGGCCACGAGGACTGGGTGCATGGGCGCCCGACACCGTTCCTGCCGGGCAAGACGCAGCACGTGATGACACTGGTGCCAGCGCGGTAGTGCCGGCCGCTGGCCGGCATCCATGCAGGTGTGTCCAGCATCATCAGGTTGCCGGCCAGCGGCCGGCACTACCGTTCAACGTTCAGGCCCTGCGCCGTTCGATCAGGTTCAGCAGCGGCCCGGTCATCGCCGTGGTCACCAGCGCCATGATCACCAGCACCGCGAACAGGCGGTCACCGAGCAGGCCCAGCTCATACCCCAGGTTGAGCACGATCAGCTCCATCAGGCCGCGGGTGTTCATCAGCGCGCCCAGCCGCCACGCTTCGCGCGTGGGCATGCCGGCACTGCGCGCGGCACTGAAGGTGCCCAGCAGCTTGCCCGTCGTGGCCACCGCGATCACCACCACGCACAGCACGATGTCGCTGGCCTGCAGCGCATCGGCGCGCATGCGCAGCCCGGTCATGGCGAAGAACAACGGCAGCAGCAGCGTGACCGCGAACGGCTCGACACGGGCCATCAGCAGGTCACGCAGCTGCGCGTTGGACGATACCGCGACACCCGCAGCGAACGCGCCGAACAGCGCGTGGATGCCCAGCATCTCGGTGACCAGCGCACTGCCCAGCGACAGCAGCAGGATGCCGAGCAGCCAGCGCCCCTCGCGGCCCGGCGCAATCTGCCGGCGCGCGAACCACGGCTTCACCAGCCCCAGCATCAGCGCCACGAACGCGACCACGCACACCAGGTTGAGGCTGGCCGGCAACCAGCCGCTGGCCTGGGCGGCAGCCACGATCAGCGCCAGCAGGCACCACGCGGTGGCATCGCCCAAGGCAGCGCAGGCGATCGCGGTCTGCCCCAGCGGCGTCTGTGTGATCCCGCGGTCGGCCAGGATGCGCAGCAGCACGGGGAAGGCCGTGATGCTCATCGAGATGCCTACGAAAAGTGCGAATGCGGTGAAGCCCACACCCTGTGGGCCGTGCTGCGGATACAGCCAGATCGCCAAGGCGACGCCGAGCACGAACGGCACTGCAATGCCGGCATGGCTGACGGTAAAGGCGAAACGCCGGCGGCCACGCAGCGCCGCCAGGTCCAGTTCGGCACCGGCCACCAGCAGGAACATCAGCACGCCCAGCTGGCTGAGCATGCCCAGCGGGCCCAGCGAACTGGCCGGGAACAGCGCACCATGCAGCTGCGGCAGCAGGCTGCCAAGCACCAGCGGCCCCATCATCAGGCCAGCGGCCATTTCGCCGATCACCGCCGGCTGTCCCATGCGCTTGAGCAGCGCCCCCGCGCCCTTGGCCACCAGCAGCAGTACCAGCAGCTGCAGCAGGAACAGGCCCAGCGGAGACGCCAGATGCTGCACCCAGCCGCCTTCGGCGGCGACGGAGGCACGGGCAACCGCCTCGGGCGCCGCCGGCCCGGCATACCGCGCCAGCAGCACGCCAGCCAGCAACGGAACCCCGGCCCAGGCCAGGTAGCGCCATCCCCATTTCGTGGGCGGCGCGTTGCCGCCTGCCTGTACGTCCATGAACATTCCCCAATGTGCAGGGGGCGATCATACAAAAAGGGGACGGAGGGGATTAAGGCGTTAATGGCACAAACGACTTAATCCCCTCCGTCCCCTTTTGGGGGTGCTTAGGCCAGTGCCTGCTCGTGCACGCCGGCGATCGCGCGACCCGACGGATCCGCCGCCGCGGCGAAGCTGGCGTCCCAGGCGATGGCCGCGGGCGACGAACAGGCGATCGACTTGCCTCCCGGCACGGTCTCGGCCGCTGCCCGGCTCGGGAAGAACTGCTCGAACAGGTGGCGGTAGTAGTACGCCTCCTTGGTCTGCGGCGGGTTGTGCGGGAAGCGCTTGTCGGCGGCCGCCAGTACACGGTCGCTCACCTGCGCCTCGGCATGTGCCTTCAGCCCATCGATCCAGCCATAGCCCACGCCATCGCTGAACTGTTCCTTCTGCCGCCACAGGATGCTGTCCGGCAGGTAGCCGTCGAACGCCTCGCGCAACACGGCCTTCTCGATACGGCGGCCGCCAAAACCGGCACCGACCATCTTGTGTGCGGCATCGAAGCGCATTGCCACATCGAGGAACTCACGGTCCAGGAACGGCACGCGCGGCTCCACGCCCCAGGCCATCATCGACTTGTTGGCGCGCAGGCAGTCGTAGTTGTGCAGGGCGTCGAGCTTGCGTACCAGCTCGTCGTGGAATTCACGCGCATCCGGTGCCTTGTGGAAGTACAGGTAGCCCCCGAAGATCTCGTCGCTGCCCTCGCCGGAGAGCACCATTTTCACGCCCATCGCCTTGATCCGCCGCGCCAGCAGGAACATCGGCGTCGATGCGCGGATGGTGGTGACGTCGTAGGTCTCGATGTGGCGGATCACCTCCGGCAGCGCATCGAGGCCTTCCTCGAACGTGTACTCGAAACCGTGATGCACGGTGCCCAGCGCTTCGGCGGCGATCGCTGCGGCGGCCAGATCGGGCGAGCCCTTCAAGCCGATCGCGAACGAGTGCAGGCGCGGCCACCAGGCTTCGGTCTGTCCCCCATCCTCGATGCGACGACGTGCATAGCGCGCGGCCACCGCCGCCACCAGCGACGAGTCCAGGCCACCGGACAGCAGCACGCCATAAGGCACATCGCTCATCAGCTGGCGCTCCACCGCATGCTCGAACGCCTGGCGCAGTTCAGCCAGATCGGCCTGGCGGCCCTGCACGTCGGCGTAGTCGCGCCACGGTTGCTGGTAGTAGCGCACCAGCTCACCGCTGGCACTGTCGAAATAGTGGCCCGGCGGGAACTGCGCGACATCGGCACAGGTATCGACCAGCGCCTTCATTTCCGAGGCGACGCGCAAGCGCCCCTGGGCATCGTGGCCCCAGTACAGCGGCACCACGCCCACCGGGTCGCGCGCCACCAGCACGCGTCCACTGTCACGGTCCCACAGCGCGAAGGCGAAGATGCCGTTGAGCTGTTCCAGCCACTGCGCCGGCGCGCCGCCCTGGCGGTAGAGCGCGTTGATCACCTCGCAGTCCGAGCCGGTCTGGAAGTCGTAGGTGGTGGTCAGCGCCGCCTTCAACGCCTGGTGGTTGTAGATCTCGCCGTTCACCGCCAGCGCCAGCTGGCCATCGGCCGACAGCAGCGGCTGCGAACCACCGGCCGGATCGACGATGGCCAGCCGTTCATGGACCAGCAGCGCACCTTCGTCGAGGTACACGCCGCTCCAGTCCGGGCCACGGTGGCGCTGGCGTTGCGACAGTTCCAGCGCGTGCCGGCGCAGGGCGGGAAGATCGTCACCGGCCTGCAGGCCGAAGATTCCGAAGATCGAACACATGGGGGAGCTCCTGTTGGGGATTTCACGGGTGGGAGGGTGTTCGACCGGCCATCCAGGCCCGGGCAGGCTGCGCCCGGGCACAAAAAAACCCGCATCGACCGATGCGGGTTTTCTGGTGTCCGGGCGTGTGTTGCTGTCTATCTACCCAGGGCGCAGTCCCGCATCGGCCGCGCACGATTATTCGCGCGCAGATTATTGCGGTTGTTGTTATTGACGGCGGTGGCCAGGCGGATCGACATGGCATTGACCCTACCCCGCTTTCCGGCATGGTGCAACCGTTGCGTTGGCAACCACTCCCCGGCGCGCATAATGGCCGGCCGTGAAACGTGTAATGGAAATGCAACACCGCACTGGACGCAACGCGGCGCTGGCCGCCCTGTTCTGCCTGGGCCTGACCGCCTGCCAGACCCTGGCCCCACCCTCGCCCCTGCCGCCGGCCCAGCTGCAGGGCCTGGAGCAACACGGCACCGACGGCAGCTTCGAGGGTGCCTTCGATACCGCGGAAACCTTCGAACGCTTCAACGATCCGCGCGCCATCGCCTACTACGAGCGCGCCGCCGCGGTCACACCCTGGACCTTCCACAACACCAAGGCGGAAGAAGCACTGGGCAGGATCTGGATCTCCGGCACGCTGCGGCATGCCGACAGCCCCCACATCAATCCGGCGCCGGTGCTGCGTGCGTCCTGGCGACGCGGAGAACGCGCCTATCTGGCGGCGGCCTACCACGGCAATCCCTATGCGTTCTACGCACTCGCCAAGGCCTATCGTCAGCGAGGCGACGCGCAACAGGCGCTGCGCTGGGGCCTGCGCGGAATGATCTACGAGCGCTACCGGAGTTCATCGTCACGGCTACCGGATGCGGTGGCCGCACAGGATGGCACCGTGCATCCACTGGTTGCGCAGATCCAGCGCCGCGCCGAGCGTGGCGATGCCGAAGCGCAGGTAGACCTGGGCGCACTGCTGGAAAAGGGCATGGGACTGCCGCGCGATCCCGCACGTGCGCTGCAGCTGTACCAGCGTGCCGGCGAGAAGGGCAATGTGTTTGGCCAGTACTTCGCCGGACTGCTGCTGGGCCGCGGTGCACCGGGCGTGGAGAAGGACACCGACGCAGCCGCACGCTGGTTCGCCCGGGCCGAGGCGCAGCGCTTCTACATGGCGGCGCCGAGCTACTGGGAAAAAGCGATCAAGCCGCCATTCTTCATTTTTTCTGAGTAGAGCCGAGCCATGCTCGGCTGGGCATTCCCTGCAGAAGCAGCCGAGCATGGCTCGGCCCTACAGGAAAGCAATGCCGGCGAAAGGCGTGCCGACCAACGGTCGGCACCCAGCGCCGCAGGTTCACGCCAGCAGCCGCTCCACCAGCCGCTGGTACAGCCCCGGCAATGCCTCCAGATCGGCCACGCGCACGTTCTCGTCCACCTGGTGGATGCTGGCGTTGACCGGCCCCACTTCGATGCACTGCGCGCCCAAGGGCGCGATGAAGCGGGCATCGGAGGTGCCGCCGCCGGTGCTTTCTTCCGGTGCACGGCCGATGTGCTCGGCCAGCACCGCACGCGCGGTGGCGCGCAGCGTGCCCTCCGGGGTGTAGAACGGCTCGCCGCTGCGGTGCCACTTCAGCGTGTACTGCAGGCCATGCCGTTCCAGCAGCGCGGTGATCTCCGCTTCCAGCTTCGATGCATCCCAGTGCGGGTTGTAGCGGATGTTGAAATCCACCTCGAGCTCGCCGGGAATCACGTTGTTGGCACCGGTACCGGCATGGATGTTGGAGACCTGCAGGCTGGTCGGCGGGAAACTCTCGTAGCCGTCATCCCAGCGCCGCGCACTCAGCTCGGCCAGGGCCGGCGCCGCCTGGTGGATCGGGTTGCGTGCCTTCTCCGGATACGCCACGTGGCCCTGCACGCCCTGCACGCGCAGCTTGGCCGACAGGCTGCCGCGACGCCCCACGCGCAGCAGGTCACCCAGCGTCGCAGTCGAGGACGGCTCGCCGGTGATGCACCAGTCGATGCGCTGGCCGCGTTCGGCGAACAGGCGTGCGACGTGGCGCACGCCATCGATGGCGTCGCCTTCCTCGTCGCTGGTCAGCAGCACCGCCAGCGTGCCGGGGTGATCAGGATGCGCGGCAACGAACTGCTCGGCGGCCACCACGAACGCCGCCACGCTGCCCTTCATGTCGGCGGTGCCACGGCCGTACAGCACGCCGTCACGGATCTGCGGCATGAACGGGTCGCTGGCCCAGGCCTCACGCGGGCCCGTCGGCACCACGTCGGTATGGCCCAGCAGCACCAGTACCGGCGCGCCCTGGCCGTGGGTCGCCCACAGGTTGTCGACCTCACCCAGCCGCAGGTGATCGCACTGGAACCCGGCCTGCTTCAGGCGTGCCGCCAGCAGCGCCTGGCAACCGGCATCATCGGGCGTCACCGAGGGCCGCGCGATCAGCTCGCAGGTCAGGTCGAGCACCGCGCTCATGCGTCACCCACGCCGAAGCGGGCCTTGAAGCCGTTGTCACTGAAGCCCTGGCTGACCGTGCCATCGGCCGTGACCACCAGCGGGCGCTTGATCAGCTGCGGGTACTCGCGCAGCAGCAGCTTCCATTCGGCCTCGGAATCGGCGGCCTTGCGGTTGTCCGGCAGCTGCCGCCAGGTGGTGGAGGACCTGTTGACCATCGCGGCCAGGCCACCCAGCTGCGCGGCCCACGCCAGCAGCATTTCCGGGCTGGGTTTGTTGTCGCGGTAGTCGACGAAGGTGTACGGCACGCCGAAGCGGTCCAGCCACCTGGTCGCCTTCTTGCAGGTATCGCAGTTCTTCAAACCGTAGACAGTGGTGCTCATGGCCATCTGTGATGCTGGAAAACAGAGGGCCAGAATCTCACAACAGGCGCTCGGACACGACCCGGAAAGGTACCCTTGGCAGCTGGAAGGCCAGCCCCTCGTGCAGCGCCACGCCCATCGCCTGCAGGCGCGGGCACTGCTGTTCGCCTTCCAGCTGCAGCGGTTGCAGCTGCGCGATGTCCACCGGCAGGGCAATGCGGGTGCTGGCCCAGCGCTGGTCGCAGGTGCGGGCGATGGCCTCGTCCTGGCAGGTCAGCAAGCGCAGCAGGGCCTGGTGGCCGCCGAAGGCCGCCGCCCACCCGTCATCGTCCCAGCCCGCAGCGCCCTGCCACTGCAGGTGCAGCGCCGGCGCACTGCCCTGCCCGCCCTCGATCAGGGTGTACCCACCGCCATCGGCGCGCACCACGTGCGCGAAGCGCACCGACAGATGCGGCTGCATGGCATCGCTGAAAGCGCGCGCGCCGGCGACGAAGGCCAGCTGGTCCATCACGTTGCGATCAAACAGCACCACCGGCGTCCCGTCCCGATCGTCGTCACGACGCAGGTACCAGCGCCAGTTGCTCTGCCGGGGAGACGGCATCAGCGAGCGCAGCGGCCCGGCCAGCGCGGGCCCGAAGTGGCCGTGCCGGTAGCTGAGGATGGTGTAGGGCGTGCGTCCGGCATGGACCACGTAGTGATGGCCTGGTGGTGGCATCGGCGCTTGGCGTACGTCGACCCACCAGCTCACGTAGACCACGTCGCGCACATCGCTTACCAGCGCCGGCATCGGCCAGCGCCGCGACAGCGCGCGGCGCAGCCGGGCCCAGCGTGGAGCGTGCAGCAGGCGCGGCAGCATCCGCCCGAACAGGGTGTCGGACGGATGCTGGTAGATCGCGGACTGCGCCAGATCCTCCGGCGCCGTCATCTTCAGTCAGCCAGGCCGCGCAGCAGGTCGTTGACGCTGGTCTTGCTGCGGGTCTTGGCATCAACCTGCTTGACGATCACCGCGCAATACAGCGAATGGGTACCGTCCTTGCTCGGCAGCGAGCCGGACACCACCACGCTGTACGGCGGAATGTAGCCGTAGGTGACCTCGCCGGTGGCACGGTTGTAGATGCGGGTGCTCTGGCTGAGGAACACGCCCATGCCGATCACGCTGTGGTGGCCGACCACCACGCCTTCCACCACTTCCGAACGCGCACCGATGAAGCAGTGGTCCTCGATGATGGTCGGGCTGGCCTGCAGCGGCTCCAGCACGCCACCGATGCCGGCGCCGCCGGACAGATGGCAGTGCTGGCCGATCTGCGCGCAGGAACCGACGGTGGCCCAGGTGTCGACCATGGTGCCTTCGCCGACATGGGCGCCGATGTTGGTGAAGCTCGGCATCAGCACCACGTCCTTGCCGAAGTAGGTACCGCGGCGGGCGATCGCGCCCGGCACCACGCGCACGCCACCACGGCGGAACTTCGCTTCGTCATAGCCGGCGAAGCGCGATTCGACCTTGTCCCAGAACGGCGCCGGGCGTGCATCGACCACCGCCATGTCGTTGACGCGGAAATACAGCAGCACGGCTTTCTTCAGCCACTCATTGACCTTCCAGCCGCCCTGGCCGTCCGGCTCGGCGACGCGGAACTCACCGCTCTCCAGGCCGTCGATCACGCGGTTGACCAGCGGCTTGGTCGACCCTTCCAGCTCGTGCAGGGTCAAGGTGGCGCGGCGCTCGAAGGCGCTCTCGATGCCGAACTTGAGTTCTTCCACGCCTGGTGCCGACGGCTTGCGCAGCGACTTGCGGGCGATGGTTTCGGCGCGGACGGCTTCGGCGCTCCTGGCCGGGGCCGGCTTCTTCACAGCACGCTTCACTGCAGCCGTTTTCTTCGCCGGGGCCTTCACCGCAGCGGCCTTCTTCGGCGCAGGGGTCTTCTTCGCGGCCGGTGCGGCAGCAGCGGGTTTCCGGGCCGCTGCGCTCTTGGGGGTCGCGGCGGTCTTCTTGGCGGGCTTGGTGGCCATCAGGCGGGGTCTCCGGCGTTTCGATCAGGGTCCAGGCAGGCCAGCATCGCGTCATGCAGCTGCTGCCGGGCAGGTTCAGTCAGGGGGAGGTCGTGTTCGTCACTGATCACGAAGGTGTCTTCGGCGCGTTCGCCGAACGTGGCAATGCGCGCATCATGCACGCGCAGGCCCTGGTTGCGCAGCACGAACGCCACATCGGCCAGCAGGCCGGGACGGTCGGGTGCGACCAGGGCAAATCGGGTTGCGCCCGGTTCATCGCGGAACTCGATGCGCGGGGCGAAGCGGAAGTGCCGCAGCTGCCGCGGTACCACCCGGCGCGACGGCCGCAGGCGCGACAGGTCACCGCTGAGTGCCTCGCGCAGTGCCGCTTCCAGGTTGGCACTGCTGCCATCGGCAAAGGTGTCGGCCGGGTTCACTTCGAAGGTATCGAAGATGGTGTCGGCCGGACCGTCCAGCACGCGCGCGCGATGGATGCCGTAGCCCTTGCGGTCCAGGGTCATCACGATCGCGGCAAACAGGCCATCACGGTCGGGCGAGTGCACGAACACTTCCAGCGCCGGGTCGTCGACGCTGATCCGGCGCACCTTCACCAGCGCCTGGCCCTGCTTCACCGGCACCAGTGCGGCGGCCTGCCAGGCCAGCTGCTCGGGGCGCAGGCGGATGAAGCCCTCATCCGGCATCACCGCGAACTGGCGGTCGATGGTGGCATCGTCGTAACCCTGCTCGCGCACCAGTGCGCGCACACTGTCACGTGCCTCGGCCACGCGCTCGGCGGCCGGTACCGGGTGCTCCAGCCCCTCGCGCAGCGCGCGCCGGGTGGCAAAGTACAGATCGGCCAGCAGGCGGTCCTTCCAGGCATTCCACAGTTTCGGGCTGGTGCCGGCGATGTCGGCACAGGTCAGCAGGTACAGGTAATCCAGGCGGTCGCGGCTGCCGACCAGGGTGGCGAAGCGATGGATCACCACCGGATCGGCGATGTCCTGCTTCTGCGCGGTCACCGACATGCGCAGGTGCTGTTCGACCAGCCATGCCACCAGCTCGGTATCGGTGCCACTGAGCGCATGCGCCTGGCAGAACGCGCGCGCGTCCACCGCGCCCAGCTCCGAGTGGTCGCCGCCGCGGCCCTTGGCGATGTCATGGAACAGGCCGGCCAGCAGCAGCAGTTCCGGCTTGCGCAGGCGCGGCCACACTTCGTGCGCGATCGAGAAGCGCTCGTCGGCGCGGCTGCTGGCGAACTGGCCGATGTTGCGCAGGACCATCAGCGTGTGCTGGTCGACCGTATAGACATGGAACAGGTCGAACTGCATGCGCCCGCTGACCTGGGCAAACGCGGGAATCCACTGGCCAAGCACGCCCAGCCGCGCCATGCGCGAAAGCGTATCGACCGGACGCTGGCCGCGCAGCAGGGCCAGGAACTGCTCGCGTGCATCGGCATCGGCCTGGTCATAGGCCGGCAGCAGCGGCAGCGACTCGGCCAGTGCACGCGCAGTGAGCGAATGCAGGCCGCGTACCTGCGGGTTGTTGGCCCAGCTGGAAAACAGGGCGAACACCTGGCCGATGTCGCCGCGTGGCCAGTCGGCCTCGTTGGCGGCCAGGTAACCACGGCGCAGGGAAAAACCCACGGTCAGCGGCTCCGGCTGGGCCTCGCCGTCGAACTGTTCCTCGAAGCGCTGCAGCAGCCGGTCGCTGATCCGGCGCACCACCAGCGCGGCGCGGTAGAAGCCCTGCATCATCTTCTCGACGCCGAGGTTCTCGGCATCGTCTTCGAAGCCCAGCCGCGCGGCCAGGGTCTTCTGGTAATCGAAACGCAGGCGCTCTTCCGGACGGCGCGCGACCAGGTGCAGGCCGAAGCGCAACCGCGCCAGCACTGCACGTTCGCGCTTCAACGCCGCGGCTTCGTCGGCGCCCAGGTGGCCGAGCCCGACCAGGGCCTCCAGGTCGCGCACGCCGAAGGCACGCAACGCCATCCAGCCCAGCGTATTGAGATCACGCAGGCCGCCGGGGCCATCCTTCAGGTCCGGCTCCAGGTTGTCGGCGGTATCGCCGAAGCGCTGGTGGCGGTTGCGCAGCTCTTCCAGCTTGGCCAGGAAGAAGGCGCGTGCCGGCCACAGTTCGCGGTCGTCGATCGCCTCGCGCAGCGCGCGGCGCGCAGCATCATCGGCCAGGATCGGGCGCGCCTCGATCAACGCGGTCAGCACGGTCTGGTCAGCCGCCGCCTCCCGGCACTGCAATGCAGAACGCACCGCATGGCTGACAGCCAATCCGCAGTCCCACAGCAGCGCGAACAGGCGCGCCAATGCCGCCTCGTGCGCCAGTTGTGCCGGCGGATCGCCGAACACCAGCAGGTCGATGTCCGAACGCGGGAACAGTTCACCGCGGCCATAGCCGCCGACCGCGAACAGCGACAGGCCGCTGTCGGCCGGCAGGCAGCGCTGCCAGGCCAGGCGGATCAGATGGTCGGCAGCGCGCGCGCGCAACGCCAGCAGGCGCTCGATGTTGTCGCCCTGGTCGAAGCGGCGGTACAGGCGCGCGTCGGCCTGCTGCAGCGCCTGGCGCGCGGCAGCAGCCCAATCCGGGTCGTTGAGCGACGCGGCCGGCGTGTCCAGCAGCGAACTCGCCGGCAGCATCTTCAGGAAACCTGCGACTCGCCTGGCGACAGGGTCAGCACGTCCACGCCGGTCTCGGTGACCGCGATCATGTGCTCCCACTGCGCCGACAGCTTGCGGTCCTTGGTCACCACGGTCCAGCCATCCGGCAGCACCTTGTTGTAGCGGGTGCCCTCGTTGATCATCGGCTCGATGGTGAAGGTCATGCCGGGCTGCAGCACCAGGCCCTGGCCCGGGCGGCCGTAATGCACCACCTGCGGCTCGTCGTGGTAGACCTTGCCGATGCCGTGGCCGCAGTACTCGCGCACCACGCTGAAACGCTCGCCTTCGGCGTAGCTCTGGATGGCATGGCCGATGTCGCCCAGGGTGGCGCCCGGACGCACCGCACGGATGCCGCGCCACATCGCTTCGTAAGTGGTTTCCACCAGGCGGCGGGCCATCACCGACGGGGTGCCGACGAAGTACATGCGGCTGGTGTCGCCGTGCCAGCCGTCCTTGATGACGGTGACGTCGATATTGATGATGTCGCCATCCTTGAGCACCTTCCCTTCACTGGGGATGCCGTGGCAGATGACATTGTTGACCGAGGTGCACACGGTCTTCGGGAAGCCGCGGTAGCCGACGTTGGCCGGAATGGCACCCTGCACGTTCACGATGTGGTCGTGGCAGATGCGGTCCAGTTCCTCGGTGGTGACACCGGGCTTGACGTGGGGGGTGACGATGTCGAGCACTTCGCTGGCCAGGCGGCCGGCGATGCGCATCATCTCGATTTCCTGCGGGGTTTTCAGATTCACGCTCATGGCACCCATTATCGCCGATCCGGCCGCAATCTGAACGAACGCCGCCCAACTGGCGATCCGGGCCATGCACGATTCCGGCAAGGAAAGTGAAAGCGTGATGGCCTCCACTCTTGCGCCTGCCTATTTATCACGGATTACAGACACTTACGCCTCCTAAGCTGGACCCACTGTCGTCAAAGCGGCGCCGAACGTGCCGTCTTCGCCTTGTTCAACGGACCTTCGGGTCAGGGAGGTTGTCCATGCGATCCCCAGTTCGATCCCCGCTGACATGGGTCATGGCCGGGCTGCTGCTTTCCAGCCCGGCGCTGGCCGCCGACACCACCACCTTCAACGTCACCCTGGTGGTCACCAAGGCCTGCACCATCACGGCGGCGGCCGCCACCAACGTCGACTTCGGCACGGCGGCCTCGACCACCGCCACGCCCACCCTGGGCCAGGGTACGGTGACCGCGCAGTGCTCGGCACTGACGCCCTACACGATTGCGCTGAACGCGGGCGCCAACGCCGGCACCGCCAACGACGTCACCACCCGGCGCATGAAGAACACCAATGCCGCGGTGACCGCCAACAACTATGTCGGCTACCAGCTCTACCAGGATGCCGCACATACCCTGGTCTGGGGCGCCACAACCGGCACCAATACCCAGGCCGGCATCGGCACTGGCCTGGCCGTGCCCTACATCGTCTATGGCCAGATCCTGAACCTGAGCACCAACAACCCGGCCACCGGTAACTACCTGGATACGGTTACCGCCACGATCACCTATTGATGGAGCACGCCCGCATGGCCGGACCCCGCCCGTGGCGCGCCACCGGCGTGGCGCTGCTCGCCCTGTACCTGCTGGCCCCCGCCGGTGCCGGCGCCACCAGCCTGCAGGTCGCCCCGACCAGCCTGCAGCTGGAAGCCCGCCAGCGTGCCGGCGAGCTGTGGCTGACCAACAGCGGCACCTCACCGGTGACGCTGCAGGTGCGCGTGTTCCGCTGGGTGCAGCAGGACGGCCAGGAACAGCTGCTGCCCACCGATGAAGTGATGGCCACGCCGCCGATGCAGGAACTGGCCGCCGGCCAGCAGCAGCTGGTGCGGGTGATGCGTCCGGACAGCGAGCCACCGCCTGCACAGCGGCACTACCGGCTGATCGTGGACGAGGTACCCGACCTGGCCACCCGTGCCGAGGGCATGCAGTTCGTGCTGCGCTATTCGATCCCGGTGTTCGTGCAGCCTTCGGCCGGCCGCCTGGCCCCACGGCTGCAGGCGCACCTGGTGAAACTGGCGGACGGCCGCAATGGCGTGGAAGTCGCCAATACGGGCGACAGCTACGCACAGATCGCCGATCTTGCGCTGGGCAGCGCCGCGCGCCCGCGCATTGTCCATCCCGGGCTGCTGGGCTACGTGCTGCCGGGCCAGGTGATGCGCTGGCCGATCGAACGCACGGCGATCGACCGCGACAACGACCAGATCACGGCCAAGCTCAATGGCGAGTCGGAACAGACGCCACTGTCGCCCCCACCGGCTCGCTGAGGCGTTGATGGGCGCGCTGTTGGCGGCCCTGGCTCCCGCGGCGACCGAGGCCGCCGATGTGTCCGGCGTGGCGGCCGTTGATGTATCCGGCGTGTCGGCCGATGCCATCCTGCCTCCCCCGACCCCGCTGACCGCCAGCCAGGCGCTGTACCTGGATGTGTCGCTCAACAGCACCCCGCGCGGCCTGCTGCCATTCACCGAGAACCGCGGCCGGCTGCAGGCCAGCCCCGAAGTGCTGCGCCAGCTTGGCTTCAACGCCAGCGGCGATGCGCCGGTCTACCTGGACCAGATCAGCGGTGCGGTGGTGCGCTATGACGCGCACATGCAGACCCTGGCACTGGACGTGCCGCTGGACCAGCTCATCCTGCCCACCACCGTGCTCAGCCGCCCGCAGACGCGCGCGCCCACCGGCAACGCCTCGCCCGGCGCGCTGCTCAACTACGACGTCTACGGCAGCCGGGTGGACACGCTCAGCAACCTCAGCCTGAGCGCGGAGCTGCGCGTGTTCGGTATCGGCAACGGCACCTTCGAAAACACCGCCATCAGCCGCCGCTACCAGCAACCCGGCGACCGCCGTTGGCGCGGCGAAAGCGTGCGGCTGGACACCCGCTGGAGCCTGGATTTCCCCGACAGCGCAACGACGCTGGAGGTCGGTGACTTCTACAGCGGCTTCGTCGACTGGACCCGCCCGGTGCGCCTGGGCGGGCTGCAGATCGGCCGCAACTACGGGCTGCAGCCCTACCGCGTACTGACGCCCACGCCGAGCTTCCTCGGCCAGGCCGTGGTGCCCTCCACGGTCGAGCTCTACGTGGACGGCCTGCGCCAGTACAGCGGGCAGGTACCGGTCGGCCCGTTCCAGCTGGCGGCACAGCCCGGGATCAGCGGCACCGGCAATGCGCAGGTGGTGGTAACCGATGCCTTCGGCCGCATGCAGACGCTGGATTTCAGTTTCTATGGCACCCAGCAGCTGCTGGCCAAGGGCCTTTCGGACTGGTCGGCCGGCGTCGGCCACCTGCGCGAGGACTTCGGCCAGCGCTCCTTCGCCTACGACGATCGCACCGTGGCCAGTGCCAGCTGGCGCGGAGGCATCAGCGATACCTTCACTGGCGAGGCGCATGCCGAAGGCGGCGGCGGCCTGGCCCAGGCCGGTGTCGGTGGCTGGTGGCTGCTCGGCGCCGCTGGCGTGTTCAATGCCGCCTATGCGCACAGCGGCTACCACGGCCTGCAGGGTGGGCAATGGGCGCTGGGCTACAGCTGGAACAACCGTCGCTTCAACGTCAATCTGCGCAGCGTACGCAGCCACGGCGACTACCGCGACCTCGGCGCGCTGCAGGGCAACCTGCCGCCGAGCATCAGCGAGCAGGCCACGCTCGGCCTGGACCTGCTGCGGCTGGGCACGCTCAGCGCCAGCTATCTGCGCCTGCGCTACCCGGATGGAGACGACAACCGCTATGCCAGCCTGTTCTGGTCACGTACCTGGAGCCAGCGCTGGTCGGCCTATCTTTCGGTAAACCAGAACCTGGACCGCAGCGACGACCGCAGCATCTACCTGTCGGTGACTGCCAGCCTGGGCAACAACCGCCAGGCCAGCCTTTCGAGCCAGCGCAACGGCGACAGCCAGAGCTGGGTGGCGGACGTGACCCAGCCAGTGCCGGGCGATGGCAGCGCCGGCGGCGTCGGCTGGCGCGCGCAGCTGCGCCACGGCGAGGACGGCAACGGCGGCCTGGCCGAGGTCGGCATCCTCAACGATGTCGGTCGCTACTCGTTCGGCGCCTCGCGCCAGGGTGGACTCAACTATGCCTACGCCAGCGCCAGCGGCAGCCTGGTGTGGATGGGCGGGCACGCCTTCGCCACGCGCGAGGTGTCCGATGCGTTCGCGGTGATCAGCACCAATGGGGTGGGCGGCGTCCCGGTGCGGCTGGAGAACCGCCTGATCGGCGTCACCGATGATCGCGGCCTGCTGCTGGTCAGTCCGTTGCTGTCCTGGCAGCGCAACCGGGTCTCGATCGACACCCTGGACCTGCCCGAAGACATGCGCGCCGACCGCATCGAGGACTGGGTGACCCCGCGCCAGCGCGCCGGCACCCGCGTGACCTTCCAGCTGCGCTCGCGGCCGTCACTGAGCCTGACCCTGCTGGCAATGGACGGCCAGCCTCTGGAGGTCGGCAGCGAGGTGCGGTTGCCCGATGGCCGCCAGGCCACGGTCGGCTACGACGGCCTGCTCTATCTGGAAGACGTTGCCGCCGGCAGCGTGCTGTACGTCACCACCAGCCGCGGCCCCTGCCGCGTGAAAGTGCCGGACCTGCCCAAGGTGGTGGCGTCCGGCGCACGGCCGAAGCCGGCGCCGCAGCAGTGCATCCCGGAGGTGGCGCCATGAGGGTGCTGCTGCTCGTCCTGCTGCTCTGGGCCGGCCTGCTGGCAGCGGCGCCCGCCGGTGCCACCGCGGTCTGCACGGCGGTCGCCAATCCGACCCTGCCGTTCGGCAACATCAACAGCAATGCACCCGGCCCGAGTACGGCCAACCTCAACATCACGGTGACCTGCACCACCGCCGCGCTGAGCCTGCTGGCCACCACCGGCGTGCGCGTCTGCGTGGGCATCGGCGCAGGCAGTGGCGGCGGCAGCAGTTCCACCTTCCGCACGATGGCCACCTCCAGCAGTGACACCCTGAATTTCCAGCTGTACAACAACGCCAGCTTCGGCCAGGTCACCGGACTGGTGCCGCGCGGCACGCCACCTGCGCAGGAACTGACCATGACCTACAACGTGCCGCTGGTGACGGGCGGCAGCGGTGCGCAGTCCATACAGCTGTTCGGGCAGATCCCGGCCAACCAGATCCTGGCCTCCGGCGCGTACAGCAGCACCTTCAGCGGGGCCAACGTGGTCCTGACCTGGGCCTGGAACGAAGTCCTGCTCGGTACCGCCACCGTGCCCGCCACCTGCAATGGCGGCGCCACCGGCACCAACAGCGCCAGTGCAGCCTTCAGCTTCACCGCCACCGCCAACGTGCTGCCGCAATGTGGCAGCTACGTCACCACCACCATGGACTTCGGCAACGTCACCGGCGGCATTCCGGCCAACATCGACCGGACCGCCACCCTCACCCTGACCTGCCTGAAGAACACTGCCTTCCAGGTCGGCCTCAACAACGGCCAGAACAATCCCACCGCCACCACCACCCGGCGCATGGCCACCACCCTCGGCGGAAGCACCTATTACCTCGCCTACGAGCTCTACCGGGACTCGGCGCGGAGCCTGCGCTGGGGCAATACCCTGACCGTCGACACGGCCAGCGGCACCGGTACCGGCAGCGCGCAGCAATTGACCATCCATGGCCGGGTGCCACCGGTCAGCGGCCAGCCGCCGGCCGGCACCTACAACGACCTGGTGACGGTGACGATCACCTACTGACCGGCGTGCCGACCAACGGTCGGCACCCACCGGACGAAGGCCGTGCCGAGCGCCGGCTCGGCGCTACAGTTCCGGCACATCCCGCCGATACCGCGCAGCAAGTCTTTCATCATGGTGGATGGCAGGTGGTTCGCACATTCCTGATCGGGGCGATGCTGGTCGCCAGCCTGCCGGCATGGGCCGAACCCAGCAGCCCCCTGCAGATCCGGCTGACCGTGGTTGAGTCCTGCAGCGACGATGGCGGCGGCATCCGCTGCCCGGCACCGCACCAGCGCAGTGACGCACCCCAGGCGCCGCGCCAGGTCCGCGAGCTCGCACCACCGGCGACGGACGAGAACGCAACACCCTCCGTGACCCTCATCTACTGATGCGCGCGTTGCTGATCCTGCTGGCACTGCTGCTGGCACTGCCTGCCGCAGCGCTGGAGCTGTTGCCGACCACCCTGCAGCTGCCGGCCCAGGGCGGCAGCGCCGAACTGTGGTTGCACAACCCCGGGCCCGGCCGCTGGCAGGGCCAGGTGCAGGTGCTGGCGTGGGATCAGCAGCTGGACGCCGAACGACTGCACCCCAGCGACCAGATCCGGGTCAGCCCGGCGCGGCTGGACCTGGCCCCCGGCAGCACCCAGCGCGTCTGGCTGTTGCCGGGCGATCCGGCAGCGGCGGCCGCTGAACAGGCCTATCGGGTCGTACTGGCACCGACGTTGCCGGGGTTGCCGCGCTATTCGCTGCCGCTGTTCCGCGGCCCAGCGGGGCCAGCACTGCAGGCCCGGCTGCTGGGCCGCGTCGAGGCCCACGGGTCTCTGGCCGTACTGCGACTCAGCAATGCCGGTACCCTGCACGGCCGCCTGCACGATCTGCGCTTCATCACGGCGGACGGCCAGGCAACGCTGCTGACGGCTGGCCTGGCCGGCTACATTCTGGCGGGCCATGAACGCCGCTGGCCCCTGCCTGCCCGCGCCGATGGCTATGCAGGCGGCCGCTTCCAGGCACGCCTGCAGGACGGCCGCGAGGTCGATCTGGCCGCAACTGACCCTGCAATTGCAGCAAGCGCCCCCAGCGGGCTATAATCGACCGGATTCCTGCACGCCAGCGTGCGCGCGAACCCGTCCACACCGGACGTCACCGGTGAATCCACACCTGCTGCCCCCATCCGTGCCGGGGTGCTCCGCAAGGAGTTCGGCCACGGAGGCAACAGGGAAGCCCAACCCCGGAACCGATCGCGCTTCCACGCGTCCCGCATACCTATCCCCGCGGGCGGAATCGCTGGTTCCATATCAGGAGTATTGCAATGCCCCAGGTCACCATGCGTCAGATGCTGGAAGCCGGCGTCCACTTCGGCCACCAGACCCGCTACTGGAACCCGAAGATGGCTCCGTACATCTTCGGCGCCCGCGGCAAGATCCACATCATCAACCTGGAAAAGACCGTCCCGCTGTTCAACGATGCGATGAACTTCATCTCGTCGGTTGCCCAGAAGCGCGGCACCGTCCTGTTCCTGGGCACCAAGCGCAGCGCCCGCGAAACCATCAAGGAAGAAGCCGAGCGTTGCGGCATGCCGTTCATGAACCAGCGTTGGCTGGGCGGCACCCTGACCAACTTCCGTACCGTCAAGCAGTCGGTTGCCCGCCTGAAGGAACTGGAAGCCGGTGAAACCGACGGCACCTTCGAGAAGCTGGTCAAGCACGAAGTGCTGGGCCTGCGTCGCGAGCGCGACAAGCTGGAAGCCTCGCTGGGCGGCATCAAGGACATGAACCGCCTGCCGGACGCCATCTTCGTGATCGACATCGGCCACGAAGACATCGCGATCAAGGAAGCCAAGAAGCTGGGCATCCCGGTCATCGCCGTGGTCGACACCAACTACAACCCGGAACTGGTTGATTACGCCATCCCGGGCAACGACGACGCCATCCGCGCTGTGCAGCTGTACGCCCGCGCCGCTGCCGACGCCGTGCTGGAAGGCAAGGCGGCTGCCCCGCACGCCGCTTCGGTGCGCGAGGAAGAATTCGCTGAAACCGCTGCTGAAGGCGAAGAGAAGCCGGCCCGCCGCGCTCCGGCCAAGAAGGCTGCCAAGAAGGGCGACGACGCCCAGGCCTGATCCAGGCCCCGGGTGGACGCCCGGCGTCCACCCTCCCTGCACGCAGCCATCGGCGCGTGACAGGACCGTGTCACACGGGCCGGCCACCATGCCGGCCCAACCCCTTTCTTTCGTGAGGTAATCCCGTGGAAATCACTGCTTCCCTGGTCAAGGAACTGCGCGAGCGCACCGGCGCCGGCATGATGGAATGCAAGAAGGCGCTTACCGAAGCCAACGGCGACATCAACGCCGCTGCTGAAGCCATGCGCAAGTCCGGCGCCGCCAAGGCCGACAAGAAGGCTGACCGCGTGGCCGCCGAAGGCCGCCTGGGCCTGGCCCAGGACGGCGGCAAGGCCGTGCTGGTCGAAGTCAACTCGGAAACCGACTTCGTCGCCAACGATGACAACTTCAAGTCCTTCGTCAACGCCGTCGCCGCTGCTGCCCTGGCATCGGGCGCCAACGACGTCGAAGCCGTGAAGGCCGCCACGCTGGCCGACGGCCGTACCGTCGAGGAAGCCCGCGCCACCGCCGTGCAGACCCTGGGTGAGAACATCCAGATCCGCCGCATGGTCAAGGTCGACACCACCGGCAACATCGGCGCCTACGTCCACACCAACGGCAAGGTCGGCGTGCTGGTCGACCTGATCGGCGGCGACGTCGAGCTGGCCCGTGGCCTGGCCATGCACGTGGCCGCGCTGAAGCCGCCGCACAACAAGGCTGCGGACGTCCCGGCCGAGTTCGTCGAGAAGGAAAAGGAAATCGAGCTGGCCAAGATGACCGATAAGGACAAGGCCAAGCCTGCCGACATCCTGGAAAAGATCATCAGCGGCAAGATCAACAAGATCGTCAGCGACGTGACCCTGTACGGCCAGACCTACGTGCTGGGCGACACCACCGTCGAGCAGGTGGTCAAGGCCGCCGGCGCCGACGTGGCAGGCTTCAAGCTGCTGATCGTCGGCGAAGGCATCGAGAAGGTGGTGGAAGACTACGCCGCCGAAGTTGCCAAGGCGATGCAGGTCTGATTCCAGCCTTCCGGCTGTGAAGCGACCAGAAGGAGCCGCGGGAAACCGCGGCTCTTTTTTTATGCATGGGCCCAGGGATCAACCCATGGCCCACCGGTGGGTGCGCACCGTTGGTGCGCACAACCGGCACCTTTGCGTTGCGCGCGAATCAAGCCGATACTCGGCGCAGGGAATCCACAGTCATTTAGCAGGAACGAAAATCGCGGACTGTGATGCATTCCTAGGTATTCTTGTCCTAATGGAATTGAACGACCCGACATGCCTCCCGAGCTGACAGCTGCCCTGGCGCTCTGCCGCAACCTGCCTTCGCCACCCGGTATTGCCCTGCGCATCATCGAACTGGCCCAGGACCCGGAAGCGGACATCGCCACCGCTGCCGACATCATCGCCATCGACATGGCGCTGAGCGCTCGCATGCTGCGCATCGCCAATTCGCCGCTGTACGCCAGCCGCCGCCGGATCGAGAACCTCGGCCAGGCGCTGACCATGCTGGGCCTGAACGCCACGATCAGCCTCGCCCTCGGCTTCACTGTCACCCAGGGCCTGACCGGCGGCACCGGCGCCGACCACGACCTGCGCCAGCGCGCCTGGAAGCGCAGCATCCTCAGCGCCCTGGCTGCCAGCCAGCTGGGCCAGGCGCGCGGCCTGCGCCGGCTGGAAGAACTGATGCTGGCCGGCCTGCTGCAGGACCTGGGCGTACTGTGCCTGGCCCAGGCCGAGTCGGAGCGCTACCTGCCGCTGCTGCGCGAGGCACGCGACAACACCGACCTGGTCGCCCGCGAACGCGAGGAACTGGGCTGCAGCCATGCCGAGGTCGGCGCGTGGGTGGCCGAGCAATGGGGCCTGCCCCGCTACCTGGTGGAGAGCATCAGCCACAGCGAGGACGAGGACGTCGCCGAATCGCCGTTCCAGGCCTGCGTGCAGCTGTCCGGCGCGGTGGCCGACATCTGGCTGGACAGCGACGCCGACGCCGCGCGTGAGCGCGCCCTGCAGCAGGTGCACGACCGCCTGGAGCTGGACAGCGCGCGCTTCGACCAGGTCCTCGCCCGCATCAGTGAAGCCCTGCCCGACATCGCCAGCCTGTTTGATGCCGGCCTCAATTCACCGGCGCGGGTGCGCGAGCTGATCGATCACGCGCAGGAGCTGGCCACGCTGCGCAACCTGCGCGAACTGCAGGACGCCGACCAGGCACGACGCCGCGCCGACGAGTTCGAGGCGCGCGCCAAGCGCCTCGCCGACCAGGCCCATCGTGACGCGTTGACCGGCGTGCTCAACCGCCGCCAGCTGGAAGCGGTGCTGGAGCAGGAATTCCTGCGCGCCGGCCGCCAGGGCTGGCCGTTGTCGGTGGCCTTCATCGACCTGGACGACTTCAAGAAGATCAACGACGCCCACGGCCACCTGACCGGCGACGAGGTACTGCGCGCCTTCGCCGGCAAGCTGCAGGGCCAGCTGCGCAACAGTGACACCGTCGCCCGCTTCGGCGGCGAGGAATTCGTCGCGCTGCTGCCAAACACCAGCGAAAGCGTGGCCCTGGACGTGATCCGCCGGGTGCTGGCCAATATCGTCGCCACGCCGATGGCCGAGCTGGAGGGCGGGCCGCTGTTCGTCACCTTCTCCGCCGGCGTGGCCACCCAGGGTGGCTACGAGCGCTTCGCCGACGTGCAGGACCTGCTGCGCGCAGCCGACGACGTGCTGTACCGCTCCAAGAACCTGGGCCGCAACCGGGTGATCGCCCGCTCGCCAGGTGCCCTCGGCCACGACGAGCTGTCGGCCACCGCTGGCGCCGAGCTGGGCTGAACGGGAAGCCCCGTTTGACCGGGGCGAACGACCGGATTCTGCGCCGCAGTGCACAAAACACTTTGGCACGACGCCGCATGCGCGTAGAATCGCCCGCGATTTCCACGCACCCGAGGTCCTCATGTCCAAGCTCGCCTATCGCCGCATCCTTCTGAAACTGTCCGGGGAGGCGCTGATGGGAGACGAGGACTACGGCATCGACCCGAAGGTCATCAATCGCCTGGCCCGCGAGGTCATCGAAGCCCAGCAGGCCGGTGCCGAAGTGGCGCTGGTGATCGGCGGCGGCAACATCTTCCGCGGCGCCGGCCTGGCCGCCGGCGGCATGGACCGGGTCACCGGCGACCAGATGGGCATGCTGGCCACGGTCATCAACGCCCTGGCCATGCAGGATGCCCTCGAGAAGCTGGGCGCCAAGGCCCGCGTGATGAGCGCGATCAAGATCAACGACGTGTGCGAGGACTACATCCGCCGCCGCGCCATCCGCCACCTGGAAAAGGGCCGCCTGGTGATCTTCGCCGCCGGCGTCGGCAGCCCGTTCTTCACCACCGATTCCGGCGCCGCCCTGCGCGCGATCGAGATCGGCGCCGACCTGCTGCTGAAGGCCACCAAGGTCGATGGCGTGTACGACAAGGACCCGAACAAGCACAGCGATGCGGTCCGCTTCGACAGCCTGAGCTACGACGAAGTGATCCGCCGCGGCCTGGAAGTGATGGACACGGCGGCCTTCGCATTGGCCCGCGACAGCGACCTGCCGATGCGCGTGTTCGACATGGGCCAGCCGGGCGAGCTGCTGAAGATCCTCAACGGCGCGAACATCGGCACCCTGGTCCAGGGCCGCGACCCGGCCTGAGCCTGAGCGCAAAGCGGCGATCGGGCCGATTCAGGCCCGGCAGCGTCCCGGATTCGCCTATAATCGCCCGATTCCAGATACATCCAGGACCGGGCGATGCTCAACGACATCAAGAACAACGCGCAGACGCGCATGGCCAAGAGCATCGACGCTCTGAAGCACACCCTCACCTCCATCCGGACCGGGCGTGCCACGCCTGCCCTGCTGGACCGCGTGACGGTCAGTGCCTATGGCAACGCCAGCACCCCGCTGAACCAGGTTGCCTCGATCTCCAACGCCGACGCGCACTCGCTGCTGGTCACGCCGTTCGACAAGGGCATGATCAAGGAGATCGAAAAGGGGCTCTACAACGCCGAGTTCACCCCGAACACCCTCGGCACCGCGATCCGCATCAACATGCCGCCGCCGACCGAAGAGCGCCGCAAGGAGCTGGCCAAGCAGGTGCAGAAGGAAGGTGAAGGCGCCAAGATCGCGATCCGCAACATCCGTCAGGACGCGAACAAGGAAATCGCCAAGCTGGTCAAGGACAAGGCGATCAGCGAAGACGAGAAGAAGCGCGGCGAAGACGACATCCAGAAGCTGACCGACGCCAACATCAAGGACGTCGACAAGGTCGTCGCCGACAAGGAAAAAGAACTGCTGTCGGTCTGAAGTCGATGCCTTCAGCCCCGCCTCCGTTACCGGCCGCCCTGCCCCGCCACATTGCCATCATCATGGATGGCAATGGGCGCTGGGCACAGCAGCGCCGTCGCCCCCGCGTGATCGGCCACCGTGCCGGCGCGCGCGCGGTCAACCGCACCATCGAGCGCTGCCTTGAACTGGGCATTCCGGCGCTGACCCTGTTCGCCTTCTCCAGCGAGAACTGGGGCCGGCCGCAGGAGGAAGTGGATGCGTTGATGAAGCTGTTCCTCGGCGCGCTCGACCGCGAGGTGGACGAGCTGCACCGGCGCGGCGTGCGCGTACGCTTCATCGGCGAACGCGAGCGCTTCGGTGCCGGGCTGGTCAGCCGCATGCAGCTGGCCGAACAGCGCACCGCCGACAACACCACCCTGACCCTGTCGATCGCGGCCAGCTATGGCGGCCGCCAGGACATCGCCCGCGCCGCGCGCGCCCTGGCCGTCGAAGTGGCGGCCGGTCGCCTGTTGCCCGAGCAGATCGACGATTCGCTGCTGGGCAGCCAGGTCGCCCTTGCCGACCTGCCGCCGCCGGACCTGTTCATCCGCACCGGCGGCGACACCCGCATCAGCAACTTCCTGCTGTGGCAGCTGGCCTACACCGAGCTGTGGTTCACCGAGGCCCTGTGGCCGGACTTCGATGCCGGGCAGCTGCAGCAGGCGCTGGACGCCTATGCCGGCCGCGAGCGTCGTTTCGGCCTGACCAGCGCCCAGATTGCCGCACTGGCCACCGAGACTTCCAGCCCATGACCAAGACCCGAGTCCTCGCCGCGCTGATCATGGCGCCGGTTGCCATTGCGGCGATCCTGCTGCTGCCCACGCAATGGCTGGCCGCCGCCGCCGCTGCGGTGCTGCTGATCGGCCTGTGGGAATGGCTGAAGCTGGCCGGTATCGAAGACACTCTGGCACGCACCGTACTTCTGGTGCTGAACCTGCTGCTGATGGTGCTGCTGGTCTGGGCCGATGGCAGTACGCTGGTGCTGTTCCAGATAACCACGCTGGCCGGCGTTGCCTGGTGGCTGGCCGCGCTGGTCTGGCTGCGCTTCTTCAATTTCGGTGCACAGCCGTCGGCGCCCTCGCGCATCCTGAAGATGCTGGCCGGCACGCTTGCCATCGTGCCCGCCTGGGCCGCGCTGGTGCTGATCCATGCCGGTGGCGATCCGCCGGGCAAGCAAGGCCACCTGTGGCTGCTGGCTGCGCTGGCACTGGTGTGGGCGGCCGACTCGGGCGCCTACTTCGCCGGCCGCCATTTCGGCAAGCACAAGCTGGCCCCGCGGATCAGCCCCAACAAGACCTGGGAAGGCCTGTTCGGCGGCCTGCTGGCCGGTGTCGCCGTGGCCGTCGGCCTGGGCTGGCTGGCCGGGATCGATACCGCACACCTGCCGGGCCTGCTGATCACCGCGGTCGTGGCCGTGTTCGCCTCGGTGCTGGGTGACCTGTTCGAGAGCCTCATCAAGCGCCACGCGGGCGCCAAGGATTCGGGCCACCTGATCCCGGGCCATGGCGGCGTGCTCGACCGGGTCGACGGCGTCCTCGCCGCCGTCCCGGTGTTCGCGCTGGGCAAGGAAATCTTCGGGTTCTGACCATGAATGCTGCTGCAGACCTGCGCCGGGTCGCCGTATTCGGCGCCACCGGCTCGATCGGTGCCTCCACGCTGGACGTGATCGCCCGCCACCCGCAGCGCTACCAGGCGACCGTGCTCGCCGCCGGACGCCAGGTGCAGGGGCTGCTGGCGTTGTGCCGCCAGCACAAACCCGCGCACGCCGTGATCGCCGACGAATCGCTGTTCGCCGAACTGCGTGACGGCCTGCGCGACGCCGGACTGGCCACCGAAGCCCATGCCGGCCATGCCGCGCTGGACCAGCTGGCCGCCAGCGACGCCTGCGATACCGTGGTCGCGGCCATCGTCGGCGCTGCCGGCCTGTCCTCGACCCTGGCCGCGGCCGCCGCCGGCAAGCGCATCCTGCTGGCCAACAAGGAATCGCTGGTGCTGGCCGGCGAACTGCTGACCCGTACCGCCGAACGTGCCGGCGCCGAAATCATCCCGATCGACAGCGAACACAGCGCCATCTTCCAGTGCCTGCGCTCGCGCGACGCCAGCGTCGACGGCGCCGGCGTGCGCCGGATCCTGCTGACCGCCTCCGGCGGCCCGTTCCGTGGCCGCAGCTGCGCCGAACTGGCCCAGGTCACCCCGGCCCAGGCCGTTGCCCACCCGAAGTGGTCGATGGGACCGAAGATCTCGGTCGATTCGGCGACGTTGATGAACAAGGGCCTGGAAGTCATCGAGGCCCACCACCTGTTCGGCGTGCCCGGTGAGCGCATCGAAGTGCTGGTGCACCCGCAGAGCCTGGTCCATTCGCTGGTCGAGTTCGTCGACGGCTCGACCTTGGCGCAGATGGGCCTGCCGGACATGCGCACCACCCTCGCCGTTGGCCTGGGCTGGCCACAGCGCATCGAATCGGGCGTGGCCGGGCTGGACCTGCTGGCCCAGGGCCGGCTGGATTTCGAGGCCCCGGACACCGACGCCTTCCCCTGCCTGGCCCTGGCCTGGCAGGCCATGCAGGCCGGCGGCACCGCACCGGCGGTGCTGAATGCTGCCAACGAGGAGGCGGTTTCAGCGTTTCTTCAGGGCCGGATCGGTTTCCTGACGATCCCGGCGCTGGTTGCTAACGCTCTTTCAACACTGCCGACGCAAGCAGCCGATACACTGGAGGTCCTGTTGTCCGCCGACCAGCGGGCACGCCAGCTCACCCTGAACGCCATCGACGCCGCCTGAACGACCGCCTCGCCCAGCATGACGCCGCCGCCCCTGCCCGCCACTGTGAGCCTGCATGACTGACTTCATCGGATCGGTCTGGTGGATGATTGTCAGCCTCGGGCTGCTGGTCACGTTCCACGAGTTCGGGCATTACTGGGTCGGGCGCCTGTGCGGGGTCAAGATCCTGCGTTTCTCGGTCGGCTTCGGCCGGCCGCTGTGGTCGCGCCGCGACCGGCATGGTACCGAGTTCGCCATCGCCGCCATTCCGCTGGGTGGCTACGTGAAGTTCCTCGACGAACGCGAGGTCGAAGTCCACCCGCACGAGCGCGGCCAGGCCTTCAACCACAAGACCGTCTGGCAGCGCATCGCGATCGTTGCCGCCGGCCCGATCGCCAACCTGCTGCTGTGCATCCTCCTGCTGTGGGCGATGTTCGTGATCGGCAAGCAGGATTACTCGCCCACCGTCGGCCGCGTCAGCGGCATCGCCGCCAGTGCCGGCCTGGCCAGCGGCGACCGCGTGCTGCGCGTGGACGACCGCCAGGTGGTCACCCTCGGCGAGGCCAGCATGGCACTGACCGCGGCCGCGATGGACCGCCGCGACGTGAAGCTGGAAGTGCTGGATACGGCCGACCAGGTGCGCACGCGCACCCTGCCGCTGTCGCAGCTGCCGGCGGGTTTCGATGAGCGGCGGGTGCCGATCCTGGCTGGCATGTACTGGCAGTCGTGGCTGCAGCCCGCGCTGGTCGAGTCGCTCACCGCGGACTCCGTGGTGGCCGGGCAACTGCAGCCGGGCGACCTGATCGTGGCCATTGACGGCCAGCGCATCGACGGCGCCGACCAGGTGATCGGCGAGATCCAGGCGCTGGGCCGTGCCGGTGGCCCGGGCATGATCGAGGTCCTGCGTGGCGGCGAGCGCCTGGCGCTGGAAGTGACGCCGCGCAAGGGCCAGGATGCCAAGGGCGGCCCCACGTGGCAGATCGGCGTTCAGTTCCCGACCAAGTTCAGCCCCCCCTACGACACACTCCTGCGCTACGGCCCCCTGGACTCGGTCACCGTCGCGGTACGCGAAACCGGGCGCCTGGCGGCCGACTCGCTGGGCATGATGGGCCGCATCGTCACCGGCAAGGCCTCGCTTCAGAACGTCTCCGGGCCGGTCACCATCGCCCGCGTGGCCAATGTCTCGGCCAAGCGCGGCCTCGACTGGTTCCTGCAGTTCCTTGCCCTGCTGTCCCTCAGCCTGTGCATCATCAACCTGCTGCCGATCCCGATCTTGGACGGCGGCCACCTGCTGTATTACCTTATCGAGTTGGTCAAGGGCAGCCCGCTGAGCGAGCGTGCCATCGCCGCCGGCCAATACATCGGCCTGGCGTTGCTGGCCGGGCTGATGGGGTTGGCGTTCTACAACGACATCCTCGGCCTGGTCCCGCGATGAACTTTTCCATGTTGTTGCCGTCTACAGCGTCGGCATCCCGCACCAATGAAATCGACCTTCCTACCGGACGTGACATGACGCGACTCCCCAATCGCCGCCTGCTGGCCCTCGCCCTCGCCGCCGTCACCGGCGCTCCCGCCCTGGCCCAGGCAGCCGAGCCCTTCACTGTCAGCGACATCCGCGTCGATGGCCTGCAGCGCATCAGCTCGGGCACGGTATTCACCTACCTGCCGGTGGAACGTGGCGAGACGGTCACCGACAACAAGGTCGGCGAGACGATCCGCGCCCTGTACAAGACCGGCTTCTTCGAAGACGTGCAGCTGGACCGCCAGGGCACGATCCTGGTGGTGACCGTCAAGGAACGTCCGGCGATCAACAAGCTGACCGTGACCGGCAACAAGGACATCAAGTCCGACCAGCTGCTCAAGGGCCTGTCCGACATCGGCCTGACCGAGGGCGGCACCTTCGATCGCCTGAGCCTGGACCGCGTGACCCAGGAACTGCGCCGCCAGTACAACGACCGTGGCAAATACAACGTCGACATCACCCCGACGGTGAGCCCGCTGGACCGCAACCGCGTGGACATCGCCATCGCCATCAAGGAAGGCAAGGCGGCCAAGATCCGCCACGTCAACCTGGTCGGCACCGAAAAGTTCGAGAGCAAGGACATCCTGGAGACCTGGGAGTCCAAGGAGCACAACTGGGCGTCGTGGTACCGCCGTGACGACCAGTACTCCAAGGAAAAGCTGTCCGGTGACCTGGAAAAGCTCAACTCCTGGTATCTGGACCGCGGATACGTCGATTTCAGCATCGATTCCACCCAGGTCTCGATCAGCCCCGACAAGCGCGACATGTTCCTGACCGCGGGCGTGACCGAGGGTGCGCAGTACAAGATCTCCGAGATCAAGGTCAGCGGCGACACCATCCTCCCGCAGGAGGACGTCGAGCGCATGGTGATCCAGAAGTCCGGCGACACGTTCTCGCGTGCCCTGCTGGAATTCAGCTCGGACACCATCACCAATTCGCTGTCCAACATCGGCTACGCGTTCGCCAAGGTGAACCCGATCCCGACCACCAACCGCGCCGAGCAGACCGTCGCCATCAACATGCAGGTCGTGCCCGGCCCGCGCGTGTCGGTGCGCCGCATCCTGTTCCGTGGCAATACCCGCACCTCCGATGAGGTGATGCGCCGCGAAATGCGCCAGTTCGAGAACAGCTGGTACTCGCAGGCCGCGATCGACCGCTCCAAGATCCGCCTGCAGCGCCTGGGCTACTTCGAATCGGTGGAAGTGGAGACCCCGGCCGTCAGCGGCAGCAACGACCAGGTCGACGTCGTCTACAACGTCAAGGAAACCACCTCGGGCAGCTTCGTGTTCGGCCTGGGCTACTCGCAGTCCTACGGCATGACCACCTCGGTGCAGCTGTCGCAGAACAACTTCCTTGGCGGCGGCAACCGCGTGTCGGTCGAAGCCTCGCGCAGCAGCTACCTGCAGCGCTACGGCTTCAGCTACACCAACCCGTACTTCACCGATGACGGCGTGTCGCTGGGCTATAACCTGTCCTGGCGCGAACTGGACTACTCCGACTTCAATACCGCGCAGTACAACAGCACCAATGGTTCGGCGCAGGTGGTGTTCGGCGTGCCGCTGACCGAGACCGATACCGTCTCGCTGATGTTCGGCATCGACAGCAACCAGATCACCACCTACCAGGGCTCGACCCCGCAGTCGATCATCGACTACATCAACGCGGTCGGTAAGCGCACCTTCCACGCCTGGCGCACCGAGCTGGGCTGGGCGCGCGACTCGCGCAACGACTACTTCATGCCGACCCGCGGCACCTACCAGCGCGTCGGCCTGGAAACCACGCTGCCGGGTTCGACCATCGAGTACTACAAGCTGAACTACCAGATCAGCAAGTACTGGCCGATCATGCCGTCGCTGGTGATCAACACCCGCGCGGAAATCGGCTACGGCGATGCCTACGGCAACGACTACACCCGTACGCTGACCAATCCGGATGGCACCACCCGCACCGTCACCGCCAGCGGCCTGCCGTTCTTCGAGAACTTCTACGCCGGTGGCACCAACTCGGTGCGCGGCTTCGAGGACAACACCCTCGGCCCGCGCGAAGTCACCACCGGTTATCCGGAAGGCCAGCCGCTGGGTGGTTCGCTGAAGACCGTCGGTTCGGTCGAAGCCTACTTCCCGCGCCTGTTCGACAGCCCGTCGGCACGCGTGTCGGCCTTCGTCGACTTCGGCAACGTCTACAACGGCACCCAGAACTTCAAGGCCAACGAGCTGCGCGTGTCCACCGGCGTGGCCCTGCTGTGGCGCGCCCCGGTCGGCCCGATCTCGATCAGCTACGCCTTCCCGCTGAAGAAGGAAGACGATGACAAGATCGAGCGTCTGCAATTCACGTTCGGTGGCCAGTTCTGAGGAACGTTGTTCCTCAGAACTGATCCACCTCCGGTGAATTGCCCGCGCATTTCACCTATCCCCCGCGCCGCTGGCGCGCCCCCCTTAACAAAGGGGGGCTCTCCACCAGACGGGGTGCGAAGCGCCGGGCATTGCCCGGCGTTTTCGTTTTGCAGATGACACTGCACGGCACGGGCTTTTGGCCGCGCTCGCGGGAAATT
Source organism: Stenotrophomonas sp. YJH_SMC_73 (assembly GCF_059370155.1). NCBI lineage: Bacteria > Pseudomonadati > Pseudomonadota > Gammaproteobacteria > Lysobacterales > Lysobacteraceae > Stenotrophomonas > Stenotrophomonas sp. YJH_SMC_73. The sequence goes on along the minus strand of NZ_JCAFTJ010000004.1, from coordinate 99,896 downwards.
GTCCAGAGGCGGCGGGTGGCCCTGGACAGGACCGTTGGCGCCATGGATGGCGCCATCGAGCACCATGGAGGGGGTTTTGCGTGTCCTGGCCAGGGCCACCCGCCGCCTCCCGCCCGTACCAGGCAGGCGCCAAGCCCTGCCCCCCGCATGACCGAAATGGCGTCACACGTTAAACTCCCGCCGTGAATACTCCCACCTACACCGCCCAGCAACTCGCCGAGCAGTTCGGCCTGCAGGTCCATGGCGACCCCGCCACCGCCATCCATGGCGTGGCCACCCTCGCCCATGCCGGCCCTGGCCAGCTGACCTTCCTTGCCAACCCGCGCTACCGCGCCCAGCTGGCCGACAGCCAGGCCTCGCTGGTGATCCTGCGTGCCGACGACGCCGAGGCCGCCCCGGGCACTGCGCTCGTCGCCAAGGACCCGTACACCGCGTTCGCCAAGATCGCCGCGCTGTTCGACATCGCGCCGACCCGCCCGCCGGGCATCCACCCCAGCGCCGTCATCGACCCCAGCGCCCAGGTGGCCGCCAGCGCCCATATCGGCCCGTTCGTTTCGGTCGGTGCGCGCAGCGTGGTCGGCGAGAACTGCATCATCGGCACCGGCAGCGTGATCGGCGAGGACTGCAGCCTGGATGCCGGCTGTGAACTGATCGCCCGCGTGACCCTGGTCACCCGGGTCACGCTGGGCAAGCGCGTGCGCGTGCATCCCGGTGCCGTGCTCGGCGCCGACGGTTTCGGCCTGGCGATGGACGCTGGCAAGTGGATCAAGGTGCCGCAGCTCGGCGGCGTCCGCATCGGCGACGATTGCGAGATCGGCGCCAATACCTGCGTCGACCGCGGCGCGCTGGAAGACACCGTGCTGGACGAGGATGTGCGCCTGGACAACCTGGTGCAGATCGCCCACAACGTGCAGATCGGCGCGCATTCGGCCATCGCCGGCTGCACCGGCATCGCCGGCAGCGCCAAGATCGGCCGCTACTGCCTGCTTGGCGGCCACGTTGGCGTGGTCGGCCACCTCGAAATCTGTGACAAGGTCGTGATCACCGGCAAGTCGGTGGTCCGCAACTCCATCCATGAGCCAGGCGAGTACTCGTCCGGCACCCCGTTGACCGACAACCGCACGTGGCGCAAGAACGCCGCGCGCTTCAAGCAGCTGGACGCATTGGCTCGCCGCGTCCTGGCTGCTGGCAAGGAGAAAGAATGAACGATTCGCTGCAGCTTCCGATCGATGTCTGCCAGATCCAGGAACTGCTTCCGCACCGCTACCCGTTCCTGCTGGTGGACCGGGTGCTTGAACTCGACGTCGAGGCCAAGCGCATCCTGGCGCAGAAGAACGTCAGCATCAACGAGCCGTTCTTCCAGGGCCACTTCCCGGGCCGCCCGATCATGCCCGGCGTGCTGATCATCGAAGCGCTGGCGCAGGCCGGCGGCGTCATGACCCAGCTCACGCTCGGCCGCGATGCGCAGTCCAAGCTGTTCTACATGGTCAAGGTGGAAAACGCCCGCTTCAACAAGCAGGTCGTGCCCGGCGACGTGCTGATGCTGGACGTGCAGATGAAGCGCCTGATCCGCAACATGGGCTGGTACTACGGCGAAGCCAAGGTCAACGGCGAAGTCGTCGCCTCGGCCGAGGTCATGTGCGCCGGCGCCAAGGGCTGATCCACTGGAGGCAGCAATGACTGACAACGCACCGCGGATCCACCCCACCGCCGTCATCGATCCGGCCGCGCGCCTGGCCGACGATGTGCAGGTGGGCGCCTTCACCCTGATCGGCCCCGATGTTGAAATCGGCGCCGGCACGGTGGTGGGCCCCCATTGCAGCATCCACGGCCCGACCCGGATCGGCCGCGACAACCGCTTCGTCGGCCACGCCGCGATCGGTGGCGAGCCGCAGGACAAGAAGTTCGCCGGTGAGCGCACCGAACTGGTGATCGGCGACCGCAACGTGTTCCGCGAGTTCGTCACGCTCAACCGTGGCACCGGCGGCGGCGGCGGCATCACCACCATCGGCAACGACAACTGGATGCTGGCCTACACGCACGTGGCGCACGACTGCCATGTCGGCAATTTCTGCGTGTTCTCCAACAACACCACCCTGGCCGGCCACGTGACCGTGGGCGACTACGTGATCATCAGCGGCTTCGCCGGTGCCCACCAGTTCTGCCGCATCGGTGCGCATGCCTTCCTCGGCATGGGCGCGCTGACCAATGGCGATGTACCGCCGTTCACCATGGTCGGTACCGATTCGCTGGGCCGCCCGCGCGGCATCAACAGCGAAGGCCTGAAGCGCCGCGGCTTCGACGCCGACCGCATCTCGGCCATCAAGCGTGCCTACCGCACGCTGTACGTGGCCGGCCTGCCGTTGGCCGAAGCCAAGCAGCAGCTGACCGAACAGGCGCGTGACAGCAATGACGTGAAGGCCATGCTGGACTTCATCGAGCACGCCGAGAGGCCCTTGCTGCGATGAGCAGCACGACCGGCCAGGCGGCGGCCGGCGCCGCGGTGATTCCGTTGGCCTCGATGGCCGGCAGCGTTCCCGCACAGCGGGTGCTCAGCGAGCGCCCGTTGCGGATCGCGCTGGTTGCCGGCGAAGCGTCCGGCGACCTGCTCGGTGCGGGCCTGGTGCGTGAACTGAAGGCGCGCTTCCCGAATGCCGAGTTCGCCGGCATTGGCGGCGATGCCATGCGCAGCGCCGGCTGCCAGACCTGGCACGATGCCAGCGAGCTGGCGGTGATGGGCCTGACCGAAGTGCTGCGCCACCTGCCGCGGCTGCTCAAGCTGCGCTCGGCGTTCCGCCAGCGCGCCCTGGAATGGCAGCCGGACGTGTTCATCGGCATCGACGCACCCGACTTCAACCTGGGCATCGAGCGCTGGCTGAAGCAACGCGGCGTGCGCACCGTGCATTACGTCAGTCCCTCGGTCTGGGCCTGGCGCGAGAAGCGCGCCGAGAAGATCGGCAGCAGCGCGGACCTGGTGCTGTGCCTGTTCCCGATGGAACCGCCGATCTATGCCAGGCACGGCATCGACGCACGCTTCGTCGGCCACCCGATGGCCGATGACATTCCGCTGCAGGGCAACCGCGAGGAAGCCCGTGCCGCGCTCGGGCTGCCGACCTCGGCCAAGGTGCTGGCGGTGTTGCCGGGCAGCCGCCTGGGCGAGATCTCGCGCCTGGGCGAACCCTTCTTCGAAGCCGCCTGGCAGGTCTCTGAACGCATTCCGGGCCTGCATGTGGTGGTGCCTGCCGCCAACCCGGCCTGCCGGCAGCTGATCGAAGAACAGTTGTCGCGCTCGGCATTGCCGGTGGCCTACTCGCACGTGCTGGATGGCCAGGCGCGCAACGCGATGATCGCCGCCGACGTGGTGGTGCTGGCCTCCGGCACCGCGACCCTGGAAGCCATGCTGGTGAAGCGGCCGATGGTCGTCGGTTACCGCGTCAACGAACTGACCTATCGCCTGGTCAAGGCGCTGGGCCTGATCAAGGTCGACCGCTTCGCCCTGCCCAACATCCTGGCCGGCCAGGACCTGGCGCCGGAGCTGATGCAGCACGACTGCACGCCGGACAGGCTGGCCGCGGCCATCCAGCAATGGTTCGACCACCCGCAGCGGGTGATCGACCTGCAGGACACGTACGTGCGACTGCACGAGCGCCTGCGCCGCAATGCTTCGGCGCGTGCCGCCGATGCCGTCGGCGAACTGCTGATGCGCGACCAGGCGCAGGCATGAGCCGCCGTCACGCCGCAGCGGCCAGCCTGGCCCTGTTCGACGGCGCGACGGTGGTCGAGCCGGAACGCCTGGTCGCTGGCGTCGACGAGGCCGGACGTGGCCCGCTGGCCGGGCCGGTGGCAGTGGCGGCGGTGGTATTCGATCCGTCACGGCCACGCATCAACGGCCTGGACGATTCCAAGCAGTTGACGGCGGCCCGCCGCGAGCAGCTGCATGACCGCATCATCGAGCGTGCCCTGGCCTGGCACGTGGTGCTGGTGGACGTGGACACCATCGACCGCCTGAACATCTACCAGGCCACCCTGCAGGGCATGCGTGACGTCGTTGCAGCGGTTGCCCATGTGGCCGGCTTCGCCCGCATCGATGGCAACGTGGTGCCCAAGGGCCTGGGGCTGCCGGCGCAGGCGCTGGTCGGCGGCGATGGCATCGACCGCGCGATCATGGCCGCCTCGATCCTGGCCAAGGTTTCGCGCGACCGTTACATGCAGGACGTGCATACCCGCCACCCGCAGTACGGCTTCGAACAGCACAAGGGCTATGGCACCCCGGCCCACCTGGCCGCCCTGCGCGAGCACGGCCCCTGCATGGAGCACCGGCGCAGCTTCGCCCCGGTGCGTGAGTGCCTGGGCCTGACGCAGGCGGCGGCCATCGCCTGAGCCTGCTGGAGTTGTAGAGCCGAGCCCATGCTCGGCTGCTGTGGACAGCCGAGCATGGGCTCGGCTCTACAGAAGGCGGCCTCCCGCACGCCTGAATCCGGCGCCACGCCGTGCCCCTGTCAAGCCTTGTGGCAACCCCCTGCCCTCGCTACCCTGACCGGGCATTCCAGCGCTTCCCGACCCCGGCGACGATCGTCCGTCAGCACCCGGGGCCCGCGCGCTCCAACCTGGTCCGGCATGTCCAACTCCCGCTTCGTACATCTCCACGTCCACACCGAGTTCTCGCTGGCGGACTCCACCATCCGTGTGCCGGCCAAACCGGACCAGGCGGACCCGAAGAAGGCCAAGCAGGCCAACCTGCTGTCGCGCTCGGTCGAACTCGGCCTGCCCGCGCTGGCGGTGACCGACCTCAACAACCTGTTCGCCCTGGTCAAGTTCTACAAGGCCGCCGAAGGCGTGGGCATCAAGCCGATCGCCGGTGCCGACGTGCTGATCGCCGAGGAAGGCCAGGACCCGTGGCGGATGACCCTGCTGTGCCGCGACCGCGAGGGTTACCTGAGCCTGTCGCGGCTGCTGACCCGCGCCTGGATGGAAGGCCATCGCCCCGAGGGCGGCGTGGCCGTGCACCCGGACTGGCTGAAGGCCGGCAACGCCAACCTGTTCGCATTGGCCGGGCGGCAGAGCCTGGCCGGGCGCCTGGCGCTGGACGGCAAGCATGAACTGGCCGAGCAGCAGCTGGCCGACTGGCAGCGCGTGTTCGGCGATGGCCTGCACCTGGAGCTGACCCGCACCGGCCGCGAGGGCGAGGAAACCTTCAACCAGTTCGCGCTGATGGCCGCCGGCCAGCGTGGCCTGCCGGTGGTGGCCAGCAACGACGTGCGCTTCCTGTCGCCGTCGGACTTCAGCGCGCACGAAGCGCGCGTGTGCATTTCCACCGGCCGCGTGCTGGACGACCCCAAGCGCCCGCGCGAATACAGCGACCAGCAGTACCTGAAGTCGGCCGAGGAGATGTGCGCGCTGTTCGCCGACATCCCCGATGCGATCGACAACACGCTGGCGCTGGCCGAGCGCTGCAACATCGAGATGCGGCTGGGCACCTACTTCCTGCCCAACTACCCGGTGCCGGACGACGAGACGCTGGACACCTGGATCCAGAAGATGTCGCGCGATGGCCTGGAAGAGCGCCTGGAGAAGAATCCGCTGGCGCCGGGCAAGACCCGCGAAGAGTATTTCGAGCGCCTGGAATTCGAGCTCAACACCATCATCAAGATGGGCTTCCCGGGCTACTTCCTGATCGTGGCCGACTTCATCCAGTGGGGCAAGAACCAGGGTATTCCGATCGGCCCCGGCCGTGGTTCGGGTGCCGGTTCGCTGGTGGCGTGGGCGCTGAAGATCACCGATCTGGACCCGCTGCCGTACAACCTGCTGTTCGAGCGCTTCCTGAACCCGGAACGCGTGTCGATGCCCGACTTCGACATCGACTTCTGCATGGACCGCCGCGACGAGGTGATCGACTACGTCGCCCGCAAGTACGGGCGCGAGCGCGTCAGCCAGATCATCACCTACGGCACCATGGCCGCCAAGGCGGTGGTGCGCGACTCCGGCCGCGTGCTCGGCTTCCCGTACGGCCTGGTCGACGGCGTCTCCAAGCTGATCCCGAACATTCTGGGCATCCACCTGAAAGATGCGCTGGGCAAGGGCAAGGAAGGCCCGAGCTCTGAGATGGCGTCGGCCGAACTGATCCAGCGCTACGAGACCGAGGACGATGTCCGCGACCTGATCGACCTGGCGCTGCAGCTGGAAGACCTGACCCGCAACGCCGGCAAGCACGCCGGTGGCGTGGTGATCGGGCCCGAGCCGCTGAGCGAGTTCTGCCCGCTGTACGCCGAACACGACGAGAACGGCCTCGGCAAGAACCCGGTCACCCAGTTCGACAAGAACGACGTGGAAGAAGTGGGCCTGGTGAAGTTCGACTTCCTGGGCCTGCGCACGCTGACCATCATCGACTGGGCGGTGAAGGCGATCAACAAGCGCCATGAGCGCGCCGGCATCCCGCCGGTGGACATCGCCGCGATCCCGCTGGACGACACGCCCACCTACAGGGACATCTTCGCCAACGGCAATACCGGCGCGGTGTTCCAGTTCGAATCCTCGGGCATGCGCCGCCTGCTGAAGGATGCGCGCCCCGACCGTTTCGAAGACCTGATCGCGCTGGTGTCGCTGTACCGCCCCGGCCCGATGGACCTGATTCCCTCCTTCAATGCGCGTAAGCACGGCCAGGAAGAGATCATCTATCCCGATCCGCGCACCGAAGCCATCCTGAAGGACACCTACGGCATCATGGTGTACCAGGAGCAGGTCATGCAGATGGCGCAGATCGTCGGCGGCTACTCGCTGGGCGGCGCCGACCTGCTGCGCCGCGCGATGGGCAAGAAGGTGCCGGCCGAAATGGCCAAGCACCGCGAGATCTTCCGCGAAGGTGCAGCCAAGGGCGGCGTCGATGGCCCCAAGGCCGACGAAATCTTCGACCTGATGGAGAAGTTCGCCGGCTACGGCTTCAACAAGTCGCACGCCGCTGCCTACGCGCTGGTCAGTTACCAGACCGCCTGGCTGAAACGCCATTACCCGGCTGAGTTCATGGCGGCCACGCTGTCGTCCGATCTGGACAACACCGACAAAGTGGTCGGCTTCCTCGACGAGGTGCGCAACCTCGGCCTGACCGTGCTGCCGCCCAAGGTGAACCAGTCGGCCTTCATGTTCGAAGCGGTGACGCCGGACACCATCCAGTACGGCCTCGGGGCGATCAAGGGCGTCGGCCAGGGTGCCTGCGAGGCGGTGGTCGAGGAGCGGCTGAAGGGCGGCCCGTTCAAGGACCTGCTCGACTTCTGCACGCGCGTTGGTTCGGCCAAGCTCAACAGGCGCACGCTGGAAGCGATGATCAACTGTGGTGCGTTGGACGAGCTCGGCCGCAACCGTGCCTCGCTGATGCTGCAGCTGCCGGAGGTGATCAAGGCTACCGACCAGATGGCCCGCGAGCGGGCTTCGGGACAGAACTCGCTGTTCGGTGGCCCGGACCCGAGCGCGACCACGATCCAGCTGGACCTGCCCGAAGCCGAGGAGTGGCCGCTGCTGCAGCGCCTGAACGGCGAGCGCGACACGCTGGGCTTCTATCTCAGTGGCCACCCGTTCGATCCCTGGCGCGACGATGTGCGCGATCTGGTCGGCAACGACCTGGGTTCGGTGGAGAAGATCTGGAGCGCCAACAGCGGTGGTGGCGGCGGCGGCGAAAAGCGCTGGCGCCCGGAAGTGCAGACGGTGCTGGCCGGCCAGGTGGTCGGCGTGCGCCGCAAGGGCGAGAGCCAGATCTTCATCCAGCTTGAGGACGGACGTGGCCGCGTCGAGTGCAGCGCGTTCTCCGACGCGATGGCCGAGTTCGGCCACCTGATGACCAAGGACCGCATCCTGGTGGTCAAGGGCGGCCTGCGCGAGGACGAGTTCAACGGCGGCTTCGCGCTGCGCATCCGCCAGTGCTGGGACTTCGATGAGGTCTGCGCCAACTACGCCACGCGGCTGTCGCTGCGCCTGGACCTGCGCCAGCAGCGCCCGGTCTGGGAGCGCATCGATGCGCTGCTCGACCGCCATCGCCCGGGACGGACGCCACTGCGCTTGGACCTGCTGCTGAAGGGGCCGCACGGCGGCGTCGCCGGCATGCTCGATGTGTCCGGGCAGAGCGCGGTACGCATCGATTCCAAGCTGATGGAGGCGCTGCGCGCCGACCCGGCCGTGCGCACGCTGAAGGTGCGCTACAGCCCGCCATGGGCCAGCTGAGGCTGGCTCCCTCGCTGTCCTGTCTCCCCTGTTTCCCCGTTCCAAGTATCAAGGACGATTGCCGATGAAGACCCTGCTGTTCCCGTTCGCTGCCGCACTGGCCCTGGCCGCCTGCTCCCCGTCGAAGATCGAGTTCCAGATCGACAACCCGACCGACACGCCGCTGGCGTTGAGCATCGACGGCCAGGACCTGCCGGTGGCCGCACAGGGCTCGCGCCCGGTTTCGCTCGCTGTCGGCGAGCATCGCCTGCATACCGACAAGCTCGGTGATGTGCGCTTCATCGTCTACGTCGACGGTCGTGGCGGGCTGATCAATCCGACCCTCAGCGAGTACGTGATCGCCCGCGAGATCTACGTCACCGACGAGAGCAAGGTGAAGAACTTCGGCGTCGGCAACAGCGGTATCCAGCTCGGCGGCGTCGACTTCGAAGGCCCGTTCGAGAAGCGCCACGACCTGTTCATCGACAAGACCTGGACCTACGGCGTGCGCGAACCCTTCCCCAAGGAAAAGGTGGTGGCCCACGTTGATTCCAGCGGCGGCCAGATCGTGGCCAAGGTGTTCACCGCTCCCGACTTCATCGCTTACGTGGAAGAAGGCATGGGCGAGCCCGGCGCGTTCAAGCGCGAACAACCAGGTGGCTACGTGGCCCCGGCCTACAGCCTGGAACCGGCCCCGGCCAGCCTGCCGGCGCTGGTGCCGGCCTTCGAGGCCCACGCCGCGCCCCTGCGCGAGGTCTACGCGCGCTGGCTGAAGGCCACCACCGCCGATGAACAGAAGGCCCTGCGCAAGCAGGATTTCGCCGCGCAGATGGCCTTCACCTCGGCCACTGCCACCCTGGGCAGCGGCCTTGGCCGGGAAGCCAACGAGGCCTACAACGACTTCGTCTCCCAGCGCAGCCAGTTGATGGGCCGCAGCGCCCTGGTGGTGCCCTGAGCTGACTGGCGCCCCCTGCCCGGCTGCGCTACCGTCGCCTTCCAGACGAAGGCGTACGGGTGGTTTGCACGCATTCGGCTAGAATTCCCCCCTTCTTTACACGACGGCTTCCGATGAATCCGAACTACCTCGACTTCGAGCAACCCATCGCCGACCTGGAAGCCAAGATCCAGGAGCTGCGCAACGCCAGTGCCGGGCCGGCGGTCAATGTCGAGGCGGAAGTGCACGCGCTGCAGGACAAGCTGCGCATGCGCACCGCGCAGATCTTCCGCAACCTGACCTCGTGGCAGGTGCTGCAGCTGGCCCGCCACCCGTCGCGCCCGTACACCGCCGACTACCTCCGCGTCATGTTCGATGAGTTCCAGGAGCTGGCCGGTGACCGCGCCTTCGCCGACGACAAGGCGATCATGGGCGGCCTGGCCCGCATCAATGGCCGCGCGGTAATGGTGATCGGCCACCAGAAGGGCCGCGACACCAAGGAAAAGATCAAGCGCAACTTCGGCATGCCCAAGCCGGAGGGTTACCGCAAGGCACTGCGCCTGATGAAGATGGCCGAGCGCTTCGGCCTGCCGGTGCTGACCCTGATCGACACCGCCGGCGCCTGGCCGGGCATCGACGCCGAGTCGCGCGGCCAGTCCGAAGCGATCGCGCGCAACCTGATCGAGATGGCCGAGCTGAAGGTGCCGATCATCTGCACCGTGATCGGTGAAGGCGGCTCCGGCGGTGCGTTGGCACTGGGTGTGGGCGACCGCACCGTGATGCTGGAATACGCGGTGTACTCGACCATCACCCCGGAAGGCTGCGCCTCGATCCTGTGGAAGGACGCGGGCAAGGCCAAGGAAGCGGCCGAACAGCTGGGCCTGACCGCGCCGCGCCTGAAGAGCCTGGGCCTGGTCGACAAGGTCGTGCGCGAGCCGACCGGTGGCGCCCACCGCAACCCGACGCAGATGGCCAAGCGCCTGAAGGCCGTGCTGCTGAACGAACTGGACGCGCTGGACAAGCTGTCCACCGAACAGCTGCTGGAACAGCGCTACACGCGCCTGCGCAGTTACGGCACGTACGAAGCAGCCTAAGCCCGGTAGTGCCGGCTGCTGGCCGGCAACACGAGGTGATTGCAGAAATGAAAGAGCCGGGCATTTGCCCGGCTCCGTCGTTTGCGCCCTGACAGCATCCACGCATGGCGTGGATCTACCGGACGCAGGTGACCCCGCCTCAGAACGGCTTGGCCAGCACCAGCCACACGATCGGAATGAACGCCAGCAGCGGGATCTCATTGATCCAGCGCAGCGCGCGCGACGACGGCAGCGCCCGGCCCTTGGCCACGCCCTTGAGCAGGCGGCCGGTCCAGCCGAAGTACACCAGCAGCACCACCACCAGCCCCAGCTTGGCGTGCAGCCAGCCGGCAGCTCCCGGCGCCACCATGGTCGGGAAATCGGGGATGACCTTGTAGCCCAGCCACAGCACCAGGCCGAGCAGGAACGCCAGGCCGAACATCGAGTGGCCGAAGCGGTACAGGCGCAGGCCCATCAGCTGCAGGCGCTCGGTCACCGCCGGCTGGCCCGCGGTCTCGGCCAGGTTCACCAGGATGCGCGGCAGGTAGAACACCGTGGCCATCCACGCCACCACGAACACGATGTGGAAGGTCTTGACCCAGTAGTAGCTCTGCATGCGCTCGCTCCGGCGGCTGGCGTAGGTTGGCGGCCATTCTCGCATGCCGTGGCGAAGCCGCCGCAGGCACGCCCGCCGCGACACATCGACGCATGGCGCGCCGCAACACCGTACGATAGGCGCCGTTTTCCCCGATCGCGCACCGCCCCATGGACAAGACCTACGACGCCGCCTACTTCCAACGCTGGTACCGCCGTGCCGACATCGGCGGCAGCGCCCGCCTGGCGCGCAAGGTGGCGTTGGCCGTGGCCAGCGCCGAGTACTACCTGGAGCGGCCGATCCGCAGCGTGCTGGATATCGGCTGCGGTGAAGGCGCCTGGCGCGCGCCGCTGCTGAAGCTGCGTCCGAAGGTCGAATATCTCGGCTTCGACAGCAGCGAGTACGCTGTGCGCCGCTACGGCAGGACCCGCAACCTGCACCTGGCCCGCTTCGGCGACTTCGCCTGGCTGCGGCCCTGCGCCCCGGTTGACCTGCTGGTGTGTTCGGACGTGATGCACTACGTGCCCGACCGCGAGCTGCGTGCAGGACTGGCCGGCGTGGCCGAGCTGACCGGCGGCGTGGCCTTCCTGGAGACCTTCGCCGCCGAGGACGCGTTCGAAGGCGACCACGACGGCTTCCAGGCCCGACCGGCGCGCTGGTACCGCCGCACGCTGGCCGGCCAGGGCCTGCAGCCGGTAGGGTCGCACTGCTGGCTCGGCCCCGCCCTGGCAGGCGATGCGGCCGCGCTGGAACGGATGTGAATCCGGATTCATTATTTTCAGCCGGCTTAACCTGCGGGACACCCGGATGGGATATGCTGCGCGGCAACATATGACCATACATATTCGGTCGTCATGCTCTATCAACTGCACGAACTGACCCGCAACCTGCTCGCCCCCTGGGTGCACCAGGCCCAGGCCAACGCCAGGTTCTTCGCCAACCAGGGCCACTGGTGGTCGCAGATGCCCGGTGCTGATCGCCTGGCGGCGGTCAATGAACTCTTCCACCGCATCGGCAAGGATTACGAGAAGCCCGAGTGGGGCATCAACGAAATCGACGTCGATGGCGAGCGCGTGCCGATCGTCGTGCACGAGGAAGTGAGCAAGCCGTTCTGCAAGCTGCTGCGCTTCAAGCGCCACAGCAATGAAGCCGACCAGCTGCACACCATGCTCAACCAGCCGTTCGTGCTGGTGGTGGCGCCGCTGTCCGGCCACCACGCCACGCTGCTGCGCGACACCGTGCGCACGCTGCTGCGCGACCACCGCGTGTACGTCACCGACTGGGTCGACGCGCGCATGGTGCCGGCCAGCGAAGGCGAGTTCGGGCTGGATGACTACATCGCCTACATCCAGGAGTTCATCCGCCACCTCGGCGTCGAACGCCTGCACGTGGTGAGCGTGTGCCAGCCGACCGTACCGGTGCTGGCCGCGGTTTCACTGATGGCCAGCCGTGGTGAACCGACGCCGCGCACGCTGGTGATGATGGGTGGCCCGATCGATGCGCGCTGCAGCCCGACCGCAGTGAACAACCTGGCCACGCAGAACCCGCTGTCGTGGTTCGAGAACAACGTCATCCACACCGTGCCGGCCAGCTATCCGGGTGCCGGCCGCCGCGTGTACCCGGGCTTCCTGCAGCACGCCGGCTTCCTGTCGATGAACCCGAGCCGCCACTTCAGCTCGCACTGGGATTTCTACACCGACCTGGTCAAGGGCGACCTGGAAGACGCCGACGCGCACCGTCGTTTCTACGACGAGTACAACGCGGTGCTGGACATGCCGGCCAGGTACTACCTCGATACCATCCGCGTGGTGTTCCAGGACTTCCTGCTGCCGCGTGGCGAGTGGGTGGTCAACGGCGAGAAGGTCGATCCGTCGGCGATCCGCGATACCGCGCTGCTGAGCATCGAAGGCGAGCTGGACGACATCGCCGGCCTTGGTCAGACCGAAGCCGCGCAGGCGCTGTGCACCGGCATCACTGCGGACCGCCGTGAGCATTTCATCGTCGAAGGTGCCGGCCACTACGGCATCTTCAGCGGCCGTCGCTGGCGCGAGGTGGTGTACCCGAAGGTGCGCGACTTCTTCGCCGCGCATGCCGAAGCCCCGGCGGCGAAGGCCGCGAAGAAGAAGAGCAACGTCACCCCGTTGCGGCGCAAGGCGGGGTAACTCGCCTCTGGCGTGTGCCGACCTTGGTCGGTACGCCTTGGTAGATGCCAACCTTGGTTGGCGCTCTACCGTGAATCCCTGCAGCTGATGGATCGTGCCAACCTAGGTTGGCACCTGCCAAAGCAAAGCCCACCAAACGTCCCGACGCTGATGGCTTGTGCCAACCAAGGTTGGCACCTGCCGAAGCATGTGCGCCCGCTTACAACCGCACCAGCAGGTTCTTGGCAATCAGCCCATGCAGCTTGCCGATGCCGCGTGCCAGGTGCATCGTCAGCACCAGCAGCAGTGCGCCCGCCGCAGCAACCGCGATCGCCACCAGCGGCGAGGCCGCCATCGGCAGTACATTCACGTCGTTGATGTACACGCCGGGGATGTCACCACTGAAGATCGCCGCGACCGGCGCCCAGATCAGGCTCAGCGACAGCGAGAGCAACGTCACCGCGATGGTGAAGTAGATGATGCCCAGCGGCAGCATCAGCACGAAGTACAGCAGGGTCAGCCAGGTGCGCCCGTCGGTGAACATGTCGCCGATGCGCTGCAGCCAAGTGCGGCTGCGGTCGGTGTAACGCGGGCGGCGCGGCATGCGCTCGCCCAGCAGCGCTTCCACCAGCCGTCCTTCCAGCAGCGCCAGCCCGCGCACCGAGCCGAAGAACAGCACGGTCAGCGGAATGCCGATGATCAGGATCAGCAGGCCCAGCGACAATGACAGGCCGGTCACCACCCAGGTGAAGAAGAAGATGCCGGTGGCCAGCGACAGCAGCATGTAGAACAGCGCACCGTAGGTGTGCGGATCGGTCACCACGCCGAAGAAGCGCGCCAGCAGCGAACGCTGCACCGGCGCCTGCGGCGGTGCGGCCGGCTCGACGCCACTGGCTTCCGCCGCTGCACGCAGCATCGGCGCGGTATCCGCACGCGGCGTACGCAGCGCGCGGTTCACCGTCACTTCGGTCTCGCGGTAGATCTCGGCCACTTCGTCCGGCGCGCCATAGCTGCCGGCAACATCGGCGATCACCTCGGCCTCGCTGCGGCCGGGCTGCGCCGCCAGCTCCGAGCGCAGGTATTCCTCGGCGTCGTACAGCGCGTCCTGCACCATCGCCGGATCGGCGCCTTCCAGCGCCGCGCGCAGCTGCGCCAGGTACTGCGGGATGGTCGTAGGCAGGGCGCGGCCTGCCAGGCTCGGGTCGTTCATTGCGGTACCCCCTCCAACACGGAATCGACGGAATCGCGGGTGGCCTGCCAGGCCTGGCGCCACTGCGCCAGCACCTCGCGGCCACGTTCGTTGATGCGGTAGTAGCGCCGCGGCGGCCCGCTGCTGGAAGGTTCCACATGGCTTTCCAGCAGGCCGGCGCCCTCCAGGTTGCGCAGTACCGGGTACAGCGCGCTCTGCTTGCCGCTCAGCACGCCCTCGCCCACCCGCTCCAGCTCCTTGGCAATGAGGTAGCCGTACAGCGGCTCCCCGGCCCGGGCCAGCACCGCCAGCAGGGCCAGCGACACCGTTCCGGCGCTGAGCTCCTTCTGGAACTTCTTCAGGTGGACATCGTCCTCGGACATGACCGGCCCTCCACTACGTTGAAGTCCACAGTAGTGCGAAGTTCGGTATAGCGAATGTGTCGTTAGTCACTCTCCCGGTTGGCGCCGCTGCGCGGCTCGCGCAGAATCGAAGCCTCGTTCATGTTCCGGGGTTCCCATGCCGCACCGCCGTTGCCTTGCCCTGACCGCCCTCGCCCTGGCCTGCCTGCTGCCCGCCCTGGCCAGCGCGGCCACGCCCTACCGCAGCCCTCAGCAGATCCTCGACGCCTCGGCGGCCAGCGACTGGCGCACCCCGGACCCGGCCAACCTGCTGTACATGGACCTGCCGGCCGGTCGGGTCATCATCGAGCTGGCACCGCAGTTCGCCCCGCGCCATGTCGCCAACATCCAGACCTTCGCCCACGAGCATTTCTGGGACGGCACCAGCATCTACCGCTCGCAGGACAACTTCGTGGTGCAGTTCGGCGATGCCGACGCCGATGACGCAGCCAAGGCCAAGCCGTTCGGCAGCGCCGCGCGCAAGTTGCCGGCCGAGTTCGAGCGCGCCAGCGCCGGCCTGAAGGTCACCGTGCTGCCGGACCGCGATGGCTGGGCCGCGCAGACCGGTTTTGTCGACGGCTTCCCGGTCGGCCAGGACCCACAGGCCGGCAAGGCCTGGCTGGCACATTGCTACGGCATGCTGGGCGCGGGCCGCAGCAACGAGGAAGACAGCAGCATCGGTGCCGAACTGTACGTGGTGACCGGACAGTCGCCGCGCCAACTGGACCGCAACATCACCCTGGTCGGTCGCGTGCTGAAGGGCATGGAGCTGCTCAGCGCGACGCCGCGCGGGCCGGCGCCGATGGGCTTCTACACCGACCCGACACTGCGCACGCCGATCGTGTCGATCCGCCGCGCCAGCGACGTGCCGGCAGCCGAGCGCACGCCGATCCAGGTACTGCGTACCGACTCGAAGACCTTCGCCGATACGGTGGAGGCGCGGCGCAATCGCGTGGATGATTTCTACAAGCGCCCGGCCGGGCATATCGATCTGTGCAATATTCCGGTGCCGGTTCGCTGATGGTTTCCTGCGCGTGACGCGTGCTGAAGGTGCTTCACTGTTCATGGGCGTTACTTTTCTTTGTACGCAAAGAAAAGTAACCAAAAGAAACGCGCCGCCAGGTCGCGAGCCGCCGTGTTTCGCACGTCGGTCCCCTGCGCTTCTCGGTGAATCAGGGGACGGTGTGCACAAGGCAGCCGACTAGCAGTCGGCTCTACAGGACATCGGCACCTCTTCGCCCCTGATTCCCCTGCGATGCTCGGGTCGCTCAAGGCGGACCCAGTTCAAAGGCCACAGCTGCATCCAGAAGATCCACGCAATGCGTGGATGCTTTTGCTGTTGATCTTGACCTTCCAGTCCGCCTTGAGCGAGCCGAGCACCGCAGGTCTGGCGAGGGCGAAGAGGCGCGGGTGTCTGAGCGCAGCGAGTTCCCGCGCCGTCCCTCGACGGGCCGAGGAGCGCAGGGCACCGGTGCGCAGCACCGGCTCGCGGCCTGGCGGCGTGTTTCTTTGGTTACTTTCTTTGCACGAGCAAAGAAAGTGACACCTCTCCGCAGGCGTGGAAAAGAGCTGCCGGGCAGCGCCCGGCACTACCAGTGCGTCGGCGCGCTCAGCCCTTCTGACTCACCGCCACGCTCCCCAGAATCAACACACCGGCAATCAACATCTGCACCGTCACCGGCTCACCCAGGAACAACCACGCAAACGCCGCGCCGAACAGCGGAATCAGGTAGGTCACCGTCGACGCCCGCGACGGGCCGATACGACCGATCAGGCGGTAGAACATCAGGAACGCCATCCCGGTGCAGGCCACGCCCAAGGCAATCGCCGCGCCCCACGCCTTCAGCGGAATCGCCGCCTGCGGCCAGTGGGTCACCGCCATCGGCAACATCCACAGCGAGGCACACGACAGCGTTGCAGCAGCGGCCGCCGCCGAAGGCAGGCCGGTCATGTGCCGCTTCACCAGGTTCACGCCCAGGCCGTACAGCAACGAAGCCGCGGCACCAGCCAGCACTGCAGTGCCGATGCTCAGGCCCGAGACCTTGGCCGTGGCCAGTACCACCACGCCGGCGAAGCCGACCAGCAACGCGCCCGCGCGGCGCATGCCGATCTTCTCGCCGAAGAACAGGAAGGCGATCAGCGCGGCGAACAGCACGGTCATCGCATTGCAGATGGCGCCGATCGCCGCAGGGGCTCGCTCGGCCGCGTAGGCGAACAGCACGAACGGCAGCGCCGAGTTGATCAGCCCGATCGGTGCCAGCCACAGCCAGCGCCGCGGTGGGAACTGCGCGCGGGCACGCCACAAGAACGGCAGCAGCACCAGCGCGCCCAGCACCAGCCGCACCTCGACCAGCGCGAACGGACCGAACGACGGCACCGCCACCCGCATGAACAGGAACGAGCAGCCCCAGATGGCGCCCAGCAGGGTCAACTCCAGCGGTGTGCGCCAGTCGCGCTCGGCTGCCTGTGGGACCGCATTCATGCCTCGCCTCCGTCCATCGTCAATTCCTCGTCAAGGCAGACAGGATCGGGCGCAGACGCCTGCCGCACAAGCGCGTAGTATCGCTGCCAGCCACAAATATGGTTTGAGGCTCGACATGCAGCTACGCCCTTCCCTGCTCCCCGCACTGGCCGTGTTCGCGGTCGCCGCGCGCCACCAGAACTTCGCCCAGGCCGCGCAGGAGCTGCACCTGACCGCCAGCGCGGTCAGCCACCATGTGCGCCGGCTGGAAGAAGTGCTGGAAGTACGCCTGTTCCTGCGCCACGCCCGCGGCGTGCGCCTGACCGCCGAGGGCCGGCAACTGGCCGACGCCGCCAGCGCCGCCTTCACCGATGTCGCGGCCGTCGCCCATCACCTGCAGCCGGATGCCGACAGCGTGCCGTTGCGGATCACCACGCTGCGCTCGCTCTCCTACTGCTGGCTGCTGCCACGGCTGCCGCGCTTCACCCAGGCCCATCCGCACATCCGCATCGAGCTGCACACCGGCAGCGGCCTGGATCGCTACGACGACAATGGGCCGGAAGTCGGCATCCGCTACGGTCTGGGCCAGTGGCCGGGCCTGCGTGCGCAGCACCTGATGGACGACTACCTGTTCCCGGTGGCCTCGCCGGCGCTGGCCGGGGTCGAAGCACTGGTCGATCCGGCGCGCATCGCCGACCTGCCGCTGCTGACCGACCTGTCGCCGCAGGGCTGGCGCGACTGGTTCCGTCATGCCGGCGTGCGCCCGCCCTCGCCGCTGCCGCCGATGCACACCTTCGCCGACAGCACCGATGCGATGCGTGCAGCGGTGTACGGCATGGGCGCGGTGCTGGCACGTACCCACATCGCGCAGCCCTACCTGCAGCGCTACGAGGTGGTACGCCTGCCCGGCCCGGCGCTGAAGGCGCGCTATGCGTATCACGTGGTGCATGCCGAAGGACAACCGCCGAGCCCGGCCGCACGCCTGTTCATCGACTGGTTGCTGGAGCAGGCGCAGGACGAACGCACGCCGATTCCCGCATTGCCGGACAGCCTGCTCGGACGCCCGGCCACACGCGCCTGACTGCGCCCTCACCCGTTCTTTGCCCGGCGCTGGCTAGGCTGCAGGCAACTCCACAACGTACCTACGCCATGGCCATGCTGCGACTGCGCATCACCGGAACCGAAGACGACGCCCGCGCCATCAGCGACCTGCTGCTCGGCCTGGAGGGCATCGAACATGTCGAGGAAACCGACGACCTGATGCCGCACATGGACGACGACGATTCCAGTTCGGCCGGGCTGTCCGATGACATCGGCCCGGGCATCCACGAGCTGGAAGTGGAAGTCGGCAATGAAAGCACCGCGCAGAAGGTGCGCGACGCGGTGCAGGAACTGGCGCTGGAGCTGGATGTGTTCGTCGAGTACGAGACCGACGAGGGCTGACGCCGGCTCCCTGCCGGCATCAGCCGTCACCTCAGCGGGTGGGCGGCAGCGTGCGACGGCGGCGACGCCACCACGCCCGCACACCCCAGGCCACGACCAGGGCCAGCACACCCACCGGCAGCAACGCGGCGACGGCGCGGATCAGGAACGCAATGCTGCCGCTGAGGATGCTGCCCGACTCGCTCAGCGCCTCGCCGATCTCGCTGCGGCTGCGCTGGCCCGAGGTGGTGTCGAAGTGGATCGTCACCAGCTGGGTATCGATGCGCCGACGCTGCTGTGCGGCATCCTTGTTGGCCTGCTCGACGCCTGCTTCGATCTCCGACAGCCGCGTGGTGATCGCCATCAGGTCCTCGATCTTCAGGTCCTTGCGGTCCTGGTAGGACAACAGCCGCGCGTGTTCCTTCTCCAGCCGGGACTTGGTCAGCGCGGTGTCCGCTACTTCCTGCGCGAGGTCCTCCGCGCGCGTGTTGCGCGACTGCAGCGTGCCGCCCTCACCGGCCATCGCGATCAGCGGCTCGGTGCCCTTCGGCGCGATGCGCACCTTCACTTCACCGCTGGGCTGCTCGCCGCCGCGCTGGTCGACCTGCAACACTGCACAGTCGCCGAACTTCGCGCTCTGGCAGGCCTGGGCGATCTGCTGGATGCGCGGTGCGATCTGCGCCGCATCCAGCTGCACCTGCACGTCATGTTCGTAGGCCAGGAATGCGCCTTCCGGCGAAGCAACAGCGGCATCGGCCGCGATCGCGCCCGCCTCTGCAGCGCGCTCACCGTTCTTGGCGCAGGCTGCCAGTGCCAACAGCAGCACCGGCACTGCCAGCGTGCGCGTCCACGCGCACAGCGGCCTCACAGCGCGGCTCCGTTGTAGGAGGTCACCGAAAGACCGGCCAGATCGACCTGCGGCACGCAGCGAACGTTCACCGCCACCATCGGTGTGCCGGTACGCGGATCGATCGCTTCGCTGTAGGGGGCGATACCGCATTGGCGGCAGTGGTGGTGGTCGATATGCGCCTTGTTGAAGTGGTAGGTGGCCACGTCAGCCGGATCGGTGGCCAGCTGGAACGCCTCGCGCGGGGCGAACCACAGCAGGCTGCCGCGACGGCGGCACATCGAGCAGTTGCAGTCGATGACGTCGCTGATCGGCGCCTCGGCCTGTACGGTGAATGCGATCCTGCCGCAATGGCAGCTTCCCTGGTATTCCATGTCCTGCGCTCCTTTGGAGGGTCCTTGAAACCGCCCATGGTAATCCTATGGCACGGGGACAAAGCAGCGACGGGGCCCTATGCTCAGGGTTTGACCCCGTACAGGAATGCCGATGCGCCCGCATCTTCTTGCCCTCGCCCTGGTCGCTGCGCTGGCCGGTTGCCAGCCTGCCGACGCCCCGACCAACGCTTCCACCCCGGCCACCAGCCAGCAGGCCGGTGACGCGGCGGTCGATGCCGCCTTCGCCGATCTGTCCAAGCGCGCCCTGGACACCTGGATGCAGCTGTCGCCGGTCAGCGCCACCCAGATCGGTGACCACCGCTACGACAGCGAACTGGACGACCTGAGCGCCGCCGGCCAGCAGAAGACCGTGGCCGCCTACAAGGCGCTGCTGGGCGAGCTGGACAAGATCGAGGTGGCCAAGCTGGGCCGCGAGAACCAGGTGGACGCGGCGATCCTGCGCAACCAGCTGCAGTCGGAAATCTGGAACGCCGAAGTGCTCCAGTCCGGCAAGTGGGACCCGCAGCTGTACAACGGCATCGCCGGCAGCGCGATCTATGGCCTGATGGCCCGGGAGTTCGCGCCGCTGCCGGAACGCCTGAAGTCGGCGACCGCGCGCATGGAAAAGCTGCCGGCGATCTTCGCCCAGGCACGCGAGAACCTGGATCCGGCCCGCGTTCCGAAGATCCATGCCGAGACGGTGGCCAAGCAGAACAAGGGCATCCTCAGCATCGTCGATACCTTCATCACCCCGCACATCGGCGAACTGCCGCAGGCCGACCAGCAGCGCCTGCAGGCCGCCATCGACGGCCTGAAGAAGGCCGTGGACGAGCAGCAGACCTGGCTGGACAAGACCCTGGTGCCGAACGCCAAGGGCGACTTCCGCATTGGTGCGGAAAAGTACGACCAGAAGCTGAAGTTCGCGCTGAGCTCCTCGCTGTCGCGCCAGGAGATCGGTGAGCGTGCACGCGCCGAACTCAAGCGCGTGCGCGAGGACATGTACGGCATCGCGCAGACCGTACTGAAGGACAAGCCGGGTGCGCCGGAGATGCCGGCCCAGCCGACCGACGAGCAGCAGCAGAAGGCGATCGAGGCCGCACTGGAACTGGCCTACGCCGACAAGCCGGCGCGCGACAAGGTAGTCGATGATGCCAAGGCCGCGCTGGAGCAGTCCACCGCGTTCGTGCGCGAGCACGACCTGGTGACCCTGCCCGATGCGCCGGTGGACATCATCCTGATGCCGGAATTCCAGCGTGGCGTGGCCGTGGCCTACTGCGATTCTCCGGGCCCGCTGGACAAGAACCTGAAGACCTTCTACGCCGTGTCGCCGATTCCGGACGACTGGAACGAGAAGCAGGTCGACTCGTTCCTGCGTGAATACAACTCGCGCATGATCCACCTGCTGAGCATCCACGAAGGCACCCCGGGCCATTACCTGGAAGGCTGGCACTCGGCCAAGTTCCCCTCCACCCTGCGTGCGGTGCTGCGTTCGGGCCTGTTCGCCGAAGGCTGGGCGGTCTACACCGAGCGCATGATGCAGGAGCAGGGCTACCTCGACAACGACCCGCTGTTCCACCTGGTGCAGCTGAAGTTCTACCTGCGCACGATCTCCAACGCGATCCTCGACCAGGGCGTGCACGTGGACAACTGGGATCGCGAGAAGGCGATGCACCTGATGACCCACGACGCGTTCCAGCAGGAAAGCGAAGCGGCCGGCAAGTGGGTGCGCGCGCAGCTGACCTCGGCGCAGCTGCCGACCTACTTCGTGGGTGCGCAGGAACACTTCGACACCCGCAAGGCGGTGCAGGAAAAGCTGGGCGACAAGTTCAACCTGAAGGCGTACCACGACCAGGTACTGTCCTACGGCGCACCGCCGGTGCGTTTCGCACGCCAGCTGATGCTGGACCAGCCGATCGAGTGATCGAACCGGTGTGAGGTGAAACGGAGCGGCCCGGGCAAACCCGGGCCGTTCTGTTTGTGCAGCATCGCCACGCCATCGCCGCATCACATGCCGGCAACATGGCCGGGCGCATCGTTCGCCGGATTCCCCGTTCCGCCGGTTTCCAATGTCTCTCCCCTTGCTTCGCCTCGCCCTGCTGCCCACGCTGCTGGCCAGTGCGGGTGCCTTCGCTGCCTGCCCGCCGCCACCGGCGGGACAGCCCGACATCCGTGCCCTGGGCTACTACACCGACAAGGCCGGTTCGGTGATCGACCCGGTACTGCACCAGCAGAACAAGGACGCCACCGCGCCGCTGGACCGCTATGCCGCCGACGTGGCGCGCATGAGCGATGACTACCTGCGCACCGGTGACCGGGCGGCGGCGCAATGCACCCTGGCCTGGCTGGGTGCGTGGGCCGACGACGGCGCCATGCTCGGGCAGATGATCCGGGTCAACAACAACCAGTCGTTCTACATGCGGCAGTGGATGCTCGATGCGGTAGCGATGGCCTACCTGAAGGTGCACGACCAGGCAGATGCCCGGCAGCGCGCGCGCATCGATCCGTGGCTGCAGAGGCTGGCCCGGGCCAACCTGGCGTACTGGAACAATCCGAAACGGCGCCGCAACAACCACTACTACTGGGGCGGTCTGGGCGTGCTGGCCACCGGACTGGCCACCGACGACGATGCCCTGTGGCAAGCCGGCCACGCCGCCTTCCAGAAGGGCGTCGATGACATCCAGGACGATGGCAGCCTGCCGCTGGAGATGGCGCGCGGGCAACGCGCCCTGCACTACCACGACTACGCATTGGCGCCGCTGGTGATGATGGCCGAGCTGGCACGGCTGCGCGGCCAGGACTGGTACGCCAGCAGGGATCGCGCCATTGACCGCCTTGCCCGCCGCGTCATCGAAGGCAGCAAGGACCCTGCATGGTTCAACGAACACACCGGCGTTGCACAGCTGCCCCTGCAGGCCAGCGGCTGGGTCGAGTTCTACCGCTTGCGCTCACCCGATGGCGGCCTGTTCGATGCCGCGCATGCACGCGGACCGTTCCGTTCCCCACGGCTGGGCGGCGACCTTACGTTGATGGCTGCGCAGGGCATCGTGCGCACGCCGCCGCGATAGCCCCCTGTTTCAGCGACGGGCCCGCTGTAGCAGCTGCTGGAACTGCGCACGGCTGCAGCCCTGCCGGTCACAGCCCGGCAAGGGCAGTGCGACGCGTCCCGGCGGCTGCGCCTCGGTCAGCGGCACGGCATCGCGCAGCTGCGCGGTGGTCGGATAGACGTAGGCCAGGCGGAACCGCTCGCCACCGCCCTGGCGGTCACGCCAACGCTCGAACTGCAGCAGGCCACCGATCGGCGTCTTCTCGAACTGGCCTGGCAGGCTGTAGTCACCGATTCCTATCGCCGCCAGCACCGAACCGATATTGGAATCATGGCCGACCAGCAGGATCACCTTCGGCGACGCCGGATCACCGAACGACGCATCCACGCGCGCCAGCAGCGGAGCGGCCACGTCACGCGCCACCGCGGGTGTTCCGAACAGGATGTCCTGGTAGCGGTTGCGGATCTGCGCCAACGCCAGCCATTGGCCTTCCGTGTTCAAGCGGCCCCAACCTTCGCGCGGAACGCCACTTCCTTGGTAATGCTCCATCAGCAGGGCATCGACCAGACCGCTGGCCAGTGCCAGTGAACCCGAAGCGCGTGGCTCCTTGCCCGGCTCCGCATTGAAGGTCGTGTCGCCCAGCACCAGATGACAGTCGCTGCGCCCCGTACAGGCCGCCGACTGCGGGTAACGGGTGATTTCCTCCACCACGGACAGTGCGGGTGCCAGATCCGATGCTGTCAGCGCCTGCTGCATTGCCGCCAGCGCGCGCTTGCGGAATGCCGCGTCGTCGTTGTGGATCACCGGGTCGAACAGCGGATCCATCGTCCCCAGCGCCATGCGCTGTTCGACCGCAACATGGCAGCCCGGAAACGCACCGGCAATGAAGAACTGCGCGGTGGCCTGGGTACGCTGCAGGCTGTTGGCATGGGCGTGGAAGTCAGCCGGCTGCGGGCAACCCGACGCCGGCAACAATTGCGCCTGGCGCAGCCACTGGCCGATGTAGCGCCCCATGTAGACTTCCAGCACGCCGCCCTTGGTGGTCAGCTCGCCGGGGCCTACGTCCCAGCGTGGCCAGCGTTCCGGCGTGGCATGGGCAAGGGCGCCCGACGCCACCACCGGCGCGCGCAGGTTGTGGCGGCTGAGCAGGACGACCTGCTCGAGCTGGTCGCCTTGCACCGGTGTCGGTGCCGCAGTTGCGGCCGTGGTGGCCAGAATGAGTGCCAGCAACAAGGAGCGTACGGGTCGGATCATGCAGGTCTCCGGAAACACGTTGGGGTCAGAGCCCTTTCCTGCGGAAAGGGATCCGACCCCAAGGCATACGTGGCCAGGGTCGGATCCTGCTCGCAGAGAAGGCTCCGACCCCGAAAGCAATCATTGATCGGCGGCCACAAAACCACCGGTCTGCCGCGCCCACAGCCGTGCGTACAGACCACCGGCGACGATCAGTTCGGCGTGGCTGCCGGTCTCGACGATGCGGCCCTGGTCCATCACCACCAGCCGGTCCATGCGTGCGATGGTCGACAGCCGGTGCGCGATCGCGATCACCGTCTTGCCGCCCATCAGCTCATCCAGGCTGTCCTGGATCGCCGCTTCCACTTCCGAGTCCAGCGCCGAGGTCGCTTCGTCCAGCACCAGGATCGGGGCATCCTTCAGCAGCACGCGGGCAATGGCGATGCGCTGGCGCTGGCCACCTGACAGCTTCACGCCACGCTCGCCGACATGTGCGTCGTAACCACGACGCCCCTGCCCATCCACCAGCGTGTCGATGAAGGCTTCGGCACGCGCCTTGGCCACCGCAGCGCGCAACTGCTCATCGGTTGCGTCCGGACGACCGTACAGCAGGTTGTCGCGGATCGAGCGATGCAGCAGCGAGGTGTCCTGGGTGACCACGCCGATCTGCTGGCGCAGGCTTTCCTGAGTGACGTAGGCAATGTCCTGGTCGTCGATCAGGATGCGGCCGCTTTCCAGGTCGTACAGGCGCAGCAGCACGTTGACCAGGGTCGACTTGCCGGCACCGGAAGGACCCACCAGGCCGATCTTCTCGCCCGGCTTCACCACCAGGTCCAGGCCTGCGATCACGCCGCCCTTCTTGCCGTAGTGGAAGTGGATGTCCTGGAAGTGCACGCCACCGCGGGTCACCTGCAACGGCACCGCGTCCTCGCGGTCCTGCACGGTCAGCGGCTGGGCGATGGTGGTGATGCCGTCCTGCACCGTACCGATGTCCTCGAAGATGCCATTGATGGTCCACATGATCCAGCCGGACATGTTGTGGATGCGGATCACCAGGCCGGTCGCCAGCGTGATCGCACCGACGGTGATGTGGCCGCCATTCCACAACCACAGCGCGAGCCCGCAGGTACCGGCAATCAGGAAACCGTTGACGATGGCGATGGTCAGGTCCATGCCGGTGGTCACCCGGGTCTGCGCGCGGTGCTTGACCGCCAGTTCCTGGATCGATTCGGCCACATAGGCCTGCTCGCGCCCGCCATGGGCGAACAGCTTCAACGTGGGAATGTTGGTGTAGCCATCGACGATGCGGCCCATCGCCTTGGAACGCGCTTCGGACGCAATCCAGGCCCGTTCCTTCGCGCGCGGCACGAAGTAGACCATGATCACCGCATAGGCCAGCAGCCACAGGATCAGCGGCACCATCAGCCGCCAGTCCGCCTGCGCGAACAGGTACAGCGCGGTGCCGGTGTAGACCACGATGTACCAGAGCGAGTCGACCATCTGCACCGCCGACTCGCGCAGCGAGGTACCGGTCTGCATCACCCGGTTGGCGACGCTGCCGGCGAAGTCATTCTGGAAGAAGCTCAGGCTCTGCCGCACCACGTAGTTGTGCATCAGCCAGCGCGAGCGGTTGCTCAGGCCGGGCACGATCGCCTGGTTGACCAGCAGGTTGTGAAGGCCGACCAGGATCGGCCGCGCGATGACCGTGATGAACAGCATCCAGCCCAGTTCATTGGCATGGCGCTTGAAGAAATCGGCCCCCGGTTGCTCGGCGACCATGTCGACGATGCGGCCCAGGTAATCGAACATCGCCACTTCCACCAGCGCCAGCAGCAGGCCGGCGATCAGGGTCGCCAGCAGCACCGGCCACACCGGGCGCAGGTAGTGCAGGTAGAACGGCAGCACCTTGCGCGGTGGCATGCGCCCATCCACGGGCGGGAACACCGGGATCAGGGATTCAAACCAACGGAACATCGCACTCCCTCGCCTCTTGCAAGCGGCGAAGTATCCCACGCCGGATGTGTACGCCAGCCGATGATCGCCGCCGCTCCGGTAGTGCCGGCCGCTGGCCGGCACCCTCGCGGCATTTCGGAAGATCATGAGGTTGCCGGCCAGCGGCCGGCACTACCTTCATTCGTTGACCGGGGTGAACAGCAGGTCCTGGAAATCGAAGCTGAAATCGGTCAGGTCGGAGATCGACTGCATGCGCACCTCGCGCACCTTGCCGTCCGGGTCCAGGCTGAAGTTCACGAACGCATCGGCGTTGAGCGAGCGGTCATCCCAGCGCACGATGAAGGTGTCGTGCTGCCAGTGCTCCAGGCGGCCGCTCAGCTGCGCGGTCTTCATGAAGCGCAGGCGCAGGCCCTTGCCTGCGGCACTGACCTGCATGTCGCCATACCAGCGGTCGCGGAACGTGCCGGTGTAGCCGGCCAGCGGCAGCGACGGCCTGCTGCCCTTGTCGCGCGCGCTCTGATGCTTGGCCCAGGCCTCGTCGGCCTTGTCCTGGCCCTTGGCCACGGCCTTGGCATAGGCGTCCACCCAGTCGTGCTTGTCGCCGCCCAGATAGGCATCAAGCACGCTCAGGGTGATCGCGTTGAACGCCGCGCCCACTTCCTGGTTGGTCAGCACCACCACGCCCAGCTTCTCGCCCGGCACCAGGGTCAAGCGCGAGACCATGCCCGGCCAGCCACCGGTGTGCCAGACCAGTTTCCGGCCGCGATAGTCACTCAGGCTCCAGCCTTCGCCATAGCCGGCAAAGTTGGCCCGTGCCGGTGCCAGCTCCGGCACGCTCGGCGCCGGGATCGACTGCGGGGTGATCATCCGCCACATCTGCTGCTGGCTCTTTTCGCTGAACAGCGCAGTGCCGTCGGCCAGCTTGCCTTCGGCCAGCTGCACCTGCATCCAGCGCGCCATGTCGTGCGCACTGGAATAAATGCCACCGGCGCCGGCATTGTTCGACCAGGTCAGCGGTGCGACGGTGCGCAGGTCCTTGAAATCGTACTTGGCGTGGCCGACCGCCGCCGTGTCACCCGGCTTCAGGTGGTCGGCGTTGTAGCGCGTGCCGGCCATGCCCACCTTGTCGAAGATGCGGGTCTGCAGGAACTGCTGGTAGCTCACGCCCGAGACGTGCTCGATTACCTGCTGGGCGACCGCGTACAGGATGTTGTCGTAGGCATAGCTTTCGCGGAAGCCGCCCTTCAGCGGCACCTTGCCCAGCCGCTGCACCACTTCGGCGTTGCTGTAGGACGTGGTTGGCCAGAACAGCAGGTCACCGGCGCCCAGGCTCAGGCCGCTGCGATGTGACAGCAGGTCGCGGATCGTCATCTGCCCGGTCACGAACGGGTCGGACATGCGGAACGACGGCAGGTGGTCGATCACCTTGTCGTCCATCTTCAACTTGCCCTCTTCCGCCAGCAGGTTCAGCGAGGTGGCCGTGAACGCCTTGGTGTTGGACGCAATGGCAAACAGCGTATCGGCCTGCACCGGTTCCGGCTTGCCCTGCTCGCGCACGCCCCAGCCGCGCTCCAGCACCACCTCGCCATCCTTGACCACTGCTACGGCAATGCCGGGCACGTCGAACTGCGCGCGCACGCGCTCGACGGTCGCATCCAGGTCTTGCAGCGGCGGCGGGGTCGCCGCGCTCGCCATGGTCGTGCACGCCAGCAGCACGGCTCCTCCGATCCAGGGTTTCATCCAGCACGATCTCCGAACAGGGGTGGCGGCCATGTGCAGGCCGTCACCGGGGTTTCGCGGGATGGTAACGTCCGGCGGCGCATCCTGCCCTGTGCCATAGGAGGGGTGTCATGGGCGAGAACGGCCAACCCAGCAGCGGCTCCACGATCATTCCGTGCCTGCGCTATCGCGACGCGCAGGCCGCCATCGACTGGCTGCAGCGCGCCTTCGGCTTCCATGCCCAGGCCGTCTACGCCGATGGCGATACGGTCTTCCATGCGCAGCTCACCTTCGGCAGCGGCATGATCATGCTGGGCTCGGCCAGCAACCAGAGTGCGTGGAGCAAACACGCTGCCCTGCCTGACGAGGTCGGCGGACGTCAGACCCAGAGCGCCTGCGTGATCGTCACCGATGCCGATGCGCACTACGCGCGGGCCAAGGCCGCCGGTGCCCGCATCATCATCGACATCGCCGACCAGGACTATGGCGGACGCGGCTACGCCTGCGCCGACCCGGAAGGCTACCTGTGGTGGTTCGGCAGCTACGACCCGTGGCGCACGGACCACGGCCAGTGACCACGGCCGGCCGGCAGGCAGAGATCCGCTGCGGCATCGGCGGCTGGGTGTTTCCCGAATGGCGCGGCGGTGTGTTCTATCCAGCAGGCCTGCCGCAGCGGGAGGAACTGGCCCACGCCAGCCGCGCCCTGCGCTGCATCGAGATCAACGGCACGTTCTACCGCACGCCAACTGCGGCCCAGTGCGCGCAATGGGCTGCGCAGACACCCGACGGTTTCCGCTTCTCGATGAAGGCGCCGCGCTACCTGGTGCAGCGACGCGACCTGTCCAGCACCGTGGAAGCGGCCACACCGTTTCTGCAGGCGGCACTGGCGCTCGGTGACCGGCTCGGCCCATTGCTGTGGCAGTTCGATCCGCGCCACCCGGCCGACGCCGATGCACTGGAGGCGCTGATGGCACAGCTGCCTAAGCAGCTGGACGGGGTGCCGCTGCAGCATGCGCTGGAGGTCCGCAACGCCGAGGCACATGGCCCGGCACTGGTCGACGCCGCCCGCCGCCATGGCGTGGCGCTGGTGATCGAGGACAGCGACGAGGCGCCATTGCACGGTGATGTCAGTGCCGGCTTCGTCTATGCGCGGATCAAGCGCAGCCAGGCCCGCTTGAACGAGGGCCTGCCGGCGCCCGTGCAGCAACGCTGGGCCGAACGCGCACGCCGCTGGTCACGCGGTGAACCCGTGGATGACCTGCCCTGCCTGGCCGGGCCCGCTGCGGAGGCCCCGCGCGAGGTCTACCTGCTGTGCATCGGCGCAGGCAAAGCGCGCAACCCGGCGGCAGCGATGGCCCTGCAGCGCCTCATCGACAGCGCCAGCGGTCCAGCCCCCACAGCAGGGTCCACCCCACCACGAACACGCTCGCAACGCGCAGCACGTTGAGCAGGAACGCCGCCAGCCCCAGGCGTTGCAGTTCGAGGAACGGATACGGCGCCTGTCCTGTCACTTCGGCCACCAGCATCGCCCAGCCCAGGTACACCAGCGGTACCAGCAGCACCCCGCCCAGTGCGCGCCAGCGCAGCGCGCCATGCGGCAGCAGCCACCACCACCCCAGCAGGTACAGCGCCGGCACAGCGTAGTGCAGGCCGGCATCGACCCACCATTGCAGCCCGGTGGGTTGCCACAGCCCCTGCAACGCCAGCACGTAGATGCACGCGGTCACCCCGATGCACAACGCGATCGCCGCGGCGACAGTCGCGTTCAGCACACCCGCACGGATCAGCCGGACGCATCCCAGGCACACCGCCAGGTTGCTGAGAATCGTGAAGTAACCAACGAAGCGCAGCGTCGCCATGCCGACCCCGGCAGCCGCCCCGGGGCCATGCAGCAGCAACAGGTATTGCAGCAGCAACGAGGTGGCCGCCATCAGTGCAGTCAGCGCTGCCCATGCACGCTGGGCGGAACGGTTGGCAGCCATTGCGGGGTTCCCCTGGCGAGTTTCCGCGAGCATGCCACAGGCATCGCCGGCGGCCGTGCGATTGCCGCACAATAGGCGGATGAGCACACCCGACACCCGCAAAGCGTTGTGGCAGATTCACTTCTGTGTCCTGCTGTGGGGCGTCACCGCCATCCTCGGCAAGCTGATCACCCTGCCCGCACTGCCGCTGGTGTGGTGGCGCATGCTGCTGGTGACGGCGATGCTGGCGCTGCTGCCGCGGGTCTGGCGTGGACTGCGTACGCTGCCAGTGCGGCTGGTGGCCGGTTATGCCGGCATCGGCGCCCTGGTCGCCCTGCACTGGCTGACGTTCTACGGTGCGGTAAAGCTGGCCAATGCGTCGGTGGCCGCCACCTGCATCGCGCTGGCGCCGGTGTTCACCTCGATCATCGAACCGTGGGTGGCCAAGCGGCCATTCCAGCTGCGTGAACTGGCGTTCGGCCTGGCGGTGCTGCCGGGTGTCGCGCTGGTGGTCGGTGGCGTGCCCGACGGCATGCGCCTGGGTGTGCTGATCGGCGCGATCTCGGCGCTGCTGGTGGCAGTGTTCGGCTCGCTCAACAAGCGCATGGTCAGCCACGCCGATCCGCTCACGGTCACCGCGCTGGAGCTGGGTGCGGGCACCCTCACCCTGACCCTGCTGGCGCCGCTGATGCCCTACCTGCTGCCTGCGCTGGCCAGCCCGTTGTGGGTGGTCCCGGACCTGCACGACGGCATCCTGCTGCTGGTGCTGGCCGGGTTCTGCACGCTGCTGCCGTTTGCCCTGGCCCTGGTCGCACTGCGCCACCTGAGCGCCTACACGGTGCAGCTGGTGACCAACCTGGAGCCGGTCTATGCGGTGGTGCTGGCGGTGGTGCTGCTGCGCGAGCAGCACGAAGTCACCCCGTGGTTCTACCTCGGCGTGGCGATCATCGTAGGCGCCGTGTTCCTGCATCCGCTGCTGAACCGCCGCAAGCCGGTGCAGCATCCGGAGATTCTTGGCACGGCCGAGGCGCGCAACATCGCCGATTGAGTGCATCCACGCATGGCGTGGATGGCCGCATCAACGCTGCGGCCAATGCCAGGCCGGCGCATCCAGCAGGCCCTGCCCGCTCAACAGCGTGCGGCCCTGTTCCTTGTACAGATGCAGCGAATGGCACCCTGGCGCCTGTTCCAGCGCCGCGATCAGCCGGCTGGCGTGCGACACCACCCATACCTGGCTGCGCGCACTGGCTGCGATGATCAGCCGCGCCAGCGCCGGCAGCAGGTCCGGATGCAGGCTGGTCTCCGGCTCGTTGAGCACCAGCAGCGGCGGTGGACGCGGCGTGTGCAGCGCAGCGGCCAGCAGCAGGAAGCGCAGCGTGCCGTCGGACAGTTCGGCCATCGACAAGGGCCGCAGCAGCCCAGGCTGGTGGAAACGCAGCGCCAAGCGTCCATCCAGCTCCTCGAAGCCGACCGTGGCGCCCGGGAACGCATCGTCGACGCTGCGTGCCAACGCCACCGGGTCACCGATCTCGAGGATGGTGACCCAGGCCGCCGCCAGATCCCGGCCGTCGTGATGCAGCACCGGCGTGCGCGTGGCCATCGCCGGTTGCCGCGCCGGGGCATCGGCATCACTGCGGAAATGATCGTAGAAGCGCCAACGCCGGATGTACTCGCGCAGGGCGATGGTTTCCGGCAGGCGCTGCGGATCGCCGACCTGGGTGAACAGGCTGTCGAACAGCGACAACCGGTCATCCACGAGATCCCAGCCGCGCGCATGGCGTTGCCGCACCATCGCTCCACGACGGTCGACCAGCAGGTTGGCGCTGCGCAGGAACGGGCCGGCCCAGATCGCCTCGGCCTTGATCTGCGGGTCCAGTGCGAAGGCCGATCGACTGGGCGGCGGGTAGCCCAGATCGATGGCGTAGCCGAATTCGTCAGTGGCGAAGCCCAGCTTCAATCCCACCGATTCCTGGCGTGGGCCGCCCTGCAGGGGGATTTCGCCGGCAGCAACCCGACGGTCCATCTTTTCCGGACCCGCCCACAGCGCCGAGCCCAGCCCGCCTTCGCGGGCCAGCACCGCCGCGACGCCGCCCTGCGCGGTCTCTGCCAGCAGGCGCAGGGCACGGTACAGGCTGGACTTGCCACTGCCGTTGTCACCGGTCACCACATTCAACTGCTGCAACGGCAGTACGAGCCCGTGCAGCGAACGATAGTGGGCGATGGCCAGGGTCTGCAGCATGGTCGGCGTCCGGGGAACCAGCGGATCATGCTGCCCGGTTCTGATCGCAGGAGCTGCGACGCGATGTGAATCGGTGACAGCATCCACGCGTCGCGTTGATCTACTGGAGCGGCATCCGTTTACCGCGCGGGTGGCAGATGCTTCAGCCGGCCACTTCCACCCGGTTGCGGCCATTGCCCTTGGCCCGGTATAGCGCCTTGTCGGCACGTGCCAGCGTGTCATCCACGCTTTCACCGGGCTGGTGCTGGGCCACTCCAATACTGATTGTGACCGGGAATCCCAGCGGCAGATCAGCCACGGCCAGGCGCAGGAATTCGCACTGCAGTTCGGCGGTGCGCAGGTCGGTAGCCGGCATCACCGCCACGAATTCCTCGCCGCCATAGCGCGCGGCCATGCCGCGACCGGCGAAATGCGAACGCAGCAGCACGCCCAGTTCGGCCAGCACGCGGTCACCGGTGGCGTGGCCCTGGAAATCATTGATGTGCTTGAAATGGTCGATGTCCAGCAGCGCGACGCAGGCCACCCCGGGTTGGTCTCCGTTCACCGCCACCGCCTCTTCCAGCGCTGCCGCCATCGCACGGCGGTTCGGCAGGCCGGTCAACGCGTCGGTGCGGCTCTGCTCGGCCAGGTCGGCATTCTGCGCGAGCAGCACGTCCTGGTACTCAGACAGCAGTCGCTCGTAGTCATCGCGCTCCAGCATGTGTTTCTGGATGTCGAGCGCGAAGCGGCGCAGTTCCATCACCAGCATCACCTGCCGCGACAGCGCCGCCAGCGCTTCAGCCTTGTCGCTGGCCAGGTGCTGTGGCTGCGCATCGAATACGCACAGCGTGCCCAGCGGCAGGCCATCGGAGCTGATCAGCGGCGCGCCCGCATAGAAGCGGATGTGCGGATCGCCCACCACCACCGGATTGTCGTGGAAGCGGATGTCCTGCAGCGCGTCCTCGACCACCATGACCTGCTGCGGTTGCAGGATCGCGTGGCCGCACATCGATTCGCTGCGCAGGTTTTCTGCCGCATCGATGCCCTGGATCGACTTGAACCATTGCCGCTCGACGTCGATCAGGGTCACCGCCGCCATCGAGGTGCCGCAGACCGCCTTGGCGATCACCACCAGGTCGTCGAAGGATTTTTCACGCTCCGAATCGAGGATACGGTAGCGGTACAGCGCCTCAAGCCGAAGGGCTTCATTGGCAGGCTTGTCGGGCTTGATCATGCAGCGTCACGTTCCGGCAGGTCACCGCGAAGTCTAGCTGATGTAGAGCCGAGCCCATGCTCGGCTGCACCCGGACAAAAGAGCAGCCGAGCACGGGCTCGGCTCTACAGAAGCCGTTTACCAGTCCAGCTGCCTCGGCAGCAGGCCCTGCAGCTCCTGCTCGGTCAGGTTGCGCCACTGGCCCGGCTTCAGCGCACCGATCTTGATGTTGTCGATGCGCACGCGACGCAACTGGGTCACCCGATAGCCGAACTCGGCCGCCATCAGGCGGATCTGTCGGTTCAGGCCCTGCTGCAGGGTGATGCGGAAACCGAACTTGGCGATGCGCGAGGTCTTGCACGGCAGCGTCATCTGGTCGTGGATGCGAACGCCACGGGCCATGCCACGCAGGAACTCGTCGGTGACCGGCTTGTTCACCGCCACCAGGTACTCCTTCTGGTGGCCATTCTCGGCGCGCAGGATCTGGTTGACGATGTCGCCGTTGCTGGTCATCAGGATCAGGCCTTCGGACTCCTTGTCCAGGCGGCCGATCGGGAAGATGCGCTGTTCATGGCCGACGAAGTCGACGATGTTGCCCTTGACCGAGGTCTCGGTCGTGCAGGTGACGCCGACCGGCTTGTTCAGCGCGATGTAGACATGGCGGCGGGCACCGGGCTTGCGGGCCACGCGCGCGCGCAGCGGCTGGCCGTCGACCAGCACCTGGTCTTCCTCGCCCACCACCGCGCCGGTGCCGGCCGGATGGCCGTTGACGGTGACCCGGCGGGCGGCTATCAGGCGATCGGCCTCGCGGCGGGAGCAGAAGCCGGTGTCGGCGATATGTTTGTTGAGTCGGGTGGTCATCGCCCTATTATCCGGCATCCCCGCCCGCTGCGCTTCATGCCGGGGGCGGCGGATCGAGTTCTTCGCCGTCGAATACCCGGTTGCGGCCGGCACGCTTGGCCACGTACATGGCGTGGTCGGCCCGGCGCAGCAGCGCGGCGAGATCGTCCTCGCCCGGCCGCCACTGCGCCAGGCCGATGCTGGCGGTGACCTCCAGACCGGGCACCTGCAGCGCCCGGGCCGCCTCGGTGAGGTGCTGGCGCAGGCGATCCAGACGCGCCGATGCCGCCTCGCGCGGCATGCCCGGCATCAGCAGCAGGAACTCTTCGCCACCCATCCGCACCACCTGGTCCTGGCTGCGGACCGCGGCACGCAATGCACGTGCCACCGCCACCAGTACCTGGTCACCCACGGCGTGGCCATGGCGGTCATTGATGTCCTTGAACAGGTCGATATCGAGGAAACCGATCACCAGCGGGCCGCGCTCGCGATCGACCCGTTCCAGGTGCCGTGCCAGCTGCTGCAGCCCGGCACGGCGGTTGGGCAGCCCGGTCAGGCCATCGGTCTCGGCCAGCTGGCGAAGTTCAT
Organism: Stenotrophomonas sp. YJH_SMC_73; assembly: GCF_059370155.1. Classification (NCBI taxonomy): domain Bacteria; kingdom Pseudomonadati; phylum Pseudomonadota; class Gammaproteobacteria; order Lysobacterales; family Lysobacteraceae; genus Stenotrophomonas; species Stenotrophomonas sp. YJH_SMC_73. The sequence goes on along the minus strand of NZ_JCAFTJ010000004.1, from coordinate 65,503 downwards.
CGCGCTGCTGGCGCAGGCGGCCCAGCCGCTGGTTCAGCGCATAGGCAGCCATCATCAGCAGCCAAGTCACCGACAGTTGCAGTGCCTCCACGCGGTACTCCAGCAACCACGCAGCGCGGCAGGCGTCGGCCAGGATCAACACCAGCATCGGTGCCAGCGCCGCCAACCCCGCCTGCGCCCAGCGGTCGCCGCGCAGCCATGCCCACACCCCGGCCATCAATGCCAGGCCGCAGCCCAGCAGGTAGGACACCTGCAGGCCCTGCGCCACCCAGGCCAGGCTGTCCCGCTGCAGCCAGGGCACCCACGCGGCCAGCGCCAGCAATCCCCACAGCGCCAGCAGCTGCATCGGGCGCGATCGCGGCAGCAGGCGGTCGCCGCCGTTCAGTCGCCACAACGCGGGCAGCACCAGCGCCTGGGATGCAGCGGTCAACGACAGCAGCCACCACGCGCTGCGCTCACCCACCGGCAGCCATGGCTCGGGGTAGCCGCTCAGCCCTCCGAGAATGGCCTGCCACAGCACCAGCACGGTGGTACCGGCGATGTAGACCAGGAAACTGCGGTCGCGGGTGGTAAGGAAGGCCATCAGGGCCGACAACGCCAGTGCGATTGCCACGGCAATGCAGGCCGCGCGCACCAGCAGGCGGGCAGTATCGTTCTGCTGCACGGGACTGGGCGCGCCCAGCCGCAGGGTCGGTACCCAGCGCGCCTTCAGCGGCGTCTGCCATGACACCAGGAACGGTTCATGGCTGCCCGCCGGCGGCACCGCGACCAGGCCGATGCCTGCGCGGAACCGGGAATCACGGGTACGGGCATCGTGCATGTTGCCGCAGATTTCGCGATCCCCATGCTGCACGCGGACTTCGCCCGCGAACACATTGAACACGTCCAGTGCCTGCGGCTGGCCCGACCAGCCGCCCGCTGGCGCGGACACCTGCACGTGTTGCCGTGGCCCCGCCAGCATCTCCGGCGTGCATGCGCGATGCGGGGTGGGTTCATCGGTCGCCGCACCGACCAGCAGGTAGTCACGCCCGGCTTCGGCTACGGCCGCCGACAGCGGCCACGGCATTGCCAACCACACCAGCAGCACGACCAGCACCGCTCCCGTTCCGTACTGCCCCTGCCTGCCGCCCACGCCACGTCCTGTTCCTGCTTACGCCCGCGCCCACTGCGCGTCGCCCCTGCCGGGCATTATCGCAGCCGCGGCTGCAGCCCACGTGTAGACCAAAGTCGCCGACGGGCGTTCAGCCAGCGGCGGGCGGACCTTTCACCGCCACCAGGCGCACCGGCCGCAGGTCGGCCAGGGTCATCCGCTCCAGCGGTTGCGGCCGCTCGACCGCATAACCCTGCAGGCCCTGCACCCCAAGCCGGGTCAGCGCGGCGGCGACGTCGGCAGTCTCCACCCATTCGGCCACCACCTCCATCTGCAGCTCGCGCCCCAGTTCACTGATCGCGCGCACGGTGGCATGACTGACCGGATCGGTATCCATGTCGCGCACGAAGGCCCCGTCGATTTTCAGGATGTCGGCCGGCAGCTGGCGCAGGTAGCCGAACGAGGACAGCCCGGAACCGAAATCGTCCAACGCCATCCGGCAGCCACGCGCCTTCACTGCATCGATGAAGGCACGCGCCTGGCTGAGGTTGCTGATCGCAGCGGTCTCGGTGATCTCGAAGCACAGCTTGGAGGCCAGCGCGCGGTTGCGCTCCAGCAGGTCGCAGACGAAGGCGAGGAAGCCGGGCTCGGCGATCGACTGCGCCGAAACGTTGACATTGCACAGGCCCAGCTGCCGCACGTGTGCCGGGCACACCTGCAGGTGCCGGAACAGCAGGCCAAGCACGTGCCGGTCCAGCGCCACGGCCATGCCATAGCGCTCCACCGCCGGCATGAACTGGCCCGGCAGGTGCAGGCTGCCATCGCTGCCACGCATGCGCACCAGTACCTCGTAGTGCAGGTAGGAGGGATCGCCGACGCGGGCGATGCGCTGCGCATACAACACCATGCGGTTTTCGGCCATGGCCAGGCTGACGCCCTGCAGCCGCTCGGCTTCCTGGCGCCGTTCCTCCAGCGCCATGCGGTTCTCGTTGAAGCAGTGCACGCGGTTGCGGCCGGCCTGCTTGGCCGCATAGCACGCGCTGTCGGCGGCGCTCATCAGCCAGTTCACATCCGGCGCATCGGCGCTGACCTCGACCACGCCGATGCTGCAGCTCAGCTGCGGGCTGCCTTCGCTGACCGGGAACGTCGCCTGCCCCAGGTTGCGGATTACCCGCTGCAGCACGCGCTTGGCCTCGTCCTGCCCGGCATGGGCCAGGAACACGGCGAACTCGTCCGCGCCCAGCCGGCCCACCCAGTCGCCATCGCGCACCGCCGCCACCAGGTAGTCGGCGAAGCTGCGCAGCATCTGGTCGCCGGCGGCGTGACCGAAGCTGTCGTTGACCAGCTTGAAATGGTCCAGGTTGATGTAGCACAGCGCGTGCGTGCCACCTTCGCTGCGCACCTGCAGCAGCGCGCGTTCCAGCAGCCGTTCGATCTCGCGGCGATTGATCAGGCCGGTCAGCGGGTCGTGGCTGGCGTGGTGCTCGATCTCGCGCGCCAGTGCATGGTTCTGGCTGACGTCTTCGATGATGGCGAACACCGACAGGCCACCGCCGGTGCTGCGCACGCCGGTGCCGCTCCAGCGGCCCCAGACAAGGCTGCCATCGCGACGGCGGAAGCGCAGTTCGCTCGGGCGCAGCTGGCGGTCCCAATCGATGCGGCCCACCCCATCGATGACCAGCTCGCCGTCCATCAGCAGGTCGCCCAGCGACAGCTGCAGCAGCATGTCACGACGATGGTCGAGGATATCGGCCATCGCCTGGTTGGCCTCGATCACCTTGCCTTCGGCATCGAGCTTGAGCATGCCGACGTTGGCCTGGTAGAACGCCGCGCGGAAACGGCTCTCGTGTTCGGTCAGGTCCTTGCCGACGCGGCGCGCCAGGGCGACCGCCATCAGGCTGATCGCCAGCACCGACAGGCCCGCCACCATCAACGTGGCCAGCCTCACCAGCGTCGCCATCCGCAGCAGTGCCTGCGAGAACGCCTGGCTCTGCACCTTCATCCGCTGGTCCAGGTCACGCAGCTGCTGCAGGTAGTGGTCGCGTGCGGCAACGGGCACCAGGTTGCCGTCGTGCCGCAGCTGCAGTTCATCGATCAGTCGCTGCAGCGCCATCAGGTCGCCATCGGTCTGCCGCCACAACGCGCTCGCTTCGCGGAATGCACCGATGTCGCGCGCGTAGCGGAACGAGAACACCAAGCGTGGGATGTCGGCACGCGCATTGCCGCCCTGCAGGAAGCCCTGCCTGGCCTTCTCCTCGTCCGGTTCGGCCTGTTCCAGCGCCAGTCGCGCCTGCAGATCGCCCAACGGCACCTGCAGGGCCTGGCGTGCGTCGTCCAGGTCCTCGGCATCGCCACGCGCCAGGTAGCGACTGAGTGCGGCGGTGGCATCCTGCTGGCCACGCGACCAGTAGCCCTGGCCGGCGATCCAGGCAGTAGAGGCCGCCTGCAGTTCCTGGATCAGGGCGGACAGTGCGACCAGTCCGATCGCCATGCCGGTCAACAGCGCAAATCGCAGTCCCAGCCCCCGGGTCATCGGCACCCGCCGGCTGTGTTGGTCCGTGCCACTCCTACCCATCCCGGATCCCCCTGAATGTGCTGCGGTGACAACCTCCTTAGGAACCGGCCCAGCCTAGGACCGGCAATGTGTGGGCCATGCGAAAAAGGGGACGGAGGGGATTAAGTCGTTCTTGGCACACGCACATGGCCAGCCAGATACGACTTAATCCCCTCCGTCCCCTTTTTCTGTCCGCCAGCCCGGGGGCTGGCGGTGGTCTGGACGGCTGCGGGTGCGGCTTAGAAGCTGCGCGGGCCGCGCGGCTTGAAGCCGTCACGACGCGGCGGGCGACTGTCGCGGTCACCGCCGCGGTCGCCGCCATGGCCGCCCGGGCCGCCACGACGCGGGCCACCCGGACCGCCCGGGCCACGCTTGTCGAAGCGCGGCTTGAACGGGCGCGGGGCCGGGTTGGTGTCTTCACCCGGAGCCAGCGCACGCATCTGCAGCTGCTGGCCGGACACCCAGACCTTCTGCAGGTGCGACAGCACGTCCGGCGGCATCTGTGCCGGCAGGTCCAGCAGCGAGAAGTCGTCGTGGATGTCGATGCGGCCGATGAAGCGGCTTTCCAGGCCGGCTTCGTTGGCAATGGCGCCGACGATGTTGGCCGGCTTCACGCCATGCTGGTGACCGACCGAAATACGGTAGGTCTCCATGCCCTGCTCCGGTGCACCACGCGGCGGAACCTCACGGCGCGGACGCTGTTCAAAACCACCTTCGGCGTCGTCACGGCGCGGGCCACGCTCGAAGCGCGGACCCCGTTCGTTGCGGTCGAAGCGATCACCACGTTCCGGGCGGTCACCACGGTCGAAGCGCTCGCGCGGTGCGCGCTCTTCGCGCGGGGCACGCACCGGCGGCTGCAGCAGGAACGGGGTATCGCCCTGCAGCAGCTTGGCCAGCGCGGCAGCGATCTCGATGGCCGGCACGTTCTGCTCGTTCTCGAAGCGCTCCAGCAGCTGGCGGTAGAAGTCCAGGCCACCGGCGCCGAGGGTTTCGCTGATGCGCGAGGTAAACTTGTTGATGCGGGTGTCGTTGACCGCTTCCACGCTCGGCAGCTGCATCTCTTCGATCGGCTGGCGGGTGGCGCGCTCGATCTGGCGCAGCATGCCCTTCTCGCGCGGGGTGGCGAACAGGATCGCCTCGCCGCTGCGGCCGGCACGACCGGTACGGCCGATGCGGTGCACGTAGCTTTCGGTGTCGTACGGGATGTCGTAGTTCAGCACGTGGCTGATGCGCTCCACGTCCAGGCCGCGCGCGGCCACGTCGGTGGCGACCAGGATGTCCAGCTTGCCTTCCTTCAGCATGGCGATGGTCCGCTCACGCTGGGCCTGCTGCATGTCACCGTTGATGGCGGCAGCGGCCAGGCCACGCGCCTGCAGCTTGCTGGCCAGTTCTTCGGTGCCGGCCTTGGTCCGCGCGAAGATGATCATCGCGTCGAACGGCTCGACTTCCAGGATGCGGGTCAGCGCGTCCAGCTTGTGCATGCCGCTCACCCACCAGTAACGCTGGCGGATGTTGGCCGACGTAGTGGTCTTGGCCGCGATGGTCACTTCCACCGGGTCCTGCAGGTAGGTCTGCGCGATGCGGCGGATCTGCGGCGGCATGGTGGCCGAGAACAGGGCCACCTGGCGCTGCTCCGGCAGCTTCTTCAGCACCGCTTCGACGTCGTCGATGAAGCCCATGCGCAGCATTTCATCGGCTTCGTCCAGCACCAGCGTCTTCAGCTCGGACAGGTCCAGGGTGCTGCGGTCCAGGTGATCGATTACGCGGCCGGGGGTACCGACCACGATATGCACGCCGCGGCGCAGGGCCGACAGCTGCTGGCCGTAGGGCTGGCCGCCGTACACCGGCAGCACGCGGAAGCCGGGGATCTTCGACGAATAGGACTGGAACGCCTCGGCAACCTGGATGGCCAGCTCGCGGGTCGGCGCCAGGATCAGGGCCTGGGGCTTGATCTGCTGCAGGTCGATGTTGGACAGTACCGGCAGTGCAAAGGCAGCGGTCTTGCCGGTACCGGTCTGGGCCTGGCCCAGCACGTCGCGGCCTTCCAGCATCGCCGGGATGGTGGCGGCCTGGATCGGCGACGGGGTTTCGTAGCCGATGGCGGTGACGGCCTGCATCACGGGCTCGGACAGGCCGAGCTGCGCAAACTGCAGCGGCGCTTGGGAATCTTGGGACATGGGGAACTCCGAAGGCACTGCCGTCTTCCTGGCAGTGCGATAAAAAAGGTGATGGTCCGCGCTTTGGGCGCCCTTCTTATCGCGTGCCCTGGCGCTGCTCGGTCGGAGGAGATTTCACTCGCTCAGAGCGGAATGATACCGCATTGATGCTGAACGAGGCATACAGCTTTCCTCACAGATGCCGTCGGGCCCGTGCTGGCGCACAATACGCGCCCTCTTCCCGGCCCGGCCGCTGGCCTGCGCCCTCTTCCCAGGAACCCCGCTCCATGCAGATTCTCGAATTCGACCTCGACGGTGACTACGTCGAACTCAAGCAGCTGCTCAAGCTGGCCGATCTGGTCACCAGTGGCGGCGAGGCCAAGATGGTCATCAGCGAGGGCCAGGTACGGGTCGACGGCGAAGTGGAACTGCGCAAGGCCTGCAAGATCCGCGCAGGCCAGGTGGTCGAATTCGCCGACAGCCAGATCCGGGTGCTGGCTGCAGGCTGATCTGAAGCTGTTCAGGCCACGCGCTGGGTCAGGTGCGAGGCAATCAGCTGCCTGAACGGTGCCACGCCCTGCGCCAGGCGCAGGCCGGCCGCACGCAGCAGGCGCGCCGGGCGACGGTCGTCGGTGTACAGGCTGGCGATCGCATTGGTGGCCTCGTACAGCGGCCGCGACGCCAGCCGATGACCACGCTGGTAGCTGGCCAGCATGCCGGCGGCGGCAATGTCGGCACCACGGCGCTGCTGCGCGACGATGCCCTGCGCCAACCGCTGTGCGCTGGCCAGGCCCAGGTTGAAGCCATGCGCGGTGACCGGATGCATGCCCACCGCGGCATCACCGATCAGCGCAGAACGCTCGCCGACGAAGCGATCCGCGTACACACCCACCAGCGGATACGCCTGCGGCGTGGCCACCGGCTGCATCCGGCCCAGGCGGTGTTCGAAGCAGGCACTGATGGCCTCACCGAAGGCTACCTCGTCCATCGCCAGCAGCGCCTCGATCTGCCGCGGCGGCAGCGTGATCACCGCCGATGCCAGGCCCTCGTTGAGCGGCAGCAGCGCCATCGTGCGGCCGTAGCCGAACCACTCCCAGGCGGTGTGGTGATGGTCGCGCTCGACCTGCATGCGGCACACCAGCATCGACTTGCCGAAGTCGCGCATCTGCGCACCGATGCCGAGCATGCGGCGGGTGGCGGAGAAGCGGCTGTCAGCGGCCACCAGCAGCCGCGCATGCAGTTGGCTGCCGTCATCGAGTTTGACCACGTGGCCCTGCGCATCGGCCTGCACGCCCAGCACCTTGCGCCCGTCGAACAGCTCCAGGCCGTCCTGGCCCTGCACGGCATCCCACGCGGCGCGACGGATCAGATGGTTGGGTACCAGCCAGCCCAGCGGCTGGCCGTCGACCTGGCTGCTGGCGAAGGTCAGCGCGAACGGCGAGCCGCCGTTCATCACCCTGGCATCGCGCAGATCAGCAATTTCAGCGTGCGGCAGGCGCTGCCACAGCCCCAGCTGCTCCATGCTCTGCCGCGAGGCATGGGTCAACGCGATCTCACGGCCATCAAAGGCGGCCTCGGCCAGCGCCTGGCGCGGCTGCACTTCGACCAGCCCGACCTGCAGCCCGCTGCCGGCCAGCGCGCGCGCGAAGCACAGGCCCGCCGGTCCGGCGCCGACCACCACCACGTCCATCCTGCGCATGCGCGCCTCCTGCCGTTGATCCAGTCCGCGCCAGCATAGCGCCGCGCGCCTGAGCGGCCTTGATCTGGATCAGGCCGACTTACAGAAGTGCGAACACCAGCGCCAGGATCGACAACAGCGACACCAGCCACACCAGGCTGCGCACGTAGGGCACGCCCGCGGCATACAGCGGCAGATAGACCACGCGCGCCCAGAAGTAGGCCTGCGCGGCCAGCGCCGTGGTGTCGTTGCCGCGCCCGGCCACGACCACTGCGATGGCGGCGGCGGCGAAGAACGGGAAGGTTTCCAGGAAGTTGGCCTGCGCACGCTGCAGGCGACCGGCCAGCGGGCTGAGCGGCTTTGCATCGCCATCGCGTGCCGAAGCATTCCACTTCATCCCGCGCTCGCGGGTGACCACCGTGGAGGTGGCGAAGATGTACACGAAGCCCAGCAGTACCGACCAGGCCAGCATCGTCAGTTCAGTTGCCATCATTCACCTCCTCAGGGTGCCGACGCGCGCAGGCTGTAACCGGCCAGGCGCCACACCTGGTCCTCGTCGAAACGGAACGAGACCAGCTCGCGCACCGGCTGTGCGCTGTTGGCGAAACGGGTCGGGAAGCTGACGTTGATGTACAGCCCTTCCGGCACTGCTGCACCGGCGCTGTACTTGACCCGGGTGATGGTCGGCTGGCCACGCCCGGCCAGCGCACCCAGGCGCGTACGCTCGGCGGCCAACTGGCTGACGAAAGCGGCTTTCGGCACCGCACGGCGCGCGACGGCCGAAGCGCCATCCCACAATTCGCCGGCGCGGTTGGCGTCGACCAGTTGCGCTGCCTTCACTGCGGCGGCGCCCATTTCCGCGTCCTGTTTCTGCACCTGCGCCTGTTGAGCAGCGGTCAACGCAGGGGAACCGGCGGTAGCGGGCTTCGCAGCTGCCGGCGAGGCTGGTGCCGGGCGTGCCGGGGCCGGCGCAGGCGTGGCCGGCGCAGGGGCCTGCGCCAACACGGTCAGGGGCAGCAGGGACAGCAGCAGGAGCACGCGCTTCATGGACACCGCCGGTTTTCTGGAGAGAACCGCAGTCTACGCCAGCGCGGTGACTACGCCGTCAGCGTGCCGGAGCGTTGCCCTCCACCGCTGCCGCATCAGCTTGCGCGGCGGGCGCGGCGGTGTTCGCTGGCGGCTGCTCGGCCACCGGCGGCGGCTCCGACGGTGCCGGTGGCAGCGTCGCCACATCGATCTCCGACAGCGGGCTTTCGTCCGGGCATACCGCATCCGGGAAACCGAAGCGCTGCTTCAGGGCCTGGCCGCAGCTGTTGATCGATTCCATGTCGGCGCCGTCGCGCTTGCACTGCTGGTCGAAGGCGATCAGGAACGCGTCCTTGCGCTGCACGAAGTCATCGCCGCAGGCGCGCATCTGCTTGATCCGTTCCAGATCGTCCTGCACCGCGTTGGTGCCATCCAGGCCGTACTGGCGCAGCTCATCCGGCGTCAGCAGGCGCAGGCTGCGATTGGGCACGGTCATCATCAGATCGGCCACGCCCACCGCCACGCCATTGCGCTGCAGGTAATCCTTCACGTTGTCGTAGACTTCGTGCAGCTCGCGGTTGAGCTCGGCGCGCGAGGTGGCCTTGGAGCTGATCCGCATCATGCGGTGGATGCCGACCTTGCCCGACAGCAGGCGGTTGTCACCGGCAGCCAGCACGAACACGCAGGCGCTGTGGCAGATGGAGCCTTCGCGCACCCAGATGGTCCAGCCCGATTCACCGATGCTGTCACCGGCCACGATCGCCGACTCCACCTGGCCACCACTGGAGTCCAGGTCGAGGATGCGCTTGTGGATCTTCAGTTCGTCAGCGACCACCGCCAACCGCCACATCATTTCGGCGAAGCCCGGATTGATCTTGCCGGCGTAACGTACGCGCATCAGCCCACGCTCGGCACACGGCGCCAGGGCCTGGGTGATCTGCTCGCGCTGCAGCCCTTCCAGTTCGGCACCGTCGCCGGCATCGCCCGCATATTCCGTGCTGCAACTGACCCACGCACGCCCATTTTCCAGCTGCGCCTGCGGCCACGGCCGACCCGCCTGGCTGCGCGGTGGTGCCGGTGCCGGTGGCGCGTCGGCGGCATTGATCGAAACCATGTTCTCGCCATCACTGGCCGGCGCCCGCGCTGCCTTGTCGGCAGCGGTCACGTTGCCCGGATTCTCCAGCTGACTGCAGCCCGCCAGGGCCAGGCACAACAGGGGCAACCAGCGGAATTTGGCGGACATCGGGCAACCGGGATTCATGGGACCAAGAGCCACAGTCTACCCGTCCAGGCCGCGCATTCAGCGCGTGGCACTGAACCCCTTCTGACCCTTGGGAAAGCGTGTCGACCAAGGTAGACACCTACCAACGGCCTCAGGAACCTGTCGAAGGCGTGGCGGGTCCGGTGGCAGGGGTGCGAGCGGCATGGATGCCGCGACCAAGTCCCCAGGGGTGAGGGCGCTTTGCTTGCGAAGCACTGCTTCGCAAGCGCCCGAACGCACAGCCGCCAGCGGCTGGGCCGGTCTGGGGGTTCACGGCGTCCCCTGCCACCGGACCCACCACGCCATCCCACAGGAATCCCGCTTCTGCTGTTGCTGTTGCCGGCCAGCGGCCGGCACTACCGCGGGTCCGGGCGCAGCCCGGCGTGACCCCCTTCAGCATCCATGTCCGAATGTGGCGAGTATCCCCGCCCGCACCCGCCTAGACTGCCGCCATGGACACCGCCCTCGCCCTCGACACCGCCGCCTGCGATCGCGCCCGCCTGGCCCGCGACGCACGTTTCGACGGCGTGTTCTTCACCGCCGTGCGCAGCACCGGCATCTATTGCCGCCCGGTCTGCCCCGCACCGCCCCCGAAGCCGCGCAACATCACCTACTACCCGACCGCCGCTGCTGCCGCCGCCGCCGGCTATCGCCCGTGCCTGCGCTGCCGCCCGGAGCTGGCACCACAGGCCCAGCAGGCACTGGCCGGGCAGACCGTACAGCGCGCCCTGGCCCTGATCCACGGCGGCTTCCTGCAGGAGCAGCCGGTGGCCGATCTTGCTACGAAGCTCGGCCTCAGCGCGCGCCAGCTGCAGCGCCTGTTCGTCGAACGCCTGGGCGCGACGCCCGGGCAGATCCACGCCACCCATCGCCTGCTGCTGGCCAAGCAACTGCTGACCGAGACCACGCTGGCGGTGACCGACGTCGCACTGGCCGCCGGATACAACAGCCTGCGCCGCTTCAATACCGCATTCCTGCAGGGCTGCGGCATGGCCCCCACCGCACTGCGCCGCCAGCATCAACCGCTGGCCGCCGACGATGGCGGCCTGGTGCTGCGCCTGGGCTACCGTCCACCGCTGGACTTCCCGCGCATGCTGGCGTTCCTGCGCAAGCGCAGCCTGCCCGGCATCGAACTGATTGGCGAGGACAGCTACCAGCGCGTGCTGGGCACGCCGGAGCGCCCCACCCTGCTGCGCGTCACTGCCGACCCGAAGCGCCCGGAGCTGCGCCTGCAGCTGGGTGCGGTGGATCCGCGCCTGATCCCGGACATCGTGCGCCGCGTGCGTCGCGTGTTTGATCTGGATGCCGACCTGCAGCAGGTGCACGCCGCATTGGGTGAGGAACCCTTGCTGGCGCGCGGCATCGCCGAGCGCCCGGGGCTGCGCGTGCCCGGCGGCTGGGATGGCTTCGAAGTGGGCGTGCGCGCCGTGCTCGGCCAGCAGGTTACTGTTGCCGCCGCCACCACCTTCGCGCGGCGGCTGGTCGATGCCTATGGCGCGCACCTGCCGGGCATGTCGTCCGACTTTGATCGCCAGTTCCCGGCACCCGAGGTATTGGCCGAGGCGCCTCTGGAATCAATCGGCCTGCCGCGCAGCCGCGCCGCGACCGTGCGTGCACTGGCCACCGCCTGCGCCAGCGGCCAGCTCGACTTCGGGCCCGGCCAGGCGCTGGAAGAGTTTGTTGCCCGCTGCGTGGCACTGCCCGGCATCGGCCCATGGACCGCGCAGTACATCGCTTTGCGTGGCCTCGGCCAGCCCGATGCCTTCCCGGCCGGCGATCTTGTACTGCAGCAGGTCCTCGGCCACGCGCAGGGCCAGCGCCTGAGCGAACGCGCAACCGAAGCGCGCTCGCAACCGTGGCGTCCCTGGCGCGCCTACGCCGTGCTGCACCTGTGGCACCTGTCCGGCACATTCGTTGGAGAACCGACATGACACTGTTGTTCGATCGTTTCGACAGCCCGATCGGCGTGTTGACCATCGCCGGCGACGAGCGTGGCCTGTCACACGTGCTGTTCCCGGAGAACCGCCACCCCGCGCGCGGGCGTGATGACTGGCTTTACGCACCGGATGCCTTGCCGGAAGCACGCGAGCAGCTGCTGCAGTTCCTGCACGGCGAGCGCAACAGCTTCGACCTTGTGCTGGCGCCGCGTGGTACGCCGTTCCAGCTGCGCGTGTGGCAGGCGCTGGCGCTGATTCCGTTCGGCCAGACCTGGAGCTACCTGCAACTGGCGCAACACCTGGGACAGCCCAGCGCGACCCGCGCGGTGGGCGCGGCCAACGGGCGCAACCCGTTGCCGATCATCCTGCCCTGCCACCGCGTGATCGGCAGCAACGGCGCGCTGACCGGCTTCGGTGGCGGCCTGGAAACCAAGGCGGCGCTGCTGCGGCTGGAACAACGCCAGGCCCCGCTGTTCGCCTGAACATCGGGGTCAGATCCCTTTTCCCGTGGAAAAGGGATCTGACCCCGGGCGATCCTGGCGCGCCGTGTCTTGGGCCGGTAATTGCACCGGCTTATCATGCACGGATGACTTCCGTACGCCTGACCTGTTCGCTGGCGCTGCTGCTGCCATTGGCTGCCTGCACCACTGCGCCTGCCCCTACCGCCTCCGTTCCCACGTCCGTCGCATCGGCCGCACCGCCGAAGCTGCTGCTGATCTCCATCGACGGCCTGCGCGCCGATGCGCTGGACCGCGGGCTGACCCCGAACCTGCAGCGGATGATCGACGGCGGCGTGCGCGCCCGCTGGATGACACCGTCCTATCCTTCCCTGACGTTTCCCAACCACTACACCATCGTCACCGGCCTGCGCCCGGACCACCATGGCATCGTCAACAACAGCATGGACGATGAAGCGCTGGGCCGTTTCGAGCTGAGCAACCGCGAGGCCGTCACCACCAGTGCCTGGTGGGGCGGTGAACCGATCTGGGTCGGCGCCGAGAACGCCGGCGTGCGCACCGCCACGACGTCGTGGCCGGGCAGTGAATCGGAAATCCGTGGTGTGCGCCCCAGCCAGTGGCGGATCTACGACGGCAAGGAACCGCTGGAGCAGCGTGCCGGTATCGTGCTCGACTGGCTGGCACAGACCGACGCCGATGCCCCGCGACTGACCACGCTGTACATGGAGCACGTGGACAAGGCCGGGCACAACTACGGCCCCGGGTCGAAGCAGTACGCCGACGCCATCGCACGCGCCGACCTGATCGTCGGGCAGGTGCTCGACGGCCTGCAGCAGCGCGGCCTGGCCGCCACCACCAATGTGATCGTGGTGTCCGACCACGGCATGGCCAGCGTCGCCGACGGCCACGTGATCGCCACCGAATCGATGGCCGACCCGTCCATCGCGCGCAACGTCAGCCAGGGCCAGTCGGTGGGCTTCGCGCCAGTGGCCGGTCGTGAGGCTGAGGCCGAACGCGCCCTGCTCGGCCGCCATGCGCACTACGAGTGCTGGAAGAAGGAGAACCTGCCGGCGCGCTGGCACTACGGCACGCATCCGCGGGTTCCGGCCATCGTCTGTGCGATGGATGAAGGCTGGGATGCGCTGCACCGCGAGAAGATCGCCAAGCGCGCGAAGCAGGACCGTGGCTCGCACGGCTACGACAACGCCCTGCCCTCCATGCGCGCAGTGTTCGTGGCCAGCGGCCCCTCGTTCCGCCAGGGCCTGGTGATCGACGGCTTCGACAATGTCGACGTCTACCCGCTGCTGGCCCACCTGCTGCAGGTGCCGGCCGCGCCGAACGATGGCAATCCGGAAACGCTGAAGCAGACCCTGCGCTGAATTCCCTGTAGAGCGAGCCCATGCTCGACTGCATTACGCCAGCCGCACATGGGCTCGGCCCTGCAGGAACGTGCATAAAAAAACGCGGCGCCAGGCGCCGCGTTTTCCTTGGACCGGTCGGTCGGCCTGATCAGGCCTTGGCGACGGCCTTCTTCGCCACGGCCTTCTTCGCCGGAGCCTTGGCCACGGTCTTCTTGGCAACCGGGGCGGCGGCGCCTACGGCGACCTTGCTCGCGGTGTGCGAACGGGCGTTGCCGTAGCTGGCGTTGTAGCGCTTGCCCTTGGCGGTCTTGCGGTCACCCTTACCCATGTCTTCAACTCCTCAAGTGTGAAATCTGGTTACCCCGTACTGACACGGGTTCGGCGGGGCCGCCTTGCTGGGCGCCCCCGCGCACGATCGGAAATCCTATCACGGCGTGCCTAGTGCGCGCAGCTTGCGTCGTGCACGTGGCCGTGGTTGAGGCGCAGGTTGACCAGGTGGGCAACGCCCACCAGCAGGCCGCCGATGGTCATCACCACCGCATGCGGCACCGCATTGTGGTGCAGCGGGTCGTACAGCACGCCGGCCCACAGCGCGACCAGGCCGGGGATCAGGAAGCCGAGCGCACGCAGCGCACCGTGGCGGCGATAGCCCCAGACCAGGCTGAACAGCCCGAGCAGGGTCACGAACACCACCAGCGCCTGTTCCACGCCATCGCTCAGCCAGAACGACAGGCCCAGCGACGGCGCCGCCGCCAGCAGCACGGGGATCACCGCGCAATGCACTGCGCACAGCATCGAACCAGTGGCACCGAAACGGTCGAGCAGGTGGCGCAGGCGTGAGGACAGGGACATGACTTCCAGCAGGGTCGGCGAATCGTTATGGAATAATATAACATCCCTCTCCGAACCGCACGGTTTCCCCTCCCCCTGTCCCCTCGACGGGATTCGTGCGCCCTGCGATTGATACATTGTAACAAAGGACCTGCCCATGCCCGCCCACACCCCTCGGCTCAAGCCGCATTCCCTGGCCCTGGCCCTCGCCGCCCTGTCGCCGTCCGTCGCCTTTGCAGCCGGCCAGGACACCTCCCACCGTGACCGCCACCTGACCGAACTCTCCTCGGTACAGGTCACCGCGTCGCCGCTGCAGGGCGATGCCGAATCCCTGGCGCGCCCGGTGGACGTGCTGGCCGGTGAGCGCCTGGACGAGCAGAAGGCCGGCACCCTGGGCGATACCGTGGCCAAGCTGCCCGGCGTACAGAGCACCTTCTTCGGCCCCGGCGTCGGCCGCCCGATCATCCGCGGCCAGGAAGGCCCGCGCGTTGCCGTGCTGTCCAATGGCATGGGCAACATGGACGCCTCCACGGTCAGCGCCGACCATGCCACCAGCATCGAGCCGTTCCTGGCCGACCAGATCGAAGTGCTGAAGGGTCCGGCCACGCTGCTGTTCGGCAGCGGCGCCATCGGTGGTGCGGTCAATGTGGTGGATGGCCGCATCGCGCGCGAACTGCCGGAGCGCCCGCTCAGCGGCCGCGCCGAGCTGCGCGGCAACTCGGTGAACAATGAGCGCAGCGGCATGTTCCGCCTCGATGGTGTCAGCGGCAATGTCGTGCTGCACGTGGATGGCCTGGTGCGCAATGGCGACGACTACCGCATTCCCGGCTACGCGGTGATCGACAGCCTTGAAGACCACCATGACCACGATCACGACCATGATCACGATGCAGCCGAGGGCGAAGAACCGCGCCGCGGCCGCCTGGACAACAGTTCGATCCGCACCCGCGCCGGCGGCGTCGGCGCAACGTGGCTGGGCGACGGTGGTTACTTCGGTGTGTCGGCCAGCACCTATCGCACCAACTACGGCATTCCCAACGGCGCGCACGTGCATGCCGATGGTGATGACCATGGCCATGACCACGGTCACGACCACGGCGATGAAGAGGAAGGCGGCGACGAGCATGACGTGCGCATCGACATGGTGCAGAACCGCTTCGAGACCAAGGCCGGCATCTACAACCCGGTCTCGTTCCTGAAGAACATCAACGCACGCGTGGCTTACACCGACTACGAGCACGTGGAGCTGGAGGCCGGCACGCCGTCGACGCGCTTCACCAACCGTGGTATCGAAGCGCGCCTGGAAGCCGTGCAGCAGCAGATCGGCGGCTGGGACGGCGCGTTCGGCCTGCAGTTCGGCAACAGCGATTTCGGCGCCAAGGGCGAAGAAGCGTTCGTACCGGATACCGGCACCAGGAACATCGGCCTGTTCGTGCTGCAGGAAAAGCAGTTCGGCCCGTTCAAGCTGGAACTGGGTGGCCGCCACGACCAGGTCAAGCTGGACCCGACCGGTGACTACCGCCGCCGCACGTTCGGTGCCACCAACCTGTCTGCCGCCGGTATCTGGAAGCTCAACGATGCCGTTGACCTGCGCATCGGCGTGGACAGCTCAGAGCGTGCACCCACCAACGAAGAGCTGTACGCCGCCGGCGCGCACATCGCCACCCGCTCGCTGGAGATCGGCGACGCCAACCTGAAGACCGAGCGCGGCCAGCGCGTCGAACTGGGCATCCATACCCACAGCGAACGCCTGGACTTCTCCGCCTCGGTCTACCAGACGAAGTTCAAGGACTTCATCTACCTGGCCGACACCGGCGTTACCGAGGGGCTGCCGGTGCGCGCCTGGACCCAGCAGGACGCGGTGTTCCGCGGCGCCGAGGCCGAAGCGCTGGTGCACCTGTTCGAGGGCGGCGCCGGTGACTGGGACCTGCGCCTGTTCGGCGACTATGTGAAGGCCAAGCTGGATGGCAGCGGCAGCCGCAACCTCGACATCGCCGTGCCGCACGGCGACCACAACCACAATTACAACGTGGAGCTGGCCAACACCGGCTACCTGCCGCGTATCGCCCCGGCCCGCGTGGGTGCCGACCTGCGCTGGTCGAAGGACGGCTGGCGCGCCTCGGTCGGTGCGGTGCGTTACAGCCGCCAGAAGGACGTTGCCCAGAACGAAGCCCCGAGCGACGGCTACACGCTGGTCGACGCGCACCTGGCCTACCGCTGGGATCGCAACGCGGGCAACAGCTACGAGGTGTTCCTGGATGGCAGCAACCTGACCAACCGCGAAGTGCGCCCGCATACCTCGCTGCTGCGCGACTACTCGCCGCTGCCAGGCCGTGGAGTCGCATTCGGGATCCGCGCGTTCTTCTGATCGCGCACGGCGGGGTCGGATCCCTTTCCGAAGGAAAGGGCTCTGGCACCACCGCATTGAACGGGGGCCTTCGGGCCCCCGTTTTCATTCCGTCCCACGCCATCACGCATCCGTCACAAAGGTGTGCGTACGACAACAACCGGACAATCCCGTCACTCAAAGTCTCGCCAATCGGACACTTTTGTCCGAAAATGATTCCATGACCGCTCAACGTGCCGATGCTGCTGCCCGCCGTGCCCTCATCCTCGACGCCGCCGATCATGTCTTCGGCCAACATGGCGTCACCGCCCCGCTGGATCTGGTGGTCGAACGCGCCCAGGTGGGCCGCGCCACCCTGTACCGCAACTTCCCCGACCGCACCGCGCTGATCCAGGCGCTGCTGCAGCGCACGGTCGACCGCATCCGGCGCCAGGTCGAACAGCTCGGTGACCGCGATGACGCCCTGTTCGAGGTGTTCGAGGGCATGGCCCAGCGCATCATCGATTCGCCGGCACTGGCCGATTACTGGCGTGCGGTTGATTCGGACGTGCCGTCCATGCGCGCCGCGCGCGAGACCGTGCGCGACCTGCTGGAGGAACCGATCGCGCGCGCCAAGGCCGCCGGGCTGTGCCGTGACGACCTGGAAAAGACGGATATTTCACTGATCTCGGGCATGCTGGGTGCGGCCCTGCGCGGCAAGACCCGCGACGAGCGCGCCCAGTTGGCCGGGCGTGCCCTGCAGCTGCTGCGTGGGGGTCTCCAGGGAGCTGCCAGCGAGGCCCGTTGATGGTCCAGCCGTATCTGAAGCCGGTTCCGGATTGGGAGGAGCATGAGAAGCCGACCATGCCCGGCTCGGCGTCGATGCCCTGGCACCCGCCGTACCGGCGCGCGGCCTATGCGCTGGTATCGTTGCTGGTGGCGATCACCGGCGGCCTCGGCAATGCGCTGGTCACCGCCAACCTGCCGTTCCTGCAGGGCCAGCTGGCGCTCGCTCCGACCCAGGGCAGCTGGCTGGTGGCCGCGTATGCGATGGTGAATGTCACCGCCAACCTGCTGGCCTTCAAGTTCCGCCAGCAGTACGGCATCCGCCTGTTCGCCGAGATTGGCCTGGGCCTGTATGCGGCGCTGGCGGTGCTGCACCTGTTCGTCGGCAGCTTCGAGACCACGATGCTGACCCGAGCCGCCAGCGGCTTCGCGGGTGCGGCCTGTTCGACGCTGGGCACGCTGTACATGCTGCAGGCGCTGCCGCGCCGATTCACCGGCAATCTGCTGGTGGTCGGTGTCGGCCTGTCGCAGCTGGCGGTGCCGATCGCCTGGATCGTTTCACCAGGCCTGGTCGATACCGGCCAATGGCACCAGCTGTACTCCTTCGAAGCCGGCCTGGCCCTGTGCGCGTTCGCGGCAGTGGTGGTGCTGAAGCTGCCGCCGGGCATCCAGGTAAAGGCGTTCGAGCCATTGGACTTCCTCACTTTCGCCCTGCTCGCGCCGGCGGTCGCGCTGCTGGTGATCGTACTGGCGCAGGGCTACACGCGCTGGTGGCTCAACACCCCATGGCTGGGCTGGGCGCTGGTCGCCTCGATCGTGCTGTCCACCACCGCCTTCATCATCGAACACTACCGGCGCAATCCGCTGCTGCAGATCCGCTGGCTGTCGAAGCTGCCGGTGCTGCACTTCATCGTCGGCGCGTTCCTGATCCGCTTCCTGACCACCGAGCAGTCCTACGGCGTGGTCAACCTGATGCGCACGCTGGGCATGGGGCCTGACCAGATGCGGCCGTTGTTCGTAGTGATCCTGGCCGGGGTGATCGTCGGCATCGCCGGCGCCTCGCTCACCTTCGGACCGAAGCGGCTGATCGCGCAGCTGCTGATGGCGATCCTGCTGCTGGGCGCCGCCGCGTTCTTCGACCAGCACCGCACCAGCCTGGACCGGCCGCACGACTTCTACGCCAGCCAGTTCCTGGCCTCGGTCGGTGCCGGCATGTTCATGGGCCCGCTGATCATGCTCGGCATCTCCGCCGCGTTGAAACAGGGCGTCGACCACATGATCACCTTCCTGGTGACGCTGTCGATCACGCAGACCCTGGGTGGCCTGGCAGGTTCGGCGGTGCTGGGGACCTTCCAGCTGCATCGCGAGCAGCTGTATTCCAGCGCGCTGACCAGCCAGCTCGATCCGGCCGATCCGGTGGTCGCGCAACGGCTGCGCATCCAGCAGCAGCTGTACGCTGCGCAGATCACCGACCCGGTGCTGCGCAGTGCGCAGGGCAGCGCGCAGCTGGCGCAGACCACGCGCCGCGAAGCCAACGTGCGTGGCTTCAATGACGTGTTCACGCTGAGCGGCTGGCTGGCGATCGGCTTCCTGTGCTGGTTGCTGCTGCTGTCGCTGCGCACCGCCGTGCTCAAGCAATGGCGCAAGCGCCACCCCGCCCTTTCCACCGCGTCCACGCCGGCCGCGTCCCGTTGAGTCCTCCCATGCCTCCCGTCCCGCCCCGCCCCGACGACACCGACAACGTCACCCCACCGCCGCCGACCGACGCGGCGCCCGCGGCCACGCCGGTAGAACCCGCGGTCGCGCCGAAGTACCTCAAGCCCAGCGCCCGCAGCGTGGTGGTGATGGTGGTAGTGGCCTTGCTGGGCATTGCGCTGATCCTGCGCGCCTGGCACCTGTGGCCGTTCACCAGCAGCGTGATGGTGACCGACAACGCCTATGTACGCGGCCAGATCACGGTGATGGCGCCGCAGGTGAACGGCTATGTGACCGAAGTGCTGGTGAAGGATTTCCAGCATGTGAAGCAGGGCGAGCCGCTGCTGCGCATCGATGACCGCATCTATGCGCAGCGCGTGGCCCAGGCGCAGGCGACGCTGGACAGCGCGCGCGCGGCGCTGGCCAACTCGGACCAGTCACAGGCGCAGAACCGCGCACAGATTGCCTCCGCCCGCGCCACGCTGTCGGCTGGCCAGGCCGAACTGCAGCGTTCGCGCAATGAATTGAAACGCTACGAGGAACTGGCGGCGCAGCAGCTGGTGTCCATCAACGACCGCGACAAGTTCCGCACCACCCAGGCGTCGGCACAGGCCAGCGTGCAGCAGTCGCAGGCGCAGATCCGCATCGCCGAGGAAACGCTGGTGTCGACCCAGGTCGCGCGCAAGAGCCTGGAAGCGCAGGTGGAAAGCGCGCAGGCGCAGCTGGAACTGGCCCGCATCGACCTGGCCAACACGGTGATCCACGCACCACGCGACGGCCAGATCAGCGAAGCCAGCGTACGCGTGGGCCAGTACGTCGCTGCCGGTTCGCAGCTGCTGTTCCTGGTACCTGACACGCTGTGGGTGGTGGCCAACTACAAGGAAGGCCAGACCTGGGGCATGGCGGTCGGCCAACCGGCGACGTTCTCGGTGGACGCGTTCCAGGGCCAGGTGCTGCGGGGCCGCGTGCAGGAGATCGCCCCAGCCACCGGGTCGGAATTCAGCGTGCTGCGCCCGGACAATGCCAGCGGCAACTTCACCAAGGTGGTGCAGCGGCTGCCGGTGCGGATATCGATCAACAGGGATCAGAAGCTGGCAAAGCAGCTGCGGCCCGGCATGTCGGTGATCGTGCGGGTGGATACCCGGTCCAAGCCGATGGACTAGGACGCAGGCCCTGCCGCACCGGTATGAAACGGGGTCAGATCCCTTTGCCAGTGGCAAAGGGATCTGACCCCGTTTCCAAAATGCCGGCCAGCGGCCGGCCCTACCGTTGCGTTAGCCGGCGCAGCGCGCGCAGAGGCCATGCACTTCCAGCGTCTGTGCCTGCGGCTGGAAGCCCAGCTCCTTGGCGCGCTTCTCCAGCTGGGTGACGATCTCGCGGTCTTCCAGTTCCACCGCGCTGTGGCAGCTGTTGCAGATCAGGAACGGCACCGAATGCGCGGCACTGCTGGGATGGTGGCAGGCCACGAAGGCATTCACCGATTCCAGCTTGTGCACGAAGCCATTGGCCATCAGGAAGTCCAGCGCGCGGTACACGGTGGGCGGGGCATCGGCGCCCACGCCCTTGCCGTTGCGCACCCATTCCAGCAGCTCGTAGGCCTTGACCGGCTTGCCGGCCTCGGCGATCAGCTTCAGCACGTTGGCGCGGATCGGGGTCAGGCGCAGCCCGCGTTCGCGCGAGACACGCTCGACCACCGCCACGAAATCCGATGCGTCGTGGACGTGGTGGTGCGGGGCGGTACAGGCAGTGGCGGTCTTGGCGGGCATGCGTGTTCTCCGGTTCGGGCCTGGCAAGGATGCCTCAGGCCGTTGCTACCTTGGTGATGGCCACATCAATGCGTTTCAAGGCCTGCTCGCGGCCGGCCAGGTACACGGTATGGGAGATGTCAGGACTGACCTGGGTGCCGGTGATCGCCACGCGCAGCGGCTGGGCGACCTTGCCCATGCCGATCTCCAGCGCTGCGGCCGCGTCGTGCAGGGCGACGCCCACCGACTCGGCGGTCCACTCCGGCAACGCTGCCAGCAGCTCGCGGGCCTTGCCCAGCGCCACCTCGGCACCGGCCTTGAGGTGCTTGGCCACCGCCGCTTCGTCGTACCCGGTCAGCGGCTGGTACCAGACCACGGCCTTCTCGGCCATTTCCTTCAGGGTCTGCACGCGTTCACGCAGGGCGATCACCACATCCTCCGGGGCCGGGCCGGCGGCCACGTCCAGGCCCAGCTTCTGCAGCTGGTAGACCAGGTGCGGCACGATGGCGGCCACGTCCTCGGTCTTCAGGAAGTGCTGGTTGACCCAACCCAGCTTGGCCATGTCCAGGCGCGAGGCCTTGGAATTGCAGTCCTTCACGTCGAACAGGTCGATCAGTTCCTGGCGGCTGAACAGCTCCTGGTCACCGTGCGACCAGCCCAGGCGGGCCAGGTAGCTCAGCAGCGCGTCGGGCAGGTAGCCGGCGTCCTTGTACTGCATCACGTCGGCCGCACCGGTGCGCTTGGACAGCTTGGCGCCCTGCTCGTCCAGGATCATCGGCATGTGGCCGAACTTCGGCACCGGCGCACCAATGCCCTCGTACAGGTTGATCTGGCGCGGGGTGTTGTTGATGTGGTCGTCGCCGCGGATGACCTCGGTGATGCCCATGTCCCAGTCGTCCACCACCACCGCGAAGTTGTAGGTGGGGTAGCCGTCCGGGCGGAAGATGACCATGTCATCCAGCTCGCTGTTGGCGATCTCGATGCGGCCCTTGATCAGGTCGTCGAACACCACCGTACCTTCCAGCGGGTTCTTGAAGCGGATGACGCGGTTCGGGTCGTCCTTGTACGGCAGGCCCAGTTCGCGTGCAGCGCCGTTGTAACGCGGCTTTTCCTGCCTGGCCATGGCGGCCTCGCGCATCGCGTCCAGCTCTTCGCGGGTTTCGTAGGCGTAGTAGGCCTTGCCGTCGGCGATCAGCTGCTCTGCCACTTCCCGGTAGCGGGCGACGCGGTCGGTCTGATAGATCGGGCCTTCGTCGTAGTCCAGGCCCAGCCACTCCATCGCCTCCAGGATGGCGTCGATCGCGCCCTGGGTGCTGCGTTCACGGTCGGTGTCCTCGATGCGCAGCACGAACTCGCCGCCACGGTGGCGGGCCTCCAGCCAGCAGTACAGCGCGGTGCGGGCACCACCGATGTGCAGGTAGCCGGTGGGACTGGGGGCGAAGCGGGTGCGGCAGGTCATGGACGGCTCGAGGAACGGGAATCCCCCGATTTTACCAGCCCGCCGCCCCCGACGGAAAAAGGGGACGGAGGGGATTAAGTCGCGATTGCCCAGCCCGTGGGCACTGCAACCGGGAAACGGAGGGGAGATGCGACTTAATCCCCTCCGTCCCCTTTTACGGTTCCACCTTGCGCGGGAACGGCTGCTCGCGCATCGCGGCGTTGTAGGCGAACGAGGCGACGATGGCTGCGGCCTGCTTCAGGTCTTCCGGTTCGGCGTGGTCCCAGGTGTCCAGGTGGCTGTGGTGGACATTGGTGAAGTAGTCCAGCCGGTCCTGGATGAACTGGAAGCCCGGCAGGCCGATGCGGTCGAAGCTGATGTGGTCGGTGCTGCCGGTGTTGCGGGTCGCCACGGTGGTGGCGCCGACGTCATGGAACGGCGCCAGCCAGGCTTCGAAGATCGGCATCGCCGCCAGGTTTTCCTGGGCGTAGATGCCCCGGAAGCGGCCGGAGCCGTTGTCCATGTTGAAGTAGACCTGGAACTTGCTGTAATCGCGGGTCTTCTGCAGTGCACCGGTCGGCTCGCGCAGCGACGCCGGCAGCGCCTTCTGCGCCGGGTCGGTGGGCTCCGGGAACCGGCCGAAATGCTTGGCCACATAGGCCTGCGAGCCGATCAGGCCCTGCTCCTCGCCGCTCCACAGCGCCACGCGGATGGTGCGCTTGGGCCTGGCGCCGGTGGCCTTGAGGATGCGCATGGCCTCCATCATCACCGCCACGCCTGCGGCGTTGTCGGCCGCGCCGGTGCCGCTGTGCCAGGAATCCAGGTGCGCGCCGATCATCACCACTTCATCAGGCCTGCTGCTGCCGCGGATCTCGGCCAGCGTGTTGTAGCCGGGCTGGTCGGCGTCATCGGTGAAGCGCGCGGCCACATCCACGCGCAGGCGCATGGTCTGCCCGGCCTTCAGCGCGCGCACCAGCGGGTTGAAGTGCTCGCTGATCATCGCCAGCTCGGGGATGCCGACCGGCTCGCCGGCCTTGCGAGAACCACCACCTGCAACGCGGATGATGCCGTTGTCCCAGCTGCTGATGCTGATCGAGGCCAGCGCCCCTTCTTCGACGAAGAACGCATTGACCCTGGTCGCCAGCTGCTGGCGTTCCTGGTACTCCTTGACCCGCTTGGCGCGCTCGGCGGTGGCGTCCTGGTCCTTCGGCAGGGTGAACGCCTGCAGGCCTTCCAGCGAGGTCGCGTCGTGGCGATGCGAATCCGGCTCGGTGCCGCGCTTGTACTCGCGCGCCTCGCCCAGCAGCAGGATCTTGCCGCGCAGCTTGCCGCGGTACTTCTCGATGTCTTCGGGCTTCTTGATCTCGACCTGCACCAGCTCGCCTTCAACCGGCCCCTTGGTGCCCGGCGTCCAGGCCTTGGGCAGTGCATGCAGCGGCTGCACACGGTCACCCAGCATTTCCACGCTGGCCGAGGTGAACTCCCAGCCACGGCCAAAGTCATCGAACGCTTCGTCGTGGACGTTGTCCAGCTTCCATTCGTTGAACTTGCCGCGGGTCCACGCGTTGGCGCGGCCCATCGCCGGGGAGTTGGTCAGCCGCGGGCCGATGCGTTCGGTGAGATAGCTGAAGGTGTCCATCACCTGCGAACGGTGGAAGGCCTCCTGGCGGATGCGGCTGACCATGTCCAGGTCCACTGATTCGCGCTGCTGCGCCGCTGCATTGCCACCCATTGCCAGCGCTACGGCCAGCACGCCCCACTTCAACACATCGCACCCCTGCCTTCCGGCCTGCTCATCAACCCATCGAGTCTAGCCAGCAGCGGCGCCGCGATACCGTCCCATCGGTCATGGGCGGCGCGGAAGCGTGCGAACCAGGGTTCGCCCCCACAGAAGAGTGGTTGGGTCGCATCTGCCAAACCACCTCACCCACTCCACCCCAGCCACAGCTGCGCCCGCTCCGGCAGCAGCAGCAACCAGTGCCGCCGGTCGATGCTGCTGCAGCCATACACCGCCGCATGCGCGGGCCAGTCATCGGGCAGGCCACCGATGCCGATTTCCGCAAGTGCTTCCGCCCCGGCCTTCCATGGCCGGTAGCGCGGCACCTTCCCCGCCAGCGCACCGCGTCCCTGCCGCGCGCCCTGCAACCAGGCCAGGCCCTCGCCCTGCAATCCCTCGCAGGTCACCGCGGCCAGCTGGAAGCGGACCAGGCCGGGGGCGATCCGTGCCCCCGGCAGGGCCGCCAGCACGCCATGTGCCTGCAGCAGTGCATCCACTTCCAGCAGGGCCGGAATGCCCTGCCGCGCCCGTTGCCGCAATCCCTGGCGCCAGCTCATGGCGTGCTCCTTACTTCAGGTCCGCGCCAAGCGCGTACCAGTCGACCCGGCGGGTCACCCACATCGCCAGCGCCAGGATCACGAACAGCAGCAGCGATCCCATCAGCAGTGCGTTGTTCTCCGACACCAGCAGGCCATACAGCGCGCCGTACAGCACGGTCAGCAGCGCAGCGAAGCCAAGGCCGCGCTTCCAGTGGCCCAGCACGTTGGCCAGGTACACCGCCTGCAGGCCGATGCAGGCCACGGCCGAGACCAGGTAGGCCTTCCAGAACGCGATGTGCTCGGACAGGCTGATCAGCAGCAGGAAGAAGATCGCCAGCGCCAGGCCGACCATCAGGTACTGCAGCGGATGGATGCGCAGCGACTTGATCAGTTCGAACAGGATGAAGCCGACGAAGGTCAGCACCACGAACAGCACGCCGTACTTCGAGGCACGGTCGGCCTGGGTGTAGGTATCGACCGGATCGACCAGCGACACCGTCACGGCCTGCGAATCGATCGTCCCCTCGCTGCGCAGCTGGCGCTGTGCATCGGAGGCCAGCGAGGACACCGCCCAGCGTGCTTCGAAGCCCTGTGCATCGACACGCCGTTCGTTGGGCAGGAAGGCGCCGCTGAACGACGGATGCGGCCAGCTCGACCGCAGCGCGATGCGGGTGTCATCGCCCACCGGCACCACCGACAGCATGCGGCTGCCATCCAGGCGCAGCTCCAGTTCAACGGTGCTGGCGGCCAGCGCGCCGCCCTGATCCGCGGCGAAACCGCTCACCGGCGCATGCAGGCCACGTCCGATTTCGCTGGCCACGCCTACACCGGGCAGCAACCGCAGCTGCTTGCCGTCCACCCGCAGGTTCGGCGTGCCCACCAGGCCGCGCACATCGGAAACCCCCAGCGCCACATAGGGCTGGCCATAGGTGCGGCCGTTCTTCACCGGATAGTCGTCTTCGGCGAAAGTCGCCTTCAACTGGCCATTCCAGCTGTACACCGGCACCTTGAACAGGCCGACCTCGCGCTGGCTCGGCAGCATCTCGCCGCCCACCTCCAGCGACGCCGGCATCTGCAGCCAGTGGCCCTCGGTCACCTGGATCTCGGTCTTCTTGACGCCCAGCGGGTCAACCAGTTCAACCTGCTTGCGTTCCACCCACGGCACCACCCGTACCGGGCCCACCAGCTGCTGCGTGCCGGCACGGCTGTCGGCCACCCGGGCAAAGGCCTCGTCGCGGTACTGGCTGCGCTCGGTGATGACCCCGCGGATCATCATCAGCGGCACCAGCAACAACAGGATCAGCCCGCCGACAATGGCGAACCTCAGCAGCATCTTCAGGGATTTCATGGTCCATCCTCGTTGGAGAGGGCTGCAGGATGGACCGCTGCGGTGAGCAGGGTTTGTGGCGAAGTTGAAGCGAGTGTGAAGTCAGCGGCGCGGACGCTGGCCCGGCACTGACAACGGCAGCCACAGGCTGGCCACGGTGCCACCGCCGTCGCGCGCGTCGAGGCTGGCGCGACCATCGTGCAGGCGCGCGACCTCCTGCACGAACGGCAGGCCCAGGCCGGAACTGCGCCGGCCGCTGCCGGGGCGGGCAAGCGAATAGAAGCGTTCGAACACCCGTTCGCGCGCGTAGTCGGGAATGCCGGTACCGCGATCCGCCACCTGCAGGCGCACGCCCTGCCCGTCCACCTCGGCCTGCAGTGCGATGTCCGCGCCGGGCGGTGAGAAGGCAATGGCGTTGTCGATCAGGTTGTGCAACGCCTGCCGCAGCAGATAGGCATCGCCCTGCACGCGCAGGTCGGGCGCGCTGCCGATGCTGACCTGCACGCCGGCCGCCTGCGCACGCACCTGCGCCGCCGCTGCCGCATCGGCCAGCAACGTTGGCAGCGCGATCGGATCGCGGGTCTGCAGCCAGCCGTGCTGTTCCACTTCGGCCAGCGCCAGCAGCTTGTCGATGGTCTCGGTCAGCCGCTCCTGCTGGTCGACGATGCTGCGCGCGAAATGCACGCGGTCGGCCTCGGGCAGCGGCTCCTGCAGCAGCTCGGCGGCACCGCGGATCGCCGCCAGCGGGCTCTTCATTTCATGCGTCAGTGACTGCACGTACTGTTCGACATAGGCCTTGCCCTCAAGCTTGCGGCGCATGGTTTCCAGCGCCTGGCCCAGGTCGCCGATCTCGTCGCGGCGGCGCCGTGGCGGTGGCACCGGTTCGCCGGCGCTGACCGCGCGTGCATAGCGGCTGAGCTGGCCGAGGCCGGTGGTGAGCCACATCGTCACCAGCACGCCGACCAGCGCCGACAGCCCGATCAACCAGGCGCCGCGCTCGATGATGGCGCGCTGGCTGGCGGCGATGAACGGATCGATGCTGCGGTTGGGCTGGGCCAGGCTGAGCACGCCGATCAGGGTGCGCCCATCGGCCGGGTCGTATACCGGCGCCGCCACGTGCATCACCGTATCGCCTTCTTCGCCTGATATTTCCGGGCTGGAGCGGGCGCCGTACTCGCCACGCAGGGTGCGGTAGACATCGTTCCAGCGCGAATTGTCACGCCCGAGGTCGCGGCCCAGCGAGTCGTAGATGACGATGCCCTTGGCATCGGTGATGGTCACCCGGTAATCCAGCGATCGCTTGGGAAAACGCCAGACCATCGCCTTCAGGTCGCGCTGCCGCGCCTTGGCCAGGTTGCGGGTGAAGCTGCCGCTGCGGATGGTGCCGTCCTTGACGTCGGCGGCGGCCATCTCGGCCAGCACGTTGGCCGCATCGACCAGGGTCGATTCCATCGCCTGGCGCACACCGGGCTTCACCTCGTTGACGAATACGCGCATCACGAAGAACGCGGCGATGCCGGTGATCAGGAAGAAGCCGAGGAACAGCTTCAGTACCAGGCGCATCGGCTAGACCTCCAGCGCGTAGCCAAGGCCACGGTGGGTGCGGATCGGGTCGTCGCTGGCACCAGCCGCACGCAGCTTGGCGCGCAACGTCTTTACATGGGTGTCGACGGTGCGGTCGGCACTGTCGGCGCTGCTGTCCCAGCCCCGGTCCATCAGCTGCGCGCGGCTGAGGATGGCTCCGGGGCGCTGCAGCAGCGCTTCCAGCAACGCGTACTCGTAGCGGGTCAGGTCCAGCGCATGGCCGCGGAAGCGGATACGCCGGCCTTCGCGGTCGATCGCGAACGCCCCGTGTTCCTGCCAGCCCGCATCTGCGCCGGGGGCTGCCACGACCGGTGCCACGCGACGCAGGCGCGCGCGCACCCGCGCCACCAGCTCACGCGGCGAGAACGGCTTGGTCATGTAATCGTCGGCGCCCAGTTCCAGGCCGAGCACGCGGTCCACTTCATCGTTGCGGGCGGTCAGGAAGATCACCGGCAGCTGCGCCGCCGGTCCGGGCTGCGCACGCAGCCGCCGGCAGACCTCGAAACCGCCCAGGTCCGGCAGGCCCACGTCCAGCACCACCACGTCGATATCGCCGGCCTGCAGCCGTTGCAGGGCCTCGCCGCCCAGCAGGCAGTGGCTGGCGGCATAGCCTTCGCTGCGCAGCGCATAGAGCACGGTTTCGGCGATGGCGGCTTCGTCCTCGACCACCAGGACATGGGCAACGGGAGCTGTCATGGCGCGCAGCATAGCCGCTGCGGCCGCCGCCCCGTACACTGCCGCCCATGAACTATCGCCACGCCTTCCACGCCGGCAACCACGCCGATGTGCTCAAGCACATCGTGCAGCTGGCCCTGATCGACAGCTTCAAGCGCAAGGACAGCCCGTTCTTCGTGCTCGACACCCACGGCGGTGCCGGCCGCTACCTGCTGGCCAGCGAAGAGAGCCGCAAGACCCTGGAGGCCGAATCCGGGATCATGCGGCTGATGGCCCAGCCCAGGCTGCCGGAGGTGGTCGAGCGCTACCTGAAGGCGGTGCAGGCCGACAACCCGGTGGGCGCGCTGACCAACTACCCGGGCTCGCCGCTGCTGAGCGCACAGGCGATGCGCGCGCAGGACCGCATGGCGGTCTGCGAGCTGCAGGAAGCCGAAACGGCCACGCTGAAGGCCCTGTTCGCCCATGACAGCCGCGTCGATGTGCGCGCTGGCGATGGCTATGCCCTGCTGCGCTCGCTGCTGCCGCCGAAGTTCAACGGCAGCAAGATCGGCCGTGGCCTGGTGCTGATCGACCCGCCGTACGAGGCCCAGGACGCCGAGTACCAGGCCGTTCTGGCCGCCCTGGCCGAGACCCTGGCGCGCTGGCCGCAGGCGACCTGCGCGGTGTGGTTCCCGATCAAGCAGCGCCGCACCATCCTGCACTTCCTGCGCAAGGCCACCGCTCTGCCGGTGAAATCGGCGATGACGATCGAGTTCCTGGTGCGCCCGGACGACTCGCCGCTGCGCCTCAACGGCAGCGGCATGCTGCTGCTCAACCCGCCGTGGCAGTTCGACCGGGTGGTCGGCCCGGCCCTGCCGGCGCTGCGCCAGCACCTGGGCGAACCGGGGGCCAGCACCCGCCTGGATTGGCTCAAAGCCCCCGAATGACGGCCTTCACGAGGCTGTACCGCCGTGAGCCTTTCGTTCACGGAATGCAGCCCCGGTGATGCCACAATCGATGGACCACCAAGGAATCACCCGGTATGGCCACTCGCAACCGCATGCCGCCCTGGCATGAGATCTTCAAGGCTCCCAGCGGCCACGAGCTGCTGATCCGCCCCATCCGCCCGGAAGATGGCGCACCGCTGCAAGCGGCGTTCAGCCTGTTCGGGCCGGAAGAAATCCGTGATCGTTTCCTGCAGGCGGTGACCGAGCTTTCGCCGGAAACCACCCAGCGCCTGACCCACCCGAATCCCAAGACCGAGATCACCCTGGTCGCAGCCGAATCCCTGCCCGCTGGCGAAGCGGTGGTCGGCGCGGTCGCCCGGGCCTCGATCATCCCCGGCACCCGTGAAGCCGAGTACGCGATCCTGATCAGCCGCTTCCTCATTGGCCAGGGCCTGGGCCGGCAGCTGATGCGCAAGCTGGTGAAGTGGGGCCGCGGCAAGTACCTGGACCGCCTGTACGGCGACGTCGCCGCCGAGAACGAGCCGATGAAACAGCTGGCCGCCTCGCTGGGCTTCAAGCCGGTCCCGCACCCGGCCGGTGCCGAAGGCCTGGTGCGGATGGTGCTGGAGCTGGACAACTGACAGATGCGCCGGGCCCCGCCCGGCGACGCCTGCCGGTAGTGCCGGCCGCTGGCCTGAACTGCGTTACCCCAACGGCACATGAGGCTGCCGGCAATCGGCCGGCACGACCCACCGGGCTTCGATCGGGCTTCTGCTAAAATCCGGGGTCCATGTCGCGTACCTCATACCCCGCCCCGCCGCTGCCGCGCGCCGGCCAGCTCCGCGCCTGGTGGCGCGCCCCCGCCTCGCCGACCGCCCTGGCCTGGTACCTTGCCCAGGCCGCGCGTGCGCACGACGCCCCGCTGCTGGTGATCGCCCGTGACAACCACGGTGCCAACCAGCTCGAAGCCGACCTGCACACCCTGCTCGGCGGCGATCCGGCCCTGCCGGTGGTCGCCTTCCCGGACTGGGAAACCCTGCCCTACGACCGCTTCAGTCCGCATCCGGACATCATTTCGCAGCGCCTGGCCGCCCTGCACCGCCTGCCCGCGCTGAAGCGTGGCCTGGTGATCGTGCCGGTGCAGACCCTGCTGCAGCAGCTGGCCCCGCGCAGCTACGTGATCGGTGGCAGCTTCGACCTGAAGGTCGGCCAGCGCCTGGACCTGGAAGCCGAGAAGCGCCGCCTGGAAAGCGCCGGCTACCGCAACGTGCCGCAGGTGATGGACCCGGGCGACTTCGCTGTGCGCGGCGGCCTGCTCGACGTGTACCCGATGGGTGCCGACGAGCCGCTGCGGGTGGAACTGCTGGACGAGGACATCGACTCGATCCGTGCCTTTGACCCGGAAAGCCAGCGTTCGCTGGACAAGGTCGAGGCGGTGCACATGCTGCCCGGCCGCGAAGTGCCGATGGATGAAGCCAGCATCGCCCGCGTGCTGGCCACGCTGCGCGAGCGGTTCGATGTCGATACCCGGCGCAGTTCGCTGTACCAGGACCTGAAGTCCGGACTGGCGCCGGCCGGCGTCGAGTACTACCTGCCGCTGTTCTTCGAACGCACCGCAACCCTGTTCGACTACCTGCCCAGCGGCAGCCTGCCGGTGGTCTGTGCCGGTGCGTATGAAGCGTCCGTCGCGTTCTGGGCGCAGACTGCGGACCGCTATGAGCAGCGCCGCCATGATGTGGAGCGCCCGCTGCTGCCGCCGTCGGCGTTGTACCTGTCGCCGGAGCTGCTGCGCGAGCGCCTGAACGAAGCCCCGCGCATCGAGGTGTGGGCGGCTGACCATGCGCGCATCGCCGACGCGCACGCGCTGGGCGACCAGCCGCTGCCACCGCTGCCGGTGGCCGCGCGCGAAGCCCCCGCTGGCGATGCGCTGAAATCCTTCCTCGGCCATTATCCGGGCCGGGTACTGATCGCCGCCGATTCACCCGGCCGCCGCGAGGCGCTGCTGGAAGTGCTGCAGGCCGCCGAGCTGAAGCCCCCGGTGGTGGCCGACCTGCCCAGCTTCCTCGCCGATGATGCGCGCTTCGCGATCGCGGTAGCACCGCTGGAGGATGGCTTCGCGCTGGACGATCCGCGCATCGCGGTGCTGACCGAGCGCCAGCTGTTCCCCGAGCGCGCCGGCAGCACCCGGCGCACGCGCCGTGCCGGCCGCGAGCCGGAAGCGATCATCCGCGACCTCGGTGAACTGACCGAGGGCGCGCCGATCGTGCACGAGGATCATGGCGTCGGCCGCTATCGTGGCCTGATCGCGATGGACGTCGGCGGCATGCCCGGCGAGTTCCTCGAAATCGAATATGCCAAGGGCGACCGCCTGTATGTGCCGGTCGCCCAGCTGCACCTGATCAGCCGCTATTCCGGTGCGTCGGCGGAAACCGCGCCGCTGCATTCGCTCGGTGGCGAGCAGTGGAGCAAGGCCAAGCGCAAGGCCGCCGAGAAAGTACGCGACGTCGCCGCCGAACTGCTGGAGATCCAGGCCCGCCGCCAGGCGCGTGCCGGCCTGGCACTGCAGGTCGACCGCGCGATGTACGAGCCGTTCGCGGCCGGTTTCCCGTTCGAGGAGACCCCGGACCAGCTGGCCGCGATCGACGCCACCCTGCGCGACCTGGCCAGCAGCCAGCCGATGGACCGCGTGGTCTGCGGCGACGTCGGCTTCGGCAAGACCGAGGTGGCGGTGCGTGCGGCCTTTGCGGCCGCCAGTGCCGGCAAGCAGGTGGCTGTGCTGGTGCCGACCACGCTGCTGGCCGAACAGCATTACCGCAACTTCCGCGACCGCTTCGCCGATTACCCGCTGAAGGTCGAGGTGCTGTCGCGCTTCAAGACCACCAAGGAAATCAAGGCCGAGCTGGAAAAGGTCGCCGCCGGCACCATCGACGTGATCGTCGGTACCCATCGCCTGCTGCAGCCGGACGTGAAGTTCAAGGACCTGGGCATGGTCATCGTCGACGAGGAGCAGCGTTTCGGCGTACGCCAGAAGGAAGCGCTGAAGGCGCTGCGCGCCAACGTGCACCTGCTGACCCTGACCGCCACACCGATTCCGCGCACGCTCAACATGGCCATGGCCGGCCTGCGCGACCTGTCGATCATCGCCACGCCGCCGCCGAACCGGCTGGCGGTGCAGACCTTCATCACCCAGTGGGACAACGCGCTGCTGCGCGAAGCCTTCCAGCGCGAGCTGGCGCGTGGTGGCCAGCTGTATTTCCTGCACAACGACGTGGAAAGCATCGGCCGCATGCAGCGCGAGCTGTCCGAGCTGGTGCCGGAGGCGCGCATCGGCATCGCCCATGGGCAGATGCCCGAGCGCGAGCTGGAAAAGGTGATGCTGGATTTCCAGAAGCAGCGCTTCAACGTGCTGCTGTCGACCACGATCATCGAGTCGGGCATCGACATCCCCAACGCCAATACCATCATCATCAACCGTGCGGACCGTTTCGGCCTGGCCCAGCTGCACCAGCTGCGTGGCCGCGTCGGACGTTCGCACCACCGCGCCTACGCGTACCTGATCACGCCCGACCGCCGCGCGATCACCCCCGACGCTGAGAAGCGCCTGGAAGCGATCGCCTCGATGGACGAGCTGGGCGCCGGCTTCACCCTGGCCACGCACGATCTGGAAATCCGCGGTGCCGGCGAACTGCTCGGCGAGGACCAGAGCGGGCAGATGGCCGAGGTCGGCTTCAGCCTGTACACCGAGCTGCTGGAGCGCGCGGTGCGCAGCATCAAGCAGGGCAAGCTGCCCGACCTTGATGCCGGCGAGGAAGTGCGTGGTGCCGAGGTCGAACTGCATGTGCCGGCACTGATCCCGGAAGACTACCTGCCGGACGTGCATACCCGCCTGACCCTGTACAAGCGTATTTCCAGCGCGCGCGACAGCGATGCGCTGCGCGAACTGCAGGTGGAGATGATCGATCGCTTCGGCCTGCTGCCGGATGCGGCCAAGCACCTGTTCGCCATCGCCGAGCTGAAGCTGAAGGCCAACACGCTGGGCATCCGCAAGCTGGACCTGGGCGAAAATGGTGGCCGCATCGTGTTCGAATCCAAGCCGAACATCGACCCGATGGCGGTGATTCAGCTGATCCAGAAGCAACCGAACCTGTACGCCATGGAAGGGCCCGACAAGCTGCGCATCAAGCACCCGCTGCCGTTGCCGGAAGACCGCTTCAACGCGGCCCGCACCCTTCTGACCACCCTCGCCCCGGGTTGATCGCCCCCCGAACACCCCGCACCGGTCCCCACCCGGTGCGGGCGGATGACCATGTTTCCTGACGCCGTACCCGCCCCCGACCTGCTGCACGCGCAGGCCTGCCTGATCGATGCCCTCTCGATGTCGCTGCAGATGCGCGACGCCTACACCCGCCATCACTGCGACCGCGTCGGCCTGTTCGCGCAGCGGCTGGCCGCGCACTGCGATCTCGACGACGAGGCCTGTGCGCAGGTCGGCCTGGCCGCGCGCTTCCACGACATCGGCAAGATCGGCATTCCCGACGACGTACTGCTGGCACCGCGCCGGCATACCGATGAGGAGCGCGCGATCATGCGCGAGCATCCGGTGCGCGGCGAGCACATCTTCCTGGCCACCGGCCGCAGCGACGCCGCGCCCGTGGCGCGGCTGATCCGCGCCCATCACGAAGCCTTCGATGGCAGCGGCTATCCCGATGGGCTGCGCGGCGAATCCATCCCGCTGGGCGCGCGCATCGTCACCATCGCCGATGCCTACGATGCGATGACCAGCGTGCGCCCGTACCGCGACGCGATGGAGCACGAAACCGCGTTGCGGATCATCGATTCGCAGTCTGGAGGGCTGGTGGATCCCTACGTGCTGCAGCGCTTCCATCGCATGCTGGCGCGGGAGCCGGAGCTGGCCTGAGATCTTCCGGAAGGTGAAACGACCCGTCGGTAGAGTCGACTGTCAGTCGACTGCTCGTCGTCCAGATCGCGAAAATCCCGCGCTGCGCGCGATAGTCGACTGACAGTCGACTCTACCAGTCGGCGCTGCGCTACCGGCCTGGAAGACAAAAGGCCCGGCATTCGCCGGGCCTTTCGCATCACGCAGTCACGGGTGATCGATTACCAGATCACCACGCGCTTGTCGTCGGCACGCACCATCGCGTCGCCGGCCTTGCACTGGAATGCAGCGGCATAGGACGGCATGTTCGACGGTGCGCCGTTGGCGCGGAAGTTGGCCGGGGCGTGCGGATCGGTGTTCAGGCGGACGCGCAGCTCACCATCGGTGAAGTTGCGGCGCCACACGGTGGCCCAGTTCATGAAGAAGCGCTGGTCCTGGCTGTGGCCATCCACTTCGACATTCGCCTTCGGGTCTTCCTTCAGCGCCATCTGCAACGCGTCGTAGGCCACGGTCAGGCCGCCGAGGTCGCCGATGTTCTCGCCCAGGGTCAGCTTGCCCTTCACGAACACGCCCGGCACCGATTCATAGCCGTCGAACTGCGCGACCAGCTGGTCGGTACGCTCGGTGAAGGCCTTGCGGTCGGCGTCGGTCCACCAGTTGTCGAAGTTGCCGTTGGCGGCGAACTGGCTGCCCGAGTCGTCGTAGCCGTGCATCATCTCGTGGCCGATGACCGCACCGATGCCGCCGTAGTTCAGCGCCGGATCGGCCTTGGCGTCGAAGAACGGTGCCTGCAGGATCGCCGCCGGGAACACGATCTCGTTCTTGGTGGCGTTGTAGTACGCGTTGACGGTCTGCGGGGTCATGCCCCACTCGGTCTTGTCCACCGGCTTGCCGATCTTGTCCAGCATGTAGCGGTAGTTGAACGCACGCGCCGCCTGCATGTTGCCCAGGTAGCTGTCGCCGTTGGTCTGCAGGCCCGCCCAGTCACGCCACTTGTCGGGGTAACCGATCTTCGGGGTGAAGCTGGCCCACTTCTCCAGGGCCTTCTTCCTGGTTTCTTCGCCCATCCACGGCAGCTGCTCCAGGCGCGCCTTCAGCGCCTGCGACAGGTTTTCCACCAGGTGCTGCATGGCGACCTTCGACTCGGCCGGGAACACGGCGTCGACGTACAGCTGGCCCAGGGCTTCGCCCATGCCACCGTTGACCGACTCCAGCACGCGCTTCCAGCGCGGCTGCATTTCCTTCTGGCCACGCAGGGTGGTGCCATAGAAATCGAAGTTGGCCTTCTCGAACTGGCTGCTCAGGTACGGCGAGGCATCGTCGATGGTGTGGAAGCGCAGGTAGGCCTGCCAGGTGCTGGCCGGCACATCGGCCAGCATCTTGTCCATTTCAGCGAAGAAGCCCGGCTGGGCCAGCGAGAACTTCTGCGCGGCCGGCACCTTGAGGGTCTCGAACAGCGCGGTCCAGCTGAAGTTCGGGGTCAGCTTGTCGGCCTCAGCCGCGCTGAGCGGGTTGTAGCGCTTGGCCGGGTCACGCATTTCGATGCGCGACATCGAGGCCTTGGCCAGGCGGGTTTCGAAGGCCATCACGGCCTTCGCCTGCTCGGCGGCCTGCGCCGCTTCCACGCCGGACAGGGTCAGCACCTGTGCGATATAGGCCACGTAGGCGTCGCGGATCTTGGCCTGCGCATCGTCGAAGTAGTAGCCCTTCTCCGGCAGGCCCAGGCCACCCTGGCCGACGTAGGCGATGACGTTGGCCGAATCCTTGTAGTCGGCATTGGCGAACAGCGAGAACAGCACGCCCTTGCCCTCGGCCTGGCTGTCGCGCAGGTACCGGGTGATGGCGGCGGTGTCGTTCAGCGCGGTGATCTTGTCCAGCTGCGGCTGCAGCGGCGCCAGGCCGGCAGCTTCGATCTTCGCTTCATCGTTGCCGGTCTTCCAGATGTCACCGATCTTCGCTTCCACCGAGCCCGCCTTGGCCTGGCTGGCGGCGGCCTGCTGCACCAGCGCGTGCTGCACTTCCAGCGAGCGCTCGCGCAGGATCTCGAAGCTGCCCCAGGTGGTCTGGTCGCCCGGCACCGGGTTGGCCTTCAGCCACTTGCTGTTGACGAAACCATTGAGGTCGGTACAGGCCGGAATGGCCGGATCGAGGTCGGCGCTGTTGAGCGAGATCAGCGGCGTCTTGATCTGCGACAGGTCGAAGGCCGGCTTGGCGTCGGCACTGGCCGCCGGGGCGGTTTCGTTCTTGCCACAGGCCGCCAGTGAGGCAGCGATGGCGATGGTCAGGCCCAGCGGGACCAGGTTGCGGACGTTCATGAGGCTCTCCTGCGGGTAATTTCACAGGGTAGCCGCGGGAGCGACGCTGGGGACCGGCCAAAGGTCACGAGCGCATGGCGCGGCTCCGTCTGCATGCCGCTATGCTCTGGCTTCCGCGGTCACTGGACTTCATGACCATGGACGAAGCTGCGCTGCTGCAGGCCATCGACGCTTGTGAGTGTCTGTTCCTGGCGGGCATCGGCGAGCCGGAAGCGAATCGTCTGCGCCTGGTCGTCGAGGAAGGCCTGGTGGTCGGAAAGCCCTCCCGTGTGGAGCTCGCTCATGGACGTTCAATCGATGATGCGCGTGCGATAGAGGTGATGCCCCACTCGCAGCGTTTTGAGCTGATCTGGGACCACTACATCAGCTACGCCGTGCACAACGAGTCCTACCAGAGCTGGGACGACGCCGAAGCCTGGAGCGGCAACCTGTTCCGCCGCTACAGCCGTTCGAAGTTCCTCGATTATCTGGACCATGCCACCTTTGCCGATGTCAGTTACCCGGGCCCATTCACGCACTATCAGGTGATATGCCAGGAACACGTCATCGACATTGCCGCGTTGCAGCCGCCGAAGGTGCGCCGCATGGATCCCTCGTAGCTGGCTGATGCAGCCCCCATGGGTTGGCTCTACCGGGTTGCGACAGCGCCGGCCGAGCGTGGGCTCGGCTCTACAAAAGCGAAGGCCGGCTTGCGCCGGCCTTGTGCTTCTTACTTCGCCTTGCCCTGGTTGGCCACGGCTTCGGCGGCCTTGCGCGCTGCTTCCGGGTCGCCCAGGTAGCGGAACGACTGCACGGTCAGGTCGTCGTTCAGTTCGAACAGCAGCGGGATGCCGGTCGGGATGTTCAGCTCGAGGATCTCCTCGCGCGAGACATTGTTGAGGTACTTGTACAGCGCGCGCAGCGAGTTGCCGTGGGCAGTGACCAGCACGGTCTTGCCGTCCTTCAGCTGCGGCGCGATGGCGTCGTGCCAGTACGGCAGCACGCGGTCCAGGGTGGTGGCCAGCGACTCGGTGCCCGGCAGCGCGTTGCGGTCCAGACCGGCGTAGCGGCGGTCATGGATCGGGTGGCCCGGATCTTCCAGGTCCATCGGCGGCGGCGGGATGTCGTACGAACGGCGCCAGACCTTGACCTGCTCTTCGCCGTGCTTGGCCGCGGTCTCGGCCTTGTCCAGCCCCTGCAGGCCGCCGTAGTGCCGCTCGTTGAGGCGCCAGGACTTGTTCACCGGCAGCCAGTCCTGCTCCAGCTCGGCCAGCGCACCCTGCAGGGTGTGGATGGCACGCTTGAGCACGGAGGTGTGGGCGACGTCGAACTGCAGGCCTTCCTCGCGCATCAGGCGACCGGCGGCGGCCGCTTCCCGGCGCCCCTGCTCGGTCAGGTCGACATCGACCCAGCCGGTGAAGCGGTTGTCCAGGTTCCACTGGCTCTGGCCATGGCGCAACAGTACGAGTTTACGGGTCACTGCAGGGTCTCCAACGCGAGGAAAGGCAGGCCGCCATTGTAGCCCGGCCGCCGCTCACCGGGCCGTGGCGCCGCCCGTGCGATGCTGTGACCGATGAATACGGTGATCGATCCCGGATGTTGGGAAGGCAGCGTCTCCGCGGCACGCGCGCAGCAGCTCCAGCTGGCCGGCCGCGTGGAGCGCCAGGACCGCCTGCCACGCGACGTCCGTTGGCTGGCCGGGCTGGATGTTGGCTTTGAAGACGACGGCGCCATCACCCGCGCCGCGGCGGTACTGCTGGACGTGGAGACGCTGAAGCCCGTGGCGCAGGAGATCGCGCGCATCCCCACGGTGATGCCCTACATCCCCGGCCTGCTCAGCTTCCGCGAGCTGCCGGCACTGCTGGCCGCGCTGGCGCTGCTGCCGCGCACGCCGGACCTGGTGTTCGTCGATGGCCATGGCATCAGCCATCCGCGCCGGCTGGGCGTGGCCGCGCATCTGGGCGTGGTCACCGACCTGCCCAGCATCGGCGTGGCCAAGTCGAAGCTGGTGGGCCGGTTCGTCGAACCGGGCGCCGAGGCCGGTGCACATGCGCCGCTGCAGGATGGCGACGAACAACTGGGCTGGGTGCTGCGCAGCAAGGTGCGCTGCAAGCCGCTGTTCGTGGCCGGCGGCCATCGGGTCAGTGCCGATACCGCGCTGGACTGGGTGCAGCGCACGCTGCGCGGTTACCGGCTGCCGGAACCGACCCGGCTGGCGGATCGGCTGGCCTCGCGACGCGACGAATGACCGCACCGGGCATTCCCCGGTGCGGCTTTCATTTTCATTCAATGATGCACGTGGCCGCGATGGCCCTGCGCGTCCTCACCGTGGTCGTGGCCTTCATGGCCCTGCTGCGCGCCGCCCTTTGCCGACGCCGGTCCAGCGCAGGCTTCACCACAGTGGTCCGCTTCGATCTGCAGCGTCACGTGTTCGATGCCGAAGTCATCGTGCAGGCGCCCGCCCAGCTCACGGCGCAGCGCATCGGCGTCGGTGCCGTCGCGCATCACGATGTGCGCGGTCAGCGCCGGCGTGCTGGAGGCCAGCGCCCACACATGCAGGTCATGCACGTCCAGCACCGCAGCATGACCGGACAGGCTGTCGCGCACCTTGGCCACGTTCATGCCCTTGGGCACGCCTTCCAGCAGCACGTTGATCGCCTCGCGCATCAGCACGTAGGTGCGCGGCAGTACCCACAGGCCGATCAGCACCGCCAGGATCGGGTCGATCGGCTTCCAGCCGGTCCACTTGATCAACAACGCACCGGCGATCACCGCCACCGAGCCAAGCATGTCCGCCCACACTTCCAGGTAGGCGCCCTTCACGTTCAGGCTCTCGCCGCTGCCGGCCTGCAGCAGGCGCATCGAGATCAGGTTGATGACCAGGCCTGCGGCGGCGATCACCAGCATGCCCGAAGATGCGATCTCCTGCGGTTCGCGGAAACGACCGATCGCCTCCCACAGGATGTAGGCGGCGACCACGAACAGCATGGCGCCGTTGATCATCGCGCCCAGCGCTTCCAGGCGTGCATAGCCGTAGGTGCGGCGCGCGTCCGGCGGGCGCCGGCTCAACCGCACCGCGACCAGCGCGATCATCAGTGCCAGTGCATCGGTGGCCATGTGTGCCGCGTCGGACAGCAGCGCCAGGCTGTTGGTCCAGAACGCGCCCACCACCTCGATGACGAGGAAGGTGGAGGTCAGGCCGAGCGCCCACCACAAGGGTTTCTCGTGGCGGATCTGGGATGGCAGGTGATCGTGGTCGTGGCCCATGGCAACAGCTCCTTTGCGATGCGGTGCAGGCTACGCCGTGCTGGCGGGGGAGACTATTACGGTGTTTATAACATTGCAGCCCAGGCGATCCCTCACCGTGCATGGCCCGGCGCTACCGGAGCGTGGCCGGCAGCGCCAGGCCTGGCCTGGCGACCGCAGCGGACCGGCGTCCGCGTGCGGTCAGAACCCGAAGCGCAGGCTGGCCCAGTACGCGCGGCCCGGTTCGTTGTAGGTCGCCGCACCGGCATCGCTGCTGTTGGCCTCGCGGAACAGGCGCTTGTCGGCCAGGTTGTTCACGCCGAAGCCGAAGCTGACGGTCCCGGTCACCCTGTAGCGCGCGCTCACGCCCCAGATGTTGTAGGCACTGCGGTCCTGCAGCGCGATCGAGGGATCGCAGCTGCCGGTGCAGCGCGGATCATTGTTGATGTTGGCGGTGGCCGGCTTCTGCTTGCCGTAGAACGTGCCAGTCAGCAGCACCGACAGCTTGTCGGTGGCCTGCCAGTCCAGCATCGTGTTGACGGTGTACTTCGGGATCACCGACAGCGGCTGGCCGGTGCTCTTGTTCTCGTTTTCCACCATGTAGGTGAAGTTGTTGCTCCACTTCAGGCGGTTGCCCTGCTCGCCCAGCAGCGGGATCACCAGGTTGCCTTCAAGCCCCTGCACGATCGCCTTGGGCGCGTTCTCCCAGCGGAAGATGCGGCCCTTGGTGTCGGCGGTCAGGCCAATCTGGGTGTAGCCGGCCTGGATCTTGTCCTTGTAGTCGTTGTGGAAGTAGGTCAACGAGGCCTGCCAGCCGCTCTGCGGTGCCCACTCGATGCCCAGTTCCTTGTTCAGGCTGGTTTCCGCCTTCAGGTCCGCGTTGCCGCGCATGTAGCAACCGGCACCCAGGCTCGGCAGTGCATTCGGGCAGCCGTTGCCACGGGTGTAGTACAGATAGTCCGGATTGGACTGGTACAGGTTCGGCGCCTTGAACGCGCGGGCGATGCCGCCCTTCACCACCCAGTCGCTGTTGATGCGGAACTGCGCATTGAGGCTGGGGCTGGTGTTGTTGCCGAACTGGCTGTGGT
Organism: Stenotrophomonas sp. YJH_SMC_73; assembly: GCF_059370155.1. Taxonomy (NCBI): domain Bacteria; kingdom Pseudomonadati; phylum Pseudomonadota; class Gammaproteobacteria; order Lysobacterales; family Lysobacteraceae; genus Stenotrophomonas; species Stenotrophomonas sp. YJH_SMC_73. The sequence goes on along the minus strand of NZ_JCAFTJ010000004.1, from coordinate 24,808 downwards.
GGTCGAAGCGCAGGCCCGGGGTGACGATCCAGCGCTCACCCAGGTAGATGTTGTCTTCGACGAACACTGCGGTGGTCTGCGCGTCGGCCTTGCCCCGCGCGCGATCGGCCGACAGCCCCGGGATGCCGCCGCCGCTGCTGCTGGACTGGCTCATCGAGTACGGGTCGGTCAGGCGGCTGTCCAGGTATTCAAAGCCCAGCGTCCAGATGTTCTCGGCGCTGCCCAGCGAGGTCGGGAAGCTCACTTCGCCATCCAGCTGGTAGTTGCGCAGGCGCGAGGTCGACCAGTCGGTGCCGTTGAAGCTGCCTTCCGGGCCACCGGCCAGGCCTTCATTGATGCGCGAGTTGTTGACCGCTTCCACCGCGGCGGTCACCCGCGAGGTCACGTCGCCCCAGCGGCCGCGATGGGTGATCGCGCCGGTGTTGCGGTACATGCGGTTGGTTTCCGCTTCGCCTTCGGCCAGCGCCGCCAGGTCAACGCCGGTCGAGGTACCGGTAGTGCTGACCGCGCGGTCACCGGCGTAGATGTTGCCCTGGCGGCTGGTGCCGGCTTCGAACTCCACCACCTGGTCGGTGGTGATGTCCCAGCGCAGCAACGCGTTGACGTCGCGGTTCTTGACACCCTCGCGGCCAGCCGGTGGCACCGCGTTCGGGTTGGTGGCGTACTGGCGGTTGAGGTCCAGTGAGTCGGCGTCGGTCTTGTTGAGGTTGCCGTACAGGCGGAACGACAGGGTGTCGGTCATCGGCCCGCTCAGCTGCAGGCCGACGCGCTCGCTGCCGCCTTCGGCGCTGTGCTCGGGCACCAGGCCATACAGGTCGACCGCTCCGGTCAGGTCGCCGGTCGGGCGCTTGGTGATGATGTTGACCACGCCGCCGGACGCACCGGAGCCATAGCGTGCCGCCGCAGGGCCGCGCAGCACTTCGATGCGCTCGATCATTTCCGCCGGCACCCAGTTGGTATCACCGCGGGTATTGCGCTCACCGCTACGGCCCATGCGCACGGCGTCACGCGCACCGATGCGCTTGCCGTCGACCAGGATCAGGGTGTTTTCCGGCCCCATGCCACGCAGGTCGATCTGGCGGTTGTTGCCGTACTGGCCCGAGGCGCTGTTGCCGGTGAGGTTGACGCCCGGCATGGTGCGCAGCAGTTCGGCGATGTCGTTGGCCGGCGGGCGCTTGGCGATGTCCTCGGCGGTGATGGTCGAGGTACCCAGTGCCTGGCGGGCAATCTGCGAAGCGGTGACATGCACCGTGTCGATATCGGTGGCGTCGGTTTCAGCCCGGGCGGTCAGGGCGCTTCCCGCCAGCAGGGCGGCAACGGCGAGCGCCAGCGGGCGCGGCGAAAGGACAACGGCAGGAGACATGATCTGGACCTTCTGGCAGGGCAACGGGGCCTCTGGCAAAGGGCTTGAGGCAACGACGAGGGGGAGGCGGAGCGTCGCTGCAGTCGCCTGCGGGCCGATCCGTGCGCGCATTCTCCCATCAATGCGAGTGATTCTCAAATGCGTTCACTCATTGCCGCCGCGGCGCCGACGTGCTTTGCGCGCCGTGCAACCCTGCATCGCGCATAAACTGACCGGCCAACCCGCCATCAACCGTGCGCCACCGCGGCCGATACCCGTGGTTTGCCGTACGCAGTCAGAGATCGACGTGGAACCACCCCAACTGGACGATGCCAGCCAACCGCTGGCCGAGGCCTGGCAGCACTGCCTGCAACAGGCCGGCCCTGCCGCCACCGCGCTGCTGCACGCCGCCGCCGCCGATGCCCCGCCGGCGCTGGCCCAACGCTTCTACGAAGTGCTGCTCCAGGACGGGCGTGCACGCCGCTTCCTGTCCCACGACCAGGTCAAGCAGCGCCTGCAGCCGGCCATGCAGCGCTGGCTGGTGCAGTTGCTGACCACCAATGCCGACGGTATTGCCGGCGCCGTTGCCTCGCAGCGGGTAATCGGCGATGTGCATGCCCGGGTCGGTATTCCGGTCGACCTGGTCACCCGCGGCGCGCGCGTGCTCAAGCACGAACTGTTCGTGCGCCTGCACGACGACGCGCCCGACAGTGCCACTGCGTTCGCCGCCATCGACTGCCTCAGCGCGATCATGGACATCGCCATGGAAGGCATGACCCTGGCCTATACCCATGCACGCGAGCGCTCGACCCGCGCCGATGCTGCGTACCGGCTGTTCTCGCTGGTGCAGAACGTCGGCACCGAACGCGAACGCCAGCGCGCACTGCTGCTGGACTGGGAGAACGCCCTGCTCTACGCGCTCGCTGGCCACGTACAGGCCAGCGACAGCGCCAGCCTGGCCACTTCCGAGTTCGGCCTGTGGTTCACCCACAAGGGCATCCCCAGCTTCGGCGAGAGCAGCGAGACCCGGCAGGTCGGCCAGCTGATGGCCCGCATCGACAGCAACCTGCAGCGGGCGAGCAACGATGCCCCGGCACAACGACTGGCGGTGCTGCCGGCCATCCGCGAGGACCTGGCCGCCATCCGCACCCTGATGACGCTGCTGTTCGAGCGCATCGGCGAGCTGGATGCCGGCAGCGATGCGCTGACCAACCTGCTCAACCGCCGCTTCCTGCCTACCGTGCTGCGCCGGGAGATCGAGCTGGCCACGCGCAACCGCACGCCGTTCTCGCTGCTGCTGCTCGACCTGGATCACTTCAAGGCGATCAACGACGGCCACGGCCACGACGCCGGGGACCGCGCGCTGCAGCACGTCGCCGGCCTGCTCGGCCAGCTGACCCGCGGCAGTGACTACCTGTTCCGCTATGGCGGCGAGGAGTTCGTGGTGGTGCTGGTCGCGGCCAGCGAATCACAGGCTGCGGTGATCGCCGAAAGCCTGCGGCGGCAGATCGCGCAGTCACCGGTGGCATTGGCCAACGGCCAGGTACTGGCACTGACCGCCAGCATCGGCGTAGCCGGCCATGACGGCCACCCGGACTACGAGCGGCTGATGGCACGGGCCGATGCGGCGATGTACGAGGCCAAGCGCAGCGGCCGCAACCGCGTGGTAGTGGCCAGCGCGGACCTTGAGGAAGCACCGGGACGGCGTGCACTGCAGCGATGACGACAGGACAGGTAGAGTCGACCGCTGGTCGACTATCGCACGCAGCGCGGGATTTTTCGCACGCGGGGCGAAGAGCAGTCGACTGACAGTCGACTCTACCGACAGTCGACTCTACCGGTTCGCCCGCCAGCCGATGCATTGGACGCCACCACCCGCCATGCTGCCCACCACAGCAGCGCCAGTGCCGCGATGCCTGCACCCAGCAGGCACACCGCAGGCCAGCCATGCCGGGCCTGCATCCAGGGCCCGGCAGCCGCACCGGCACCACTGCCCACTGCATAGAACAGCATGTACAACGCCACCAGGCGTCCATGCTGTTCTGCCGGTGCACGCAGCAGCAGCGCCTGGTTCGATACGTGCAGTGCCTGCCCACCGAGGTCGAGCACGATCACGCCCAGCAGCAGCAACGACAGCCACTGCGGCAGGCCCAGCAGCGGCCACCACGCGGCCAGCATCAGCAGCAACGCGCCAAGACTGACCCGACCGGCGAAACCGCGGTCCATCCAGTGCCCGACCCGCGCCGCCATCAAGGCGCCCACTACGCCGGCCAGGCCCAGTGCGCCGATGGCCGCGGTGGACCACTGCAACGGCGGCGCCGACAGCGGCAGCGGCACCGCCGCCCAGAACACGTTGAGGCCAGCAAACAGCAGCAATGCCAGCGGCCCACGCTCGCGCAGCGCGCGGTCCCGGCGCAGCATGCCCAGCATCGAACCCAGCAGTTCGCGCCAGCGCGGTGGTACCGCCGGCACCGGCACCGCCGGCAGACGCCGCCACAGCAGCACGGCCAGGGCCGCCATCAGCGCTGCCGACAGCAGATAGACCGCCCGCCAGCCGACGGTGGCCGCGACCGCGCCCGATACAACGCGCGCCAGCAACAGGCCGATGAACACGCCGCCCTGCACCACGCCCACCAGGCGCCCGCGCTGCTCGGGCGGCGCAAGCGTGGCGGCATAGGCGATCAAGCCCTGGGTCAGCGCGGTGCCCAACAGCCCGGCCAGCAGCATGCCCGACAACAGCCAACCGGCCGTGCGTGCCGCTGCCAGCCACAGCAGGGCCAGCACCAGCGCCATCAACTGCATCCGCAGCAGGCGTCGCCGGTCACCGCGATCGGCGAGCGGCAGCAGGCCCAGCAATGCCAGCACACTGCCGGCCTGGGTTGCCGCCAACACTGCGCCCGCCACGGCACGGTCCAGTGCGAAGGCCTGTGCCAGCCGATCCAGCAGCGGTTGCGCGTAATAGACGTTGGCAACGCTGGCGCCGGCCGCGACCGCGAGCAGGGTCAGCAATGGGCGGGACATCGATGCGCTCATGGTGTAGTTGCAATTTGAAACTTGATGCAGGCTATCGTCATTGGTTTTAAACTGCAACCACATTCGGAGGCCACAGCATGCACGCCAACAGTCCCTGCCCCGTTGCCCGCAGCGCCGACCTGCTCGGTGATCGCTGGGCACTGCTGGTGATCCGCGATGCCTTCGACGGCGTCACGCGCTTTGGCGACTTCCAGCGCAGCCTCGGCGCGGCGCGCAACATCCTCAGCGATCGCCTGCGCAGGCTGGTCGAGGCCGGCATCCTGCAACTGCAACCGGCCTCCGATGGCTCGGCCTACCAGGAATACGTGCTCACCCACGCCGGCCAGGAACTGTTCCCGCTGCTGGTCGCGCTGCGCCAGTGGGGAGAACGCCATCGCTTCAGCGCCGGTGAAGCCCATTCGCAGTTGATCGAATCCAGCACGCGGCGACCACTGCCCTACATGCAGCCACACGGGCGCGACGGTCAGCCGCTGCAGGCCGCCGCCACCCGCGTGCGCAAGCTCAAGGACGACCGGCGCGGCGCCTGATCCGCCCATTCGCGCACACCACGATCGGGCCGCGCCGGTTAGCATCGGAGGTTTCCGCCGCCGGACGCCGCCGATGCCGCGCTATCGCCCTTTCCTGCTGACCGCCCTGCTGTTGCCGCTGCTGGCCTGCGCCACAGCAACCACGCAGGCCCGCGAGGTTGCCGCGCCCGCCGACCACGTGCAGGCCGATGGCCCCTATGTATTCCGCCAGGGCGACCAGCTGCAGGCCAAGTGGATCTGCGACGACAAGGTCGAGTCGCGCTCGCTGGCCATCAACACGACGGGCACCGATATCGCGCCGCGCTGTGGCTACGAACACACCGTGCACGTGGCCGCGCCGAATGCGGCCTCGGTCTCCGTGCTGCCGGCCGCGCCGCGCATCGTCGCGCTGTCGGACATCCATGGCCAGTACGGGCTGCTGGTGCGCCTGCTGCGCGCCCACCAGGTCATCGACGCCCAGGATCGCTGGGCCCTGGGCAAGGACACGCTGGTCATCGCTGGCGATGTATTCGACCGCGGCCCGCAGGTGACCGAGGCGTTCTGGCTGCTGTACGGCCTGCAGCAGCAGGCCGCCGCCGCCGGTGGCGCAGTGCACTTCGTGCTCGGCAACCACGAAACCATGGTGCTGTACGACGACCTGCGCTACGTCAACCCGAAGTACCTGCGCAGCGCCCAGCTGCTGGGCCGCAGCTACCCGCAACTGTATGGCGCCGACTCGGTGATCGGGCAGTGGCTGCGCACCCGCCCGGTGCTGCTGAAGATCGGCGATACCCTGTTCCTGCATGGCGGCATCTCGCCCGAGGCGTTGCAGCTGGCGCTGGACCCGGTACGCACCAATGCGGCCTACCAGGCCTCTCTGGGCCTGCCCAAGGCCGAAGTGAAGGCCGACCCGGCCACCGCACCGCTGTATGACGGCAAGACCAGCCCGATCTGGTACCGCGGCTATTTCGATGGCCGCCTCGACACCGCGGCGGTACAGGCCGTGCTCGACCGCCTGCAGCTCACGCGCATCGTGGTTGGCCACACCTCGATGCCGCACGTCAGCAGCTTCCATGGCGACCGCGTGATCGCCATCGACAGCAGCATCAAGAACGGCGAGAACGGCGAACTGCTGTTCATCGAGGATGGCAGGCTCAGCCGCGGCCTGCTGGACGGCTCACGGGTGCCGCTGGTACTGGGTGAGCCGGGCCTGCAGGACTGAATGGCGGGACAGCGCGACGGCGCCGGGAGGTGCCGGCGCGCTCCACCTTCACCCCGTTTGCGGCTACCCTCGGCAGCCGAGAGGCCCACCCTGTCCATCCGCTGGGCCCGACCGTTACAGGAGCCTCCCGCGCATGCGCGTTCTGATTGCTGAAGACGACCCGGACATCGCCTCCGGCCTGTGCGCCTCGCTGCGCCGGCAGGGGCATGTGGTCGACCACGTCGACAACGGCGCGCACGCCGACGCCGCGCTGGGTTCGACCCAATACGCGCTGCTGGTGCTGGACCTGGGCCTGCCGCAGCTGGATGGCCGCGACGTGCTGCAGCGCCTGCGCCAGCGCGGCGATGGCCTGGCGGTACTGGTGGTGACCGCCCGCGACGGCCTGGCCGAACGCGTGCGCGTGCTCGACCTCGGTGCCGACGACTACCTGGTCAAGCCATTCGCACTGGACGAATTCGAAGCCCGCGTGCGCGCACAGCTGCGCCGCGTGACCAGCAATGGCAACCCGGACCTGCGCATCGGCCGCCTGCGCATCGATCTGGCCGGGCATCGGGTGTGGATCGACGACCAGTCGCTGGAACTGACCGCACGCGAGTTCGGCCTGCTGTCGGCACTGGCGGTACGCGCCGAGCGCATCGTCTCGCGCGCACAGCTGGTGGAGGCGCTGTGCGACTGGGGCCAGGACCTGACCGACAACGGCCTGGACATCGCCCTGCACCGCCTGCGCCGCAAGCTGCAGCCCGGCGGCATGGGCATCCGCACCGTGCGCGGACTGGGCTACATGCTGGAAGACGCGCAGGACGACAGCGCCCCGTGATCAGTGGCCCCCCCAGCCTGCGCCGGCGCCTGCTCGCCTTCCTGGCGTTGCCGATGCTGGGCCTGCTTACCTTCAATACGATCCTGGCCTATTACGTTGCGTTGGATTATTCCAACCGCATCCACGACCGTAACCTGATCGACGACACGCACTCGTTCGCGCAGATGCTGAGCACCATGCCGGTGACCAGCGACCTGTCTCCGCAGGCGCGCTTCCTGATCGAGTACGACCCCGACGGCCATCGCTATTTCAACGTCGACAGCAGCCGCAAGGGCACCCTCAGCGGCAATGCGGATTTCAGCCCGTATGCCCCTTCTCAGGACTGCACCGGCGTGCATCCGGCCCTGTACGACGGCAACCTCAATGGCCAGCAGGTGCGCATGGCCACCGTCTGCACGCAGGCGATGAACGATCCGCAGGACGAGCTGGCAGTGACCGTGGCCGAAAGCATGGCCGACCGCCGCCAGCGTGCGCGCGAGATCCTGATGATCATCATCCCGCTGATGACCATGCTGGCGCTGGGCACCGCAGCGCTGGTCTGGTTCGGCGTGACCTACGGCCTGCGCATCCTCACGCCGCTGAGGACCCGCCTGGCGCAGCGCCGTGGCGAACTGGCACCGATCTCCGACGCCGACGTGCCGGAGGAGATCCAGCCACTGATCAGCACCATCGACGATCTGTTCGCGCGCCAGGCGGAAATGATCACGCTGCAGAACCGCTTCATCGCCGATGCCGCGCACCAGCTGCGTTCGCCGCTGGCCGGCATGGCCCTGCATGTGGACCAGGCGCTGGCCCATGGTGACCCGGACACGGTGCGCGAGGCATTGCAGCACATCCGCCGGCTCAACCAGCGCACCGCCCGGGTCAGCACCCAGCTGCTCGCACTGAGCCGGGCGCAGACCGTGCCCGATACCGTGGAGGCACTGGACCTGTGCGAGCTGGTGCCGCAGTGGGTCGGCATGCGCGTGCCCGAAGCGATCCGCGATGGCATCGATCTGGGCTACCGCGGCAGCCCCCACCCGCTGCGCGTGCTCGGCAACGGTGCCCAGCTGCAGGAAGCACTGGACAACCTGATCGACAACGCGCTGCGCTATGCCGGCCGCGATGCGACCGTCACGGTCGGTGTGCATGCGCTGGATGACAATGACGTCGAACTGTACGTGGAGGACAACGGCCCCGGCGTGCCCGAGGACGTGATGCCACGGCTGGGCGAGCGCTTCTTCCGTGCGCCTGGCACCGCAGCCAGCGGCACCGGCCTGGGCCTGGCCATCGCGCACGAAGCGGTGGAGCATTCCGGCGGCCGCCTGACCTTCCTCAACCGCGCCGGGGGGGGCCTGAAGGTCGCCATCACACTGCCGCTGCTGAAGGCCCCCTGACCCGTACCGGGGCGCTGAAAGGCTGGCGAAAATCGCGCTTGCGATCCTGACCATCCCCACTGCCGTCCCGGAGCCGCCAGGTGACCGAATCGCACGACTTCTTCCTCCCCGGTGGCCCGCAGGGCGTGCTGCTGGTCCACGGCCTGACCGGCACCCCGGCGGAAATGCGCATGCTGGGCAAGGGCCTGAACAACGCCGGCTTCACCGTACACGGCGTGCAGTTGCCCGGCCATTGCGGCACCGTGGATGACCTGCTGGCGACCACCTGGGAACAGTGGTACCAGGGCGTGGAAGATGCAGCGGCGAGCCTGCGTGGCAAGGTCGACCAGTTGTTCGTCGGCGGCCTGTCGATGGGCGCGGTACTGGCGCTGGCGCTGGCTGCACGCCGCCCCGAATGGGTGTCCGGCGTCGGCGTGTATGGCGCCACCTTCCGCTACGATGGCTGGAACATTCCCGCCGTGGCCCGCCTGTCGTTCCTGCTGCCCTGGTTCAAGCGCTTCAACATCGGCCGCGACCGCATGTTCATGGAAGAACCGCCCTACGGCCTGCGTGACGAGCGCCTGCGTGCGCAGGTCAGTGCCGCCATGCTGTCCGGCGACAGCGCCGCGGCCGGCCTGCCGGGCAACCCCTGGCATGCGCTGGCCGAGATGCGCGCCCTGAGCAACTGGACCCGCCGCCACCTGCACCAGGTCACCGCACCGTGCCTGGTGATGCACGCCCGCGAAGACGACGTGGCCAGCATGGGCAACGCCGAACTGGTGATGTCGAGGGTCAGCGGCCCGAAGGAACTGGTGGTGCTGGAAGACAGCTACCACATGATCACGATCGACCGCGAACGCCGCGAGGTGATCCGCCGCAGCGCGCGTTTCTTCACCGAAATCGGTGAACGCAGCGGCGTGCTCAAGGCGGTGGCCTGAGATGGGGGCACTCGCCACGCTGCTGTGGCTGGCCAATGTGGTGCTCGATACCGGTGGCCAGCTCGCCTTCAAGGCCGCCGCCAGCGACCCGCAGGATGGCGAAGGACTGCAACGCTGGAAACACATGCTCAGCCGCCCCTGGCTGTGGATCGGCATCGCCTGCTACGTGCTTGAGTTCGTTGCCTGGATCGCGTTCCTGTCGCTGGTGCCGTTGTCCAAGGGCGTGCTGCTGGGCTCGATCAACATCGTCGCGCTGATGATCGCCGGCCGCATCCTGTTCCGCGAAAAGCTCACGCCATTGCGGGTGACCGGCATGCTGCTGGTCACGGCGGGCGTGGCGGTGGTGGGGGCCGGCTCATGAGGCGCCTGTATGTGATCGGCTTTCCCCTGCTGATGGCCTTCGACACGCTGGCCCAGCTGTGCTTCAAGTACGCCGGTGACGCCGCGATGCCGGTCGAGGCCAACACCGCGTGGCTGTTGCGCGTGCTGTCGCAGCCGTGGGTATACGGCGCGGTCCTCGGCTACATCGGCGCGTTCTTCACCTGGATGAGCCTGCTGCGCCATGCGCCGATCGGCCCGGCGTTCGCGGCCTCGCACCTGGAGGTGATCAGTGTGCTGCTGCTGTCGGCCTGGCTGCTGAAAGAGCCGCTGACCCTGCACCACCTTGTCGGTGCGGTACTGATCGTGGCTGGCATCGTCTGCCTCGGCCGCGCCGAAGCGGACGACCCGCACAGCCCCGCCGACAGCACTTCGTGAGCGGGCTGCGATGAGCCTGTTCGCGCGCGAACTGCCGCCGACCGCTGGCCTGCCGATGCAGGCCAGCGACTTCCTTCCCGGCGGCGGCGACCTGCGCGACATCCTGGCCACCCAGCTCGGCACACCGCCGCTGCAGCTGACCTGTTCCGGCACCCACGCGCTGCTGATCGCACTGCGCACCCTGCGCAAGCGCGCGCCCAAGCGCGATACCGTGATCCTGCCGGCCTATACCTGTCCGCTTGTGCCGATCGCGGTGCACAGCCTCGGCCTGCGCGTGCAGCTGTGCGATACCCGGCGTGGCCATTTCGACTTTGATCCGGCACAGCTCTCGCGCCTGGCCGACGCACGGACGCTGGCGATCCTGCCCACCCACCTCGGCGGGCGCATCGCCGATGTCGAACGGGCCTGCGAGGTCGCACGCGGCGCCGGCGCCTGGGTGATCGAAGATGCCGCACAGGCGCTGGGCGCACGGGTCGGCAACAGCAGCGTGGGCCTGCGTGGCGACATCGGATTCTTCAGCCTGGCCGCCGGCAAGGGGCTGAGCCTGCATGAAGGCGGCCTGCTGGTCAGCCGCGATGACGAGCTGCGCGCCGCGCTGGCCGAACATGCCGCCGAACAGGTACGTTTCAGCCTGCGCTGGGAGCTACTTCGCAGCGTGCAGCTGCTGGGTCTTGCCGCCTGTTACCGCCCCTCGCTGCTGTCGCTGGTGTACGGCAATCCGCTGCGCAGCGCCCTGCAACGCGGCGATCTGGAAGACGCGGTCGGAGACATTTTCCCGCTGGACATCCCCCAGCACCGGGTCAGCCAGTGGCGGCAGAACGTGGGCGCCCACGCTGCACGGCGGCTGCCTGCGTTCCTGCAGGCCGGGCGCCTGCGCGCACTGCAGCTGCGTGTGCAGCTGGCACAGCTGCCGGCGGTGGAGGTGGTCGATGGCCTGGCCGGCACCGGCGGCACCTGGCCGATGCTGATGCTGCTGCTGCCCAGCCAGCGCGCGCGCGATGCCGCACTGGACGAACTGTGGCCGCGCGGTCTCGGTGCCAGCCGCATGTTCATCCATGCCCTGCCCGACTACGCCTACCTGCGTGGCATCGTGCCGCAGGACGACATGCCGAACGCGCGCGACTTCGCCGCACGCATGCTGACCCTCGGTAACAGCGCCTGGCAGACCCGGGAAGAGACCGCGCAGATCCTGCGGGCGCTGGCCGCTGCGCAGCCCTGAAAGCGCGGTTTTCACGGCATCACGCCCATTCAGCACGCTCGATTCCTGAACACTTTCCCCACCCGGCGGTGCAGGCTTTCAACAGGAAAGGAACGAGAAAGGCTGCCTGCCTACATTGAGCCTGCCCCGGCATCGTGCCGGACGTTTCTTTCATCGACGGACCTGCCCATGCACTGGAGCATCCTGTGTGACTTCGATGGCACCATCAGCCTCGAAGATGTCATCGACTCGCTGCTGGAGAAGTACGGCCAGCCGGGCTGGCAGCAACTGGAAGACCAGTGGAAGGCGGGAAAGATCGGCTCGCGTGAATGCATGCAGGGCCAGGTGCGGCTGTTGAAGCTGGACCCGGCCACGCTCGACGCGCACCTGGACCAGGTGCAGATCGATCCGGGCTTCGCCGCCTTTGTCAGCCGCGCCGAACAGCTGGGCGTGCCGCTGCGCATCGTCAGCGACGGGCTGGACTATGCGATCCACCGCATCCTCGCCAACCACGGCCTGTCGCGACTGCCGGTGGTGGCCAACCACCTGCGCTGGTGCGAAGACCATTGGGAACTGGAGTCGCCCTACCAGGCCGAAGGATGCCGCAGTGGTACCTGCAAGTGCACCTGCGCCGCGCAGGCGCGTGCCGACGAAGCACCACGCGTGCTGATGATCGGCGATGGCAGCTCGGATTTCTGCGTCTCCGAAGATGCCGACTTCGTGTTCGCCAAGCGCCGCCTGATCACCCATTGCACGAAGGCCGGCATCGAGCATGCCGCCATCGATACCTTCCACGATGCAATCGCACTGTTGCCGCGCTTGCTCGATGGCAGCCTGCTGCAGCCACGTCGCCTCGACGCCAGCCCGCAGCCCGCCGCACTGCCCCTGCTGCTGGCCACCGCCTGAGCACTCCCTTCCAGGCGCGCTCCCCCGTCACCCCTTTCGAACGTCCTTCACGGAACCGAACTGCATGAACATTTTTGACAAGAACGCCGACGCGGCTGCCTCCGACGCGCAGCTGCTGGCCGACGAAGCCCGCTACAGCTCCTTCGGCGACACCGTCCACTACGTCGACCCGCCGAAGATCTTCCAGCGCGGCGAAGGAAGCTACATGTTCGACGGTGCGGGCGTGCCCTACCTCGACCTGCAGATGTGGTACTCGGCCTGCAACTTCGGCTACAGCAACAAACGCCTGAACGACGCGCTGAAGGACCAGATCGACACCCTGCCGCAGGTCGCCAGCCAGTACCTGCACCCGACCCGCGTGCAGCTGGCCAAGACCATTGCCGTGGACATGCACCAGAAGTTCGGCCTGGACGGCCGCGTGCACTTCAACGTCGGCGGCGCGCAGGCCATTGAAGATTCGCTGAAGATCGTGCGCAACGCGCGCGGCGGCAAGAGCCTGATGTTCGCCTTCGAAGGCGGCTACCACGGCCGCACCCTGGGTGCCTCGTCGATCACCTCCAGCTACCGCTACCGCCGCCGCTACGGCCACTTCGGCGAGCGCGCGATGTTCATCCCGTTCCCGTACCCGTTCCGTCGCCCGAAGGGCATGACCCCGGACGAGTATTCCGACCACTGCGTGTGGCAGTTCGAGCGCCTGTTCGAAAGCGAATACAACGGCGTGTGGGATCCCAAGGTCGGCCAGGCCGAGTACGCCGCGTTCTACGTCGAGCCGATCCAGGGCACCGGTGGCTACGTCATCCCGCCGCGCAACTTCTTCACTGGCCTCAAGCGCGTGCTGGACAAGTACGGCATCCTGATGGTCGTCGATGAAATCCAGATGGGTTTCTGGCGCACCGGCAAGCTGTGGTCAATCGAGCACTTCGGCGTTACCCCGGACGTGCTGGTGTTCGGCAAGGCGCTGACCAACGGCCTGAACCCGCTGTCGGGCCTGTGGGCGCGCGAAGAACTGATCAACCCGACCGTGTTCCCGCCGGGCTCCACCCACTCCACCTTCAACTCCAATCCGCTGGGCACCCGCCTCGGCCTGGAAGTGCTGAAGCTGGGCAAGGAAATGGATTACGAGCGCACCGTGCCGGAGAAGGGCGCGTACTTCCTCGACGGCCTGCGTGGCCTGCAGAAGCGTCACCCGGAGATCGGCGACGTCGACGGCCTGGGCCTGGCCCTGCGCGCCGAGATCTGCCAGACCGACGGCTACACCCCCAACAAGGAACTGCTGGACCGCATGGTCGACATCGGCCTGGCCGGTGACCTCGTGCACGACGGCAAGCGCATGGGCCTCGTGCTCGACGTGGGTGGCTGGTACAAGAACGTGATCACCTTCGCGCCGTCGCTGGACATCAGCTACGAAGAGATCGACCTGGCGATCACCCTGCTCGACCAGGCGCTGACCAAGGCCAAGGGCTGAGGTCGATGCGCTGCCGGTTCCCGTGCCGATGGAGATGACGTCACGCGCATCCAGCACCGCGCTGGAACCGGCCGCGCTGCTGGAGGGCTTCCTGGCCCACCCGCCGCTTGGATTCGAGGCAGGCCTGCTTCCCAGCGGCCTGCCGACCTTCCGTGCGCCGCTCGACCTGACCACCACGATGGACGACGACCTGCGCGGCAAGCTGCTTGGCTTGCCGCTGTCGCGCCTGTGGCGGCCCTGGATCACCTGGAAGACCCGCTTCGTCGGTGCCACCAGCACCGAGTACACCCCGTTGCCCGCGCACGTCGCACCAGAGGCATTGGCCGAGGACGTGACGCGTCACGCGATCGGCGATTCCCGGCTGCTGGTGGTCAAGGACCTGGCAATCGATTCGCCGCTGCTGGACGACGCGGCCAATGCACACAGCAGCGCCTTCCTGCAGGCGCTGCTGGCACGCGGCTTCGTCGAACTGGAAGGCATGCCGCTGGCCTGGGTGGCGATCGATTTCGATTCGATCGATGGCTATCTCGGACGCCTGTCGTCCTCGCGCCGCAAGAACATCCGGCGCAAGCTGCGCTCGCGCGATGGCCTGCAGATCGACTGCATCGCCACCGGCGATCCGGCCCTCGCCGACCCGCAACTGCAGGCCGAACTGTACGCGCTGTACCTGGGCGTGTTCGCGCAGAGCGCGGTGCATTTCGACCAGCTCGACCTGCCCTACTTCCAACACCTGCTGGCCGACAGCCAGGGCCAGGGACGGATGTTCCTGTACCGCCACCAGGGTCTGCTGATCGGCTGGAACCTGTGCTACATCCACGCCGGAAAGCTGGTGGACAAGTACATCGGCCTGGCCTACCCGCAATCACGCGAGCACAACCTGTACGCGGTCAGCTGGATGCACAACCTCGAGTACGCGCTGCAGCACGGCCTGAGCCACTACGTGGCCGGCTGGACCGACTCGCGGATCAAGGCCGAGCTGGGCGCCCGCTTCACCTCCACCCGGCACGCGATCCACGCCCGCTCCCCGCTGCTGCGCGCTGCCCTGCGCAAGCTGGCCCCGTACCTGCAGGGCGAACCTGATGGAGGCGGTTGAACGATGTCGTCGCGTTTTCCGCTGATCCTGGACCTGGACGGTGGCGTACTGCCGCTGCCACAGGCGCAGACCCTGGCGCTGCCGCAGTGGCACGATCCGCTGCGCTTCGCCTGCAGCACTTCAACCCTGGACCGTTTCGCCGCTGAAGTGCTGGCACCGCTGCCGGCCCAGCTCGGCACGGTGATGCTCGGCAGTGGCGACTTCCACCACCTCAGCCTGCCGCTGCTGCGTCGCATGCGCGCGCACCAGCCGTTCCAGCTGGTGGTGCTGGACAACCATCCGGACAACATGCGTTTCCCGTTCGGCATGCACTGCGGGTCGTGGGTGAACGCGGCCAGCAAGCTGCCGCAGATCTCGCACATCCATGTGCTCGGCATCACCTCCAGTGACATCGGCCTGGGCCACGCCTGGGAGAACCATTGGCGCCCGCTGATGGGCGGGCGCCTGACTTACTGGTGCATGGATGTGGACGTGGGCTGGGGCCACCGCCTCGGCAGCGGCCGTGCATTCCGACGGTTCGAGCACCCGGAGGCACTGGTTGCCGCGTTCGCCGCCGAGCAGGCCAAGTCGCCGCAACCGACCTACCTGTCGATCGACAAGGATGTGTTCGCCGAGGACGTCGCCCGCAGCAACTGGGACCAGGGCCGCTTCCAGCTGGAACACGCACTGGTGGTGATCGAAGCGCTGCGCGCCGGCGGCCTGGTCGGCAGCGACATCACCGGCGAAGTGTCGCTGGCCAACTACCAGAGCCGCTTCAAGCGCTGGCTGTCGTCGCTGGACGGCCAACCTGACGTCAGCGCCGAGGATCTGCCGGTGTGGCAGGCACGGCACCAGCAGGTGAATCGCGAACTGCTGGCGGCGATGGCCGCCGTGCCGACCGCCTGCTGACCGCGCCGGTCGTGCCGGCCGCTGGCCGGCGTGGCTTCGGTAGTGCCGGCCGCTGGCCGGCAACCTCATCGTTCCCAGGCTCGCCGGGATGCCGGCCAGCGGCCGGCACTACACTGGACTCCCGCCCCGGAGCCTCGCGATGCCCCAGACCGTCATCCCGCAACTGCGCATGCGCCATGCCGACACCACCCTGCCGTTCTACGTGCAGGGGCTGGGTTTCGTGGTCGACTGGGAACACCGCTTCGAACCCGGCTTCCCGCTGTTCGCCCAGCTCACCCGCGACGGCCAGACGATCTTCCTCACCGAACACAGCGGCGACTGCGAGGTCGGCGGCGCGGTGTACTTCATCGTTGAAGACGTCGACGCCCTGCACCGCGCCTTCAGTGCCGCCAACGTACCGATCGAGCAGCCACCGCACGACACCGGATGGGGCAGCCGCGAGATGCTCCTGCGTGACCCGGACGGCAACCGACTGCGCTTTGCCACCCACGTGGACTGAACGACGCGGGCTTGAGGCGGATATACGGAACATATATGCTTCGTATATCCATTCCGCCAGGACCGCCCATGGGCATCGTCAACATCGATGACACCCTGCACGACCAGCTGCGCCGTGCCTGCACCGTCTCCAGCCGTTCGATCAACGCCCAGGCCACCTTCTGGATCCGGGTCGGCATGCTGTGCGAGATGAACCCCACGCTGAGCTTCCAGGACATCGTCGCCAGCGAACTGCGGGCAGCCGGGGTGCAGCCGCAGGCGCTGGCGCCCGGGCGGGCCTGACATGACGATGATCAAGCAGCCGCACGAAATCGCGTTGCTGGCCGAATCCGGGCGCCTGCTGGCGCAGGTATTCGCCGCGCTCGACCAGCTGCCGCTGCAGGGACGCAGCACGATGGAGATCAACGACTTCGTCGAGCGCATGATCGTCGATGAGCTGCAGGCGCGGCCGGCCAGCAAGGGCCAGTACGGCTTCCCGTATGTGCTCAACACCTCGATCGACAACGTGGTCTGCCACGGCGTTCCCAGCACCACCGACGTGCTGCGCAACGGCCAGATCGTCAACCTCGACATCACCCTGGAGAAGAACGGCTACATCGCCGACTCCAGCACCACCTACCTGGTCGGTGAGGTCGACTACGCCGCGCGCAGGCTGGTGCAGGCCACCTACCAGGCGATGTGGAAAGGCATCGCTGCGGTGCGCCCGGGAGCGCGCCTGGGCGATATCGGCCACGCCATCGCCCGCCACGCGCGCAGCCACGGCTACAGCGTGGTGAAGGAATACTGCGGCCATGGCATCGGCCAGCAGATGCACGAGGAACCGCAGATCCTGCATTACGGCCATCCCAACACCGGCATGGTGCTGGAAGAAGGCATGGTGTTCACCATCGAGCCGATGCTCAACCAGGGCAAGCCGGCCATCCGTCAGCAGCCGGACCAATGGCCGGTCTACACCCGCGACGGCAAGCTGTCGGCGCAGTTCGAGCACACCGTGGCGGTCACCCGCAGCGGCGTGCGCGTGCTGACCCTGCGCCCCGGCGAAACCCCGCAGTGCGC
The DNA here is from genome assembly GCF_059370155.1 of Stenotrophomonas sp. YJH_SMC_73. Classification (NCBI taxonomy): domain Bacteria; kingdom Pseudomonadati; phylum Pseudomonadota; class Gammaproteobacteria; order Lysobacterales; family Lysobacteraceae; genus Stenotrophomonas; species Stenotrophomonas sp. YJH_SMC_73. The sequence continues at coordinate 7,735 of NZ_JCAFTJ010000004.1, read as the reverse complement.
GGTGGACGCGGCCTAGAGCGGGCGCAACAGCAGCAGCGTGGCGAGGCAGGACATGAAGACCGCCACGGCGGCATCCAGCACCCGCCAGGCGCCCGGCCTGCGGAACACCGGCTGCAACAGGCGCGCGCCATAGCCCAGCGTGCAGAACCAGGCCACGCTGGCGGCGCAGGCACCGGCGGCGAACGCCCAGCGCAGGTCACCGGGGTAGCGCGTGGACAGACTGCCCAGCAGCACCACCGTATCCAGATAGACGTGCGGGTTGAGCAGCGTGAACGCCAGGCAGGTCAGCAGTACCTGCCGTCCGCTGCCGCCCTGCGCCTCGGCGGCGGCCAGGGCACTGCCACCGCGCCACGCGCGCAGCCCCGCCCGCAGGCCATACCAGAACAGGAAGGCCGCACCACCGAAGCGCAGCACCTGCAGCAGCAGCGGCCACTGCAGCACCAGCGCGCCCATGCCGCCAACGCCAGCAAGGATCAGCGCGATATCCGCGCCGGCGCAGGCCAGCACTACCGTCCCCACATTGCGCTGCTGCAGGCCCTGGCGCAGCACGAAGGCATTCTGCGCGCCGATGGCGATGATCAGGCCGGCACCTGCGAACAGGCCGGCGGCGGTAGCGGCAATCCACATCGGGACAGGCCAGGCAGCGAGGGGACGCGCAGGGTGCCGCCAACCGCCTTGATTAGACAAACTGATTTTTCTTTATCCTGTGCAGGAAAACTGAAGAGGCACCGGCATGGACCTGGTACACCCGCAACTGGCCGCGTTTGCCGCGGTGCTGGAGGAAGGCAGCTTCGAGGCTGCGGCACGCCGCCTGTCGATCAGCCCGTCAGCACTGTCGCAGCGGATCAAGGCCCTGGAGGACAGGCTCGGGCAGGTACTGGTGGTGCGCCAGGCACCCTGCCGGCCGACTGCCGCGGGTGAAGCGCTTCTGCGCCGGGTGCGACCGATGCAGGCGCTGGAGGCCGAGGCATTGGCCGAGCTGCTACCCGAGCGTGGCAGCGACGCTGCGCACACGCCGATCCCCCTGGCGGTCAACGATGACTCGCTTGATACCTGGTTCGTGCCGGCCATCGCCGACCTGCACCAGCGCTACGGCTATCTGTTCGACCTGCGCATGGACGACCAGGACCACACCCTGCAGCTGCTGCGCGATGGCAGCGTGCTCGGCGCGGTCACCGCCGAAAGCCAACCGGTGAAGGGATGCAACGTGCACCCGCTCGGCGCGATGCGCTACCACGCCATCGCCTCGCCCGGCTTCGCCCGCCAGTACTTCCGCGATGGCATGCAGGCCGCAACCCTGGCGCACGCACCGATGCTGGTGTTCAACCGCAAAGATGAACTGCAGTGGCGCTTCGTGCGGCGCCTGACCCGCGCGCGGCTGCAGCCGCCGCTACACTACCTGCCCTCCTCCACCGGTTTCGTCGAAGCCGCCGCGTGCGGACTCGGCTGGGGCATGGCTCCGGAAACCCTGGTCGCGCCCGCCGTGCGCGCCGGCCGCGTGGTGGTACTGGAACCCCGCCGCTGGCTCGATGTGCCGCTGTACTGGCAGCATGCCGCCGTGCGCTCAAGCACGCTGCAGCACATCACCCAGGCGCTGCGCACTGCGGCCAGAGGCACCCTTCGTTGAGGACAAACCGATGATCGCAGACCCGGGCTTCACGCTGCACGCACTACCGTTTGCGCACTTCTTCACTACTGGGACCGCATGGGCGTGATCGGCCGACGTACAAGGATGCACCGCGCGAAGGCCGCGCTGGCGCTGGCAGCCTGCCTGCCATTCGCTGCCGCCGCGCAGCCCACCAGCAACGCACCGGCATTGGACTGGGAACAGGCACGGCAACGCCTGGAGCAGGTCTCCGATGCGTTGGCCGCTGCCGACGCCGCCGTGCGCAACAAGCAGGACCTGCAGGACGCGACCCGCCTGCTGCGCCTGCCGGAGATCACCGGCGAAGTGCGCCGGCTGCAGTTCCAGAAGACGCTCACCCTGCCCCTGGGTTCGCTGGCTCCGGTGGCCGAGGCCTTTGGCATCGACTCGCCGCTGTCGTTCACCGAACGCGACTGGCGTACCCGCCCGGTGGTGACTGCAGTACTGCCGCTGTACACCGGCGGCGTGATTCCGGCCGCGCAACGTGCGGCCAGTGCCGCCCACGAACAGGCCAGCGCCGAGCGCGAAGCACAACGCCAATCGCTGACCGTGCAGCTGGCCCAGGCCTATTTCGGCCAGCGCCTGGCCGAGCAGGCGGTGGACGTGCGCCGCGATGTGCGCGATGGCCTCAACCGCCACCTGTCCGACGCAGAGAAGCTGGAACGCGAGGGCTTCGCCACCCGCGCGCAGCGCCTGCAGGCCACCGTGGCCCGCGACAAGGCCGAGCGCGAATACCAGAAGACGGTGAACGACCTGGCCACGCTGAAGGCCGCACTGGCCACGCTGCTGCGCAGTGGCGGCGAGGTGCAGCCGGTGTCGCCGCTGTTCGTGCAGCGCGTGCCACTGGAACCGGTGGCCAGCTTCGAACGCACCGCGCAGGCGCGGCAGCCGCAGATCGCGCGCCTGCGGGCGATGGTGGCGCAGGCCGAACAGGGCGTGCGCGTGCAGCAGGCCAAGCTGAAACCACAGATCTTCGCCTTCGGCCAGTACGACTTCCGTCGCCGCGACGAGATGCTGACCGATCCGGACTGGGCATTCGGCATCGGCCTGAAGTACACCTTCCTGTCGCCGAACTCGCGGCCGGCGCAGATCAGCGCCGCGCGTGCGCAGCAGGACCAGGCCGAAGCAGGCCTGCGCGAGGCCGAGAACCAGGTCGCGCTGGGTGTGCGCAAGGCCTGGAACGAGCTGGAAACCGCACGCCAGCAGTACGTGCTGCTCGACAGCAGCATCGCCCAGGCGCAGGAAAACCTGCGCCTGCAGGAGCTGGCGTTCCGCGAAGGCCAGGCCACTTCGCTGGATGTGATCGACGCGCGGCTCGGCCTGGGCGGCGCCCGCGTCGAGCGCGCACAGGCCGCCTACCAATACGATATTGCGCTGGCACAGTTGCTGGAGATCAGTGGACAGATGGACCGTTTCGAAGAGTTCCGGCGGCGGGCGGACGAGGTGATCGACCATGAGTGATGTGCTGCACGACGATGCGACGACGCCCCCGGGCAAGCGCCGGTTGGGACCGATCCTGGCAGTGGTGCTGCTGGTCGTGGTGGTGCTCGGCCTGTGGCTGGCCTGGCGCAGCCCGGCCGACCAGATCCAGGGCATGGCCGATGCGGACACGATCAACGTGGCCGCCAAGATCACCGCGCGCGTGGCCGAACTGAAGGTGCGCGAGGGCGACCGCGTGCAGGCCGGGCAGGTGCTGTTCCTGCTCGACAGCCCCGAAGTGGCCGCCAAGGAACAGCAGGCGCACGGCGCTTTGGCCGCCGCACAGGCAGTGGCCGACAAGGCCGACGAAGGCGCACGCAGCGAAGACATCCGCGCCGCCGAAGCGAACTGGAAGCGGGCCGAAGCCGGTGCGACGCTGGCTGAAGCCACTTACCAGCGCGTGCAGAACCTGTTCAACGAAGGGGTGATGACCCGGCAGAAGCGTGATGAAGCGCATGCCCAGGCCACCAGTTCGCGTGAGCTGGCCCGTGCCGCGCGCGCGCAGTACGACATGGCCCTGGCCGGCGCGCGCGAGCAGGACAAGCGTGCCGCGCAGGGCCAGGTGCAACAGGCACAGGGCGCGGTGGCCGAAGTCAACGCCGCGCTTGTCGAAGTGGAAGGGCGCGCGCCGGTGGCCGGCGAAATCAACAAGCGCATGGCCGACCCGGGCGAGCTGGTGCCGGCCGGCTACCCGGTGTTCACCCTGGTCGACATCGACCGCATGTGGGTCGCCATGAACCTGCGCGAATCGCAGATGCAGGGCCTGAAGGTCGGCAGCAAGCTGCAGGGCAGCGTGCCGGCGCTCGGCCTGGACGGCGAATTCGAGGTCTACTTCATCAATCCGGCCGGTGACTATGCAACCTGGCGTACCACCCGCCAGTCGTCCGGCTACGACGTCCGCAGCTTCGAGGTGCGGGTGCGCCCGGTACGCCGCATCGAGGGCTTCCGCCCCGGCATGAGCGTGCTGTTCGCATGGCCCCAGCACTGAGCCCCGGCCGCGGCGGCTTCGCCGCCAGCTGGCGGCGCGAGCTGCAGTCGCTGCGCAGCAACCGCGCCGACCTGATGCTGGTCACCCTGCTGCCGCTGCTGATGCTGGCGGTGATGGCATGGATGTTCACGCCCTCGGTGATGCGCGATATCCCGATCGCGGTGGTCGACCTCGACCACAGCAGTGACAGCCGCCTGCTGCTGCGCATGCTCGACGCCAGTCCCGGCGTGCGCGTCGCCAGCCAGCCGGTGGACCTGGAAGACGCACGTTCGCAGCTGCGTCGGCTGGATGTGTTCGCCATCGTACTGGTGCCGCGCGATGTCACCCGGCAGGCGTTGCGTGGACGCCAGGGCACGGTGTCCGCCTATTACAACGCCACCTACATGACCACCGGCCAGTCCGCGTCGCGCGATATCGGCGACGCGGTCTCGGCCTGGAACGCGCGCCTGCTGCGCGAGCGCATCGGCCTGCAGGTCGGCCCGGGCAAGCTGCGCGCGGCACCCATCGCGGTGCAGTCGGACATTCTGTACAACCCGGCACGCAGCTACGAGCTGTTCCTGCTGCCGTTGATCTTCCCGGCGGTATTGTCGCTGGTACTGGCACTTGCAGTGGCCGGCAGCCTTGGCCGCGAGATCCGCGACGGCACCCTGCCCGCCTCGTTGGGCCGCACGCCATGGCCGGCGATTGCCGGCAAGGTCGCGCCATACATCCTGCTGTTCTCGCTGTATGGCGCGCTCGGCATCGGTTACCTGGCCTGGCTGCGCGGTGACGGCGTGGCCGGCAGCGTGCTCCTGCTGCTGCTCGCACAGCCACTGTTCTACCTTGCCACGGCCGCCTACGCGTTGTTCTTCGTCGGCGTCACCCGCGACATGGGTACCGCGCTGTCCGCAGTCGGCCTCAGCATCGGCACCGCGTTGGCCTTCTCCAGCGCCACCTTCCCGGTGCTGGACGGCCCTCTGTTCACCCGCATCTGGCATCAACTGCTGCCACTCAGCGCCTACATCAAGCTGCAGACCCAGCAGCAGTTCATCGGTTCGCCGCTGCAGGTTTCGGTGTGGCCGCTGGCCACGCTGTTGTTGATGGCGGTGGTGGCAGGAGGCGTCGGCGGCCTGCGCCTGATCGCCTTTGCGCGCACACCTGCCGCCGCACAGCCCGCAGGGGCCGACGCATGAGCGCACTCTGGCGCAGCCTGCGGCAGACCCTGATGGCAGTGCTCTGCGACCGCTACGCGATCGTGGTGATGGTCGGGGCGGTGATCCTGTACTCGTTCTTCTATCCAGCCGCCTACCGGCACCAGGTGGCCGGCAACCTGCCGGTGCTGGTGGTGGACGAAGACCACAGCGCGACCAGCCGCGAGCTGCTGCGCAAGCTCGACGCACTGCGCGTTGCGCGCGTGGTCGGTCAACCCGCGGACGTCGACAGCGCACGCCGGCAGCTGGAAGCCGGCCATGCCGAAGGGATCGTCGTGATCCCGGCCAATCTGGAGCGCGACATCCTGCGCGGCCACCCGGCCAAGCTGGTACTGCTTGGCAACGGTGCCTACCTGGGCCGCGCCAGCTGGGTGCTGGGCAGCGTGGCTGACGCGCTGGGTGCGTTCGGGCGTGATGCCGTGGTCGGCCAGGCCGCCTTCATGGGCGCACCGCAGGCACCACCGGTCACGCTTGTGCAGCGCCCCCTGTACAACACGCAGGAAGGCTATGGCAGCGCCATCGTTCCCGGCGTGGCCGAGCTGATCGTGCACCAGACGCTGCTGATGGGCATCGGCGTCCTGCTCGGCGGCCGCCGCCTCGCGCTCGGCCGACGCCTGCGCTTCGACCTGCCGACCCTGGCCGGCATGGCACTGGGCTTCGGCCTGATCGGCCTGTTCGGTCTGTTCTGGTATGCCGGGTTCACTGCCTGGGTGCAGGACTATCCACGCGGAGGCAACCCGCTGGGCCAGCTGCTGGGTGGCACGCTGTTCATCGCGGCGACGGTGGCCTTCGGCCTGTTCGTCGGCAGCTTCTTCCGCACCCGCGAACGCGCCTTCCAGTACATCATCGCCACCTCGATCCCGCTGTTCTTCCTCGCCAACCTGTCGTGGCCCTCGGTGATGACGCCACAACCGCTGGTCTGGCTGGCGCAGCTGCTGCCGACCACCTCCGGCATCAACCTGATGGTGCGCCTGAACCAGATGGACGCCAGCCTGGCCGAAGTCAGCCACGAACTGATCACTCTCACCGTCCTGCTGCTGCTCTACGGCAGCCTCGCCACCTGGCGCCTCCTCGCAAAAAAGGGGACGGAGGGGATTAAGTCGTAAGCGGCCGGTTGGGGGATTACGACTTAATCCCCTCCGTCCCCTTTTCCTGCAATGAAGAACGCCGGCGCGAGGCCGGCGTTCGAGTACTGCGATGTGGAAGGGGAAAAACGGGGGCCGTCGGCGATCGATCAGCGATAGACGCGTTCGCAGCGGCGCTCGACCACACGGTCGCCGTTCTTCTGCTGGCTGTTGCCCTGGATCTGGCGGCCCGCCGCACCACCGGCAACAGCACCGGCCACGGTAGCGAGCTTCTTGCCATTGCCGCCGCCCACCTGGTTGCCCAGCAGGCCGCCGATCACCGCGCCAGTGGCCGTACCGGCGATGCGGTTCGGATCGCGCGAGTTGCGCTGCACTTCCACGTTCTTGCAGACCACGCGGCTGCCATCGTTGAATCGGCGTCCTTCATCACGCGGGCCATAGGTCTGCGCGCCGGCCACCGACGAAGCCGCCAGCAGGGTGCCCAGCACAAGCAATCGGGTCGAGGTCTTCATGGCCATCTCCTAGGTTCCGGTATGGCGCAAGTGTCCTCCCGCGGCTGGCAACCGGAAGTGAAATGCGCGTGTCCGCGGCCTCATCGGCCATCGCGCGTTCAGGAAGAAAATCCGCGCCCATCACGATCAGCCATCGTGATGGGCGCCGTCTCCCTGCCGGCATTGCCCTCTGCTAGAACTCTTCCCACCCCCCGGCATTGGCCGCCAGTGTCGGCTCGATGCGCGGCGACAGCGTTGCCGCCCTGCGCACCGGGGTGACCTTCGCGGCCACCGCAGCCAGGGCCGGACGCACGGCTGCAGCCGCCGTTACCGCGCCGGTGCGGAAGACCGAAACCGCCTCGGCCAGCAGGTTCGCCTGTTCCTCCATGGAACGCGCCGCAGCACTGGCCTCTTCCACCAGTGCCGCATTCTGCTGCGTGGTCTCGTCCATCTGCACCACCGCCTGGTTCACCTGTTCGATGCCCGAGCTCTGCTCCTGCGAGGCAGCAGAGATATCGGCCATGATGTCGGTCACGCGCTGCACGGAAGCAACGATCTCGCCCATCGTGGTGCCTGCCTGTCGGACCAGGGCCGATCCATCGGCGACCTTGCCAACCGAATCCTCGATCAGCCCCTTGATCTCCTTGGCCGCACCGGCCGAGCGCTGTGCCAGCGTGCGCACCTCACTGGCCACCACCGCAAAGCCCCTGCCCTGCTCGCCGGCACGGGCGGCTTCCACTGCGGCATTCAGCGCCAGGATGTTGGTCTGGAAGGCAATGCCGTCGATGACCGAGATGATCTCGGCGATCTTCTTCGACGAGGCTTCGATGGCCGACATGGTGGTGACCACCTGGCCG
>NZ_JCAFTJ010000003.1:0-430712 GCF_059370155.1 Stenotrophomonas sp. YJH_SMC_73 | reverse complement strand
TACCGTCGGCAGTGCGGTGGGTGGCGCACTGAACGGCACGGTTGGCCAGGTCGGCGGTGCAGTGGGCGGCACGCTCAACAACACGGTGGGCGCAGTCGGTGGCGCATTGAACGGTACCGTCGGCAGTGCGGTGGGTGGCGCTCTGAGCGGCACCGTCGGCCAGGTTGGCAGCGCGGTGGGCGGCACGCTTAGCAATACCGTCGGCACGGTCGGTGGTGCAGTGGGCGGCATTCTCAACGGCACCACCGGTAGCCCCGGCACAGGCCTGGGCGGTGTGCTGGGAAGCACGCTGGGCAACGTCGGCAGCGCGGTGGGCAACCTGCTCAACGGCAATCTCAATGGCACTGTCGGCAACCTGGGCAGCGCCGTGGGTGGCCTGGTGGGTGGCACGCTCGGCAGTCTCGGCCTGACCCAGCCGTCGGCGATCCCGCCGACCAGCCCGAAGGCACCGGCGCCGGCCGACCCGAATGCCGGCCTGATCATCGGCACCGGTGGCCTGGTCGGCAATGTCGGCCAGCTGATCGGGCCGACCACCACCAGCTTGTTCGGCGGCAATGGCTACCTGAGCAATGGCAATCTCAAGCTCAGCAATGCCAACGTGATGCAGACCTATTCGACGGTCAATGTGCTGGGCCTGCCGGTGGTGAACCTGTCGCCGGTCGGCAGCACGCTCAACGGTCTGGGCGGCGCGGCCACGGGCGGCAGCTCGCACCTGACCCTGATCGGTGGCGTCACTTCCGACAGCTACATCTACAACATCAACAACGGCAATCCGGGTGGCCTGCTGGGCCTGCTGCTGCCGAAGGATTCCCCGGCGTGGGCGGCCAAGTGTCTGGACATCGCGCTGGCCGACATCTCCTGCTGGGCCGTCAACGCGGCGCAGGACTACCAGGTGCTGATGGGTGACGGCGCCTTCGCCAACGGCTCGAAGGAAGTGGTGATCGGTGCCAACGCACGGCATGAACTGCCGAAGGTCGATGCCAATGTCGCCTTCCCCGGTGATGGCGTGAACGATCCCAGCAACCCGACCGGCGTGCCGACGGCCGACTACGCCGCGCGCATGGGCCATTCGGTGATCGTCGGCGACAGTGCCGTCGGCACCGCCAACGGGCAGACCCTGCTGGGTGCCGAGTCCACCTCCAACCAGGCCAACTCGGTCGCGCTGGGCTACCGCTCGGCCGCACTGCGTGGCGCGCAGGCCAGCTACAGTGCCTACGGCCTCACGGCGCCGCAGGTCTCGGCCGGTGAAGTATCGGTGGGTACCGCCGGTGGGGGCGAGCGCCAGATCACCAACGTGGCTGCGGGCAGCGGCAACACCGACGCGGTCAACGTGGCGCAGTTGAAGGGCGCGATCAGCCTGATCAACGGCGTGGCGGATGCTGCGGTGACCTACGATCTGGACGCCGGCGGCAATCCGAACTATCGACGGGTCACCCTCGGCGCAGGCACCGGCACCACCACCATCGGCAATCTCGCCGCCGGTGCGGTCACCGCGGGCAGCCTCGAGGCCGTCAACGGTGGCCAGCTGGCGGCAACGAACAGCGCGATCGCCAGCTTCTTCGGTGGTCGTGCAGCCTTTGACCCGGCCAGCGGCATCTTCACCGCACCGCTGTTCGAGATCAGCACGATCTCCACCACCGGCGCCATCGCCCAGGGCCTGTACACCAACGCCACCGATGCCTTCGCGGCGGTGGATGGTTCGCTGGTCAACCTCAACACGCAGATCACCGATATCCGCAACGGCGGTACCAAGTACCTGCGGGTGAACTCGACCGGTACCGAGGCCGTGGCCAGCGGCGCCGATTCGATCGCGGTCGGCACCAATGCGCGGGCGACGGCAGCCAACAGCATCGCAGTGGGTGCGGGAAGCCTTGCCGATCGTGCCAACACGGTTTCCATCGGTGCCGCTGGCGCAGAGCGTCAGGTCATCAACGTGGCGGCCGGTACCGCGGCCACCGATGCGGTCAACGTGGGACAGCTGCAGGCCTCGGAGCAGGGGGCACTGCGCTATGACCTCAACGCGGATGGCAGCGTCAACTATGCCAGCGCCACGCTGGGCCAGGCCGGCACCGCCACCACGCTGCGCAATCTCGGCCCGGGCCAGGTCAGCGCCACCAGCAGCGAGGCCATCAACGGGGCCCAGCTGTTCGCCGCCAACCAGGCTGTGGCCACCCACCTCGGCGGTGGTGCTGCGGTCAGCGCCAGCGGCGTGCTGACCGCACCGACGTACTCGATCAACAACGTCGCCGCCAACGGCACCGTGACCAAGGGCAGCTACAACGACGTCGGCACCGCCTTCGATGCGGTCAGCAACTCGCTGGCCAACGTTGCCGACCAGACCGGCGAGATCGACAAGCTGGCCGTGAAATACGATGTCGACGGCAGTGGCAACGTGCTCAACAGCGTGACGCTGACGGGCACCGGTACCGGTGCGGTGAAGATCACCAACGTCGCCGCCGGCAGCATCCTGGCCGGCAGCAGCGACGCCATCACCGGCGACCAGCTGTTCAGCACCCACAGCACCATCGCCAACTACTTCGGCGGCACCACTGCCTACAACGGCACCACCAACGCGTGGACCGCGCCGACGTTCAGCATTTCCAGCATCGCCACCGATGGCACCTTCACCAGCGGCGATTACAACAACGTCACCGCCGCCTTCACTGCCGTCGATGGCTCGCTGAAGGTCCTCAACCAGCGCATCACCAACGGTGGCGGTGGCAGTGCCTACCTGGCGGTGAACTCGACGGCGGCCGCAGCCACCGCGGCCGGTGCGGAAGCGGTGGCGGTCGGCCCGCAGGCCAGTGCAGCCGGTGCCAACAGCGTGGCGGTCGGCAACGGTGCCAGCAGCGGTGCCGGCAACAGCGTGGCGCTGGGTGCCGGTTCGGTGGCCAGCGTTGGCGCACAGAGCGGCTATACCGGCGCCTACGGCCAGACCGGTGCCAGCAACTCGGCCGGTGAGGTCTCGGTCGGCAGCAGCGGCAGCGAGCGCAAGATCACCCACGTTGCCGACGGCTCGGACACCTACGACGCAACCAATGTCGGCCAGCTGAAGAACGGCGTGAATTACGCCATCGACGAGTCGAAGAAGTACACCGACCAGAAGATCCAGAACATCACCAACGTGGCGGGCAGCTTCCGCGCCAACAACACCAACAACCTGGCCGATCCGTCCGCCAGCGGCGCCAACTCCGCCGCCGGTGGTGCAGGCTCCACTGCCGCCGGTGCCAACTCGACCGCGCTCGGCAATGGTTCACAGGCGCAGGCCGACAACTCGGTGGCATTGGGTGCAGGTTCGGTGGCGAACCGGGCCAACACGGTCTCGGTGGGTGCCAGCGGCGCCGAACGCCAGGTGGTCAACGTGGCCGACGGCTCGCAGGCCACCGACGCGGTCAACGTGCGCCAGCTGCAGGCGTCGCAGCAGGGCACCATCCGCTACGACACCACGGTGAACGGTGCGACCAACTACAACAGCGTCACCCTGGGCAGCACCAGCAGCGGCCCGACCACGGTGCGCAACGTTGCCGCTGGCACCGCCGGTACCGACGCGGTCAACGTGGATCAGCTGAAGTCGGGCATGGCGCAGACCCTGGACTGGTCCAAGGCCTACACCGACGAGCGCATGGGTGGCTTCGAGCGCGACCTGCGCAAGACCGACAACCGTGCTTCGGCCGGTATCGCCTCGGCGATGGCCACCGCAGCGCTGCCGCAGCCCAGCGAGGCGGGCCGCAGCATGGCCTCGATCGCGGCTGGCAGCTACAACGGCGAATCGGGCGTGGCGCTGGGCATCTCCGGTGTCTCCGAAGGCGGGCGCTGGATCTACAAGTTCAGCGGTTCGACCAACAGCCGTGGCGAGGCCGGCGTGGCCGTCGGTGCCGGCATCCAGTGGTGATCCCCGCCGCCGGGCCGCGCCCGCGGCCCGGCATCGCGGAAACGTCTACAGGGGGAATGACATGAAACAGCATCGCATCGCCCGCGCCAGCCAACATGCCGCTACGCTGGGCCTGATCCTGGGGATGGGCCTGCTGGCCGCCTGCCGCAGCCATGCGCCGGCCACCGACGGTCCCGTCGAAGCCACCGCCGTGCAGTTCCCGGAGGCCTCCAAGGCCTCGTTGAAGGAAGGCATCTATCCGGACGTCGCCGACCTGCGCCGCTTCGCGCCGGGCATGAGCAAGCGGCAGTTGTACACGCTGCTGGGCACGCCGCATTTCAATGAAGGCATGTGGGGCGTGCGCGAGTGGAACTACCTGTTCAACTTCCGCACCGCGCAAGGCGCGGAGTATTTCACCTGCCAGTTCCAGGTCCGCTTTGACAGCAAGGGCATCGCCCAGGCGGGTTACTGGAAGCCGGAATCGTGCGCGGCCGTGCTGGAGCCGCCGCGGCCACCGGTCCCGCCGGCACCGGCACCGGCACCGCTGCCGGAACAGCTGCTGCGGCTGTCGGCCGACGCGTTGTTCGGCTTCGACAGCGCGGTGCTGAGCGCGGAAGGGCAGCAGGCGGTGCAGGGCATCCTGGCGCAGGTACGCGAAGCCGCACAGGTGCAGTCGATCAGGGTGACCGGCTATACCGACCGTATCGGCAGCGCCAGCTACAACCAGGCGCTGTCGCAGCGCCGCGCCGAGGCCGTGCGCAGCGCGCTGGTGCAGGGCGGCGTGCCTGCGGCCAGCATCAGCGCCGAAGGACGCGGCGCGGCTGAGCCGATCGTGCAGTGCGGGCAGCGCAACCGGCGCGAGCTGATTGCCTGCCTGGCGCCGAACCGGCGCGTGCAGATCGCCGGGATGGCACAGCCACGTTGACCCTCCTGCGCCGGGGCGGTGCCCCGGCATCCCGAGTCCCCCCTGACCGCCGGCAGGCGTGGCAACGTCTCCCCCGTCGTCCACGCCTGCCTGCGGCTCAGGTCTACAAACGGTGCACGCGATGAATGCCCAATTCCTGCCACTCTCCATGAAGACGGAAGCTACGCTCAGCGTGTACGGCCAGCTCGGCAACCATGCCGTGGTGCGCATCCCGGGCCGGCGCCTGCCCGGCCTGATCCTGCAGGCCGATACCGTGGCAGGGTTCCTGGCCCAGCTGCAGGAAGCCCAGGCCTGCCTGCGCAGCGGCCGCGCACAGCGCACCGACGCCGAGCTGGACATGCTGATCGACGTGCTGCAGCAGTGGTACGCCTTGATCGAATCGCGCCTGGCCGACGCCGGCGAGGCGCTGTAAAGAAAAAGGGGACGGAGGGGATTAAGTCGTTTCCTGCACACGCGGGGCAAGAACGACTTAATCCCCTCCGTCCCCTTTTCCTACGCGCGGGCGCGGACCAGCCAGCAGGCGGCATCCACGCGTACGCGGTCGCCTTCGATGAACGGCGCGAATGCAGCCAGCGCCTGGTGGCGAAGCACGGCGGCACGGGCTTCCGGCATTGAGCGCAGGGCCAGCCCCAACGGGCCCAGCTGGCCGACATAGGTGGGCAGGTCTTCGCGGGCGATCGAGCAGGGCAGGTCTACCGCAACCACCTCCACATCCTTCCAACCAGCGGCCCGCACAAGCCGCTGTACCTGCCCGCCGTCGGCAAAGGCGAACTGTCCCGGCGCGCCGGGTACCCGGGGCGGCAGATCCAGTGCATCGCCGATGGCGCGCTCGGCCGTGGTCATGAATGGATTCTCGTCGGCACTGCGCCAGGCGATGAAGCGCAGCCCAGCGCCGGGTGTCGCGGCACGATGCAGGTTGGCGAACGCGGCCTGGCTGTCCTCGAAGAACATCACGCCCAGCCGCGACTGGATCCAGTCGAAGTGCGCGGACGGCAGAGGATGGCGCTGCGCGTCTGCCACGATGAAGTCCGCGTCCAGTCCCGCAGCCTCGGCGCGCTGGCGGGCCAGCGCCAGCATCGGCGCGGAGATGTCCAGGCCGGTGCTGTGTGTCGCCGGGCGTGCGGCGGCTGATGCCAGCAGGCTGGCACCGGTACCGCAGCCTACATCCAGCAGTTGCGTGACGGTCTCCGGAAGTTCGGCCACCAGCAGGTCGGCCATGGGCTGGAACAGGCCATCGAGAATGGCCTGCTGCGCAACCCAGACCTGGCCGCCAGGACCGTTCCACAGGGCGCTCTGATCAACGGGGGGTGTACGGGTCATGGTCTTGCCTTGCAGGGAAGTCGCCCATAGGTTGGCGCTTGAAGGTCACTTGAGGTCAAGCCCGTGCGTGAACTGGATATCGGCGAAGTGGTCAAGCGCAGTGGCGTGCCGGCCTCGACCCTGCGTTACTACGAACAGCTTGGGTTGCTGCAGGCAGTGGGCCGTCGCGGCCTGCGCAGGCAGTACGGCGAGCAGGTGGTGGAGCGGCTGGCACTGATCGGCCTGGGCCAGGCGGCCGGGCTGTCGCTGCAGCAGATCGGCGCATCCCTGCCGCCGCAGCGCGGATGCCTTACGCTGGATCGTGAGGCCCTGCTGGCGCAGGCTGATGTGCTGCAGCAGCAGATCATCCAGCTGCAACGGGTACGCCGGCACCTGCAACGTGCGGCGGCCTGCCCGCAGGCAGAGGATGCCCGGAAGTGCGGCTCGTTCCGGAAGCTGCTGCGGGCACAGCAGCGCATGGCGGGTGGGTGAGAGAAGCGTATCCACGCATGGCGTGAATCCACTGCAGCACGACCTCGGCAGATCCACGCCCTGCGTGGATGAATCAATCGCGGGTGCTGACTTCCCACGTGGCATGCAGCACCCCCGGCACGTGCTCCATCCGTGCCAGCACCAGATCCAGCTCGTCGGCACTGACCGCGGTACTGACCAGCACCGCGATCACGTCGGTAGGCGCGTCGGCATGCTCGACCACCTGCACATCGCCCACTGGATACTGCGCGGCCTCCAGCGCATCGACCAGTCGCTCGCGCACCCGCGGTAGGGCTTCGGCATCCACGCTCAGGCGCACTTCGTAGGTGGCTTCGGTCGCCGCCTCGTTGATCGGGATGCGGTTGATCGCATTCACCAGCGGCCGCAGCAGCGTGTTGCCGGCGATGATCAGCACGGTCAGCAGCACGCCCTCGGCCAGCATGTCCGCGCCGGTGCAGCTGCCGACCGCCGCCGAGCACCACAGGGTGGCGGCGGTGTTCAGGCCGCGCACGTTCATGCCTTCCTTCATGATCACGCCGGCGCCGAGGAAGCCGACACCGGAGACCACGTAGGAGATCACCCGTACCGCCTCGGCGCTGCCGGCGATGCGCATGCCCAGGTCGACGAAGGCGGCGGCGCCCACTGCCACCAGCACGTTGGTGCGCAGGCCGGCGGTGCGTTGCCGGTACTGGCGCTCGGCGCCGATCAGCGTGCCCAGCACGAAGGCGGCCAGCAGGCTGACCACGGTGTCGGCGAAGGGACCGGCCTGGAAGGTCTCAATGAAGCGCATGGCTGGAGTCTACCCGGTCGAGGTGACAGTAGATCCACGCCATGCGTGGATGTCCAGCGGTCCACGCCACGCGTGGTTGGTCAGCGTGTCAGAAACGACTTAATCCCCTCCGTCCCCTTTTTGCGGGGTCAGTCGGTGTCGTCGACGCGCTCGCCCATCAGTTCGCGCTGGCGCTTGTCCAGTTCCTCGGCGTAGCGCTTGCGGACGAAGGCTTCAGAGACCACGCCCAGGACCTGGCCGTCGGCGGCGACCACGGCCAGTTCATCGGCCTGGGTCTGGTCGAAGCGCTGCATCACGCTGACCACGTCCGCGGCCGGTGACAGTGACACGTCCCGGTTCTCGGCCAGCTCGCCGATCATGGTCTCCGGCTTCACGCCGTCGCCGTAGACGCGCGGAATCTGCACGATGCCTGCGTAATGGCCTTCGCTGTCGATCAGGATCACCCGGCTGCCCGAACCCAGCGGGAAGCGCTGGCGGAACGTGGCGGCATCGAGATCGGCCGGCGCGGTAGCCACGCCCTTGCGCATCAGCCGGCCGGCGTTGAGGTTCTGCACCCAGCCCACGTCGCGTGCGCTCTTGATGGTCTCGCCGCGCAGGTGCATGCGCCAGGTCGAGAACGAATAACCGAACCACTGCCGTACCAGCGTGCTGGAGACCAGCACCGCACTCATCACCACGCTGGTCAGCAGGAAGTCGTGGGTGCCTTCCAGCACCAGCATGGCCATGGTCATCGGTGCGCCGACCACGGCGGCGGCCAACGCTGCCATGCCAGCCAGCGCGGCGGACGTGGCATCGATCACCGGCACACCAGTGGCCATCGCCAGCAGGCCGGCGAACAGGGCGCCGACCAGGGTGCCCATGAACAACGAGGCGAAGAACAGGCCGCCGCGGAAACCAAACCCGAGCGAGATGCCCGAGGCCAGGCACTTCAGGGTCAGCAGGCCGCCGATCCAGATCAGCGGCAGGTGCGTGGTCAGGTCCAGGTGCAGCGCGCCATGGCCGGACGACAGCACCTGCGGGCTGGCCAGGGCCAGCGGAATCAGCAGCAGGCCGCCCACCACCGGCCGACCCCAGGCAGGCAGCGGGCTGCGCTTGACCGTGCCTTCGATCGAGGCGATCAGCCGCATCACCGCGATGCCGACCATCGCGCAGCAGCAGCCAAGCAGGCCGTAAATGGCGTAGTCGGCGGCGCGGACATCAATCGTCGACGCAGCCGGCAGCAGGTAGGGCTCGATGCCGGCCTGGTCGGCCACGAATGCACCTGCCAGCGCGGCCACCGCCACCGGCGCCAGTGCGGCCGGGGTGTAGGCGCCGATGACGATCTCGAAGGCGTAGAACGCGCCGGCCAGTGGCGCCCCGAAGGCGGCCGCGATGGCACCGGCGGCACCGGCGCCGACCAGGATGCGCACGTCGTTGCGGCGCAGGCGCATCACCCGGCCCAGCTGCGAGCCGCTGCCCGCTCCCATCTGCGTATACGAAGCCTCCAGCCCGACCGAGGCGCCGCAGCCATTGGACAGCAGGGTCTGGGTCAGCACGATGAGGTTGTCGCGCATCGACATGCGCCCGCCATGCAGGGCATTGGCTTCGACCGCATCGAGCAGGGGCCGCTTGAGCCGGGTCGCGGCCAGGCTGACCAGGCCGACCAGCAGGCCACCCAGCGGCAGCACCAGCAGTGCGGTCCAGGTCAGCGCGGGCAGGGAGCTCAGGCGCATGCCGTCGTCCAGCCCGTACAGGGTGCCCTGCAGCCAGCGTGCGATGCCGGACTGCAGCAGGGTCAGGTAGCCGGCGATCAGGCCGACCAGCAGGGCAAGCGCGATGAACCACAGGTCGCTGCCGCGCAGGCGCAGGCGCAGGCCCTGGAAGGCCAGATGCAGGCGCGATGGCGAAACAGGCAGTGACATGGTGGCGGCATGATACGCCGCCACCGTGGTCGCCGCCGTCACTGCATCGGGCGGTTACCGCGTCAGAAGCGGTAGCGGCCCTGCACGTAGAAGGTGCGTGGCGCAGCCACCATGCGGCCGGCGTTGCCATCGACGTTGCGGGTGTACCAGCGCTTGTCGGTCAGGTTGTTCACGCCCAGCGCGATCTCGCTGTCGTCCAGCCCCGGCACCTGCCAGGCCACCTGCGCGTTCCACAGGCGCACGCCAGGCACGCGGCCCACGCGCGCGTCAGCGGTTTCTTCCCAGGTGTTGGCGGCATCGGAGAACTGGCCGCTCTGGTGGGTGCTGGAGACATTGAAGGTCCAGCCGGCCAGTGCGTAGCGGGCGCCGACGCTGTCGGTGTCGCGCGAGTAGAAGGGCACGTCCAGGCCGCGGTTGTCACCGGACTGCTGGATCGCCTGGGTCCAGGTGTAGTTGGCGTACAGCTCCAGCCCGGCCAGCGCACTGTCCTCGGCGAAGTGGTACTCCAGCGCGCTCTCCACGCCCTTGTGGTCGGTGGCGCCGATGTTCTGGAAGGTCGGCGGGGTGATGCCCGGCACCTGCAGGATCTGGTTGTCGAAACGCATCTTGAACACGGTCACTTCCGCGCGCAGTGCGCCGTCCTGCCAGCGCGCGCCGAGCTCGGCGGTCTTTGCCACTTCCGGATCGAGCGGATTGCTGGCGGTCTGGGAATTCAGCTGGATGTTCTGCACCGGCCCGAACGAGGTGGTGTAGTTGCCGAACACAGTCAGCCGCGGCGTCAGCAGGTAGGCGATGTTGAGCGAGGGCAGGGCCTTGTCGTTGCGGCTGCTGAAGGTCGCCGTGCCACCGGCCTGGCGGCGGTCCATGTCGATCCATTCCATGCGCACGCCCGGGGTGATCCGCCACTGGCCGATCGCGATGCGGTCGTCGATGTAGAACGCATGGGCATCGGTCGCGTTGTCGAAACGGGTGGTGGCACTGGCCACGCCGGTGCGGCGGCTGACGGTGTAGCTGCGGTCGTTGCCGCGTTCGCGCAGGAAGCGGTAGCCGGCGGTGATGTCGTGCACCGTGCTGCCCCAATGCAGGCGCTGGGTATAGCGCGGCTCGATGCCAAGCACGCGGTAATCGCGCGGCTGCACGGTCAACTGGGTATTGGCCGTGTTGATCAGCGAGCTGGCGCGGCTGCTTTCGTTGTAATAGGCCAGCACCTCGAACTCGCTGTTGGCCGACAGCGTGTTGGTGTAGCCCAGGTCGATGCCGGTGCGGTGGCCCTTCCAGAAATCGGTGGAGCGGGTGTTCTGGAACGGGTCGGCCTCGTACTGGGCGCGGGTCAGGCCGCCCGGGGTCAGCGAGCGCACATCGTAGTACGACAGCTTGGCACGCAGTTCCTGCTGCGCGTCGATGGCATAGGCGAACTTCAGCGCCAGGTCGTTGAAGCGGTCATCGCTGCCCTGGCGCCAGCCACGCCCGTCCTGGCCGGAGTACAGCAGGGCTGCGCCCAGGCCGTTGTCGCCGGTACCGCCGAGGAAGGCGTTGTACTGGGTGCTGTCACCGCCGCCATGGTCGTAGGCGGTGTAGCGCACGCCCGCTTCGCCGTGCAGGCCTGCCTCGGTGGGAATGGCGCGGGTGCTGAAGTTGATGATGCCGCCCACGTTCTGCGGGCCGTAGCGCACCGCGCCGCCGCCGCGCACCACGTCGATCGATTCGATGTTGGACAGGCTGGTCGGCGCGAACGACAGCTGCGGCTGACCATACGGCGCCACCGCCAGCGGTACGCCGTCCAGCAGTACGGTCGAGCGCGGCGAGTAGCGCCCGGTCAGGCCGCGCACGCCGATGTTCAGCGAGACCGAGCTGCCGGCCGTACCGGAGTTGTCGGTGACCTGCACGCCGGGGATGCGGCGCATGGCATCGCCGATGCTGGCCGCGCCGCTGGCCTCGATGCGCTGGCGGTCGACCACCGTGCGCGCGCCGGCGAAGCGCTTCACGCTGTCATGCAGGCCGGTACCCAGCCAGCTGCCAGAGACCTGGATGCTGTCGAGCGTGGTAGCGCCGTCCTGGGCGAAGACGCTGGCGGCCGGAAGCAGGCACAGGGTGAGGGCGGCGGCCAGGGGCAGGCGGGCCGGTTGCAGGGCGTGGACGGGCATCGGTGCAGGCTGTGGAAGGTCGTAAATGAGAATTATTGCTGATTCCATTCGCCAATGGAATGCGCGTCGGGTTCATGCCGTTGCCCCGGTGGTAGAGTGGGCGATTGCTTCCTGACTCGCCGAGATCCGCCATGTCCCAAGCCGCCTTCTACCCCGTCGGAACCCCTGGCCAGCCGTGGGGAGCGGCGGAACGGGAGCTGTGGCGTGGTCGCCAGCAGCGCCTGCGTCGCTATGACCAGGAGGTGCTGCCGCGCATCGAGGCGCTGGCCTCGCGTTTCGACAAGGTGGCCTATGGCCGGCTCGACTACGCTGGCGAGACCTATACGTTGTTCGCCCTGCGCAGCCGCGACTGGAACCCGGCGCTGCCCGCCGCGCTGGTTACCGGTGGCGTGCACGGCTATGAGACCAGTGGCGTGATGGGCGCGCTGGAGTTCCTCGAAAAGCACGCCGCCGACTATGCCGGCAAGGCCAACCTGCTGGTGGCGCCGTGCGTGAATCCGTGGGGCTTCGAGCGCATCAACCGCTGGAACTTCGATGCGATCGACCCGAACCGCAACTTCCGCGCCGATGGCCCGGCCCGCGAGTCGACCGCGCTGATCGAGCTGGTTGCACCGATCAAGGGCCAGTTCGTGCTGCACATCGACCTGCACGAGACCACCGACAGTGATGAAAGCGAGTTCCGCCCGGCGCTGGCCGCGCGTGACGGCAAGCCGTTCGAGCCGGGCCTGATTCCGGATGGCTTCTACCTGGTGGATGACAGCGAGGCCCCGCAGCCGGCCTTCCAGCAGGCGGTCATTGCCGCCGTGGAGAAGGTCACCCATATCGCCCCCGCCGACGACAAAGGCGAGATCATCGGTTCGCCGGTGATCGCCCACGGCGTGATCGAGTATCCGCTGGTGAAGCTGGGCCTGT
Organism: Stenotrophomonas sp. YJH_SMC_73; assembly: GCF_059370155.1. Lineage (NCBI taxonomy): Bacteria > Pseudomonadati > Pseudomonadota > Gammaproteobacteria > Lysobacterales > Lysobacteraceae > Stenotrophomonas > Stenotrophomonas sp. YJH_SMC_73. Next base: position 418,378 of record NZ_JCAFTJ010000003.1, on the reverse strand, counting down.
GCGCCGGCATTACCGGCGCGAAGTACACCACCACCACCGAGGTCTACCCGGACAGCCCGCGGGCCACCCCGCAGCAGTGCAACGACGCACAGGTGGCAGCGGTGTGCGCGGCACTGGATTACGCGCTCGCCCATCGCTGACAGATAAAAAGGGGACGGAGGGGATTAAGTCGTTTGTGCCCCAGTACCGCCGGGGCACAAACGACTTAATCCCCTCCGTCCCCTTTTTCACCCCAACGCGTCGGCCCACCAGAGTGCGGCTGGGCCTGGCGGCGTGTCGCGTCGCCACAGCAGGTCGCTGTGGATGCGCCGCGGCCAGCCCGGCAGCACCAGTTCCACCAGCCGCCCACGGTCATAGCGCTGCACCAGCGCCCGCGGCAGTTCGGCCCAGCCGATGCCGTCCTCGGCCATCTCCATCACCATCAGGTAATCGGTGGCGGTCCACGCGAGGCCGGTGACCAAGCGGGTCTGATCGACTTCCGCGCTCAGGCGCACCTGCCGATGCCGTGCCAGTTGTGCGGCGGCGCGACGCCCGGCGCTGGCCAGCGGGTGTCCGCGCGCCACGTACACCGACAGTTCGCTGTGGTGCGCCAGCGGCCGCGCCACCAGCCCATCGGGATAGCGCTCCTGCCTAGGCAGCAGGCCCAGCGCGGCGCGGCCGCCGCTCACCCGTTCCAGCACGTCCTCGCCTTCGGCATCCAGCCACTCCAGCTCGATCTCCGGGAACGCTTCGGCGAAGCGCTGCAGGATCCGCTGCTCCGGATCCAGCTGGTAGACATCGGAAAACACCACGGTCAGGCGCGGCTCGACCGGCGCGGACAGGCGCACGCTCAACTGCTGCAGGCGCGCATCGGCGGCCAGGATCTCCTGTGCGTGGCCCAGCACCTGGCGCCCGGCCTCGGTCAGCCGCGGGTAGCGCCCGCTGCGGTCGAACAGGCTCACGCCGAGGTCGGCTTCCAGGTGGGCAATGGCGGTGCTGACCGTCGACTGGGTCTTGCCCAGCCGGCGTGCCGCGGCCGAGAACGAGCCCAGCGCGGCGGCTTCCACGAAGGCCTGTAGGGATTCAGGGGAATAGGGCATTGATCCATCGCTCCTGTCGATGGAATCCATTTTGATACCACCGTAAAAGGCGATGATACTAACCCCCGTCGCCCCTGTCTGCGAGGGGCGTTCCGGACCCTCCACGCGCGGCGTGGATCCATTGATGAGGCGGCGCGGTCCCCGTCCTGCAAGGAGTTTCACATGTCCCGTACTGTTCCCGCCCGTGGCGCGCTGGTCGCCTGGGCCTGCCTGACCGTGGCGATCGTCGCCGAAGTGGTCGGCACCTCGTTCATGGCCCACGCCGCCCGCGATGGCGGCTGGACCGGTTATCTGATCATGGCCGGTGCGCTGGCGCTGTCCTACTTCTTTCTGGCGCAGTCGGTGCGTCGCATCGCGGTGGGCGTGGCCTACGCGGTGTGGGAAGGCCTGGGCCTGACCCTGCTGACCGTGGTCGGCCTCACCGTGTTCGGCGAGAGCCTGTCACTGCAGCAGCTGGCCGGCCTGGTGCTGGCGGTGGTGGGCATCGTCTGCGTCACCCTCGGGGAGGCACACTGATGAATACCTTGGCTCTGTTTTTCGTGATCTGTTCGGCGCTGATCGATGTCGCCGCGAACATGATGGTGGCCAAGTCGGAAGGCTTCCGCCGCTGGCGCTGGGGTGTCGCCGCGATCGTCATGGTCTGGATCGCCTTCGCCCTGCTGGGCCAGGCGGTGCGTTACATGGACCTGGCCACCGCCTATGCGATGTGGGGTGCGATCGGCGTGATCGGAACTGCCACCTGCGGACGCCTGTTGTTCGGCAACCGCCTGCGTCCGATCGGTTGGATCGGCATCGGTCTGGTCACTGCGGCGGTGCTGCTGCTCAGCACCGCCAAGTAGCAACGGGTCTTTTCGCGGGCGTGGCGGCACCGGTGCGGGCGATTTGCGAAGTCGCCCGCGCTCGCCGACACTGCGGCTTTCCACAAGGAGTGCCCGCATGTTCAGCCACATCACCGTTGGAACGAACGACATGGACGTCGCGCATCGCTTCTACGATGCCCTGTTCGCCGCGATGGGGGCACGTCCGGGTGTGTTCGACGAAAAGGGTCGGCTGCTGTACTTCAAGGATGGGCGGATGTTCGGCGTGACCGCGCCGATCGATGGGCAGCCAGCGTGCCATGCCAACGGCGGCACCATCGGTTTCAGTCTGGGCAGTGCAGAGGCCGTGCGTGCCTGGCAGGAAGCTGGCGTGGCTCACGGTGGTACCGCAATCGAAGATCCGCCCGGCGTCCGCAACATGTCCGGTCGGCAGGTGTTTCTGGCCTATCTGCGTGACCCGGATGGCAACAAGCTGTGTGCGGTGCATGTAATGTCGTGATCGGACAGGATGCGCGTGACCGCGCTGCGGCCCGCGCGGGCAAGATTGCGCTCCGGCGCGCGCGTGATAACACGGAATGGTGGGCCGGGCCTGTGACCACAGGCCGCAACTTCATGCTCTGTCCACTGCGGTTCAGCCAGAATCGGTCGGCTAACCCTTTGAGCTACCGGAGAACGCCGCCCCATGGATGTACTGGAGCCGCAACAATCCCCGGTGCGCACCCTTCGGCCTGTGTTCGCCTTCGCGGCGATCGTTGTCGTGGCGTTCGCGCTGTTCGTCAGCCTGTTTCCGCTCGGTGCGGGCCGCCTGCTGGTCAAGGCGCAGGACTGGGCCGCACTCAATGTCGGCTGGTACTACCTGCTGGCGATGACCCTGTACCTGGTGTTCGTGGTCGGTGTGGCGCTGTCCAAGTATGGTGGCATCAAGCTCGGCGCCGACCATGATGAGCCGGAGTTCAGCTATCTTTCCTGGGCCGGCATGCTGTTCGCCGCCGGCATCAGCATCACCCTGTTCTTCTTCTGCGTCTCCGAACCGCTGACCCACTACCTGCAGCCGCCGCAGGGCGAACCGGCGGCGGGCGAGGCCGGGGCGCGCCAGGCCATGCAGCTGCTCTTCCTGCACTGGGGCCTGCATGGCTGGGGCGTGTTCGCACTCGCAGCGATGGCGATGGCCTACTTCGCCTATCGCCACAACCTGCCGCTGGCGCTGCGCTCGGCGCTGTATCCGCTGATCGGCAAGCGCATCAACGGGCCGATCGGCTACACCGTGGACGCGCTGGGCATTGTCGCCACCGTATTCGGCATCGGCGCCGACATGGGCTTCGGCGTGCTGCACCTCAACGCGGGCCTGTCGCACCTGTTCAACATCCCGCACTCCAACCTGGTGCAGATCATCCTGGTGGTCAGCATGATGGGCGCGGCGGTGGCCGTCGCGGTTTCAGGCGTGGAGAAGGGCGTGCGCTGGATGGCCAACATCAACATGCTGCTGGCGATCGCGCTGGTGCTGTTCATGCTGTGCGCCGGCCCCACCCAGTACCTGCTGAGTACGCTGATGCAGAACCTGGGCGACTACCTGGGCAGCGTGGTCGGCAAGAGTTTCGATGTGTACGCCTATGGCGGCCGGCCGGAATGGCTGGGCGGTTGGACGGTGTTCTACTGGGCCTGGTGGATCGGCTGGGCGCCGTTCGTCGGCCTGTTCATCGCGCGCATCTCGCGTGGCCGCACCATCCGCGAATTCGTGTTCGGCGTGCTGCTGATCCCGCTGGGCTTCACCCTGGCCTGGCTGTCGATCTTCGGCAACAGCGCGCTGGACCAGGTGCTGCACCACGGCCAGCAGCAGCTGGCGCAGCTGGCGGTGGATGACCCACCGACCGTGCTGTATGCACTGTTGGATGGCTACCCGTGGAGCCGCACGGTGATCGCGGTGACCGTGCTGGTCAGCTTCATCTTCTTCGTGACGTCGGCTGATTCGGGGGCGGTGGTGTTGTCCACGCTGTCCTCGCACGGCGGCGCGCCGGAGGATGATGGTCCGCGCTGGCTGCGCGTGTTCTGGGGCACGGTGATCGCGGTGCTGACCGCCGGGCTGCTGCTGGCCGGCAGCATCGATGCACTGAAATCGGCGGTGGTATTGGCCTCGCTGCCGTTCTCGGCGGTGCTGCTGCTGATGATGTGGGGCCTGACCCGCGCCTTCAGTGACGAATCGCACCGCAAGCGCGCGCTGCAGTACCGGCCCTCGCCGCTGATCGGTGACGATCGCCACCATCAGGGCTGGCGCCAGCGCCTGAGCCAGGCCATGCACTTCCCGGTGCGCGACCAGGTCTACCGCTTCATGGATGACACGGTGAAGCCGGCGATGGAAGCGGTGGCCGAACAGCTGCGCGGGCAGGGCTGGGACGTGGCCACGCGCTTCGAGGCCGGCGACATGGAGCTGACGGTGAACCATGGCGAGCAGCAGGATTTCCTGTACCGGGTGATCCTGAGTGGCTACCTGACCCCGTCGTTCGCCGCGCAGCAGCTGCGCAACCAGCGCTACTACCGCGCGGAAGTGCATCTGTTCGAAGGCAGCCAGGACTACGACCTGGTCGGCTACAGCCGCAAGCAGATCATCAACGACATCATCAGCCAGTACGAACGGCACCTGCAGTTCCTGCACCTGAGCCGGTGATGCGGTGGGTGCGGACCGTTGGTCCGCACACCCCAGCAGAGCCGAGCCCATGCTCGGCTTCCTGTTGCCGAAGAGCAGCCGAGCACGGGCTCGGCTCTACAGGTGGCGCATCAGAACCGGTAGCGCGCGCCCAGCGAAACGAACTGCCCGCGCAGGTTGTACTGGCTGATGTCGAAACCGTTGGAGCCGCCGGCCGGGTCGAACGGCGGGTCCTTGTCGGTCAGGTTCAGCACCGACAGCGACAGCGTGGTGTTGGGAATGCCTTCGTAGGCCACGTACAGATCCAGCTGCTGATACGGCTTGACGCGGTCGCGCAGGCCCGGATTGCTGGTGGCCGTCGCCACGCGCTGGTCGTAGCCGCTCACGTACTGCAGGCTCAACGTGCTGCTCCAGTCGCCCACCGCCCAGTTCAGCGACGTGGTGCCGCGGGTGCGCGGCAGGGCGCCGTGGCGGTTGTTGCCGGCCCCGTCATAGGGCGCCTGGCCGGCCACCAGCGGCTGCTTGAAGCTCAGCAGGTGGGTCCAGCTGCCGGCCACGGTGAAGGTACCCCAGCCCTCGGTGCGGAAGGTGCGGTTGGCGTCCAGGTCCAGCCCGGAGGTGGTCAGTTCGCCCTGGTTGGCGTACTGGTTGGTGATGAACTGGATGCGCCCCTGCGCATCACGCTGTACACGGCCGGGGAACAGCGTCGGGTTGTCGACGATGAACTGCGCGCTGTCCGGCTTGACCAGGTTGTCCTGCTCGATGCGGTACCAGTCCAGGCCGATGCTGGTATCGCCATCCGGTGACCACACCGCGCCCACGTTGAAGTTGCGCGAGCGTTCGGCCTTCAGGTCCGGGTTGCCGGTGCGGATGTTGGTCACGCCACGGCTGCCACCGGGCTGCAGCGGATCCAGCGGATCGATCACCGAGCCGTAGCTGACGGTCTGGCCTGGCGCGATTTCCGGCAGCGAGGGGGCGCGGAAGCCGCGCGAGAACGAACCGCGCAGCAGCAGGCTGTCCAACGGCTGCCAGCGCAGCGCCAGCTTCGGCGAGAACGCCTTGCCGAAATCATCGTAGTGGTCGCCGCGACCAGCCACCTGCAGCTCAAGCGTGCGGTGCAGCGGCACGCTCAATTCGGCGTAGGCGGCGCTGACCTGGCGCTCGCCGTTGACCACGTTGATGGCCGGGCGCAGTTCGGTGCCCGACAGCACCTGTGCACTGGTGCGCGCATCCAGTGACTCCTTGCGGAACTCGGCACCCCAGGCGAAGCCGACCGCACCGGCCGGGAGGTCCCACAGCGAGGTCGAGGCCTTGACGTTCAACGCGTGCAGCTTGTACCAGCCTGGCCGCTTGGTCTGCAGGCGCAGTGCATCCAACGCGCCCGGCGTGCTGGACGGATTAAGGAAGTTGTAGCTGCCATCGCGCAGGATCTGTTCGAACGCGTAGCGGTTGACGAAATTGTCGACGTACTCGCGCTGCGCGCTCTGCGAGGTCAGCGCCGCCGCTTCCCAGTCCCAGCGCTCGCCACTGCCACGCACGCCGGCCAGGGCACGGTAGAACACCTGGGTGTTGTCCTTCAGGCGCGGGCCGAGGTCGAAGAAGGTGTACTCGAACGGCAGCGGCGTGCTGCCCGGATTGTTCGGGTGGCCCACCGGCAGCACCGCCGGCACGTCGATAAGCGTGCCGGTGGCCGGGTTGTAGGCACGCAGGCCAGGGCCCACGGTGAGCGGCGCGCTGAAGATCTGGTCGGCCTTGTTGTGGCTGTACAGCACATCGGCGAAGGCTTCGACGCTGTCGTTGAAGCGGTAGGTCGCGCTCAACGACGCCTGCAGGCGCTCGGCGCCGGGCTGCAGGGTCTTGAACGGCTGCGCGTTGAAGGCGCAGGCCTGGCCGGGCAGGGTGCTGCCGAAATCGCTGTAGGGGCGCAGCTGGCTGCCCTCGGGGCAACTGGCGAACGGTTGCGGCGCGCGCGGGTTGGACAGCCAGTTGCCACCGGCAGTGGACCAGCCGGCCAGGCGGCCGCCGGGCCTGTCGCGGAAATCGCCGCTGCGGGTAAAGGCGCGCTGGTCTGCATCGAGCCGATCGCGCTTGAGCAGGTCCAGCCCGAACAGCACGTTCCAGCCCTGCTGTTCGAGGTCACCGAAGCCGGCCAGCAGGTTGGCCTTGCGTTCGTCCAGGCCGCCCTGGGTGGCGGTACCGAAGCCGCCGCCGACTTCCACGCCCTGGAAGTTCTTTCGCAGGATGATGTTGATAACGCCGGCGATGGCATCGGAACCGTACACCGCCGAGGCGCCATCCTTCAGCACTTCGATGCGTTCCACCGCGCTGATCGGCAGCGCGTTGAGGTCGACGAAGGTGTCCTGCGTGTTGAGCGCGAAGCCGAAGTTGGACACGCGATAGCCGTTGACCAGCACCAGCGTGTTCTTCGGCGACAGGCCGCGCAGGCCGATCGATGCAGAACCGGCGGCGAAGCTGCCGGTGTACTGCTCGTCGAAACTGTTGCCGGCATTGGCCGACAGGTTGCGCAGCACGTCGGTGAGGGTGGAGCGACCGGTCTGCTCGATCTGTTCGCGGCTGACGATCTGCACCGGGTTCGGCCCGGCGGTGTCGCTGCGCTTGATGTTGGAGCCGGTCACCAGCACGGTGCCCAGGGTGGTGCTGTCCTTGCCGGCATCGGCGGTTTCAGCGGCGCCGGCAGCGCCGGCGGTGAGGCCCAGCGCGATCGCGCCGGCAAGCAGGTTCAGGGTGGTGCGGTACATGGAAGCGACAACGCCGAACGGGGGAGGAGCCGTCAGTACCGCATGCAGGCAAGTACGCCTTCCAATGACGAAAGCGCATTCAGTTATACATCACAGGTTCTTAACGAACCGACTCGATGGGTGCGGACCGTTGGTCCGCACTCCTCCCCGGGGTCAGATCCCTTTCCAGCGGAAAGGGATCTGACCCCGGTTGTCCTACCCTCAAGGCCGCAGCAGCACCTTGCCATTGCGGCCAGAACCGGCGCCCGCCTTCGCCGCCTGGGCGATGTCGTCCAGTGCGAAGATCTTCTCCACCGGCAGGGTCAGTTCGCCGCTGGCCGCACGCTTCAGCAGCTCGCCGACCAGCCGGCGCTTGTCCTCCACCGCCATCGCCTGGCTGACTTTGCTGCCCCAGAAGCCCTTCACCGTGGCCTCCTTGTAGATCAGGCCACCGGCGGGAATGCGCATCGGCTCGCCGCTCATCACCCCGAACGACACCAGCGTGCCGTGGTGGCCGAGCAGGTCGACCAGGTCACCGCTGGCGTCGCCGCCGATGGAATCCACCGCGGCCGCGGCCTGTGCTTCGCCGGTCGCTTCACGCACGCGATCCTTCCAACCCTCCACCGAGGTGTCGAACACATGATCGATACCCAGCGCCTGCAACTGCGCGACGGCATCGGCATTGCGCACCAGGTTGGCCACATGCACGCCACGCGCCCGCGCCAGCATCGCCAGCGACTTGCCCACCGCGCCATTGGCGGTGTTCTGCACGATCCACTGGCCTGCTTCGACGTGCAGGAATTCCAGCAGCATCAGCGCGCTCAGCGGCATGGCGATCAGCTGCGCGGCCATTTCGTCGGGGATCGCCTCGGGCATCGGAATCACCATGCGTGCCGGTGCAATGAACGCTTCGGCCCAGGTGCCATGCACCGAGGCGGCGGCCACCCGCTGGCCGATCTGCAGGCCGTCGACGCCTTCGCCGAGTGCATCGACCACGCCCAATGCTTCACTGCCACCGATCGCCGGCAGTGTCGGCTTGTAGCCGTAGAGGCCGCGCACGGTCAGCAGGTCGTGATTGTGGATCGAGGCCAGCACGGTGCGGATGCGCACCTCGCCGGGGCCGGGCTCGGGGAGGGTGGCATCGGCAATGGCGAGGACGTCGGCCGGGTTGCCGAAGGAAGGGTACTGGGCAGCGCGCATGGGCGGTGTTCCGCGGAAAGTTGATGTTGTACCGAACTGGGGACGCAGGCGCTGTCGACAAGGCGCCGCAGGTGCAACACGGCATCCTGCGACTGATCGTCGCGGCATGTCGTGATTGCCGCATCTTGTGTTGACGGTTCCGATTATCCCCACTATGTTGTGGTCGTCACTCCCGGTCAGCCGCCGCCGCCGGACACGCAGCAAACGTCCCGCGGCCCGCCCCTGAAGGCTTGCCGTGTCGACGCGGCCGCCATCGTGCGGACCCAGATCGCCCCCACGGCCCGGATACCGGCCGCAGGCGCAGGCTGTTGCCGACGATCTGGTATTCCCGCGCTTTGGCATCCCACCCCGACCGCCCCGTGCGCCGGTATCGCGTGCAGGGCCGCCATGGCATCGACCGCCAACGCGCGTGCGAGCCTGGAGCTTCACCACCATGACCGACAGTACCTTCCGCGTGGCCGATCTGGCCGGCGCTGGCGACGCCTTGCGCGCCGGTGGCGAGCGCGTGCCGACCTGGATCACCAAGGAGGCCGGCAACCGCCGCCTGCCATTCGACGCCGAGCGCCTGCAGCGCAGCATCGATGCGGTGCACGCCGAGTTCCCGCAGCTGGATGTGAGCGACTACCGCCGCGTGGTGCAGGCAATGGTCGAGCGCAAGCCCAGCATCAGCGCCGATGACCTTGTCGATCTGCTGATCCGCGAGGCCGAATCGCGCGTGGACCTGGTCGCGCCGGAGTGGGAGCAGTTTGCCGCGCGCATCTACCTGCGCCGCCTGTACAAGCGTGCCAGCCGCAACCGCTTCTACGATGTCGGCCTGAAGTACGGCTCCTACGTGGGCCTGCAGGAAAGCCTGGCTGACCGCGGCATCTACAGCAACGACATCCTGCGCTGCTACTCGAAGGAAGAACTGCAGCAGGCCGGCGGGATGATCGACCCGGAACGCGACCGCCTGTTCGCCTACAACGGCCTGTACCTGCTGGCCACGCGCTATCTGGCCAGCGACCGCAGCCGCGAGGTCTATGAGCTGCCGCAGGAGCGTTGGCTGACCATCGCGCTATATCTCATGCAGGAAGAAAAGCCGCGCGAGCGGCGCATGCAGCTGGTCGGCGAGGCGTACTGGGCGCTGTCCAACCTGTACATGACGGTGGCCACGCCGACCCTGGCCAACGCCGGCAAGGTCGGGGGGCAACTGTCCAGCTGCTTCATCGACACGGTGGACGACAGCCTGCAGGGCATCTATGACTCCAATACCGACATCGCCCGCGTGTCCAAGCACGGCGGCGGCGTGGGTGCCTATCTGGGCTATGTGCGCAGCAGCGGCGCGCCGATACGGGGCGTGCCCAATTCCTCCGGCGGCGTAGTGCCGTGGATCAAGCAGCTCAACAACACCGCAGTGTCGGTCGACCAGCTTGGCCAGCGCAAGGGCGCGGTGGCGGTGTACCTGGACATCTGGCACCGCGACATCGAAGCCTTCATGGACCTGCGCCTCAACAACGGCGACCAGCGCCTGCGCGCGCATGATGTGTTCACCTCGGTGTGCGTGCCGGACCTGTTCATGGAAGCAGTCGAACGCCGTGCCGACTGGTACCTGTTCGACCCGCACGAGGTGAAGCAGGCCAAGGGCTGGTACCTGCAGGACTTCTACGACGAGAAGCGCGGCGCGGGCAGCTTCCGCGACCGCTACGCCGAACTGGTGGCCGACGAGCGCATCAGCCGGCGCACGGTGAAGGCGATCGATCTGTTCAAGCGCATCATGCTCAGCCAGCTGGAGACGGGCAACCCGTTCCTGTTCTACCGCGACGAGGTCAACCGCCGTAACCCGAACAAGCACGCCGGCATGATCTATTCCAGCAACCTGTGCACCGAGATCCTGCAGAACATGAGCCCGACGCGGATGATCCAGGAGATCGTCAGCGGCGACCAGATCGTCACCACACGCCGCGCCGGCGACTTCGTGGTCTGCAACCTGTCTTCGATCAACCTCGGCCGCGCGATCCGTGCGCCGGATGACCTGCTGGCCACCGATGTGCTGGAGCGCCTGATCCCGATCCAGGTGCGCATGCTGGACAACGTGATCGACCTCAACGCACTGCCGGTGCCGCAGGCCACGATCACCAACCGCAAGTACCGCGCCATCGGACTGGGCACGTTCGGTTGGCACCACCTGCTGGCGCAGCAGGCGATCCAGTGGGATTCACCGGATGCCGAACAACTGGCCGACCGCCTGTATGAGCGCATCAATTTCCTGACCATCCAGGCCAGCGCGCAACTGGCGAAGGAAAAGGGCAGCTATCCGATGTTCACCGGCAGCGATTGGCACAACGGGCGTTACTTCCGTGATCGCGACTACACTGGCGCCGCATGGGACAGCCTGGCGCGCGAGGTCGCCACGCACGGCCTGCGCAACGGCTGGCTGCTGGCGGTGGCGCCGAACATGAGCACCGCGCAGATTGCCGGTTCCACCGCATCGATCGACCCGATCTACAGCGCGTTCTACTACGAGGAAAAAAAGGACTTCCGGCGGCCGGTGGCAGCGCCGGGCCTGTCGCTGGAAACCTGGCCGTACTACGAGAAGGGGGCGTACAAGGTCGACCAGTTCGCCAGCGTGCGCCAGAACGCGCGTCGCCAGCGCCATGTTGATCAGTCGATCAGCTTCAACCTGTACGTGCCCAGCACGATCCGCGCCAGCACCCTGCTGGAGCTGCACCTGAGCGTCTGGCGTGAAGGCCTGAAGACCACGTACTACGTGCGCTCCAACGACATCGACATCAGCGAATGCGAGTGGTGCGCCAGCTGACCGCTGCGGCCCCTGTAGAGCCGAACCCACGCTCGGCTCCGACGCGAAGAGCAGCCGAGCATGGGCTCGGTTCTACATCTGCAACGGACGTAATACGAAGGTAGACGACCATGGCAACCCCCCTCGACCGCATCAAGATCCTCGAACCGCGCCATCCCAACCGCAGCACCGGCATCATCAACGGCCGCACCAGCGGGATCCTGAACTGGAATGACATCCCGTACCCGTCGTTCTATCGGGCCTACAAGGAGCTGTCGACCAACTTCTGGATCCCCGACGAGGTCGACATGAAGGCCGATGCGCGCCAGTACGGCGAGCTGTCCGGGCGCGAAAAGAACGCCTACGACTCGATCATCGGCCTGCTGGCCACGCTCGACTCACCGCAGACGCGCTTCATCTACAACGTGGCCGAGTACATCACCGACCCGGCCGCGCATGCCAATGCCGCGATCATCGGCCAGCAGGAAGTGATCCACAACGAGAGTTACAGCTATGTGCTGGCCTCGATCACCGACCTGCCGAACCAGAACCGCGTATTTGAACTGGCGCGCACCCATCCGACCATCGTCAAGCGCAACGCGCCGATCATGGGCGCGTATGACGACTTCATGCGCGAGAAGACCGCCGAGACCCTGTTGAAGTCGTTGATCCAGTCCTCGATCCTGGAGGGCATCAACTTCTATTCCGGATTTGCGTACTTCTACAACATGGTGCGGCAGAACCGCATGACCGGCACCGGCAAGATCATCAGTTTCATCAACCGCGACGAACTGGCCCATACCAAGTTCATCAGCGAGCTGATCCGCGCCATCATCGGCGAGAACCCGGAGCTGCAGACCAACGAGCTGACCGCCTATGTGCACCAGGCGTTCGAGCACGCCATCGAACTGGAAACCCAGTGGTCATCGGAAGTACTGGACGGCATCGATGGCATCGATGTGGAGGAAATGACGCGCTACGTGAAGTACCGCGCCAACAAGATGGCCGGCATGCTCGGCATCGAGCGCCTGTACAGCGACACCACCGACAACGTGATGCCGTGGATCAAGGCCTACGCTGACAACTTCACCGAGACCAAGACCGACTTCTTCGAGATGCGCAATGCAAGTTACAAGAAGACCAACGTCGACAACGGCTTCGACGACCTCTGAGTCCGGCACGGCGCTGAGCATCCTGCTGGTGGTGGCCTCACTGAGCGGCAATACCCGCGAGCTTGGCCGGCAGATTGCCGAGCGTTGCCGCGCTGCAGGCCATGCCGTGCACTGGCAGGAGGCCGACGACCTGCAGCAGGCGCCGTCCCTGGCGGCCGACGAGGCCGACCTGGTGCTGCTGGGCTGCTGGACCGACAACGCCGGCCGCACGCCTTCGGAGATGAAGGCATGGGTGGCTGGCATCGCCGAGCGCGGCGAGCGGCCGCGGCAGCTGGCGGTGTTCGGTACCGGCGAGACACAGTGGGGGCAGGAGTACTACTGCGGTGCTGTGCACCGGCTGATCCGCTACTTCCACAGCGACTATCCGCCGCTGGAGATCGAACAGATGCCACATGGCGAGCGCCATGCCGCGGCCATCGAGGCTTGGACCGATGCGGTCCTGGCCCATTACTGGAGCAACAGCGATGCAGATCATCGACGCCACCACGCCTGAGCAGTTCCAGCAGCTGCTGGCCGAACACCCGCGCGTACTGGTGGACTTCCACAAGGACCAGTGCCCGGGGTGCCGGATGCTGGAGATGTCGCTGCACCGGGTGGCCAACAGTGTCGCGGGGCAGGGCACCACGCTGCTGCGCGTGCAGCTGGAGGTGCTGGGCGAGGCGTTCTTCAGGGAACTGGGGCTGCGGCAGACGCCGACGCTCTCGCTGTTCCGTGACGGGGACGAACGTACCCGCCTGGCAGGGTTCCAGTCGCCGCAGCAGATCGAGGCCGCGATTGCGTTGCATCTGTAGCGTGGAGATGGCGGGGTCGGATCCCTTGCCTGCGGCAAGGAGTCCGACCCCAGGGATGCGGTTTACGCCCCGGCGAAGGTGTCCACCAGCAGCTTCACGTTCAACACCACGATGACCAGCGCGATCACCCAGGCGATCGCGCCCAGCCAGCGCGGTGCGACCAGCGCGCCCATCGTCATCTTGTCGGTCACGATCCGTACCAGCGGGATGATCGCGAACGGCAACTGCATCGACAGCACCACCTGGCTCAGCACCAGCAGCTTCACCGCGCCCTGGTCGCCGAACAGCAGGATCACCACCACCACCGGGATGATGGCCAGCGCACGCGTGATCAGCCGACGCAGCCACGGCGGCATTCGCAGGTGCAGGAAGCCTTCCATCACGATCTGGCCGGCCAGCGTGGCGGTCACCGTCGAATTCAGGCCCGAGGCCAGCAGGGCCACCGCGAACAACGTCGCCGCCGCGCCCACACCCAGCATCGGTGCCAGCAGCTGGTGCGCCTGCTCGATGTCTTCCACATCAAATCGGCCATTGGCATGGAACACCGCCGCCGCCAGGATCAGGATGCTGGCGTTGATGAACAGCGCCAGGGTCAGCGCGAGGGTGCTGTCGGTCACCGCCCAGCGCAGCGCACTGCGGCGGCCTTCATCGGTACGTGGGTAGGCGCGGGTCTGCACGATGGACGAATGCAGGTACAGGTTGTGCGGCATCACGGTGGCACCAATGATGCCGATCGCGATGTACAGCGCGTGCGGATCGGTCACCACCTGCGCGCGCGGAATGAAGCCGCCCAGCACCGCCATCACCGGCGGCGCAGCCATCGCGATCTGCACCACGAAGCAGGCGAAGATCACCATCAGCAGCGCGATCACGAACGCTTCCAGCGCACGGAAGCCGCGGTTCATCAGCAGCAGCACCAGCAGCGTGTCCAGCGCGGTGATCACCGCACCCCACAGCAGTGGCAGATCGAACAGCAGTTTCAGTGCGATGGCGGTGCCGATCACCTCGGCCAGGTCGCAGGCGATGATCGCCGCCTCGCACAGCGCCCACAGCGCCAGGTTCACCGGCTTGGGGTAACGCGCGCGGCAGGCCTGCGCCAGGTCCATGCCGGTGGCGATGCCGAGCCGCGCCGACAGCGCCTGCAGGATCACCGCCATCAGGTTGGAGACGAGGATGACCGACAGCAGCAGGTAGCCGAAGCGCGAACCGCCGGCGAGGTCAGTGGCCCAGTTGCCAGGGTCCATGTAGCCGACCGAGATCATGTAGCCCGGGCCGAGGAAGGCCAGCAGGCGGAACCACCAATGGCCCTTGTCGGGCACCGCGACCGAGGCGTTGAGCGCACCCAGGCTGGCCGGAGTGGAGGCCGAAGGGTCGCGGGGCGCCAGGGTGTTCATGGGTCCGAATATAGCTTCTGCTATAGTCATTAGCAATGTGAAACAATCGTCTTTGTCGTGTGACTGGTCCAGAATTCAGGTTCAACACCGGATTGCACCGGAAGGACAGGCGCAGGCGTGGGCAAGACCGACGATTCGACATCGCTGAAAAGCACCCCCTTGATCGAGGCCGAGCGCCAGGTCGAGAGCTTCCGGCAAGTGCGCGAGGCGCACCGGATGGAACTGGTGGAGGACTATGTCGAGCTGATTTCGGACCTGCTGGCCGACGGCGGCGAGGCCCGCCAGGTCGACATCGCCACCCGACTGGGCGTGGCCCAGCCCACCGTGGCGAAGATGCTGCGGCGCCTGGCCCGTGATGGCTGGGTGGTACAGCGGCCGTACCGTGGCGTGTTCCTGACCCCGGAAGGCGAGGCGCTGGCCCACGCCAGCCGCCAGCGCCACCAGACCGTGGAGCGTTTCCTGCTGGCGCTGGGCGTGGACGCGGATACCGCGCGGCGCGATGCCGAGGGCATCGAGCACCATGTGAGCGAGCAGACGCTGGCCTTGTTCGAAGCCTTCGTGCGCAAGGCCGAGGGCGAGGCGCCGTAACGGTAGCGCCGGGTCATGGCCTCCGGCCGTTCGCGCGATCCCGGTTTTTGTAGAGCCGAGCCATGCTCGGCTGCCGTTCGCACGGTGATCGAATGCGTCGAGCGTGGCTCGACTCTACAGATCGGGCGGGCAGCGCGCCTGCTGCTGCGCACACGCCCGTTTCATCCATTCCTTCAACACCGGCTGCAGGCCTTCATAGCGCCGGCCTTGCCAGCCGTTGGCCAGCACCGTGCCGTCGGCATCGATCAGTACCAGGTTCGGCGGTGCCAGCCCGGCCAATGCCTGCAGCGCCGGCATGCGCGCGGCGCGGCGCGGGTCCAGCACCGGCCACGGCATGTCCTGCGCGTGCATGTAGCGGCGCAGCGCGCTCTCGCTCTCATCCAGGCTGACGTACACCACTTCGGTATCGGCGCCGGCTTCGCGCAATGCGTCGCGCACGCTGCGCAGCGTGGGGACGAACGCATGGCACGGTGCGCACCAGTCGGCACCGAAGTACAGCGCGACCAGCTTCGGCGGCGGCGACCACTGCATCGGCCGCAGCGAGCGCTGCTCCGGCCGCATCAACGAGGCCGAGACCTGCGCGTGCAGGTCCGCAGCCACCGTCGGTGCGGCCGGCAGCACGGCACAGGCCAGCACCAACGCTCGCAGCGCTTCAGAACGCATAGCGCAGGTTGACATACCACGAGCGCGCGAAGCGCGGTCCGTAGACATAGTCGCTGTCACGCAGTGCGCCCACTTCCAGATCCTTCTGGCGCTGATCGAACACGTTCTTGACGCCCGCGGCCACCGACACTTCCTGCTGCGCCTGTGCGCCCAGGTGACGGTGCCAACGCGCCCCGAGATCGGTGACCAGGAACGAACGCGTGCGGTGCAGTTCGCCCAACCGGTTGTTCAGCACCGACATCGGCCCGGTATGGCGCAGCGCGACGAAGGTCTCCCACGGTTCGGCCGGCATCCAGCTGAGCTGGGCCAGGCCGGTCCAGCGCGGAGTCTTCAGGTAGTCGCGGCTTTCGATCACGGTGTCGCCACCGTCGCCGCTGTCGTCGAAGATGCGCTGCGGCTCGCGGAAGCGCGAGCGGTACCACGAGGCGCCGGCGGTCAGGCGCCACTGCGGCGACGGCTGCCAGCCGAGGTTGGTTTCCGCACCCAGCACGTCCGAGCCGGAGGCGTTGTAACGCAGCTGGCTCAGCTGGCCGTCATCGCCGCGCTGGACCTCGCCCAGCGCGAAGGTATCGCGGATGCGTGCATAGGAGGCGGTAGCATCCCAGCTCCACACCGGATTGGCCGGGTCCGAGCGCCAGTCGAAGCCGAACAGGGTGGTCAGCGCGCGCTCTTCCTTCAGGCCATCGGTATTGCGCACGCGTACCTGTTGGCCACCGAGCGTATCGACGTGCACATCCTCAACGAAGATCTCCGGAGCACGGAAGCCGGTGGCGATGCCCGCCCGCCATTTCAGGTTCGGTGTAGCCTGCCAGGCCAGCGCGATGCGCGGCGAGAACACCGCGCTGTCCAGTTCCGAGCTCTTGTCCACGCGTGCACCCAGCACCAGGTCGACGTTGTCGCGCAGGCTCCATTCGTCCTGGATGAACGCGCCCAGGTTGTGGAAGGTCGCATCCTCCAGCACCGCAAGACGCTGCCCATCACCGGTGCGGTTGTCGTCGCGCAGCGCCTCGTGCTTGTACTGCACGCCGAAGGCCAGCGCATGCGCGCCCAGCCGCCAGTTCAACTGGCTGTCGATGTAGTGCAGCGGGTTGTGGGTGCGGCCGTACTGGCGCCACGAACGCGAGGCCGCGCTGCCGGCCACGTTGCGGTCCAGCTGCGACGGGTCATAGCCGGGTGCGGACGGATCGGTGACTACGTCGCCGAGACCGCCGTAGAAGCTGTCGCGGTCGATGTCGGCGAAGGCGTAGGCCAGGCGGAAATCGACGTCGGCAGTGATCTCCTGGTCCCACGACACACTGCCGCGCCGGTATTTCGTATCCAGCGATTCGGCGATGTTGGCCAGGTATTCGGGCTGGTCCAGGCGGTTGCCGCCGCGGCGGGTTTCATCGGTCACCTGCAGGTCCAGGCGCAGCCGCGTACCCGGCGTGGGCGCGTACCAGGCCTGCAGCCCGCCGACCTTGAGGTTCTTTCGGGTGATCTCGGTGTAGCCGTCACCGTTGTAGTCGATGCCGTTGTTCCAGTTGCGCTGGGCAATCACGGACAGGCCGGCGTCTGCGTCCCTGGCCACCAGGTCCAGCCGCAGGTCGGCGTTCTTCTGCGGCGTACCTTCCAGGACATCCACGCCGGCCTGCACATGGCCACCACTGCGCGCCGGCAGCGGCGGAATCAGGTTGATCACACCGGCAACCGCACCCGGGCCGTACAGCGCCGAGCCACCGCCCTTGACCACTTCGATGCGGTCGACGAACCCGGCCGGAATCTGTTCCAGGCCGTACACGCTGCCCAGCGTGGACAGCAGCGGGATGCCATCGAACAGCAGCTGGTTGTAGGCACCGGGCAGGCCCAGCAGCTGCACTTCGCTGGTGTTGCAGTTCTGGCAGTTGCTCTCCACGCGCAGGCCGTTGATCAGCTCGGCGGCGCGCGAGAAGTCGGTGGCCGCGCGCAGCGCGATGTCTTCCTTGCGCAGCACCTCGGTGCGGATCGGCACGTCCGACAGCAGGCGTTCGCTGCGCGTGGCGGTGCTCACCTTGACCTGCACACGGTCCAGTTCGGTCGGTTTCGGAGTGGCGGCCAGTGCAGGCAGCGGCAGGGTCAGGGCAATGGCGGCGGCCAGGGGCAGCCGATCGAAGAGGGGCGTGGCAACGGGCATGAGGGCGTCGTCCTTGGGGAAAGAAAGGCGGCGAGGGCGACCTGGCTGACGCATATGAAAGCGGTGGCTTATCAATATAGCAAGTGCTATATAAGGACGCCGCAGTCATTCCGAGCGGAACGCCGATCGAGTCAGATCATAGCGGTGTTATAACATTACATTTGGCAGCCGCAACCCTGCCTGTGGTCATGCACGGAGGTTGGTGTTGCTGTGTGGTTGGGGTCAGAGCCCTTTCCCCTGGAAAGGGATCCGACCCCGGGGGCGATCGTCAGCCGCGGCGGAACGCGGCGGGCGTGCGGGCGCCGACGATGATCATGCGGATCATCGTGGAGATCTCTTCGATCAGCTCCGGGTCCTTCTCCGGCGGCAGGTCCATGGCGGTGGCACCCATCGCGAACACCAGCCGGGTGATGGCCTTGGCCACCAGTTCCGGGGCATGCAGCACGGCGCCGTCCAGCGCGGCCAGGCGCACCAGGTCGTGCTGCAGCTCTTCCTCGAAATAGTGCAGCTCACGTTCGACCGCGTGCTTGAAGTCGTCCGAACCCACCGCGCCTTCGCGCAGCAGTACGTGCAGCAGCTTGTCGTCGGCGCGCAGCTGTTCCATGAAGGTCTCCACCGAAACCCGCACCACGCTGGTGGCGGTGGAGGTGGCACGCTGGCGGGCCTCGCCGATGATGGTCCGCAGCGAACGGCCGGCGGCGTCGATCAGCGCCACGGCCAGTTCGTCCATGTCGCGGAACTGCCGGTAGAAGCTGTTCGGCGCGATGCCGGCCTCACGTGCCACTTCGCGCAGGCTGAGCGTGGACAGGCTGCGGTGCGGCCCGATCAGTTTCAGGGCGGCGGCCAGCAGGTCCTCGCGGCTCACCGTACGGCGGGCCGGGCTGTTGGCATCTTCAGGCGTCGACAAGGCGGTGGCGGCGGCCATGGGGGTTCCGGTGGGGCGAGGCTGAATCATACCCAATCCGGTTCAATATACACATGTATACACAGGTGTATGTGCGCCCGTATAGTTCGCCCATGAGCGCTGTCGTCCGTCCGTCCCTGTTCTCTCCGTACCGCTGGGTCTCGCCGTCGCTGTTCGATTTCTGGGCGGGCCAGCTCAATCCCCTGTGGACCCTGCGCGAGCCGGTGGCCCGCCTGGTCCGGCGAGAGCCGGCCGGCGAGGGCGCGGCGACCCTGGTCCTGCGCACCAACCGGCACTGGGCCGGCATGCGCGCCGGCCAGCACGTCACCCTGGGCGTGGAGATTGAAGGGCGCCTGTGGCAGCGCAGCTACAGCCCCACCGCACTGGGTCGGCGCGAGCTGGCGATCACCGTCAAGGCGATCGACGGCGGCCTCGTCAGCCAGCACCTGGTCAACCGCGCGCAGCCGGGCGAACTGTTCCGCCTCGATGCCGCCTTCGGCGAGTTCCACATGCCGGCTGCGGCGCCGGTGTTGCTGCTGGCTGCCGGCAGTGGCATCACGCCGATGCGCAGCCTGTTGCGCGACGCCTGCCAGCGCCCGCTGGCAGCGCCGGTGGACCTGTTCTACTGGGAACGCAGCGCCGCCCACCTGCAGTTCCGTGATGAGCTGCAGGCGTTGGCCGCCAGCCAGCCGAACCTGCGTGTGCATCTGCTGACCACCCGCGAAGGGGATGTGCCCGCCGCACGTATCGATGCCCACGACCTGCAGGTGGCGGGCGATGACACCCCGTTGGCGCAGCGCCATGTACTGGCCTGCGGCCCGGACGGCTTCGTTGCCGCCGCCCGCGAACGCCTGGCGCACCAGGTCGCCGGTTTCCAGGCGGAAGCGTTCACTTCTCCCGCACCGCTGCGTGACGCCAGCAGTGAAGGGGAGGTCGTGCTGACGCTGGCGCGCAGTGGCCGCCAGCTGAGCGTGCCGCGTGGCAGCTCGTTGCTGGACAGCCTGGAAGCCCATGGCATCAAGCCCAGGCATGGCTGCCGCATGGGCATCTGCAACACCTGCAGCTGTGACCGCGTCAGTGGCGCCACCCGCCACCTGCGCACCGGCGACCTGCAGTCCGAATCGGCGCAGCCGGTACGGATCTGCGTGAGCGCACCGACCACCGACCTGACCCTGGATCTCTGAGGACGCCTGCCATGACCCGCGCTACCGACCGTGCCCTGAGTACTGCCGAGATGCATGCCTTCGGTGAGGAACTCGACGCGATCCGCGACCGTGTGATCGGCAGCCTCGGCGCCTCCGATACCCGCTACATCCGCCGCGTGGCCGCCGCCGTGCGCTGGTTTGGCGTGGGGGGCCGTGGCCTGCTGTTCCTGGCGGCGTTCTCGCCACTGTTCTGGATGCCGCTGCTGTGGCCGGCCGCGATCACCGGCACGCTGCTGCTGGCGCTGTCGAAGATCCTGGAGAACATGGAGCTGGGCCACAACGTCATGCACGGCCAGTTCGACTGGACCGGCGACCCCAAGCTCAACGGCAATACCTATGAGTGGGACATCGTTGCCACTGCCGACAACTGGCGCAAGACCCACAATTTCCGCCACCACACCTATACCAACGTGCGTGGCATGGACGATGACATCGGTTATGGCCTGCTGCGCATCTTCCCGGAGCAGCGCTGGAAGCCGTTCTACCTGCTGCAGCCGATCATCGCGCCGATCTTCGCGCTGCTGTTCCAGTGGGGCGTGGCCGCGCAGGACCTGCGCCTGGGCCGCTGGCTGAAGGGCCGTATCAGCGGCCGTGCGATGTGGCTGCAGACCCGCCCGGTGGCGCGGAAAATGGCCCGCCAGGTGCTGAAGGACTACGTGTTCTTCCCGCTGCTGGCCGGCCCGTTCTTCCTCACCGTGATGCTGGGCAACATGGTGGCCAACGGACTGCGCAACATCTGGACCTACGTGATCATCTTCTGCGGCCACTTCACCGCCGAATCGGAAACCTTCCCGAAGGAATGCCTGCGCAATGAATCGCGCGGCCACTGGTACCTGCGCCAGCTGCGCGGTTCATCCAACATCAGCGGCGGCTTCCTGATCAACGTGCTGTCGGGCAACCTCAGCCACCAGATCGAGCATCACTTCTATCCGGACCTGCCGGCCAACCGCTATGCGGCCATTGCCAAGGAAGTGAAGGACATCTGCCGTCGCTACGGCCAGCACTACAACAACGGCTCGCTGCCGCGCCAGTTCGGCCAGGTGGTCTGGCGCATCCTGCGCCACGCGTTCCCGAGCAAGCCGCGCCGCCTGCCGATGTCGGACATCATGTCCGCACCGGCATCGGCCAACGCGGGCTGATCAACTCAGCCCGCTTTCGCCGGCTCCGCCTGCTCGCGGTCCAGGCGGCGCAGGAACACCTGCATTTCCTTGCGTGCCTGCTGGTCGCCCTTGCTGCCGGCCACGCTCAATCCGCGCTGCCAGGCTTCGCGCGCCGCCTGCGGCTGGCCACTGGCCAGCCAGGCCTTGCCCAGCAGCTTCCACGCCGCCGAGTACTGCGGATCAAGCACCACGCAACGGCCCAGATGGGTGGCCGCGCGCACCGGGTTGCCGGCATCCAGCCAGCCCTTGCCCAGGCCGAAGCGCAGCAGCGCGCCATCCTTGCCGGCGGCGAGCATGCATTCCAGAGCTTCGATGTTCATCCGCGCACCTCCACCAGCAGTTCGGCCGGGCCGGGCTGGAAGCGGCCGCGATGGAACAGCAGCGGCGCGCCGCCGTTCTCGTGCACGTCGATGATGCGGCCGGCCAGCAGCAGGTGATCGCCCACCGGCCACTGTGCGTGGCGGGTACAGGTGAGATGGGCGACCGCACCGGCGATGCGGGGTGGGGCGTCCTCGTCGTCATCCAGCAATGCCAGGCCGTCGAAGCGATTGCGGACCTGCGGATCGGCGAAGCGCCGGGCCAGCGCTTCCTGGTCGGCCGCCAGCACGCTGATTGCAAAGCGGGTGGCGCGCTGGAAGGTGGACAGGCTCTGCGCGTGCAACGCCAGGTTCCACAGCACCAGCGGTGGCTGCAGCGAGACCGGTACGAACGAGTTGATGGTCAGGCCGACCGGCTTGCCCTGTGCATCGCGCGCGCAGACGATGGCCACGCCGGTCGGGAAATGGCCGAGCAGCCGCCGCAGGGCACGCGGCGGCATCTCGACCGACGGCACCGGCGCCGGTGCGGGGAAGACCCCCGCCCACGGCCCGGCGTACGGCACTGTCTCGCCGCTCATGAGGCCCGGGCCTGGCGGTAGCGCCGGCCGACCTCGGCCCAGTTGATGATGTTGAAGAACGCACCGATGTAGTCCGGGCGACGGTTCTGGTAGTGCAGGTAGTAGGCGTGTTCCCAGACGTCCAGCGCGAGGATCGGGGTATTGCCGGACAGGCCCACGGTTGCACCCATCAGCGGGCTGTCCTGGTTGGCGCTGCTTTCGACCTGCAGGCGGCCGTCGCGATCACTGGTCAGCCAGGCCCAGCCGCTGCCGAAACGGGTCTGCGCGGCCTTGCTGAAGGCGTCCTTGAAGGCATCGAAGCTGCCCAGGTCACGGTCGATGGCGGTGGCCAGTTCCTCATCGGGTGCACCACCGTCGGCGCTGAGCACGGTCCAGAACAGGCTGTGATTGGCGTGGCCACCGCCGTTGTTGCGGACCGCGCCACGCTGCGCCTCGGGCACGGCACCGAGGTTGGCGATCAGCGCCTCGACCGGCAGCTCGGCGATGCCGGCCTGCTCGATGGCGGCATTGAGGTTGTTGACGTAGGCCTGGTGGTGCTTGCTGTGATGGATCTCCATCGTGCGCGCATCGAAGTGCGGCTCAAGGGCGTCGTAGGCGTAGGGGAGCGGGGGAAGCGAGTACGACATCGAAGCAATCTCCGTGGGGAAGGCCAGGGGCTGGCCGTGGGGAGATTGTTATCGCACCTCAACATTGGTTGAGGTCAAGGGGCGGGATTGAAATGCGTGCGCGTTCGTCGCCTTGATTCTTCCTGGCAGGCAGGGGCTGATGGGTCAGCGCAGGACACGCCGTGAACCCATCCATGGGGGCTCGATGGCGCCATCCGTGGCGCCAACGGTCCTGCGCTGACCCATCAGCCCCTGCAGGACAGCTCCCTGCGCTGGCGCGGAGACGGAGTCAAAGGCAGGAGCAGGAGCGGCATGGTAGTGCCGGCCGCTGGCCGGCAATCAGCGAAGGTCGGGTTGCCGGCCAGCGACCGGCACTACCAGAACCCGCTTTTCGAACCTCACCGGCGCGCTGTTGCGCTGCCCGCGCTCGCAGGAAACTGTCAGGAGGGGGCGGGGGCCGCTGGACAGGACCGTTGGCGCCAAGGATGGCGCCATCGAGCACCATGGAGGGGCTTTTGCGTGTCCTGGCCAGCGGCCCCCGCCCCCTCCCACACGGATCAACAAAAGCGCCGGCAGGCGAACCAGCCGCCAGCGCCTTCATCAACTCAACCAATCCTTGCACGCACCATCAACCTGTTCCCCGCACGCCTGCTGCATCCGCTGCTGCAGCCGCGCCAGTGTTTCGGCGCCCTGGTGCTTGCCGCTCCACGTCTTCAACTGCCCGGCCAGGCGCTCGAAACGCTGGCGGGTACGCTGGTGGTAGCCCGACGGCTGCGCTTCCAGTTCGGCGATCAGCGAGGCGGTGGCCTGCTCGATGCGTGGTGCATCGTCCGGCGCCAGCTTCAACAGGCCCTCCACGTACAGCACGCCCCACTGTACGCGGGTGGCCGGGCCCTGCGCGCCATCGTAGGCGCGCTTCAGCCACTCCAGTGCGCCGGCGGTGTCGCCGCGCTGCTCGGCCAGTTCGGCCAGCTCGGGCATGTAGTAGTAAGGCTGCTCGCTGCGCTTCAGCTCGGCCAGCAACAGCGCCTCGGCGCCCGCGTCGTCGCCGATCTGGCGCAGTGCGTAGACCGCGCTGCTGATCGTGGCCTGGCGTGCATGCGCATCGGTGGCGGCGGCATCGGCAGCGGCCACGCGCTGCTTGACCCGCTCAACCAGGGCCGCGGGCAGTGCGCCGTTGGGCTGCTGCTGACGGGCCAGCGACACTTCGGTCAGCGCACGCGACAGCGCGTCGTCGGCACGGTTGCCGCGCTCGGCATCTGCGCGCTCCAGTGCGACCAGCAGCTGCTGTCCCAGCGTGTTGCTGGTGGCCGGCCCCGCACTGGCCTGCTTGACCAGCGTCGCGCCCGCGTAGCCCAGCAGTTCGCGGTTACGACGGACTTCGGCAGGTTGCGCCAGCACTGCCTGCAGCAGCTCACGCACCTCGGTGGGCGAGCTGGCGGGCGTGTCGGCGGTGGCCAGGGCCAGCAGGGCGAAGCGGCGTTGCAGCGCCGCGTCGGGTGCGGCCTTGGACAGCTGGCGCAGCACATCCTGGCTCCTGCGCTCGCCGGCCAGGCGGTTGGCGTCGACTTCCCAGCCGTAGTCGCCCAGCACCTGCCAGTCTTCGGCGGCCAGCCTGTCCGGCGTGGCCAGTGCCGTCGCCAGGGTGGCGGCGATGGCGCTGCGGCGCCCGGCCGCGACGGTCAGCGCACGGGTCAGTTCGGCCGCGTCGTTGCCGCCGGCCACGCGGGTGAGCTCATTGCGTTGTGGGTCCAGCACGATCAGGGTCGGATAGCCGCGCACCCCGAAGCGTTCGCCCCAGGCCTGTGCCCCTTCCTCGTCGCCATCCAGGTAGACCGGCACGAACTTGCCGGTCAACGCGATGAACGCCGGGTCCTTGAACAGGCCGGCCTTGAGCTGGTTGCACGGCGGGCACCAGACCGCGCCCCAGTACAGCAGCACCGGCTTTCCGCTATCGGCGGCCTCGGCGAAGGCATCGTCCACATCGCCCTGGCGCCAGGCGATGGTGGACGCCGGCGCGGGCGCCTCGGCGGAGCTGGCGGTGGACACCGGGGCCGGGGTGCAGGCGCTCAGCGCCGAAGCCAGCAGCAACACGGAAAGCGCGACGCGCATCGGCGGCATCTCGAAGGGGGGACAGTCCATTGTAGGAATGGCCGGGGAGTGTGCTGATTCAGTTTGCTTATATCGGCCGTGCAGCGGGGCATGACATCCGCTGCCCTCAGGCGGCTGCCCGCACCATCTGCTGGTACACCAGCCCGTTGAACTCGCCGACATCACCGTCCAGCACGAAGCCATAGCGCAGGTAGGTAGGCACTGCGTTGAGCGAGGCGCGCACGGTCAGCATCGGTGTGCGCAGGTGCGGCAGCACGGCTTCGAACAGGGCATGGCCGATGCCCTGGCCCTGGCAGGCGGGATCGACGAACAGCATCGCCAGGTGGCGGCCTTCCTTCAGCTCTACCACGCCGAGGATGCGGCCATCCTGCTCGGCCACCAGGATGTGGTTGTCACCCTGCAGGCGTGCAGCGAACGCATCGGCGGCGGCGACACTGCCGAACGTAGCAATGCCGGCCGCGCTGAGCGAGGGCGCGACGGCCGCAGTGAATGCGGCCAGGCATACCGCGCTCATCGCGGGCAGGTCATCGATGTGGGCGGGGCGGATCCTCGGCATGCAGCGATCTTCCTGTGGTGTGTGGCGTGTCATCGTCGCCGGTTGCCTGCACGCTAAGCTGGTCCCATGAGTGAATTCAATCCCGCCTACGCTTCGTTGTTTCCGCAACAGGGACTGAGCCTGGGCCTGATGACGCCCGTTGCGGCGCATGGGCTGGCCGATCCGGGCGCGGCGCGGCGCATTGCGCGGCTGGCCGACGATCTTGGTTTCGCCGCGTTGTGGGCGCGCGATGTACCGCTGATGGTGCCGCAGGGTCCGGACGCGACAGCAAGCGCGCTGGATGACCCGTTTCTGTGGCTGGGCATGCTGGCTGCCGCGACCGGACGCATCGTGGTCGGCAGCGCGGCCATCGTGCTGCCATTGCGGCAGCCGCTGCAGGTGGCGAAGTCGGCCTTGAGCCTGGACCGGATCAGCGGCGGACGGTTCGTGCTGGGCCTGGGTTCGGGGGACCGCCCGGAAGAGTTCGCCGCATTCGGCGAGGATCTGGAGGGCAGGGCGGCGACCTTCCGTGCGCGTTGGACCTTGTTGCGCGCGGCGCTGTCACCGGAGGCCGATGAGCGGACGGCCGTACTGCAGGCGACGGGTGGTTTTGACGTGCTGCCGGCGCCGGCAACCCGCATCCCGATGCTGGTGGTGGGTACCGCGCGGCAGAGCCTGCAGTGGATCGCGCGCGAGGCCGAAGGCTGGGCCACCTATCACCGCGAGGAGGCCGCGCAGGAAGGACGCATCGGCCTGTGGCAGCAGGCGCTGGTGCAGCGTGGTGGGCCAGCCAAGCCGTTCGTGCAGTCGATGCTGCTGGATCTGCAGGCCGATCCGCAGGCGCCAGCCGAGCCGCTGCCGCTGGGCCTGAAGGTCGGCCGCGATGGCCTGCGTGACTATCTGCTGCGCGTGCATGCGCAGGGCGTGGCGCACGTGATGTTCAACCTGGTCGACAACGGGCGGCCGATGGACGCGGTGTTGCGTGAGATCGGGGAGCAGGTTCTGCCGAATATGCCCCGGTAGGTGTCCACCTGGGTGCACGCGCTTCATCGTTGCCAACGCTGCGCTCGCCGGTGTGCTGGAAGTCCGCATCTGCGTACCATTCGCATTTGATACCCCGCTGCCGGAGCCCCGTGTGACCCAACGTTCCCCCATGCACCCGAGCGGACGCCTGTTCGCCGCGGTCGCTTTCATCGAGGCCGTGACCTGGGCCGGCCTGCTCATCGGCATGTGGATGAAGTACGGCCCCATGGCCAACGTGGCGCTGGTGAAGCTGTTCGGACCCCTGCACGGCGTGGCGTTCCTGCTCTATGTGGCGGTGACGCTGTTCGCGGCGCTGCGCCTGCGCTGGCCGTGGTGGGCCAGTGCGCTGGCGCTACTGGCAGCCATCCCGCCGCTGGTGACGCTGCCATTGGAATGGTGGTTCAAGCGCCGTGGCCTGTTGGGCCTGCGCGCGGTGCGCTGAAGTCGCTGTTGCGTGCCCGTTCAAGAGAATGGGTATCAAATGCAAATACGAGCCGTTATCATTTGAGGATGGCGTCCGGTCCTGAGCAGGGCCGGCGCCGGGCGGGGCGCAGGTGCGCCCGGCGATCCCTTCCTGTTACGGCTGGTGTTCCATGCACGCACGTCCCGTCGTTCCCGGCTTGCCGGCGCTGGTAGTGGCCGCCCTGATCGGCACCATGGCGATGATGTCCTTCGTCGCCGTGATCGGTCCGGTGGTCCGCATGCTCGGGCTGTCCGAGTGGCATGCCGGACTGTCGGTCACCGCCGCGGGCGCGTTGTGGATGCTGGCCGCGCGCCCATGGGGCCAGCTCAGCGACCGCATCGGCCGCAAGCGCGTGCTGATGCTGGCGATGAGCGCCTACACCGTGGTCTACATCGCGCTGGCAGTGTTCATCGACGTTGCCCTGCAGGCGGTGCCGCCGGTACTGGTATCGGTGCTGGTGCTGGTCGGTGCGCGAGGCCTGATCGGCCTGTTCTACGCGGCGGTGCCGCCTTCCGCAGCCGCGCTCATCGCCGACAAGGCACCGACCGGCCAACGTGCGAAATTCCTCGCCCGCCTGGGCAGCGCCAATGCGCTGGGCATGGTGCTCGGGCCGGCCGCTGCCGGCTGGCTTGCCTATACCAACCTTTCGCTGGCGCTGTACGTGGCCGCGTTGCTGCCGCTGCTGGCACTGGCATTGCTGGCCTGGCGGCTGCCGGCTACACCGCCGGTGGTTGGCGCGTCCGCACAGCGCCGCGCGCCGATGAGCCGCCTCGACCCGCGCCTGCGCCTGCCGCAGCTGGCGGCGCTCATCGCCATGGTCTCGGTGACCATCGCGCAGGTGACGGTGGGCTTTTTCGCGATTGATCGCCTGGGCCTGGATGCTGCCGCTGGTGCAGGCATGGCCGGCATCGCGCTGACCGCGGTCGGCATCGGACTGATCCTGGCGCAGGCGCTGGTGATGAAGCTGGAGGTGCATCCGCGCCGCTGGATCATCCTCGGCGCGCTGATTTCCGGCATTGGCTTTGCTTCGGTGGCGGGCGTGCAGCAGGGCTGGCAGTTGCCGGCGGCGTACGCGCTGGCCGCGTTCGGCATGGGCTTCGTATTCCCCTCGTTCCAGGCGCTGGCCGCCGACGCGGTGGAAGCGCACGAGCAGGGTGCCGCAGCGGGCACGGTCTCTGCCGCGCAGGGGCTGGGCATGGTGGCCGGGCCGATGCTCGGCACGCTGTTGTATCGCGGCGGGCCCAGCCTGCCATATCTGCTGGTCGGCGCGCTGCTGCTGTTGCTGTGCGCGCTGGCTGCAGCGCATCGGATGAAGGAGACCCCATGAACGATTCCCTGATGCAGGGCGCGTGGCCGGAGGCTGCGCCCGCGCCGCTCGAGAGCACTGACGACGCGTCGTTGTTCCTGCTGCAGCATGCCGGCCAGCATGTGCACGCACGCGGTTGCCGCCTCGCGCTGCCGGGTGGCGCGCTGGCAACCCTGGCGGAGCGCGTTGCGGCCTTCTTCGCCCAGCAGCGTGGCGGTCCGGGCCTGCTGGTCGGTGCGGTGCCATTCGAACCGCGTGCCGACGACGCGTTGTACCAGCCCGAGCGCCTGCTGCCGGCCCTGCCGTTGCAACCACGGGCGGCGCCGGCGCTGCAGGGCCCGCTGCAGGCGGAGCCCGCAGCGCAGGACTATGCAGCCGCGGTTGCCGAGGCAGTGAAGGCGCTGCGCGCGCCCGACCAGGACCTGCACAAGGTGGTGCTGGCGCGCAGCCTGCTGGCGCACAGCCGCCATGCGCTGTCTCCAGAGGTGCTGCTGGCGCGGTTGGGCGCGGATCCCTCGGTGGCGACCTATGCGGTGCCGCTTCCGGTTGAACCGGGGCACGCACCGGCCTGGCTGGTCGGCGCAACACCGGAGCTGCTGCTGCGCAAGCGTGGCGCCGAGCTGTTGTCGCACCCGCTGGCCGGGTCCGCGCGCCGCAGTGCCGATGCCGCCGAGGACGAGCGCGCCGCGCAGGCGCTGCTGGCTTCGAACAAGGACCATGACGAGCACCGCCACGTGGTCGAGGCCATCATCGAGGGCCTGGCGCCGTACTGCAGCCACATCGATGCGCAGCCGCGCCCGGTGCTGCATGCCACCGCCAGCATGTGGCATCTCGGCACCCGCATCCACGCCACCCTGAAGGATCCGCAGACATCGGCGGCCGAGCTGCTGGCGCAGTTGCATCCAACGCCGGCGGTCTGCGGTACACCCCGGCTGGCGGCACTGCAGCGTATCCGCGAGCTTGAGCCGGTGCCGCGTGGCTTCTACGCCGGTGCGGTCGGCTGGCTGGATGCGCAAGGGGATGGTGACTGGTATGTGGCGATCCGCTGCGCACGCCTGCAGGGCACGCAGCTGCGCCTGTACGCCGGCGCCGGCATCGTTGCCCAGTCGCAGCCCGAGGCCGAGGTCGCCGAAACCGCGGCGAAGTTTGCCGCCCTGTTGAACGCGTTGGGCGTCCACGACGCCGCGCCCGTCATCGAGCCTGCTGCATGAACACGCCCACTGTTTCTTCCCGCCTGCCACTGCAGCAGGCATGGCCCGATGCGCTGGTGGCGCGATATCGCGAGGCGGGCTACTGGCGCGGCGAGACCTTCCCGGCGTTCCTGCGTGAGCGTGCGGAACGCTACGCTGATGACATCGCCGTGGTCGCTGGCGATGTGCGCCTGAGCTACGCGCAGCTGTGGCACGAGGCCGGTCGCATCGGTGCCGGACTGCTGGCACTCGGCCTGCAACCCGGTGAGCGGGTGCTGGTACAGCTGGGCAACACCGCCGGGTTCATCGCCACCGTATGCGGGCTGTTCCGCGCCGGCCTGGTGCCGGTGTACGCGCTGCCGGCGCACCGCATCACCGAGCTGGTGCACTTCGCCAACAAGGCCGAAGCCAGTGCCTACATCACTGCCGACCTGCACGATGGCTTTGATCATCGCGGGCTGGCGCGGGCGCTGCAGGCCGAGGTGCCGGCGCTGCGCCACGTGGTCATCGATGGCGATGCAGCAGAGTTCACCGCGCTCGAGGCGCTGCAGGGAGACCGCAACCAGCTGCCGGCCGACCCGGACCCGCAGTCGGTGGCGTTCCTGCAGATCTCCGGCGGCAGCACCGGGCTGTCCAAGCTGATTCCACGCACCCACGACGACTACATCTACTCGTTCCGTGCCAGCAATGACCTCTGCGGCATCGACCGCGACAGCGTGTACCTGGTCGCGCTGCCGGCCGCGCACAACTTCCCGATGAGCTCGCCCGGTTTCTTCGGCGCGCTGTATGCAGGTGCCCGCGTGGTGCTCAGCCCCGGTCCGGGGCCGGACGTGGCCTTCCCGCTGATCGCGCGTGAGCAAGTGACCTGCTGTGGGCTGGTGCCGCCGCTGGCGCTGTTGTGGGCACAGGCCGCCGCCACCAGCAAGCACGACCTGTCCAGCCTGCAGGTACTGCAGGTAGGCGGGGCCAAACTGGTGCCGGAAGCCGCACGGCGGGTGATTGACGGCCTGGGCTGCACCCTGCAGCAGGTGTTCGGCATGGCCGAAGGCCTGGTGAACTACACACGGCTGGATGATCCGGAAGAACTGATCGTAGCCTGCCAGGGCCGGCCGATCAGCCCGGACGACGAGGTGCGCGTGGTCGATGACCATGACCAGCCGGTGCCGGAAGGCGAGGTAGGGCATCTGCTGACCCGCGGCCCTTACACCATCCGTGGCTACCACAACGATGCGGTGGCCAATGCGCGTTCGTTCACCGACGACGGCTTCTACCGCACCGGCGACCGCGTGCAGCAGCTGCCCGGAGGCTACCTGGTGGTGCAGGGCCGTGCCGGTGACCACATCAACCGGGCGGGCGAGAAAATCTCCGCCGAGGAGATCGAAGATCACCTTCTGGCCCACCCCGGCGTGTTCGACGCCGCCGTGGTCTCCATTCCTGACGAGTATCTCGGTGAGCGCAGCTGCGCGTTCGTGATCCAGCAGGGTGAGCCGATCAAGGCCCCGGCACTGAAGGCCTGGATGCGCGGGCGCGGCCTGGCCGCGTTCAAGGTGCCCGACCAGGTCGTGTTCGTCGACAGTTTCGATACCACCGCGGTCGGCAAGATCAGCCGCCGCGAACTGCGCGCGCAGCTGCGTGCGCGTCATCTGCAACAGACAGGAGGAACGCGCTGATGGCGCTGCCCCGTATCACCGATTACCCCTTGCCGACTGCCGCCGAACTGCCGCAGGCGCGCGGCCCGTGGCGCCCGCAGCGTGATCGTGTCGCGCTGCTGGTGCACGACATGCAGCGCTATTTCCTGGCCGCATTCGAGGCCGGCAACGCACCGCTGCGGCCGGCAGTGGACAACATCGCACGGCTGCTGGCGCATTGCCGCGCGCACGGCATTCCGGTGTTCTACACCGCCCAGCATGGCGACCAGGACCGCCGTGACCGTGGCCTGCAGGCCGACCTGTGGGGACCAGGCATGCGTCGCAGCGCCGACCATGAACCAATCATCGAGGCACTGGCACCGCAGCCTGGCGAGCACGTGCTGGTGAAGCACCGCTACAGCGCGTTCCAGCGCAGCAACCTGGAGACGCTGATGCGGGTGCGTGGACGCGACCAGCTGCTGGTCACTGGCGTGTATGCGCATATAGGCTGCACGGCCACCGTGGTCGAAGCCTTCCAGCGCGACATCGAGGCGTTCATCGCGGCCGATGCGGTAGCGGATTTCTCGCGTGCTGACCACGATCAGGCCCTGCACTGGATTGCCCGCACCTGTGGCGTACCGATGACCACCGACCAGTTGCTGGAGGTGCTGTGATGGCCGCCACGGGTGAGGTGCTGGATCTGGAGCGGATGCGTGCCGACGTGGCGCGCGTGCTGGAATGTGCCCCGGCCGAGATCGGTGACGACGACAACCTGATCGACCTGGACCTGGACTCGATGCGCATGCTCGGCCTGGTCCTGGCCTGGGGCAACACCGGCCTGCCGCTGGAGTTCTCGCAGTTGGCCGAGCACACCACGCTGCGCCAGTGGTGGGCTGTGGTGCAGCAACTGCAGGCCGCGCAGAACGCATGAACGCCGCTGCGCTGGCCACACCGGTGGCATTGACCGAGGCCCAGGCCGGACTGTGGTTCGCACAGCGGCTGGCACCGGACAATCCGTCATTCAATACCGCGCACGCGGTGTGGATCGACGGCCCGTTGGACGTGGCCGCGTTCATTGCAGCGGCAGACCAGGCTGCAGGCGAGGCCCAGGCCTTCGCATTGCGCTTTGCCGAAGGGGCCGATGGCCAGCCGCTGCAGTGGCATGACCCGGCACACGTGCCGCTGCTTTCGGTGCGCGATGTTTCCACCGCGGCGGATCCCGCCGCTGCGGCACGCAACCTGATGCACACCGACCGTCTGAGCCCGGTCGATCCCACCCGTGACCGGATCAGTCAGCAGGTGTTGTTTGACCTGGGCG
This sequence comes from Stenotrophomonas sp. YJH_SMC_73, assembly GCF_059370155.1. Taxonomy (NCBI): domain Bacteria; kingdom Pseudomonadati; phylum Pseudomonadota; class Gammaproteobacteria; order Lysobacterales; family Lysobacteraceae; genus Stenotrophomonas; species Stenotrophomonas sp. YJH_SMC_73. The sequence goes on along the minus strand of NZ_JCAFTJ010000003.1, from coordinate 386,025 downwards.
GGCAGCGCTGGGTCTGGTACCTGCGCGTGCATCATCTGGCCGCCGATGGCTACGGCATGGCGCTGTTCACCGATCGCGTGTGCGCGTTGCATGCCGGTCGCATGGCTGAACCGCTGCCAGGGCTGGCGGGCGTGCTGGCGGATGACGCCGCCTATCGTGCCGACCCGCGTCGTGCGCAGGCCGGGCACTGGTGGCGCGAGCAGTTGCAGGGGGCGCCGGCGGGCGTGGGCCTGGCGGGTACCGTGGCGGCCAGCGACGATGCGCTGCGCTGGGTGCAGCCGCTCGATGCGGCCTTCCGTGAGCAGCTGCTGCAGGCCTCGGCACGTTGGCTGCAGCCCTGGCCGGATGTGCTGGCCGCGCTGGCGGCCGAGTACCTGCGGCGGATGAGCGCCGCCGATGAAGTGGTGCTGGGCGTGCCCTACATGGGCCGGCTCGGCAACGCGTCGGCGCGGGTGCCGGCGATGGTGATGAACGTGTTGCCGCTGCGCGTAGCGGCCGGCGAGGGCAGCGTCGAGGCCTTCACCCGCGGCCTGGGCCGGCAGCTCAGCCAGGGTCGCAAGCATGGCCGTTACCGCAGTGAGCAGCTGCGCCGGGACCTGGGGCTGGTCGGCGCGCAGCAGCGCCTGCACGGTCCGCTGGTGAATGTGCAGCCGTTCTACAAGCCGCTGGCGCTGGCCGGCGCGCAGGCAACGCTGGAGGTGCTGTGCACCGGGCCGGTGGATGATCTGACACTGGGCTTCCGTGGCGATGGCCAGCACCTTCTCGATCTGGAGATCGAGGCCAATCCCGCGATGTACAGTCGCGAGGATGTCGAGGCGCATGCAGCGCGGTTGCTGCATTTCGTGTCGGCAGCATTGCAGGCTGACGATATCGCAGCCGTGCCTCTGGCGACGCTTGAGGAGGCGCAGCAGGTGCTGCACGGTTTCAATGCCACCGCGCATGCGCTTCCCGAGACTACCCTGGTTGAACTGCTGCAGCAGGGCATGGATCGGGATCCGCACGCGCCGGCGCTGGTGTTCGGCGACACTACGCTCGACTATGCAACGCTGGAAGCACGCAGTTTTGCGCTTGCCGCACAACTGCGCGGCATGGGCGTCGGCCCGGGCAGCGTAGTCGCGGTGGCATTGCCGCGCTCGCTGGAACTGGTGCTCGCGCTGGTCGCGGTGCTACGCACAGGCGCGGCCTATCTTCCGCTGGACCTTGCCCATCCCGATGAGCGGTTGGCACGTATTCTTGCGTCGGCGCAGCCGGTGTGCGTACTGGCTGCGCCAGACGTATCGGTGCGCATGGCCGGTGTGCCGGTGCTCGCGCCGGAGCAGTGGACCGCGCTGAGTTTTGCAGCGCCATGGGCGGATCCTGCGCCCAGCGATGCCGCCTATGTGATCTATACCTCCGGTTCGACCGGCGAGCCCAAGGGCGTGGTCGTCGAACACCGCGCGATCGTCAATCGCCTGCTGTGGATGCGCGAGCACTACGGCATCGGCGCCGATGACCGCGTGCTGCAGAAGACCCCGGCCACCTTCGATGTCTCGGTCTGGGAATTCTTCCTGCCGCTGCTGTGCGGGGCAACGCTGGTGGTTGCCAGGCCCGATGCGCATCGCGATCCCACTGAACTGGCGCGCTTGATCCGGGGCCATGGCATCACCACCGCGCATTTCGTGCCGTCGATGCTCGACGCCTTCCTCGCTGCGCCGGCCTCCGAAGGTTTGCAGCTGCGCCGCGTATTCACCAGTGGCGAGGCGCTGGACGCTGCGTTGCGCGACCGCTTCCATGCGCGCGTGCGCGCAGAACTGCACAACCTGTACGGCCCGACCGAGGCCGCAGTAGATGTCAGCTATTGGCCGGCGTCAGCGCAGGATCGCTCGCGGCCGGTGCCGATCGGCTTCCCGGTCTGGAACACCCGCCTGTACGTGCTGGACGCCCGGATGCAGGCGGTGCCGGTCGGTGTGGCCGGTGACCTGTACCTGGGCGGCGTGCAGCTGGCACGCGGCTATCTCGGTCGCGACGATCTGACCGCCGAACGCTTCCTTGCCGATCCTTTCCTGGCGGGCGAGCGCATCTACCGCACCGGCGACGTGGCGCGCTGGCGCCGCGATGGTGCGGTGGAGTACCTGGGCCGCAGCGACCATCAGGTGAAACTGCGCGGCCTGCGCATCGAACTGGGCGAGATCGAGGCGGCTTTGCGCGAACTGCCGGGCATGGAGCGGGTGGAAGTGCTGCTACGCCAGGATGCTCCCGGCGAAGCGCGTCTGGTGGCCTATGTGCCGACCGCGCTTGCCGATGCCGTAATGCTGCGCAGCCACCTCGCCACGCGTGTGCCGGACTACATGGTGCCCTCGGCCATCGTTGGTGTGGACCACTGGCCGGTGACCGCCAACGGCAAGCTCGACCGCAATGCGTTGCCGAAGCCACCGCAACGTGAAGTTGCCGGCTTGGCGCCGCGCACGCCGTTGGAACAGGAGCTGGCGTTGCTGTTCGCACAGGCGCTTGGGCGTGAGGCGCCGGTGGCGGTGGATGCGGACTTCTTCAGTCTCGGCGGTGACTCGCTGTCGGCGGTGCACCTGCTGCTGGCGATCGAGCAGCGCTGGCGCTGCGATCTGGGTTTGGGCGCCTTGTTTGCCCAGCCCACCGTGGCCGCGCTGGCGGTTCGTATTGCCGCGCCACCCACGCTGGCCGATCACGCGCTGGGGCCGGTGATCGCGCTGGCCGCAACCGACGCTGCCGGGCCCACGCCGCTGTTCGTGCTGCACCCGGCCGGTGGCATCGCCTGGAACTACCGCACGCTCGCCCGGGCACTGCAACCAGCCCGCCCGGTGTATGGCCTGCAGTCGCCGGCACTGGACGCGCGGCTGCCACTGCCGAGCAGCATCGAGGCGATGGCCAACGACTACGTACAGCGCGTGGTCGCACTGCAGCCGAAGGGGCCGGTGCATCTGCTGGGCTGGTCGGTGGGCGGCATCCTCGCCCAGGCGATGGCGGTGCGGCTGCATGAGATCGGCCGCGACGTCGGCGAACTGGTGTTGCTGGACGCCTATCCCAGCGAGTGCTGGCGGGCCGAGCCTGAACCGGACGCCATCGCCGCACTGCGGGCACTACTGGCGATTGCCGGCCACGACCCGGATGCGCATCCGGTACTGGACAGCCGGGAACGCATACTCGCGTTCCTGCGTCGCGGCGGGAGTGCACTGGGCAGCCTGCCGGATGTGGTGCTTGACGGCGTGGTGCGCGCGGTGACCGGTACCAATCGGCTGATCCGTGAACATATCCACCGGCCGTTCGAGGGCACGCTGGTGCACGTCCGCGCTGGCCGGGATCACCAGGCGCGGCCACAGCTGCAGTCGGCGTTGTGGCGGAGCCACGCGCGCAAGGTGCAGGCACTGGAACTGCCGTTCCTGCACGCCGAACTGACCGGCCGCGATGCGGTGGCGCAGCTGGCACCGTGGTTGTCGGCGCGGTTGCGCCACTGGGACGAGCAACAGGAGACCGCAACATGCAATTGACCGGTTTTGAAGGTCGTGTGGCGCTGGTGACCGGTGCCGCCGGGGGCATCGGTGAGGCACTGGTACGGCTGTTGGCCGCGGCCGGTTGCACCGTGGTGGCGACCGATCGCGAGGCACCCATGTTCGCGGATGCACGTGTGCAGGCGTTTGCTCTTGACGTGACCGACAGTGCGGCCGTCGACGCCTTGGTGGATCGGGTCGAGTCCAGCATCGGGCCGATCATGCTGGCCGCCAGCGTGGCCGGTGTGCTGCATGTGGGCGGCGTGACCGAGACCGGCGATGACGACTGGCGCCGGGTGTTCGCGGTGAACACCGACGGCGTGTTCCATGTCGGGCGTGCCCTGGCGCGGGTGATGTCGCCGCGCGGGCAGGGCGCGATGGTTACCGTCAGCTCGAATGCGGCCGGTGTGCCGCGACACGGGATGGCCGCCTATGCGGCATCCAAGGCCGCCGCCACCATGTTCACCCGCTGCCTCGGGCTGGAGCTGGCGCCGCTGGGAATCCGCTGCAACATCGTCGCCCCGGGATCGACGTTGACCCCGATGCAGACCGGCATGTGGCAGGACGAGCACGGTGCCGAGCGGGTGATCGCCGGCAGCCTGGAGACCTACAAGGCCGGCATTCCACTGCGCAAGCTGGCCACCCCCGAGGACATCGCGCACTCGGTGATGTTCCTGCTCTCCGATCAGGCCGGGCACGTGGCCATGAGCGACCTGTACGTCGACGGCGGCGCCACCCTGCGCGGTTGAACCCCGACGGCCGCCTGCCGGCAATGGTAGTGCCGGCCGCTGGCCGGCAACCTACGGCCCCCGGTAGTGCCGGCCGCTGGCCGGCAACCTCATTCACCTTCAGACATCTCCCAACCCCCGTCGAGGCATGGCCCGACAGCCAACGCCCAATGATCGACCCGCCATGGGGCATGAGCAGCCATCGCCTCCGCCTGGGCCGTCACTCGATCATCGGCCAGGTCTACGTTCTGACAACTACCACGCATCAGCGCCGCCGGCTCTTTGAAAGCGAAGCTGCAGCAGCATGTGTGATCGACCAGTTCGATTACATCGAGCAGCGCGGGCTCGTACGGTCACACGCATGGGTCGTCATGCCGGATCACGTCCACTGGATGTTCGAGCTGCGCGCAGCCCACCTTCCAGACATCGCACGCCGGATGAAATCGTCGAGCGCGCTTGCCCTGAATCGCTTGGCGGGCCGTCGAAGTACGGTGTGGCAGCCCGGCTACTTCGATCATGCCGTGAGGGCCGAGGAGTCGATGGCGCGGCAAGCGCTGTACATCCTGGGGAATCCGGTACGCGCCGGTCTTGCTGGGCAGATTGGCGAGTATCCGCATGCGTGGTCGGACTGGGTGTGATGCCGGCCAGCGGCCGGCACTACCACGGCAGAACCGAAGCGCAGCGCAGATCGCGCTACGGCGCAGAGAGCACCCTCGATGGTAGTGCCGGCCGTTGGCCGGCAACCCCATGGACCTGCGGCCATCAATCAATTGCCGGCCAGCGGCCGGCAGTACCAAGGCAGAACCGAAGCGCAGCGCAGATCGTGTTCCCGCGCACAGAGCACCCGCGATGGTAGTGCCGGCCGCTGGCCGGCAACCCCATGACCCGCGCGGAGACGCGTAGCTGCCGGCCAGCGGCCGGCAGTACCACGGCAGAACCGAAGCGCAGCGCAGATCGTGTTCCGGCGCACAGAGCACCCGCGATGGTAGTGCCGGCCGCTGGCCGGCAACCCCATGACCCGCGCGGAGATGCGTAGCTGCCGGCCAGCGGCCGGCGCTACTCCTTCGGCGTCTGGCGCGGCTTGCGCGTGCGCTTCGGCTTTGCGCTATCCGCACCGCTGGCGGCGCCATCCTGCAGTGCCTGCAGCCAGGACAAGATGTCCACGTAGTCGATGAAGTGGCGCAGGTAGCCGGGGCTGGTGGCCTGCATCGTGTCCAGCATGCGCTGCACCAGCACCGCCGAGTTCAGCGGGCCGCCGTCAGCCGGGGCCTCTGTGCGCAGGGAGCGGCGCACCTGCAGTTCGCTGCGCAGCTCCGTCCACTCGCGCTGCACCTGCTGCAGCATCGGCACCTGCGGGTAATGCGGCAGCGAGCGCGACCCTGCATCAAGGTCGCGCACCAGTGCGCGCAGGCCTTCGAGCGCTGGCGACTTACTTGGCATCCGGGGCCTTGGGCTTGGGAATCGGCGCGATCTCGACGCGACGGTTGCGTGCGCGGCCTTCCTCATCGGCATTGGAACTGACCGGCTGCTCGCTGCCGAACGCAGCGGCGAACACGGCGTCAGCCGGTACGCCATCGGCGATCAGGGTGCGGGTCACGGTCAGCGAGCGCTGCGCCGACAGCTCCCAGTTGTCGGCGAAACGCCGGTTGCCTTCGCGTACCGGCGCGTCATCGGTGAAGCCGCTGACCATCAGGATCTCTTCGCGGCTGCCCAGGTAGGCGGCCAGCGGTGCGGCCAGGCTGCGCAGCAGCTCCTGGCCTTCCGGCTGCAGCTGGTCGGAGTTCAGCGCGAACAGCACGCTGCCGCTGATGCCGATGCGGCCATCCACCAGCGTCACGCGGCCGGCCGCCAGCGGTCCAGCCAACGCTTGCTCCAGCGTCTGCAGGCGCTTGGCTTCGGCCTGGCGCTGTTTCACTTCCTGGTCCAGTCGCTGCGACAGCTCCAGCTGCACGGCGACCACACCGACCAGTATCAGCACGAACGCGCCCAGCAGCACCGACATCAGGTCGCCGAAGGCTGCCCAGATCGGGGCATGCGAACCGCCGTCGACCTCCAGCTCGTCGCTCATGCGCTGCCGGCCTTGCCGCGGCGCGCGGCCAGTTGCTGCAGTTCTTCCATCACCTGCTTCTGCGACAGCAGGCTGAGGTCGACCACCTCGCGCGCCTGGGCTACGTAGTAGGCCAGCTGCTCGTCGCTGCGGGCCAGCGAGGCATCCAGTGCGCCGCCGATCTGTTCCAGGCGGCCGGACAGCTCGGTGGCGGCACTGCCGAACTGCGCGACCGCTTCGCCGAACGTGCCGGCCAGCTGGCCCACTTCGGCAGCGCTGCCGTTGAGCGCTGCGGCAATGCCATCCAGCTTGCCGGTCTCTGCGGCGATATGGTCGGTGAAGCGATTGCCAACGCGCTCCAGCAGCTCGGCCGAGCCACCGACCAGTGCGTCCACAGCGGTGCGCTGCTCGTGCGAAGCGTGATTGATCGCATCCAGCAGGGTCTGCACGGTGGCCAGCAGGCGGCCGCGCTCTTCCAGCATCGCGTTGTCACGCACCAGGCTCTCGGACAGCGTGCTGCGCAGCTCGTTGATGACGTCGGCAGCAGCCTTCGGAGCGGCCGCGGCGGTCTGCAGCAGGGTAGACACTTCAGCCAGCGTGGCGCTGGCCTGCGCGCGACCGTTCTCGCCGATCTGCTGTGCGGTGGCCGCCAGGGTGTCGCAGACCTGCTGCTGCTGCGCGGCCAGGTGTTCGCCGTTGGCCTGCAGGCGCTCGGTCAGGTCGCTGGAAACGTGCTGCAAGGCTTCGCTCCAGCGCTGCAGGCGCTGTTCGTCGCCGGCCTGCAGCTGCGCCTGCAGCGCGGCGTGGGCCTGCTGCAGCTCGGCGTTGATCGCGTCCCAGCGCGCCTGGCGCTGCTGCTCGCGGCTGTCCAGGCCAGCCTGCAGTTCGGCGTGCGCGGCCGCGGCAGCGGCCTGCGCGGCCTGCCACTGCTGCGAACGCTGCAGTTCGTGGTCCTGCAGCAGCGCCTGGCTGGTGCTGTGGTGCTGCTCCAGCGCCTGTAGCAGCGCCTGCGCGCGCGCGTCCAGATGCTCGCTGGAGGCCAGCAACGCCTGCTGCTGGCGTTCGACCAGCGCGCTGTTCAGTGCCTGCTGCTGTTCGGCGGCGGCGCGCCATGCCTCGGCATTGCCGCGGGCATCGGCCTGCAGGCGCTCGCCGAGACGCGCGACCAGTGCTTCGGCGTGCGTGCCCTGGCCATCGCTGAAGGCCTGCAGGTGCTGGCGCAGATCACTGACCAGCGCCTGTTGTGCCTGGGTCTGCTCGCTCACCACCTTGGCCCAGCTGGCCTCGGTGGCGACGCGGCTGCGCTCGAAACCCTCGCTCAGGCCGGCCAGCTGCTGCTGCACGGCCTGCTCGACGCGGGCATGCAGTGCTTCGCCGTGATGGGCCAGGCCAGCCAGGGTGGTTTCGGCCATCGGCTGCAGCGCACCACCGATGGCGGCGGCGCTGGCTTCGGCCCCTTCGCGCAGCGACTGCTGCAGCGAGACGGCCAGGCGTTCCTGCAGGGCCTGGCTCTGGGTCAGGAACTCGACCTGGCCGGCCAGCAGGCGCTCATTGGCGGCCGCACTGTGCTGTTCAAAAATGCTGGTCATCGCCTGCAGGCGGTCGACCAGCGCCGGCAGCGCCGCAGACTGTGCCTGCAGCAGGCGCAGCGATTCGGCGCGCTGCCAGGCCTGCGAGTACGGATGCAGCTCGCCGGCAATGGCGCGGTCCAGCTGCTGCACGGCCTGCAGGCGGTCACGACGCAGCAGTGCCGCCAGCAGGCCGAGCATGGCCGAGCTGGCCACACCGGCGATCGAGGTACCGAATGCCACCGCCAGGCCCTGCACCGGCGAGGCCAGCGAGCCGCGGATCGCGGCCATGTCGGTCGCACTCTGCAGCGCCAGGCCGGTGCCACGCAGCGTGTCCATCATGCCCAGCAGGGTGCCGAGCATGCCCAGCAGCACCAGCAGGCCAACCAGGTATGGGGTCAGCACCGGTGCGGGCAGGGCGGTGCGCTCGCCTTCCACGCGCAGGCGCACGGCGTTGCGCAGGCCCAGCGGCACGCGTTCCAGCCAGGCGGCGAGGCTTTCCTTCGCGCTGGACAGGTCGTTCAGCGCGCTGCGCAGGCCGTTGCTGGCCTGGCGGTAGCGATACAGCTCCACGCCACCGGCGATGTAGCAGGCCGCGATGATCGCCGCCACCGCTGCACCCAGCGGATGCACCGAAACGTAGCCAATGCCGATCCAGCACACGGCCAGCAGGCCGACAAGGAAAACAACGACATGGAAAGCAGTTCTGGACATGGTGTTCCGGTCAGTGGGAGCGCAGGGCGTCTTGCAGCCCTTCGATCGGGTGGAAGCGCAGCTGCAGCTCGGCGAGCAGCAGGGTGCGCATGTCATGGCGGAAGGCCGCGCGCCAGCCGGGCTGGCCGTGCACGCGTTCAAACCGGGCGCCGAGCACCGCCGGCGCCGTGGCCAGCAGGCTGTGCTCGCGCGGGGTGAGGGTCTGTTCCATCACCGCATCGACCTCGGCCAGCCGCGCCAGCTCGGGTGAAACCTGCACCAGCTGGTCGCGCAGGCGGCCGCGCAGGCGCCCGGTGGCCGTCTGGATGGCCTGCTGCAGCACCCGATAGCGCTGGCGCAGCGAGGCGAAGTTGGGTACAGCGGCGGCTTCGGCCAGGTCCAGCAGGCGCTCGGCTTCGGCATCCTCACTGATCGAGGCCAGCAGGCTGGCGTGCGCCTGCGCGCAGTCGGCCAGCACATCCTCGAGCGCTTCGGCGGCTTCACCGGGCTCGGGCAGGCGTCCGCCGAGCGCCCCGGACAGGGCCACGGCGCGGCTCCAGTCCACCCACTGGCCGAGGCGATCGGTCAGGGCGGGACTGGTGGCCGGCATCGCGCCGTCGCTGAGACGGGCGAGCAGGCGGAGGAACTCCGGTCCACCCAGGACCGGCTGCGCTGCGTTCGCCATCAAGGGGTGAGGGGCCAAAAACCGTTGATTTTACAACCAGATGACCCGGCCTGGATGAAGGCGGGGCCGGGGGGAGGGGCCCGCAGGCGCGACAAGGCTTAGAATGTCCGGCTGCACCCATCCGTTCGACCCCTGGAGTTCCCCAATGACTGTTGCGCAGTTCTACCCGATCGGCACCCCCGGACAGCCCTGGGGCGACGCGGAACGCGCACAGTGGCGGGCCCGCCAGCAGCGCCAGCGCAGCTACCACGACGATGTGGTGGCCGCGCTTGAACGCCTGGACGACAGCTTCGATGTGATCCAGTACGGTCAGCTGGACTACGCGCCGGACCATTACCCGCTGTTCGCCGTGGTCAACCACGACTGGAACCCGGCGCTGCCGACCGCGCTGGTCACCGGCGGCGTGCACGGCTATGAGACCAGTGGCGTGCATGGCGCCCTGCAGTTCCTGGAACAGCAGGCCGAGCGCTACCTGGGCCGGCTGAACCTGATCGTGGCGCCGTGCGTCAGCCCATGGGGCTACGAGCGCATCCAGCGCTGGAACCCGGATGCCATCGACCCGAACCGCAGCTTCCGTGACGGCGGCCAGATCGAGGAAGCCGCCGCGCTGATGCGCTGGGTGGCCGAGCGCAAGCCGAACCTGCTGGTGCACCTGGACCTGCACGAGACCACCGACAGCGACCTGCACGAGTTCGATCCGGCCCGCTGCGCCCGCGACGGCAAGCCGTTCGAGCGCGACACGATTCCGGACGGCTTCTACGTGATCGGCAACAGCGAGGATCCGCAGGCCGAGTTCCAGAAGGCCCTGATCGCCGCCGTCGCCCCGGTCACCCATATCGCCCCGGCCGACGCCGAGGGCAACCTGGTCGGCCTGCCGTTGCAGTCGCCGGGCGTGGTCTGGGGCGAATCGCGTTCGATTGGTGCCTGCGCCGGCTTCACCGATGCACGCTTTGCCACCACCACCGAGGTCTACCCGGACAGCCCGCGCACCAACCCGCAGGAATGCAACGACGCCCAGGTGGCGGCGGTATGCGCCGGCCTGGATTTCGCCCTGGCCGCACAGTAACGCGCCACGTTCCGGGCGGTGACCGGCATCAGCCGGTGCCGCTTGGCCGGCGCGGTGGCGAGCGGCGCGCCGGTCGTCGCCCGGCAGCCGGCGAAGACATCCAGATCGCGCTGGTACACGCTGCTGCTGACACCGAACAGGCCCAGCAGGGAATGGAAGACATTGTCGTGGCTGTAGGCGCGGCGCAGCGCATTCCCACGCAGGCAGGCCATGTCCAGGCCCGCGTTGCGGCTGAACTCCGTTGAGAGCCACATCACCATCGGCACCTGGGTCTGTTCGCGCGGGGCGATGAAGTAGGGCGTGCCGTGAAGGTACATGCCGCGTTCGCCGAGCGACTCACCATGGTCGGAGACATAGATCAGCGCAACGTCGCGGTGGTCCGAATAGCCCTGCAGCAGGTCGATGGTCTCCGCCAGCACCTGGTCGGTATGCACCAGGGTGTTGTCATAGGTGTTGACCAGTGCCTCGTTGCTGCAGTGCTGGATCTGGTTGCTGTCGCAGGTCGGGCTGAAGGCCCGCGACGCTGCGGGATACCGTTCAAAGTAGGTCGGCCCATGGCTGCCGAGTTGATGCAGCACGACCAGGGCATCGCCATGGATGGCGTCGAGGCGTGCGCCGAGCCGATGCAGCAGCACGTCGTCATAGCAGGTGCCGTCGGCGTTGACGCACTGGCCGGCCACCTTGAGTGCGGGCATGTCCTCGGTCGGCACGCGCTCGCACACGCCCTTGCAGCCGCCATTGTTGTTGTTGCGCCAGAGCACGCCGACGCCGGTACGCTGCAGGATGTCCAGCACGTTCTCCTCGGTCGCCGCGCGGACGTCGTCGTATTGCTGGCGGGTCATCTGCGAGAACATGCACGGTACCGAAATCGCCGTTGCGGTTCCGCATGAGGAAACATCACTGAAGCTGATGACGCCATCCTTGCGCGAGAGCCGGGGATTGGTCGCGCGTGGGTAGCCGTTGAGCTGGACGTTCTGTGAACGCGCGGTCTCGCCGACGACCATGACCACCAGCTTCGGGCGCGGGCCCGGAACGCGCCGCGCGTCCGTGCCGATCGGGCGCAACGGTTGCTGGCGGGTGCTGTAGAGGCTTTTCAGGTAGCCGTGGGTATGGCGCACCACGTTCAACGGCAGTACCTGGTCGCGGATGTAGCGGTTGTTGCGCAGCAGCGAGGAGTAGTCCTTGTAGAACGAAAAGCCGATCACCAGCAGCACCACAAGCGACGCCAGGACGTTGGCCGGCCACACCAGCAGCGAACGTATCGAACCGGCCCCGCTGGTGGTGCGCACCAGGGCGAGCCCGGCAGCGGGCAGCACGCCCAGCGCCAGCAGGGTCAACAGCAGCGCCAGCGACAGATAGGCGTTCAGTTCGGCCTGATTGGTCTCGAACACGTTCTGCACCATGCTGCGGTCGATCAGCACGTTGTAGTGCAGCATGAAGTAGCTGCAGGCGGCGCTGACGACAACGAGCAGCACCAGCAGCGGCCTGCGCAGGAATGGCAGTGCCAGCAGTGGCGTCAGCAGCAGGTTGAACAGGCAGAACAGCAGCGGCGGCAGGCTGGCCAGGAACAACATGCGGCGCAGGCTGTTGAGATCGATCAGCCCCCAGAGCGTCTTCCAGAGGGCAATGTTTCCAATCGTGGCGAAGAACAGTGCGGCGGCCCAGACCAGAACGATTGGATGGGACCGCGGGAAACGGAGGCATTGACGCACGAGCAGGTTCCGCGGAACAGGAGTGCGCGCAGTATCGAAACGGCCTTATCAGGAAGTTGTCAGGATTGCCGGGCTAGCCCAGCAGGATCACGCCCCACACCGCACCCACCATCAACAACGCGGTGGTCTGCGCGGCGCTGCCCATGTCCTTGGCGTTCTTGGACAGCGGATGCTTCTCCAGCGAGATGCGATCAACCACGGCTTCAATCGCCGAGTTGAGCAGTTCCACCAGCAGGCTGATGAAGCAGACCGCCAGCACCAGTGCCCGCTCGACCGTGCTGATGTCCAGCACGAACGCAGCCGCCATCAGCAGCGCGTGCAGCAGCAACAACTGGCGGAACGCCGCCTCGCCGCGAAAGGTGGCGATGAAGCCATCGCGCGAATGGATGAGGGTGTGGAAGATGCGGCTCAATCCGGTCTTGCCGTGCGGGTACTTGCCGCTGTCCTTGGGGTGCTGCATGCCGTCTCCAGAGCGGGGGAGCAGCCCGGAGCATGTGCAGCCCGATGTCAGGAATCCGTCAGATGCGGGGGGCGGGGCCAGCGCAGGGTGAACCGGCACCCCTGCCCGGAGGATTGCACGGTCATCGTCCAGCCCAGGTGCTCGACGATGCGCTGCACGATCGACAACCCCAGCCCCTCGCCGCTGTGCGCGCCACCGGCCACGAAGCGCTGGAACTGCCGTGGGTCGATGCTGGACGGCAGGCCGGGTCCGGTGTCAGCGACGATGAGTGCGGTGTCGTGGAGGGTGATCCGCACTTCGCCGCTTTCGGTGTACTGGCAGGCATTGCGCAGCAGATTCCAGATGATGCTGTGCGCCAGATCCGCGTTGGTGACCAGCACGGCGTCATGCCGGGCATCAAACGCAACGGTCACCGGCTTGCCGGAAAGCCAGGGCTGGCAGCGTTCCATGCAGGATTCGAGCAGCGGACGCAGGGCCACCGCGTTGCGCGGCACGGCGCCGGGGGCGCGCGAGAGCAGCAGCAGGCAGGTCAGCTGGCGCTGCATCTCCTGGGTGGTACGCAGGATGCGTGCCGCGCTGGGAACCAGGTGGCTGTCGGCCGGAAGCTGGCAGGCCAGCGTTTCGGCAGCACCGCCGATGATGGCCAAGGGCGTGCGCAGCTCGTGGCTGGCATCGCCGCTGAAGCACTGCTCGCGATGCAGGAACCGTTCGAGCTCGTCACTATGGCGGGCAAAGGCGCGCGCGAGCACGCCGATCTCGTCGCGTGCGTCCTGGTAGGGAAAGGGCTTGTGGCCGTCCTGCACCGCGTCGGCCAATCGTGTGATGGGCGCGATGACGTGGGTAGCGACCTTGCGGCCGATGAGGAAGGCGCCGAGCACGCAGACCGAAATGACCAGTGCCGCAAAGGCATTGATCAGGTGTTCCAGATAGCCATAGGGTGCAGCGTCCTGCAGCAGGTAGTAACGTTGGCCACGACTGTCGAACACACGCAGGTGCCACTCGTTGGGCGCCTCTTCGCCGTGGTAGCCCGGGCCGTACTGGCGCAGTACGAATGGCACGTCCTGGGCATCGAACAGCTGGGTCCCTGGTGGCAGGGCGGGGTGTTGGCCACGATCCAGCGCGGCCTGCAGCCTTTGCACTTCGCCGTGCTGGGTCCGTGCGACGACAGCAGCCCGGACCTGGTCATAGTCGACCTGTTCGGCCAGTACGATGAAGCCCATGGCACAGGCCATCAACAGCACGAACGAGATCGTGATGCGGGTGCGCAGGCTCAGGCGGCGGTGGAGGGAGGCAGGGCTCACGCCTGCATGCGCCAGCCGACGCTGTGCACCGTGGTGATCAGCGCGGTGTCGAAGCTGCGGTCCACCTGCAGGCGCAGCTCATGGATGTGGGTTCGCAGCGCGCCGCTGTCCGGCGGCTCGTCGCCCCAGACCAGGTATTCCATTTCCTGCTTTCGCACCACCGCGGGAGCCGCACGCACCAGGCACATCAGCAGCTTGTGCGACGTGGGCGTCAGCGCAATGCAGCGGCCTTGCCGCCAGGCCTGTGGCGAGCGCGTGTCCACCTGCAGGTCCTTCCACGCCAGCACGCTCTGGACCTGGCGCCCCTGTGCCCTTCGTACGAGGGCCTTGATCCGTGCATCCAGTTCCGTCAGCGAGAACGGTTTGACCAGGTAGTCATCCGCGCCCAGGGCCAGGCCCTGCACGCGGTCTTCGACCGGATCGCGTGCGGTCAGCATCAGGATCGGCACCGGGTTCTGGAACTCCTGGCGCAGCTTCTGGCACAGCGTCATGCCGTCCAGGCGCGGCAGCATCAGGTCCAGCAGGATGGCGTCGTAGTCGTGCTGCGTGGCCCGGCGCAGGCCACTGGCGCCGTCGCGCGCGTCGTCCAGCACGTAGCCGAGCGGTTCAAAGAAGGCATACAGGTTGGCAACCAGCTCGGGGTTGTCTTCGATGATCAGCAGGCGGGTCATGGCATGCGTCCTTGCGCGTGGCCGAACTCTGCCCGATCGATGGCCGAATGCCAATGCCCTTGCTGAATGGATCGCGGCCTGGGTTCGGCCCGGTCAAGCGACGTTCAATCGCCCGGGCTGCGTGAATCGCGGATCGAGTAGATCACCGAGAAGATCTTCCAGCCCTGCTCGGTGCGGACCAGCTGCCACATTTCCTTGCCCCAGTTGGTCTTCACCCCATCGTCGTGGAAGCTGTAGTCAAACGAGACCGAGGCCACATCGCCGTCCGTTTCGATCTTCGTGTTGGAGAACTTCTCCTCCTTCGGCTTCGGCGAGGCCATCGCCCCGTCGATCAGCGCGATGAAGTTGTTGGCGGGAATCTGCCGTGCCTTGATCGCATCGGGCTTGGCCTTGCGGATGTCCTGCAGGCGCACATCCTCGGAAACGAACTGCCAGCCGATGTCTTCCGGTTTGTCAGAGAAGAACAGGCCCATGTAGGTCGGCTTGTCCTTGTTGATCAGCGAGGTCCGGAACGCTTCGACCACCTGTTCGATCGCCTTGACGTCGGCGGGGGCATTCTGCGTGGCGTAGGCCGGCAGCCACGCCGGGAGCAACAGGGCGAGGGCGACGAAGCGTGCACGTGCGTTGGGCATCATGGGGTCCTGGGGAGAAATAGGGTGGCGCGGGCGCATCACCGCGCGTAGGTTCGCCAGAAGAGCACGTGGTCTTCGGTCCTGTTGATGGCGACGAAGACTGATTTTCCGGATTCGGGCGCGCAGCGAAAGACGCGATACGACGACTCGAGCGTCCCGTCGCCCGGCCACCAGTATCGATCGAACGCAACAGGATCGCTGTGACTGAATGTCGTTGCCTGGCAATCCGCAGGCAGCCGCAGTGGTATCGCAGGAGGCTTGGTGAAGGCCAGCGCGCTGGTGTTCGAGTCGAGGTCGTGCACCTCGCGCAGGTCGGTCGCCTCGTGGGGCACCCAGCCGGGAATCCATCCCTTGTTCACCATGTCGGAGTCAAGCGCCTCGCGCAGCGTGTCGAACGAACTATCCATCACCAGGCCGCAGGCGCACAGTACACTGCAGAGCGTCACGAAGATGGCGCGCCGGATCACTCCTCCAGGGCTGATCATCGTTGTCGTCCCCGCCGGTAAGCATCCTGACCCGCTCTTCTGGCGCCAGACGCTTGAGCCGCTCTCGCAGTTCCAGTCGCAGGGCCGGTCGCTGGATTTGGAATGGCGCCGCCCTTGGGCCCGTACCGCTTCACGAACAGACCGTGCTCCTGCGTGATCCTGTCCTTCCGGCGCTTGCCTGCCATCGACGGGTGTCCCTGCGTTCATCCTGAATCATCGGTCGGCGCACGCTAGCACGGTTGCCGGGCGCTGCAACAGGTCCGCTTGTCGTTGAAGTTTGACGTCGAAGAGCGTCTGCGCGGATGATGCGCGGGCGCGCGGCGCAGGAGGGGATCTGTCAATGAGGACACTGATGTGGGGGCTGGTCGGGCTGTTCGTGGCGTACGTGGCCGGTTGCTCGGCGATCTCGGCGTGGCATTCCCACGCGCTTGCCTCGGTCCCGGTCGGGGCGAGCAGGGCCGAGGTACTGCGGGCGCTGGGGCACCCTGACGTGGTGGAGCACGCCGGTGCTCCCTTTACCCGCTATGCCAGCCGTGGATGCAGTGGTCGCTGTGCGCAGCGATGGTGGTATGAGAACCGGCTGCGCCTGGATACCCAAGCCTGGTCGGTAGAGCTGGATGCTTCCGATCGCGTGCTCGCAACGTCGCGCTGGACATCACCGTAGAAGACCGCGACGAGCGCATGCGTATCCATCGACCTTTCATCTTCATCGCAAGCCTGGCCCTGATGGCGTGGTGCGGGCTGATGGGCGTACTGGTGCTCATCCATGGCTTCAACGAGCAGGGCCTGCGCTGCGGCAGGCTGTGCTCACTGGAGATATCGATCCGCCTGCTCTTTGGTGATCGGGGATTCGAAATACTGGTGGCGATGGGGCTATTTGCCACAGCGCTGATGTGCGGGTATCTCGCGCTGCGGGAGGGCCTGCATGGCGGGCCGCGGAGGCGGGCGGGGCGCCGTGGGCGCAGACACCGTCGACCGGGGCGGCCCCGGTCGTAAGGTGTCTGCACCGAGGCAGATCGCCCCGCGTGGGACGTTGCAGGTCGCTTCAACGATGCAGGGCGTCGACGATCAAGCCGGTGGCGATCTCCACCAACAGGTACTCGTTGTCGGACTGGCGCACCCAGCGCCGGTCGCGGCCCGGCTCCCGCAGGTGATAGCGCGCGTAATCGTCTACCCAGTAGCGGCGGTCCACTTCGGCCCACGGCAGGCGCTCGCCACGTCGCCAGGCCTTCTTCTGCCAGCCCGGCGGCGGCGCATCGCGGTTATGCGGGCCGCCCGCATGCGGCGGCGGGCCGTTGCCGCGGGCGTGGTGCGGCGGATCGGCGAATGCGGGGGCCGCAGCGAAAGCGGTGGCGGTGGTCAAGGCGATGGCCAGCAAACGTGTTGTCTTCATGGATATGCCTCCGTCATGGCCGCAGCATGCGGCGCTGTGGCAGGAATATAGGGCAGTCAGAGTGAATGAATACGGGTGTAGGCGGTACGTTCCTGAACAGACGGCGCGGCGTGCAGTCGCTGCCCTGAACGGGTCACCGGGCACCGCCCGCGGCCGAATCCGTTGCGGCCCAGCCTCCGCCCAACGACAGGAAAAGATCCAGCTGGCGGTCGACCCGGTCCGCGCGTGATGCAGCCAATGCGGACTCCGCATCTGCCAGCGCGGCCTGGGCCGAAAGCACATCGAGGAAATCGATCCTGCCGTAACGGTACAGCTGCTGCGCCTGCCCGGCGGCCCGCGCTGCATCCCCACGCGCCTGCGCCAGGCTGCGCTCGCGTTCAAGCTCCTGCGTGCAGGCAGAAAGCGCGGTCTCGGTCTGCCGCAGAGCCTGCAGCACGACGCCGTCAAAGGACGCGAGAGCGGCATCTGCATTGGCGCCGGCCGCCGCGATGCGGGCCTTGGCTACGCGGCGGTTGGGCCAGTGCCATGACAGCACGGGACCGATGCTCGCACCGAAGCCGTCGGCCGACAGCAGATGCGCCGGTGTGCCGGCCACGCCCGAAGAGGCGCCCAAGGTGATCTGCGGATAGAGACCCGCCGTCTCTACGCCGATCATCGCCGTGGCTGCGGCAAGGCTGCGCTCGGCGGCACGTATGTCAGGGCGTCGTTGGAGCAGCTGCCAACCATCACCGACCGGCAGCGCCTGCTCCAGCTCCGGGGGGCGTGGGCAGGCTTCGGCCTCCCTGGGATAGTCCGCCGGGAGCCTGCCCATCAATGCGGCCAGTTCGAACAGTGCGGCCTGGCGTTCCGCCAGCAGGTGCGGTACCGCCGCCGCGCTGCGATTGATGGCGGCACCGGCACGGCTGACATCGAAGTCCGTTCCGCGCCCGCCTGCAGCCAGGCGTCGGGTTGCGTCCAGGGTGGCGCGCTGCACCGCCAGCACCTGCCGGGTTGCAGCGAGCGTGTGATTTCGGGTGCACACCTGGAGATAGGCACGGGTGACGGCCGCAGCGACGACCACGCGGACCTGGTCGCGTGCCGCAGCAACCGCCTCCGCGTCGGCGTTGGCGGCTTCGATGCCGCGGCGGATGCCACCTGCAAGATCCAGTGGATAGGAGAGGTGAAGGCCCAGCGCGTACGACTGCGGGGCGGCCGACGCCTGGGTGTAGCCACCGGCATGGGTGAGCGTGCCCGATGCATCCACGTCGGCCTGTACGGCACCGCGCGCGCGATACTCCAGCACGGTAGCGCTGGCGCGCCGAAGGTTGGCATCGGCGGCGCGCAGGTCGGTATTGGCCGCCAGTGCTTCGCGTACGTAGGCGTCAAGCTGAGGGTCGCCATACAGGTGCCACCATCGATCCGGTGGCGCGTCGTGGCTGAACGATGCGTCCTGGCCTGAGACGAACGCCCGCGCAGCCCGTTGTGAAGCTGCGACGGCGTTCGCAGGCAGGTGATAGTCGGGGCCGGATACGCAGGCCGTCAGGGGCAGCAACAGGGCAAGCAGCCCACCACGTACTGTCCGCACGCTCACTTGCAGGCTCCCGGTGCCGAGGGCGTGATGGTCACACTCGCAGTGCGACCCACGATCAGGCGCGTATCCGGCGGCGCATCATCGATACGGATGCGTACCGGGATGCGCTGTGCCAGCCTCACCCAGGTATAGGTCGGCGCTACGGCAGGCAGCAGGTTGTGCGTGCTGGAGCGCTGATCGTCGGCAATGCCGGCGGCGATGGTCTCCACGTGTCCGCGGACATCGCGGGTGTCGCCCATCAGCCGCGCCACGGCGGCATCGCCCTCGGTGATGCAGCCCAGCTTGGTTTCCTCGAAGTAGCCCTCGATACGCAGGCTGCCGGTGTCGATCAGCGCCAGCGCCTGCGCGCCCGGTTGCAGGTAATCGCCCGCATGCAGGTCCAGGTTGGTGACGATGCCGTCGGTGCTCGCGCGCACCTCGGTGCGTTGCACGTTGAGCTGGGCAACGCGCTGTTCGGCCCGTGCCTGCGCCAAGGCGGCCAGCTCGGTGTCGACCTTGGCCGCATTGCGTTCGCGTGTCTCCGAGGCGACCAGGTTGCCCAGTGCGTTGTCCCGCGTCGATTCGCGGCGGGCCAGCGCCAGCGTCGCGCGTGCGCTGCTGACCGCTGCGTCGGCCTTCTCAAGCGCGGCAGCCAGGCGTGGCTGATCCAGCACCAGCAGCAGTTGTCCGGCGCTGACCCGCTGGTTGTCGTGCACCAGCACCTGGGTGACCAGCCCCCCCATGTCCGACGCAACGCGCACCACATCGGCGCGGACCCGTCCATCCCGCGTCCACGGGCGTGTTTCGTAACGCTTCCAGATGGACAGCGCGGCGACGACAGCAATCGCGAATACAACCAGCGTAGCGCTCCAGCGCCCGATGACAGCAAGCAGGTGTTTCATTTCATTTCTCGAGCAGGGGCGAGAGCCGGATCATCAGCTCCGCCAGGATCACGAACAGGGACAGGCCCACCAGTGGTCGCGCGGCGAACAAGCGGTACAGACCGAGACTGGCGAGCAGGCGCGAGGTCAGCATCGACAGCGCCAGCGCGGCGGCGGCCACGGCGAGCAGGCCGGGGATCAGCACGCCATCAATGGAGAGATCAGAAAACATGAGGTCAGTGCCGAAGGGTGAGAGCAGGCGCCAGCAGGTCGCGGCGCAATCCGCAGAGCAGGTGCGACAGATGCTCACGATCATCCCCGCTACTGGCCACTGCTGCCTCGCGCATGCGGTCGAGCAGTTCCAGAAGATGGGCGTCGACGCTGCGTGGCGCGTGGGCACGAACCCTGAAATGTGCGGCGACGCGTTCGATCAGCGCCGCATGAAGCACCCGGACCTGCGGGTTTTCCTGGCACTTGTCCAGTGCGCGGAGTTGGTTGGATGCACGTACCGCACGCACGTCCGCAAACAATGCCCGCAGGTCGTCTGCGGCACTGGAACCGCCCCGCAACCGGGGAGCGAGCAGCCCGATTCGATCCAGCATGCGGCTGAGCCAGGCCCGGGCCACGCCACCTTGTCCGGCGGCGTGTCGTGCGATATCCCGACGGATCGAACGCTCCAGCCGTGCGCGGTTGCGGCCCGCATCGGCGGTCTGGAACAGCTGCATGCTGCACAGTGCCACTGTCGTACCCACGAACAACGCTACGCTGTTGTTGAGTGCGCCGACGATGTTGACCGTATTGGTCGCGCCCAGTCCCGCGATGAGCGGAAACGTCAGCACCACGCCCAGGGCAGCCATGATGAAGGGAGGCCGGGCCAGGAACGATCCGCACAGCAGCAGCGCAGGCGCCAGCGCGGCAGTCAGGCCGACGACATCGGACAGCGCGGGGAAGATCAGCAGACCGTAGAGCAGGCCGACGCCAACGCCGATCAACGATCCCACCAGATAGCGCATGACATGCGGCGCAGGCGCTTCGATCGTGCCGAACAGCACGCACGCCGTGCCGATGATGGACACCGCCGTGGCGCCGTCCGACCAGCCGGTAACGATCCACAACACGCAGCTCAGCAGGATGCCGACGAACGCGCCCAGCGCGCTGCGCAGGGCAAGCCGATGATCCCGGTGAAGTACCGCACCCTGCGCATGTCGCGCAAGGCGGGCAGGTACATGCCGGCGCCAGTCGGGCCGGGCAGTGCATAGTTGTGCCTGCAGCACGCGGCAGTCGGCGTGGGCGAGGTCGAGCTCGGCCTGTTGCGCGGCGAGGCTGGCCCGCAGCAGATCGCGCCAGCCCCTTGCATCCATTGCGCTGGCCTGTGGTGAACGCAGCCGGGCGATGGAATCTTCCACCGCGCTGGACAGCATCAGGACGTCCAGCATCCGGTCATGCAGGGCACGCAGGATCTGCACCTGGGCCACGCCTTGGGCACTGTCGAAGGGCAGGTGGATCGACAGCACATGCAGTTCGAGCAGGTCAGCTGCCACTTTCGAGCGGTCCGTCGCCAGCACCGTGTCCGATGCACCGGCGCACATGTCGCGCGTCCATCGTTCCGCATCATCCAGCACGGCAGCAACCCGCGCGTGCACGCGCATCGAGACCCGGCGCGGCAGCACCAGCGTATGTACCAGCGTTGCGGCGAGGATGCCGATGGCGATTTCCTGCACCCGCGTGATGGCAATGGTGAACACGTCTCCCGGCACCATCACCGCAGGAAAGCCGATCAGGCTGGTGGTATAGCCGGCCAGCAGGAACGCATAGGCACGCGGCGTGCGGTCGAGCATCGCCAGGTACAGGCACAGCGCCATCCAGGTGGCGAGCGCGGCGCTCAGCACCAGGGGTGCATTGGCGAAACGTGGCACCAGCACGACGGTGGCGACGGCCCCGCCCACGGTACCGAGCAGGCGGAACAGGCCGCGGCTGAGTGTTGCCCCGGACAGGGGCTGCGACACCAGATAGACCGTGCCGATCACCCAGAACGGGCGATTCAGGCCGATCCGCAGGGAGACATACAGCCCCAGCGACGCGGCGAGCAGGCATTTGAGCGAGAACAGCACCGCCTCCTGGTCGGTCCTGAGGGCAGGGCTTTTCAACCAGGCGAATGCCTGGAACACGTGGAGACGGGCAGGGGTGGGGGCGTGCATGCGGCTCATGCTAGTGATCGGCCGCACTGGCGAATTTCGCTACAATGACAATCAATCGCTAAAACCGGTCAATGTGAGAATGGCTCGCATTTCGCTCCCCGGCTTTGACCTGGACCCTGACGAGACCGATCGCCCGGCGGTTGCCAGCCGCCTGCAGGTGGCCGAGCACGACGCGGAAATTCCGGTGCATGAGCACCGCAAGGGCCAGCTCATTCTTGCGCTGCATGGGGCGGTGACCTGCGAAGTGGCCAATGCGTTGTGGATCGTGCCGCCCCAGTGTGGCGTCTGGATTCCGGGCGGCATGCCGCACAGCAACCGCGCCACCGCCAACGCGCGCCTGTGCTACCTGTTCGTCGAGCCCGGCATCGT
Source organism: Stenotrophomonas sp. YJH_SMC_73 (assembly GCF_059370155.1). NCBI lineage: Bacteria > Pseudomonadati > Pseudomonadota > Gammaproteobacteria > Lysobacterales > Lysobacteraceae > Stenotrophomonas > Stenotrophomonas sp. YJH_SMC_73. The sequence goes on along the minus strand of NZ_JCAFTJ010000003.1, from coordinate 364,087 downwards.
CGACCTGCCGGCGCAGTGCGTGACGCTGGCGATCTCGCCGATGCTGCGCGAGATGATCCTGCACCTGGCCGACGCGCCGCTGGACTACCCGCATGGCAGCCACACCGACCGGCTGGCGCGGGTGTTGCTGGACGAACTGGTGCAGATGCCGGCCGAGCATCTGTCGCTGCCGGTCAGCCATCACCCGAAGGTGCGGGCGTTGGCTGCAGCGCTGTCGGCGGATCCGGCAGACCGCAGCACCATCGGCCAGTGGGCCGTGCGCCTGGCCCTGGGCGAGCGCACGTTGACCCGCCTCATCGAACGCGAAACGGGCTTGTCCTTCGGTCGCTGGCGGCAGCAGCTGCACCTGCTCATCGCCATTCGGGAACTTGCCGCGGGCGCACCGGTACAACGCGTTTCCGAGACGCTGGGTTATGAGTCGGTGACGGCTTTCATCACGATGTTCAAGAAGGCGCTTGGCCTTTCCCCGGCGCGGTACTTCGCGGTTCGGCTGCGCGGGCAGTAGCGGGGAACAACCCGGGAAGCCCCTGCCTGGAACAGCTACTTCGAGGTGCCGGAGACCGATTGAATCGTGGCCACCACCGCAGCAGGCTCCTCGCGCTGGAGGGTGTGGCCGGTTGCCAGGTAGCGGTACGAGCCGCGCGTGAATCCCGAAAAGAGCAGGGCGTGCTGTGCTTTCCAGAGTGCCTTGCCCTCTGCGGTTTCCTCGAAGAACAGCGGTTCGGCAGCCAGCTGGGTTGCAGTCAGCAGCGCTACCGGCACGTCCGGCATCGTGCGCGGGGTTTCCGCACCGGGTGCATCCAGCTGTTCGGTCAGGACGGCGTAGTCGGCGGCCATGGCCGGCGGCAGCATCGCCCGCAGCTGGGCATCATCTGCCTGCACGCGTGCACTGTCGGCCTGCTTGAACGCATGGCGCTGACCCATCGTGGCCGGCGGCCTTCGGCCCGGCGACCGGCTGGACCTACGGCAACGGCCGCCAGCTGCAGCGTCCGTTGGATCTGGATTACCGCCCGCAGGCGGTGCATGACCCGGCCGCCGGTGGCCTGTCGCTGGGCTATGGCTATGACCCGGTCGGTTCGATCACCGAGCTGAAGAACGGCACAGGCTCAACGGTACTCGCCAAGTACGCCTACGACGCGCTGGGCCGCCTGACCCAGACCCAGGACGGCGCGACCGGCACGCCGATTGAAACCTATGCCTACGACGCCACCGGCAATCGCACCGCGCTGACCACCTCGGCAGGCACCGCCAGCTACACCTACCCCGCAACCAGCCACCGGCTGACCGCCGTGGACGGCGAAGCGCGCAACCATGACGCAGTGGGCAACACCACCAGCATCGGCGGCAAGACGTTCATCTACAACGATGCCAACCGCATGAACGCGGTGAAGCAGGGCAATGCCGTGCTGGAAAGCTACGCTTACAATCATCGCGGTGAGCGCGTGCTGCGTACCCCGGCCGGTGGCGCAGCGCAGATCACCCTGTACGACGAAGCAGGGCAGTGGCTGGGCAACTACTCGGCCACGGACCAAGCGCAGCAGCAGGCCATCTGGCTGGACAACTACCCGGTGGCACTGATGAACACGCCGGCTACCGGCGTGCCGGAGCTGGCCTACGTCCAACCAGATCATCTGGGCACGCCGCGCGTGGTGATCGATCCGGTACGGAATGTCTCGATCTGGGAGTGGAGCAACAAGAGCGAAGTGTTCGGCAACCAGATTCCGAGGGCTGACCCGGATGGCGATGGTGTGGCGTTTGGGCTTGCGCTGCGCTTCCCAGGCCAGCAGGCGACGGCTGCGAGTGGGATGCTCTACAACTACCAGCGTGAATACGACCCGGTGGTGGGGCGGTATTCGCAGAGTGATCCAATTGGGCTTGGTGGAGGTGTTAGCACCTATACCTATGCAATCGGCAATACAATTTCGCACGTTGATCCACTGGGTTTGAAAGACTCCCAGCCTGGAGTGACTGTGACAGACACTGGCGCATATACGGTCGATTGGCGCTATTACGTGAATAGGACATTGGAAGCTCTTGGCTTTCCGGGGGCATTTGTCGCGGGAGCCAGCGACTTCGGCGGGCAGTATGCCAATCAACGGTCAGCCACACACGTGGTTGGTGGGTCTCATAACGGATGGGGTGGCCAGGATAAGTACTTCCACTGCATGGCGAACTGCGAGGCTGCACAGAAGGGTATGGGCGGATCAGCTGCTGCTCAGTGCATAAGCAACGGGCGCGAGTGGTTCGATCAAAGCATCAAGGGCGACTCTGCCGCTGACTCCGCTGCGGATCAGTTGGCAAATCGCCTCGGACGATCATCTGGACAAATGAGTCGTACGGGGAGTTGCTCGCAGATGTGCGGGAGCTATCGTCCCGGTGGAAACTTCCCCTACTGATGATTTGGACGCCTCAAATGTACGCTCCCAAGCTGCTCCCAGTCGTGATGCTGTCAATCGCACTTTCTGGTTGCATGGAAGTTGCCAGCACCGAGTATGCAGACCGCAATCAAGCCGTCTCAAGACAAGTAATCGGTGAATCGAAATGGTTGCCTTCATGGTTGCCTGAGGATGCAGTCAACATACGCGAGTCGCACGACATGGACACAAATGAATCGTGGCTGGTTTTCCGCCTGACCAGCGGGGTTCTTACTTTGCCCGAAGAATGTAGGCTGGTGAGCAGGCCGGAGATGTCCGACGCGCGAGTCATGCGGAGATTTCCTCCGTTTGCCCGCAACGCGTGGTCGCGAGCGTCAAGCTATGGCGGCAAGTTCTATCTGTGTCCGGAGGGAAATGCTGGCCGCTGGGTCATGCGCGATGAAGAGCTGGGCCTTGTTTACAGCGGAATAAAGTTATAGGTGGCTGGGCGGTCTCACCTAGTAAGCGAAATGCGTGAGTGGCACGTGGCGATCTCCTTTCCCGGTGCCTGATTCGGCACTTTCCGGCCGAGCGTCGTGTGGGTTCGGGTATGTGTCAAATCGACCTTGCCACTTGTCCGTGTTCACGAATGGGAGGGCCGTGTAAGAAGATCGGATGGTCCGGCAAGCTTCAAGCACCCAGGCGTTCGGCAGGAAGATTGCTGGGCCGCGGTGACGACTGTGCGGGAGGACCTATGGGATATCGGCTCCATGGTCTATTGTGGCTGCAGCGCAGGCGGTGGATAGAGGCGAAGGGAAATGAAAGACAAACTGAGAGAAAGAGAGGCGCTGTCGCCAACTGGCTTCTATGACCGATACTATGCGGAGAGTGGCCTGGATCAGGAAATCGTAGTGGAGCTGCTGGAGCATGTTGCAGACGAGCTTCGTTTGCCCTCCGGGAAGCTCCGTCCTGGAGATCGATTTTCGAAGGAACTGTCGCCTGGTGAAGCTCATGGTTGGGACTCGGGGTATGGGGTGTTGATATTCGAGCTTCAATCGCTCGCAAAAAAACGTGGTATTGCAGTCGATCGGCGGGTGGATTCGCTCGACGACTACATTCGTATCATGGCGGGTATCTATTGATGAGATTGATGCGTCCCTGAATGGCCATCGGCGTGAGACGTCGCAGTGCATACTGAGGATTCGGGGATGCCAAAGTGAGGTGTGCCGCCGCTGTCATTACCGGTCTGGTTCTGGCGGGCTGTGCAACATCGGGTGGCGATATGGTCGTGCGCGTCTCGGGAAGCGTGCCGCCAGGTCAGGGTGACGTTCGCGCTCTAGATTGTGAGCTGAGTATGCTCGGGGAGGACGAAGGTGTAGTTTCGTCGAAACCGGTTGGAAGCACATTCTCGTCCCCATGATGGTCGTTGCAGGGCCGGAACCCAGAAGCTACCAATTCGCCGTCGAATGCAGGGATGGCCGGAGGTTCGCATCCAAAGAAGTACAGATCAGTAGTCGGCGGTCATATGCCCGGGATCTCAATCTTGGGGAGCTTCAGGAGCGGTGACCGGCGATCGTCCTCGCGCATCCCAGAGCTCTGATCGGGAATCTAGTCCATGAGATTCATTTACGTGTTGCTCTTCATCCTTCTCACAGGTGCGGCGCTGTTTTCATTTCGCAAACTCCAACGAGGTGAGCTGGGCGAGAAGCCGGTTTATGCCGCTTTGCAAAGCGCCGAGCTGGAGTACAGACGCCAGCCGGTTGGCGACCTGATCTATGAAGAAGGGGGCGGGCATCTGCTCGCCGGGTTCTCTGTAGACGCGCAAGCGAGGGTTTGGGTTGCGTTGGACACAACGAGGGACAATGGGGATCTGTTTGTCGTCCCTATGCACGGGGAACAGAGAATCTCTTGTCAACTCGTCGATCAACTGGTGTCGGCCAATGTTGGATCAGCACAGGCTAGGCACGCGTTGAAGTCGTCTTGCGTGAAGTAGGGCGTTGCGAGGCTGAAGAAATTCCCCGTACACGCCGCAGCAATGATGGCGGCGGTGATTCGGTCGTTCTGTTGTATGGGTTTGGGGAATTCCAGTAGATGAAAGATTTCAACGCGCTCGAATGGTGTGACGCCACGTTGCTGGCCATCAACATTGATAGGAGCAAACCTGGCGTATGCGACGAGGTAAAGGTCCACGTGCGCTGGCCGGACGGCCGGCAGGCAACCGTCTGCTTCTCGGAAGCCTACGGGTGCTCGGCGCTCATGAACTTCGGCGTACTGGGGGAGGAGGGAATAGAGTTCGCCAGGGTCGAGGACGACGAGCCGGGGCTTGCTCATCTTCTTGATCGTTGGAAGGCGGTCGGCTATCCGTTGTCCGGCCTGAAGTGTTTCCGTATCGAGACCACCTCGACCGGAAGCGTAATTCTTATCTACGCCAGGACATGGCGGATCGAGCATCTGCCGATGGCGGGTGCAGTGCCCTGAAGGACATTCCGTGCCCAGATTCCTCACGCCCGACAAGGTCTCCCTCATTCAGGGGAAGCGGCCTGAGAAGACCGAGCGGAGATGTGCTTGGGGTCATGATTTTTGACTCTGCGGCGGCGTTGGCCGCCACACCTTGCATATTGGGGCCTTGATGATGGTGAGGATCCTGACAACACTACTTCTGATTGGAGTCGGACTTGGATTCTCTGGCGGCGCATGGGCTCTAGGAAAGCGGCCCTTCAAGATGCTCCAGTTCTGCGTGCATGACCAAGACGGCTTGAAGCGGTTCAAGCAGACCCTCAGCTCTATTGCCAAGGACGAAGGAATGCAGTTCTTTGATGGCAGCGCTGAATTGGATCGCCAGCTTGCCAGGGCAAAGGTGGACGTGAAGCGCCCCGTCGTCTACGTCGGAGTGAAGCGGGAAGATGGCTCTGGACTGGAGGCGGGGAATCTCGGATTGGATCGCTTCGAGATAGCTATCGGCTTTTCTGAAGGGAAGATGCCCGCCGAGGCACGGTCATTTTCTGTCCGCGTCGAACGCGCTTTGGCAGATCGCTGGAATGTACACGCAGTTCCCCCGGACAAGGGCGCTGCGCTGACGGCGTGTCGGTCGGGAGGCGATTCTCGCTGAAGGGCGTTGCGCATGGCATTCACCCTTCGGGCTGCAACCGCCCCACCGCCTGCGCGCACAACGACTGGCAGGCCATGACCAATCCTTCCATCACCCGGTCGCCCACGTACTGCCCGGGTTCGCCGTTCTGCCGGGTGCGTTCGGCTGCCAGCAGCATTTCCAGCACTACCCGCAACCCGTTCAGAGCGCAATCGGCATCGGCGAGGGCGAGGCAGCGGCCGGGCAGCTGGTGACGCTCCGGCCAGGGTTGTCCGTCGGCCGCCGCACCGGAGCCGATGCGGTGGAGATTGGCAATGAAGGTGTTCCTGTCCACTGTTGGCGCAGCCGGAGGCGAACCGTCGTCGCCGGCGGTGCTGCGGTGGGCGTGCAGATGCGGGAGGTCCGATTCGTTCATGGCAAGGCTCCGTGCAGGGCAATCGGTAGCCGCCACCCATAAAAGTGGCGGACGGTACGTGGTTCGAACACCGGGTTGATGTCAGTCCGGTGGGCCCGAAGGCCCCCACGCACCGCCCGCCATAGCCGGCAGACGGATTGCCAGCCGGCGCCACGCTAGGGTGGCGCCGGCTGGCAAGCGCATACATCAACATCAACTCGGGTGTTCGAAGCCCGGCCACCCTTTTCCGGTGGCACGCCATCTGAGCCCCTGGCGCTGTGCAATGCCAATCAGAAGAGTTGTAAACATCACTCGATTGGAGACGCTTTTGACATTGTCCTACGCTGTTAAGCCCCGCCGGTGCTGGCTGGCGTAGTGATCCGCCCGCAACGTGCAATCTGCGACAGGTGTCGAGGTTGTCACGGCGAACGGGACGGGCGGGGAGGGCCTATCACGACAGGCGGTGCCAATTCAGGCTGCGGGCTGTCCCGGGTTGACGCTTTCAACGCCCCAGCGCACTCTGCGGGCTGGGGTCGACAACCCGTTCAGGGGCAGGGCTGCAGGGTGGTACCAGGAGGCGGAACAGCCATGAGCCAACTCACCGACAGCTTCGGACGCAGCTTTCCGTACCTGCGCTTGTCGCTCACCGAAGCCTGCAACTTCCGGTGCAGCTACTGCCTGCCCGACGGGTACCAGGCCGATGGCCACCCGCGTTTCCTGCAGGTGGATGAAATCGGCCGTCTGGCGCGGGCCTTTGCGGCGTTGGGGATGAGCAAGATCCGCCTGACCGGCGGCGAGCCCAGCCTGCGCAAGGATCTGGATGAGATCATCGCCACCGTGGCGGCGGTGCCGGGCATCCGCAAGGTGGCCATCACCACCAATGGCACGCTGCTGCCGAGGCGCCTGCCGGGTTGGCACCGGGCCGGCCTGACCGCGCTGAACGTCAGCATGGACAGCCTGCAACGCGAGCGTTTTCACACCATCACCGGGCACGACCGCCTGCCGGAGATCCAGCAGGGCCTGGCCCTGGCGCAGGCGTTGGGCCTGCCGGCGATCAAGCTCAACGCGGTGCTGCTGCGTGGCCTGAACGACGACGAGCTGCCGCAGTGGATGGAGTACCTGCGCGATCGCCCCTTCAGCGTGCGCTTCATCGAACTGATGCGCACCGGCGACAACGAAGCCTATTTCCAGCGCTACCACCTGCGCGCGGACGTGGTGATCGAGCAGTTGCTCGCCGCGGGCTGGCACGAGCGGCCGCGCGCGGCCGATGCCGGCCCGGCGCGCGAGTTCGGCCACCCCGACCATCGCGGCAGCATCGGCATCATCGCCCCGTATTCGCGTGACTTCTGCAAGGGCTGCAACCGCCTGCGGGTGACCGCCAAGGGCGACCTGCGGCTGTGCCTGTTCGGCGAGTTCGGCGTACCGCTGCGCCCGCTGCTGCAGCGCGATGAGGACCACGACGCGCTGCTGGCACGCATCACCACCCAGCTTGGCCTGAAAGCGGCCGGGCATGGACTGCACCAGGGCCAGACCGGGCTGACCCCGCACCTGGCCTCCATCGGAGGATGAGCAACACGATGAGTGGGGAATTGAACGCGGCCTTCCACATGGCCGATGTCCGCAACAAGCGCATCAGCCGCCGCCGTGCGGTGGCGGTGGGCGAGCTGCATGCCGGTCCAGTGGCCTATCCGCTGATTGTCGAGCGCCGCCTGCCCAAGGGCGATGCGCTGGTGATGGCCGAGATTGCCGGCCTGCAGGGCGCCAAGATGGCCTCGATGCTGATGCCGCTGTGCCACCCGCTGCCGCTGGAACTGGTGCAGGTGTTCTGCGCGCCGGTACCGGAACGGCAGGCGATCCGCGTGTGGTGCGAGTGCGCCAGCGAGGCGCGCACCGGCGTGGAGATGGAGGCACTGGCCGGCGTCAACGCGGCGCTGCTGACCCTGTACGACCTGAGCAAGCCGGTGGAGCCGGCGTTGCGCATCGAAGGCATCCGCCTGCTGTTCAAGGAGGGCGGCAAGCGCGGTGTCTGGCTGCACCCGGACGGCATGGACGAGGCCGAGCGTGAGCGGTTCAAGCCGCGTGCGCCGAAGGGCCTGGAAGGCGCGGCCTGCGCGGTGATCACGCTGAGCGATCGCGCCAGCGAAGGCACCTATGAGGATATCTCTGGACCGACCCTGGTGACCGGGCTGAAGAAGCTGGGGGGCGAGGTGGTGGCCGCCGAAGTGCTGCCCGATGGCATCGAGCCGTTGGCCAGCCGCCTGCAGTCCTTGGCCGCCGAGGGCGTGCGCCTGTGCCTGTGTACCGGTGGTACCGGGCTGGGCCCGCGTGACCTGACCCCGGAGGCGCTGCGTTCGTTGAATGCGCGGCCGGTGCATGGCCTGGCGCAGATGGTGCGGGCACTGAGCGCACAGCACACGCCGATGGCCTGGCTGAGCCGCGCCGAGGTGGTGCAGCTGGGCAACATGCTGGTGTTTGCATTGCCGGGCAGCCCGAAGGCGGCGGCGCAGTGCCTGGACATCCTGGCGCCGGTACTGGGCCACGCCCTGGCGATGGTCGAGGGGGATGGCCACGCATGATCCCCTACAGCGATGCCTTGCAGCACCTGCTGGACGCGGCCAAGCCGCTGCCGGCCGAACGCCTGCCGCTGCACGAGGCCGCGGGCCGCACGCTGGCCCGTGACATCCACAGCGCACAGTCGCTGCCGCCGTTCGACAATTCGGCGATGGACGGCTTCGCGCTGCGCGCCAACGGCGCGACGTTCGAGGCTGGTACCGAATTTGCCGTGCAGGGCTGGCAGGCAGCCGGCGATGCCGGCGCCGAAGGCGGCGAGGGCGCCTGGGAAATCATGACCGGCGCGCGCATGCCGGTTGGGCTGGATACGGTGGTGCCGGTCGAGAATGTGGAGATCCTCGCCAGCGAAGATGGACGCCCGACCCGCATTGCCCTGAAGGGCGCGGTGAAGCCGGGCCAGAACGTGCGCCTGCGTGGCGAGGATGTGAGCGACGGCGAGCGCGTGCTGCAGGCCGGGCAGGTGCTGGACATCAACGCGCGCACCTTGCTGCATGCGATCGGCGTGGGCGAGGTGGCGGTGGTGGCGCGGCCAAAGGCAGCGGTGATCGCCACCGGCAAGGAGCTGGTGACCGAGGCGGCGCAGGCGCTGGAATCCGGGCAGATCCGTGACAGCAACCGGCCATACCTGGTCGGCCGCCTGCAGGCCGCCGGTGCCGAGGTGGTCTGGCAGGGCACGGTGGGCGATGAGGTGGCCGCCTTCAATGCCGTACTGGATCAAGCGCTGGACGCGGGTGCGCAGCTGTTGATCAGCACCGGCGCGGTGTCGGCCGGCCGCTACGATTTCATTCCCGACGCGCTGCGCGGCCGCGGTGCGCGCATCGTGTTCCACAAGGTGGCGATCCGCCCCGGCAAGCCGTTGCTGTTCGCGGTGCTGCCCAATGGCACGCTGTATTTCGGCCTGCCGGGCAACCCGGTGTCGGCTGCGGTGGGCCAGCGCTTCTTTGTCGAGCCGGTGCTGCGCCGCCTGCTGGGGCTGGCACCGGAGCAGGTGCTGATGTTGCCGCTGCAGGCCGACGTGCGCACGCCGCCGGGCCTGCGCTTCCATGCGCGGGCCCGGGTGGAAGTGGACGCGCAGGGCCGCCTGAGTGCGCGCGTGCTGGCAGGGCAGGAGTCGTTCCGTTTGATGTCCATGCTGCAGGCCAACGCCTGGGTGGTGCTGGACGGCGAGGGCGGTCTCGCCCCTGCCGGCACGCCAGTGCGCGTGCAGGGCTGGGGTCATCAGGACCCTGTGCAGCTGGCGAGCCAGGAGCCGTGATGAGACAGGTGAATCTGCAATTGTTCGGTGCGTTTTCCGATCTGGATGCCAGCCGCGAGATCGCCGTGGATGTAGCCGGTGGCACCGTGGCCGATCTGCGGCAGGCGCTGCGCGAGCTGCTGCCGCTGCGTTGGCCCGGTTTCCGCGCGGGCCTGCTGGACTATTCGGCATTCGCCGACCAGCATCGGGTGCTGCGCGACCATGACGCGCTGCCCGACGATGGCCGGGTGGCGATCCTTCCGCCGGTGAGCGGGGGCTGAGCGATGAGCGAGATGATCATCGCCAAGGTGGTGGATCGCGCGCAGGCGGCGATCGATCCGGCCGAGGGCATCGCGGCGGTTTCCGATCCGGGCTTCGGCGGCATCGATGTGTTCATCGGCAAAGTGCGCGACGTCAATCTGGGCCGGCGGGTGACCGGGATCACCTACGACCTGTTTGAACCGCTGGTGCTGAACGAATTCAAGCGCCTGGCCGCCGAGGTCGAAGCCACGTTCGGTCCGAAGCTGAAGCTGTATGTGGCGCATGCCAAGGGCCGGCTCGGCATCGGCGATGTGGCGGTGGTGGTGGCCGCCGGCAGCCCGCACCGTGACGAGGCGTTCCGGGCCTGCCGGCAGTTGATCGAGGTGGTCAAGCACCAGTGCCCGATCTGGAAGCAGGAGCATTACGAGGACGGCGACAGCCAGTGGAGCGAAGGTTGCAGCCTGTGCCATGCGGACAGCGAACCCGGCCATGACCATGCGCACGATCACGAACATCCCCATTGATGGCATCGTGCTGGCCGGCGGCCTGTCCAGCCGGATGGGCCGCGACAAGGCGCTGCTGCCCTGGCACCGCCGCACGCTGCTGGAACACATGCGCGGCCTGCTGCTGCAGGCCGGCGCCGGGAGGGTATGGGTGAGCGGCGACTACCCAGCTTTTGGTGGCATCCCGGACCGGGTCGCACGCTGCGGCCCGCTGGGCGGCCTCTACAGTGTGGCGATGCAGATGCCAGACGGCCCCGCCTGGGTGGTGCCGGTCGATACGCCGCGGGTGACACCCGCGCTGTTGCAGCGGCTGCAGGCCGATCAAGGGCGTGCCTGCACGGTATTCGACGATGAACCGTTGCCGATGCGGTTGCGGATCGATGATCATTGCCGCCGCGTGCTGCAGGAGCTGATTGAGGATCCGACGGCGCGTCGTTCACTGCGCGCGCTGCAGGAATGCCTGGGCGTGACACGGATGCTACTGGCGCCGGAGGATCAGGCGTTGCTGCTCAACTGCAATACCCCGTCGGAGTGGGAGTCCATCACAGCATGAAGGTCCAGCTGCAACAGCAATCGATGCGCCTGCGCGTGGATGAGGAAGAACTGGCACGATTGCTGGCAGGCGAGTCGGTCGAGAACCTGACCCGTTTTGGCGGCAGTGGCGGCTGGGGCGTCGCGCTGTCGCTGCATGCCGGGGATCAGGCGGTGCTGCTCGATGGCGGGACATTCTGCCGGTTGGTGCTGCCGCGCGAAGCGGTTCAAGCACTGGCGGAGAAGCTGCCTTGCCGCGATGGCCTGGGCTTCGGTATCGCGTTGGATGACGACAGCATGCTGCAGCTGCAGTTCGACGTGGACGTGCGCGACAGCATGCGGCAGCGTGGCCCGCAGCGGCGTTCCGAACCCGCGCCAGAGTAGGTGCACGTTGCGCAGGGCCGGGCGGTGCGCTGTCGTATGATGAGGGCCTTCGTTCCTGCCTCGCTGCAATGCCTCTGAACCCCTCCGCTCCCTCTGCGTCCCGGCCGGCCACGCCCAATCCGGCAGCAGCCGATGACGGAGACGCGCTGCACTTCTGCAGCACCTGTGCGTTCTCCGACGCCTGCATGTCGCAGGGCTACGACAAGACCGCGCTGGGCGAATTGCATGTGCTGGTCGACCACGTCGGCCCGTTCCAGGCCGGCGACTACCTGTTCCGTGCCGGCGATCCATTCGACTCGATCGCCGCGGTGCGTGCCGGCATGGTCAAGACGTTCGTCGATGACAGCCAGGGCAACGAGCAGGTGCTGGGTTTCAGCCTGCCGGGCGAGGTGATCGGGCTCAATGCCATCCATGGCGCGCGCTTTCCCTGCAACGCCGTCGCCCTGGACACCGTCTACCTGTGCCGGATCTCGTTCCCGCGATTGAGCCTGCTGGCCACGCGCATGCCGGGGTTGCAGGCGCGGCTGTTCAGCCTGCTCAGCGCCGAGATCGGCAAGGTCGCCACGCTGGCCGCCAACCATCGCACCGAGGAGCGCATGGCGGCGTTCCTGCTGGATCTTTCCGAGCGCTATGCCCGGCGCGGATTCTCCGCCACCCGTTTCAACCTGAGCATGGCCCGCACCGAGATCGCCAACTACCTGCGGATGGCGCCGGAGACGGTGAGCCGGGTACTGCGCCGCTTGAGCGACGACGGTGTGATTGCGGTGAACCAACGTGAGATGCTGTTGCTGGACCCGGACCGGCTGGCGGAACTGGCCGTAGCCCGGGACGCCGGACTGGACTGATCAGGCAGGGGGCTGGGCATGAAGCGAGCGGCATTGTTGTGGCTGGGCCTGCTGGCCACGGTACAGGCCTGGGCGGCCGACCTGACGGTGTCGGCGGCGTCGAGCCTGACCGAGAGCTTCCGCGAACTGGGTGCGGCCTATGAGAAGACGCACCCGGGAACCAAGGTCGATTTCAACTTCGCCGCCTCTGGCGTACTGCTGCAGCAGATCAGCCGCGGCGCGCCGGTGGATGTGTTCGCGTCGGCCGATGAAGCCACCATGGACCAGGCCCAGCAGCAGGACCTGCTGGCGGCCGGCAGCCGCGCGGTGTTCGCGGTGAACGCGCTGTGGGTGGTGGCGCCGCCGCAGGCCAGGGCCGCGCCGCGCAGCTTGAAGGACCTGGCCGGTGCCGGCGTGCAACGCATCGCACTGGGCAACCCGGACAGCGTGCCGGTCGGCCGCTATGCCAAGGGCGCGCTGGAAGCGGCCGGCCTGTGGCCGTCGGTGCAGGGCCGGATCATCACCACGCAGAACGTGCGCCAGTCGCTGGATTACGTGGCGCGCGGTGAAGTGGATGCCGGCTTCGTCTATGCCACTGACGCGCAGGCCATGCCGGACCGGGTACGCCGTGCCTTCGCGGTACCGGTGTCCGGGCGCATCGCCTATCCGCTGGCGGTGACCAGGGCCAGCGCGCAGCCGGCAGAGGCCAAGCGGTTTGTCGCCTTCGTGCGTTCGGCGCCGGGCCAGGCGATCCTGGCCCGGCACGGATTCGGCAAGCCCTGACGCATGGATCTGGACTGGAGTGCATTGGGATTGTCGCTGAAGGTGGCCGGCTGGGCCACCGCGATCAACCTGGTGCTGGGCGTGGCGCTGGGCGCGCTGCTGGCGCGTCGGCGCTTTCCCGGCCGTGAGCTGCTGGATTCGCTGTTGACCCTGCCGATGGTGCTGCCACCAACGGTGCTGGGGTACTACCTGCTGGTGCTGATCGGTCGCAACGGCCCGATCGGCGCGTGGCTGCAGTCGTGGTTCGGCATCAACCTGGTGTTTACCTGGCAGGCCGCGGTGATCGCGGCGGCGGTGGCTTCGCTGCCGCTGGTGTTCAAGCCGGCACGCGCGGCGTTCGAGGAAGTGGACGGACAGCTGGAGCAGGCCGCGCGGACGCTGGGTGTGTCCGAAGCGGCGGTGTTCTTCCGCGTCACGCTGCCGCTGGCCTGGCGCGGCATTCTTGCCGGCCTGTTGCTGGCGTTTGCACGCGCGATGGGTGAATTCGGCGCGACGTTGATGGTGGCCGGCAGCATTCCGGGCCGGACGCAGACGTTGTCGATCGCCATCTACGAGGCGGTGCAGGCCGGTCAGGACGGCAAGGCCAATGCGCTGGTGATCCTGACCTCGGTGGTGTGCATCGTGATCCTGTTGCTGGCTGCGCGGTTGGTGGGCGGACGTCGCCGGGAGCTGCGTGATGTGGCTTGACCTGCAGGTGCAGCGTCGCCTGCAGGCGGCCGGCCAGGATTTCGTGTTGGACGTATCGCTGCAGTGCACGCAGCGGCAGGTGGTGCTGTTCGGACCCTCCGGCGCCGGCAAGAGCCTGACCCTGAAGGCGGTGGCCGGGCTGCTGCGGCCGGGCCAGGGCCATGTGCGCCTGCAGGGGCAGACCCTGTTCGATACGGCCACCGGCGTGGACCTGCCACCGCAGCGCCGTCGGCTGGGCTACGTGTTCCAGGATTACGCGTTGTTCCCGCACCTGAGCGTGCGCCAGAACGTGGCGTTCGGGCTGCAGAAGGGATGGCTGAATCCGCGGGTCGGCCAGCGTTTCGATGCGGTGGAGCAGTGGCTGCACGCATTCCGCATCGACACGGTGGGCGATCTGCTGCCATCACAGATTTCCGGCGGACAGCGCCAGCGTACCGCGCTGGCGCGCGCGCTGGTGACACAGCCGCAGGCGCTGCTGCTGGATGAACCGTTTTCCGCGCTGGACCACGACCTGCGCCAGCACCTGCGCCAGGAGCTGGAGACCGTGCTGGACAGGGCCGGCATTCCGCTGCTGTTGATCAGCCATGACCCGCAGGATGTGGCCATGTTCGGCCAGCAGGTGGCGCGCGTGGTGGACGGCCGCATTGTCGACGGTTGACCTGCACCTGTAGAGCCGAGCCCATGCTCGGCTGCTCTGCGCGACAACGCCAACAGCAGCCGAGCGTGGGCTCGGCTCTACAGGATCAACGGATCAGTACAATTCACAGTGCGTGCGGCCTTCATTGCGCAGCGTGTCCCAGTGGCCTTCGCCGCCGATGGCATCGATGGCCTCGCGCACCGCGCTTTCCAGGTGGCGCTTGTTGCCGCACAGGTACAGATGCCCACCGCGGGCCAGCACATCGCGCACTTCATCGCCGCGCTGCTGCAGCACATGCTGCACATAGATCTTTTCGGCGCCATCGCGCGAGAACGCGGTATGCAGGCCGGCCAGCACGCCACGCGTACGCCAGTCCAGCAGCTGGTCACGGTACAGGTAGTCGTGCTGGCGGTGCTTCTCGCCGAACACCAGGTGCACCTCGCGTTCGCAGCCGTTGGCCTGCAGTTCCTGCAGCAGGCCCATCAAGGGTGCGATGCCGGTACCGGTACCGACCAGCAGCAGCGGTGCCTCGCCGGTATCGGGCAGGTGGAAGCCGGGGTTGGAGCGGCAGTACACACGGGCATGGTCGCCTCCATGCAGGAGGCTGCCGGTGGCAGTGCCGAAGCGTTCGCGGCCGCGCAGGGTGTAGCGCACTTCGCGCAGGCACAGGCTCAGCTGGTCGTCGCACGGGTGCGAGGCGATCGAATAGGCGCGCGGCAGCCGCGGTGACAGCAGTTCGCGCAGCCGGGCAAGCGGCACGCTGTCCGGCGTGGCGTGGTCCTGCAGCACGTCCAGCAGGTCCAGGCCGTGCAGGTAGGCGTCCAGCTCGCGCTTCTGGCTGACCTTCAGCAGGCCCTTCAGTGCCTCACTACCGCCCAGCCGGGCCAGTTCGCGCAGCACGCCCTTGCTCAGCAGGCGCAGCTCGCGGTCGTGCAGGGCGGCCACGGCGGCGGTGTCGCCGTACCAGGTGGCCAACGCCTGCAGCAGGGCAGGATCGTTCTCGGGTACTACGTGCAGGGTGTCGCCCGCGCGATAGGCCATGCCACTGCCGGCAATGTCCAGTTGCAGGTGCCACGCGGCCGGGTCGCTGCTGTTCAAGCGGCGGCGTTCGAGGATGCGCGCGGCAAAGGCATTGTCTTCGCCATAGGCGGTGACCTGCAGGTGCAGGTGCTGGCCAGCGCTGAGGTCACCCTCCAGCACCTGGCCCAGCACCGGCTGCCATTGCTGGAAGAACTGCTCGTAGCCCAGATCGGCGTCCACCCGCTGCAGCAGCGGCCGGGCCTGGCGCTCGCTCAATGCAGCATCCAGCGCCTTGGTGAAGCCGCAGAAGCTCGGGTAGCCGGTGTCACCAAGGCCGAACACCGCATAGCGCAGGCCGCGCAGCGTCGGGGTCTGGCGCAGTGTTTCGAAGAACTGCTCGCCATTGGCCGGCGGTTCGCCATCGCCGAACGAGCTGGAGATTGCCAGCAGCACATCGCCTTGGCCGAGACTGGCCACGTCGATGTCGTTGAACGGGAGTACCTGCGGCCCGTGCAGCTGCAGGCCCGCGCCCAGGCGCTGGGCCAGGGCGCGGGCGTTGCCCGACTCGGACGCAAAACCCACCAGCAGGCGGCTGAAGGGCGTACTGGTCGGGAGAGCGTTCACGCGGCCTCGTAGAAGTCGTCGAACTTTTCCTTGCTGAACTCGACCAGGTCGTAGTTCTGCATCAGGTCGTTCACCACGCGGCGGATGCTGATGTACGAGGTGATGTTGCCGTCGGCGTCGAACAGCGGCTGCACGGTGGTGTCGACCACGTAGAGCACGCCGCCTTTGCCAAGGTTGGGCACGATGCCGGTCCAGGTCTTGCCGGCCTTGATGGTGTCCCACATGTCCTTGTAGACGGCCTTGGGCACGTCCGGGTGGCGCACGATGCTGTGCGGCTGGCCGATCAGTTCCTCGCGGGCGAAGCCGGTGAGCGTGCAGAACAGGTCATTGGCGTAGGTGATGTTGCCCTGCAGGTCGGTGGTGGAGATCACCATGACGTTCTGCATGGCGTTCAGCAGCTGGGCGTTGTCGGGGGTGTAGCTCATCGCAGGGTCCTTGTGGATGCCGGCAGTGCCGGCGTGTTCGGGTCCTGCATAGAAATACGCCCGCGCGGCGGCGGGCGGTTTGACATTGGTCAAGCGCGTCGCTCGATGGCCTGCGACCGGGTGTCGCAGGAAGAATCCCTGTAGAGCCGAGCCCATGCTCGGCTCACGGGGCAAACGGGATTGCCGGCAGCCGGGCGCGGGCTCGGCTCTACAGGAGAGACACGGGCAGGAGGCGGGCGCCTGTCATGTGTACTGAGCTCATGACGCCTTGTCACAAAGAAATCGCCATGGCTTCACGGTTGATTGATCGCATGGAGGGCTATTGTCGTCCTGAGCCTCTCGCTGACGTCCCCCACGTCCTGCGTCGACTTCCTTCCCAGCACAAGCGCCCGTCCGGGCGCCGCTGGCGTCTGTCTGCCTGAAGCATCCGAGATCATCCCCATGGCCCGCGCCGCCCAGTCCGCTTCACCCGTTGCGATCTCTCCGCTCACGCCCGTGCCGATCGGCACTCGCCGCGGCCACTCGCAACCGTTGGATCTCCCAGAACTGGTGCAGCGCGTGCTGTTCGTCGCCACCGAGATGGCTGACTTCATCAAGGCCGGCGGACTGGGTGATGTGGCCGCGGCGTTGCCGCGTGCGGTGCGCGGTGCATGTGATTCGCGCGTGCTGCTGCCCGGCTACCCGGAGGTTCTGCAGCGCCTGCCACAGCTGCGACCGGTGGGGCGGGTCAGCGCCCGAGCCGGGTTGCCCGCGTGCACGATCGGCATGGCGGTGCAGGCCGACGGCCTTCCTATCTACGTGCTGCTGTCGCCTGGGCTGTACGAGCGCGAGGGCTCGCCCTACGTGGATGGGCAGGGACAGGAGTGGAAAGACAACGCGGTTCGCTTCGCCACGCTTTCGCATGCGGCTGCGGAGATTGCGGCCGGGCGCGCCGGGCTGGACTGGGCGCCGCAGCTGCTGCACCTGAATGACTGGCCGGTGGCCATGGCTGCCGCCTACGTACGTTGGGACCGGACAGCCGTGCCGACCCTGCTGACCATCCACAACCTGGCCTACCAGGGGCTGTTCCCCTACGCGCTTGCGCCGGTGCTGGGCGTGCCGGCCGAACACCTGGATGAACTGCACTTCCACGGGCAGATGTCGTTCCTGCAGGGCGGCATCACCAATGCCACGCGGCTGAACACGGTCAGCCTGCGCTACGCGCAGCAGATCACCGCCCCGGATGACGGCTGCGGGCTGCATGACCTGTTGGCGCGCCGGGCGGCCGGCGGACACCTGAGTGGCATCGTCAACGGCATCGACGCCAGCTGGGATCCACGCCGCGACATCCACCTCAAGGCCCATTTCGGCATCGGCGAATGGACCGGGCGCGCCACCAACGCGCATGCGGTGCGCAAGGCGTTCGGGCTGGCGCCGTCGACCGGCCCGCTGTTCGCGGTGGTCTCCCGCCTGGTGCACCAGAAAGGCCTGGACATCACCTGCGATGTGGCACCGCAGATCGTGGCGGCCGGCGGCCAGCTGGTCATCATCGGCGGCGGCGAGCCGCAGGTGGAAGCGCAGGTGCAGGCGCTGGCCCGGCGCTACCCCGGACGGGTGGGCGCATTCATCGGCTTCGAAGAGGCGCTGGCCCGCCAGATGTTTGCCGGCGCCGACTTCCTGCTGATGCCTTCACGCTTCGAACCCTGCGGGCTGAGCCAGATGTACGCGCAGCGCTTCGGCTGCCTGCCCATCGCACACGCGACCGGCGGGCTGGTGGATACCGTCGAGGATGGCGTGACCGGATTCCTGTTCCACGGCGCCAATGCCGAGGGCCTGCGCCGCTGCGTGGAACGGGCGATGCGCACCTTCCGCCTGCCCGGCCTGCTGCAGGCCATGCGCCGCGCCGCCATGCTGCGGCCGGGTGGCTGGGATGCGGCCGGTCGCGCGTATCTGGCCCTGTACCAGCAGACCTGCCAGGTGGCCGCATGAGCCACGACAGCCTGCATCTGGCCGCCCTGGAGGATGAAGCGATCACGGAGACGGGATTGGATCAGCGTATCGCCCCGGCGCTGCAGGACCTCGTCCACGCGCGCCCGGCCGATGCATTTGCCTGGCTGGGCCCGCATCGCCAGCCAGAAGGCGGACGCCAGCTGCGCGTGCTGGTGCCGCATGCGCAGCGCGTCGAGGTGATTGCAGACGATGGGCGGCGCTGGAACCTGTCCCCTGGCCCGTTGCCCGGCCTGTTCGAGGGCGCGGCCGGTGACGCGGCGATACCGCTGCTTGCCCTGCATTTCGAACAGGGCGTGGAGCAGGTGCACGATGCCTATGCGTTCGGTCCACTGTTGGACGAAGCCCTGCTGCAGCGGTTCCATGCCGGTGATGCCGATGCGGCGCGGCAGCTGGGTGCGGTGCCGATGCAGGTGCAGGGCATTGCGGGCGTGCGCTTCGCGGTGTGGGCGCCCAATGCCCAGCGGGTCGCCGTGGTTGGCGATTTCAACGGGTGGGACGGCCGACGCCATCCGATGCGGCTGCGTCACACCGCCGGCGTGTGGGAGCTGTTCCTGCCGGGCGTGCAGGCCGGTGCCCGCTACAAATTCCGCATCGTCGGCGCCGACGGCCGGGTGATGCCCGACAAGTTCGATCCGATGGCGCGCTGGGCCGAGCTGCCACCGGCGACCGCATCGCGGGTGCCTTCGGCTGGGCAAATGGAGTGGCACGATGATGCTTGGTTGGCGGCCCGCCGCCTGGCCGGAACCTGCGCGCCGCTGTCGATCTACGAAGTGCATGCCGGTTCCTGGCAGCGCAGCGACGATGGTGCGCCGCTGGACTGGGATGCCCTGGCCGACCGTTTGATTCCGTACGTGGCCGGTCTTGGCTTCACCCATATCGAGCTGTTGCCGGTGAGCGAGCATCCCTTCGGCGGTTCCTGGGGCTATCAGCCGCTGGGGATCTACGCGCCGACGGCACGCCATGGCACGCCACAGGCCTTCGCACGCTTCGTGGACCGCTGTCACCAGGCCGGCGTGGGAGTGATCGTGGACTGGGTGAGCGCGCACTTCCCCAACGATGCGCATGGCCTGGCCGGGTTCGATGGCACCTCGCTGTACGAGCATGCCGACCCGCGCGAAGGGGTGCACGCCGACTGGGACACGCTGATCTACAACTACGGCCGCAACGAAGTGGCCGCCTACCTGATCGGCAGTGCGTTGGAGTGGGTGGAGCGCTTCCATGTCGACGGTCTGCGCGTGGACGCCGTAGCGTCGATGCTGTACCGGGATTACAGCCGTGCCGAGGGGGACTGGGTACCCAACGAGCAGGGCGGGCGCGAGAACCTGCAGGCGGTCGCTTTCCTGCGGCGGATGAACCAGACGCTGCGGGAGCGCTTCCCGGACGTGCTGGTGATCGCCGAGGAATCCACCGCGTGGCCGGGGGTGACAGCGCCGGTGGAGGAGGGCGGGCTTGGCTTCACCCACAAGTGGAACATGGGCTGGATGCACGACACCCTGCAGTACCTGGGGCGCGATCCGGTCCATCGTTCGCATCACCACAGCCAGATCAGCTTCGGCCTGGTCTACGCCTTCTCCGAACGGTTCGTGCTGCCGCTGTCCCACGACGAGGTGGTGCATGGCAAGGGCGCGCTGCTGGCCAAGATGGCGGGCGAGCCGGCACAGCGGCTGGCCCAGCTGCGCGCGTATTACGGCTTCATGTGGGCGCACCCGGGCAGCAAACTGCTGTTCATGGGCGGCGAGTTCGGCCAGGGCCATGAGTGGTCGCACGATGCGGCACTGGACTGGGCACGGGCGGCCAGCAACGAGGGCCAGGGCCTGTCGCGCCTGGTGGGCGACCTCAATAACGTGCTCCGCGCCGAACCTGCGTTGCATCGCGACGAACGCGACGAACGCGGCTTCGACTGGAGCGTGGCGGACGACAGTCGCAACAGCGTCTACGCCTTCATCCGCCGGGATCCTGCCGGCAGCGGCCGCACCCTGCTGGTGGTGAGCAACTTCACCCCGCTGCGTCGCGACGGCTACCGGGTCGGGGTGCCGCAACCGGGGCGCTGGAGCGAACGGCTCAACACCGACAGCGCGTATTACGGTGGCGGCAATGCGGGAAACCTCGGCGCAGTGCATACCGAGCCGAGGCCGATGCACGGCCACGCGCAGTCGCTGCGGCTCACGCTGCCGCCGCTGTCCACGCTCTACCTGCAGGTTGATGCATGACCACAGTGGCCCCGCGCTTGGGCGCTTGGCCGGTGGCCGGTGACGGGGTGGAGTTCCGCGTGTGGGCACCGGGCGCAAGGACGATGGCGCTGTGCCTGCAAGGCACCCAGCGGCCGATGCAACGCGACCCGGACGGCTGCCACTGGCTGCGAATACCGGCATCGCATGGCGACCGCTACCGGTTCCGCCTGCCTTCTGGCCAGGACGTGCCCGACCCGGCCTCGCGCTGGCAGCCGGACGGCATCGACGGCGACAGCGCGGTGGTGCTGGATACGGAGGCAGCGCGGCCTGCCCGGCAGGGGCATGCCTGGCAGGACCTGGTGATCTATGAGGTGCATATCGAGGCCGGGGGCGGCTTCGCGGCGTTGACCGCGCAACTGCCGATGCTGGCCGCGCTGGGCATCACCGCCATTGAACTGATGCCGGTCGCGCAGTTTCCCGGCCAGCGCAACTGGGGCTACGACGGCGTGTTCCCGTATGCGCCGGCCCATGCCTATGGCGGGCCGGCAGCGCTGAGGGCCTTCATCGAAGCGGCGCACGATGCAGGGCTGTCGGTGCTGCTGGATGTGGTCTACAACCACTTCGGACCCCAGGGCAACCACCTGCGCGACTACGCGCGCGGGTTCTTCCGTGACGACCGCAGCACGCCGTGGGGCGAGGCCATCGACTTCCGCCAGCCCTGGGTGCGGCGCTTTTTCATCGACAACGCGCTGATGTGGTTGCGCGACTACGGCTTCGATGGCCTGCGCCTGGACGCGGTGCACGCCATTGACGATGACCGTTTCCTGCAGCAGCTGGCCGATGAGGTACGTGCGGTGGCCCCGCACGCGCACCTGGTGCTGGAGAACGAGCGCAACCAGGCGCGGTGGCTGCGCGGCGCCTACCAGGGGCAGTGGAACGATGACTTCCACAACGCGCTGCACGTGATGCTGACCGGCGAGCAGGAAGGCTATTACGCGGCCTATGCCGGTCGCGCCGAAGCACTGCTGGCGCGCTGCCTGGCCGAGGGATTCGCCTGGCAGGGTGAACCGGACCTGCGCGGCGACCCCCGCGGCGAACCCAGCGCCGACCTGTCGCCCGCGCGTTTTGTGGTATTCGCGCAGAACCATGACCAGGTGGGCAACCGCGCTTTCGGCGAGCGCCTGTCGATGCTGACCGATCCTGCGCCGCTGCGCGCGGCGCTGGCGCTGACCCTGCTGACGCCGATGATCCCGCTGCTGTTCATGGGCGAGCCGTGGCAGGCGCAATCGCCGTTCCTGTTCTTCACAGACTACGCGCCGCCGCTGGACGAGGCGGTGCGTGAAGGGCGTCGACGTGAGTTCGCTGGTTTCAGCGCCTTTGCCGACGCCGCCGCGCGCGCGCGTATTCCGGACCCGAACGATGCGGCGACCCTGCAGGCGTCGTACACGCCGCCGCCCGGCGATGATCCCTGGTCGCAGCACTGGCTGCGCTGCTCGGGTGAATTCCTCGGCCTGCGCAGGCGCTATCTGCAGCCGGGCCTGCTGCAGGCGCGGTCGCTGGGCGCGCGCGTGCTGGGCCAAGGCGCGGTGCAGGCGGGCTGGCAGTTGCCATCGGGCCAATGGTGGATCGCGATCAACGTGGGCCCTGTGCCGGTGGCGCATGCGGTGCCGGCCGGCGAGTACGTCGTGGGGCCGGACGCTGCCGGGATGCTGCCGGCAGGCGGCGGCATGCTGGCCTGCTGGGTCGCCGCATGAATACGGATGCAGCGGTGCGGGAGACGGCCCGCCGTGCGGGCCTGCTGGTCCGCTGGACCGACGTGGCCGGTGCCGCGCGCGAGGTCGCACCGGACGTGCTGCGCGCCGTGCTGGAGGGGCTGCAGTGCGAGGCGGTGCCCGAGCACGCTGGCCTGCGCACGGCCTGCTGCGGACAGCTGCTGGTGATGCCGGAGGCAGCCGGTGCAGCGTGCTGGGTGGATGAGCAGGGCGCAGCGTTGCCCGCCCGTGCCGATGCGCAGGGCCGCTGGCGCGTGCCGGACCAGCCGGGCTACTGGCAGTGGCGCCGGGGCGACCAGCAACAGGCGGTTGCGGTGGCGCCACAGCGTGCCTGGTGGCCGCGGGGCACGCTGCGCGGCTGGGGCCTGTCGGCGCAGGTCTACAGCCTGCGCGCGCCCGGTGATGCCGGCATCGGTGACAGTGCCGGCTGTGCACGATGGAGCGAGCTGCTGCACCGGCACAGCGGCGACGCACTGGCGTTGAGCCCGCTGCACGCGGGCATGCCACCGGGCCCAGGCTACAGCCCCTATTCGCCCAGCGACCGGCGCTGGCTCGACCCGCTGCAGGTCTCCCTGCCGCAGGTATTGCCCGATGCCGCCAACAGCGTGCTGGGCGGGGACGAGGCGCTGGCGGCGGCGGTGGAAGCGGGGACTGCCGCACGTCGCATCGACTGGCCGCACTCGGCGGCAGTGAAGTGGCGCTGGATACGGCAGGTTCGCCAATGGGTTGCAGCGCAGGCACCGTCGCAGCACGCGCAGATCGAAACCTGGCGTGCCATGCAGGGCGATCCGCTGCGGCACTATTGCCAGCATGCCGCCGACCGGTTCACCGGCAGCGCGGACGACCATGCGTTTGCGCAGTGGTTGGCACAGCAGGGCTGGGCGCAGGTACACGCCACGCTGCGCGACGAGGGCGCTTCGATCGGGTTGATTGCCGACCTGGCCGTGGGCTGCGCGCCGCAGGGCGTGGAGGCACGCACCGGGGGTGCTGATCTGCTGCAGGGATTTGAGCTGGGGGCACCGCCGGACGCGTTCAATCCGCTCGGCCAGGCCTGGGGCATCACCAGCTGGTCACCGATGGCGTTGCAGCGCGAGGGCTTCGCACCCTACCTTCGCGTGCTGCGCGCCGTGATGGCCGGCCGCGGAGGCTTGCGCATCGATCACATCCTGGGCCTGCTGCGGCTGTGGGTGTTGCCCCGTGGCGCGGGCGCCGGGCAGGGCGTGTACCTGCGCTATCCGTTCGATGATCTGATCAACCTGCTGGTGCTGGAGTCCTGGCGGCATCGCTGCGTGCTGATCGGCGAAGACCTGGGCGTGGTTCCGCCGGGCATGCGCCAGCGGCTGGCAGCCCGGGGCATTCTGGGCATCGAGGTGCTGCCGTTTGCCCGAAACGGCGCGCGCTTCCTGCCGGCGCCGCAGTGGCGCCGCGATGCAGTGGCCATGCCCTCCACCCATGACCTGCCACCGCTGGCCGGCTGGCTGCGCGGGCGTGACCTGCGCTGGCGTGCACGCCTGGGTGAGCTGGCGGATCTGCCAGCGGCACTGCGCGCGCGCGCCAGCGACGCGCAGGCACTGTCTGCGGTGGTTGGCGGCGAGGGCGCGCCGCTGGACGCCAGGGCGTTGTCTCTGGTCGCCCACTCGGCGTCCCGGCTGGCGTTGCTGCCGCTGGAAGACGCGCTGGGCGGTCGCGCACAGGTGAACCTGCCAGGCACCGTCGACGGCCATCCCAACTGGCGCCGCCGCCTGCCGCCGACGTGGGATGCTGACGCGGCCGATGCGCGCGTGGCGCGCCTGAGTGCCACGCGCCGCAGGACCGGGCAATGACGGGGTTGCGTGCCACCGCGCGCCTGCAGCTGCACGCAGGCTTCGACCTCGGGGCGGCTGCCGCGCAGGTGCCGTACTACGCCGCGCTGGGCGTCAGCCACCTTTACCTGTCACCGATCGCTGCGGCGGTGCCCGGGTCGACGCATGGCTACGATGGCGTCGACCCGGCTCGCATCAATCCGGAACTGGGCGGTGAAGCGGGCTTCCTGCAGCTGGCGGAAGTGACGCGCGCGCACGGCATGGGCCTGATCCTGGACATCGTGCCCAACCATCTGGCGGCGTCCCCGCACAGCCAGTGGTGGAGCGATGTGCTGATGCACGGGCCTCGAAGCCCGCACGCAGCTTGGTTTGACATCGAGTGGGAGGCGCCGGGCTGCGAGGGCCGGCTCTGGCTGCCGGTACTGGACCGGCCGTTGCACGACGCGGTACGCGACGGCGTGGTGCGCGTGGTGGTGGACAACGCGCGGCCCGTGCTGCGCCACCATGGCCTGGCATTGCCGTTGTCGCCGCGCAGCCATCCGCTGGAACCCGCGCAGTGGCCGGCGTGGGCCGAACGCTGCAACCGCAGCGTTGAACGGTTGCACACGCTGCTGCAGCGGCAGCACTATCGTCTGGCCTGGTGGCGCACGGCCGGCGATCAGGTGAACTACCGGCGCTTTTTCGATATCAACGAACTGGCCGCGCTGCGGGTGGAGCGCGAGGATGTGTTCGAGGCAGTGCATGCGCTGCCGCTGCGGCTGGTACGCGAGGGATGGGTGGACGGCCTGCGCATCGACCACGTGGATGGTCTGGCCTCCCCGGGCGCGTACCTGCAGCGCCTGCGTCAATCGCTCGACGCCGCCTGCGCGGCCGGCGGTCGTGAGCCGCAGGCCGTCAGCCTGCATGTGGAGAAGATACTGGCCGAGGGCGAGCAGCTGCCCGACGACTGGGCCTGCGACGGCACCACCGGCTATGACTTCATGGACCAGGCCGGGGCCTGGTTGCACGATCCGGCGGCTGCACCCGCGCTCTCGCGCACGTGGCAGGCGCTGGGCGGTGACCCGCGCAGCTTCGACCGGATCCAGCAGGACGCCCGCGCCATGTTGCTGCGCCAGGGCCTTCATGCCGACTTCCAGCGGCTGCTGCGCAGCGCGCAGCAGGTCCTGCAGCCGCGGCTGGCCGAAGCCGATATCGGAGTGGCTGCGCTGGCCCGCGCATTGGCTTCCGTGCTGGGGCATTACCGCACCTACCGGCCCTATTCGCTGCAGGGGGCGGGTGAACGAAAGGCGCTGGCGGACGCTGCCGCCGCAGCGCGCCAGGCACTGGACGGTGCCGCACGCGCGGCGCTGGACCTGTTGCTGGCAGCGCTTGCCGGCGAGGCGCAGGCCGAGCGCGTGCTGCGTGCGCGTTTCGGTCAACTGGCCGCGCCGTTGAATGCCAAGTCGGTGGAAGACACCGGGTTCTATCGCTATTTCAGGCTGCTCTCGCGCAACGACGTCGGCAGTGATCCGCAGCGGCTGGGCATGGAGGGGCGCGCGCTGCTGGAACACGCCACTGCGCGCCTGCGTCGCCATCCCAGGGCGTTGCTTGCGCTTGCGACCCACGATCACAAGCGCGGCGCGGATAGCCGCGCGCGACTGGCGGTTCTCAGTACCTGCACGTTCGAATGGCGGGACGCTGTGCGGCGCTGGAACCGGATGTCGACCCGCGCCGGCGCGCCGATGCCGTTGCCGGGTGCCGAGGCCTACGCACTGTGGCAGGCGCTCGTGGCCGCATGGCCGATGCACGGTGCCCCTGGCGCCGACTTCGCCTCAAGGATGGTGCAATGGCTGGCCAAGGCATTGCGCGAGGGCAAGCGGGTCAGCAGCTGGTCAGACCCGGATGTGGCCGTGGAGGAGGCCGCCGCGCAGTGGCTGCACGCGCTGCTGGACGCAGCGCCCTTGCAGCCGGTGCGCGAGGCGCTGGCGACGTTCGTGGCGCGCATCGCGCCGGCCGGCGCCTGCAACGGCCTGGCGCAGCTGTGCCTGCAGCACTGCCTGCCCGGCGTGCCCGACCTCTACCAGGGTGGGGAAGGCTGGGACCTGAGCCTGGTGGACCCGGACAACCGGCGTGCCGTGGACTATCCAACGCGGCAGGCGTGGCTGCGCGATACGCGCGGGTGGCCCGCGCTGCTGGAAGACTGGCGGGACGGTGGCATCAAGGCATTCCTGCTGCGGCAATTGCTGGAGTGCCGCCGCAGGCACCCGCACCTGTTCCTGCATGGCCAGTTGCAGCCGCTGTCCGCGCCTGCGCGCTCGCCGTGGCTGGCGTTCACGCGCAGGCATCAGGCGCAGGTGCTGCTGGTGATCGTGCGCCGGGGTTCGCCCGCCGCCGTGCCTGGGCCCAGCCTGCACGCCGCGCACGACGTCGGCACCGGCGTAGCACTGCACGGTGTGCCGACAGGCCCCATGCGCAACCTCCTGGACGGGCGCATCGAACATTTCAACGCAACCGCGGACGTGGGCAGGCTTCTGGCTGGCAGCCCGCTGGCGATATGGATCAACGAGGAGACAGGTAGGGATGGACAGCAGGGAACGACGGCAGCGGATTGAGGCATTGGCCCACCAGATCTGGGAAGCGGAGGGGCGCCCGGACGATCAGCAGCAGCGGCACTGGCACATGGCCGAGCGCCTGGTGGAGGCCGAGATTGCCGCGGCGCGCGGCGAGGAGGGCACCGATGGCCAGCCGTAAGTGGACGCAGACCTCGCGCGTGCGCGAAGGCCGGCCGTTCCCGCTGGGCGCGACGTGGGACGGGCTGGGCGTGAACTTTGCGCTGTACTCGCGGCATGCCACCCGGGTGGAGCTGTGCCTGTTCGACGCGCGCAACCGTGAAGTCGAGCGCATCGTCCTGCCTGAGTACACCAACGAGATCTGGCACGGCTACCTGCCGGACGTGCGGCCCGGGCAACGCTATGGCTATCGGGTGCACGGCCCGTATGCGCCGGAGGAGGGGCATCGCTTCAATCCCAACAAACTGTTGCTGGACCCCTACGCCAAGCAGATCGTCGGCGAGCTGAAGTGGGCGCCGCACCTGTTCGGCTACACCCTGGGCCACCGTGATGGCGATCTCAGTTTCGACCGCCGCGACAGCGCCAGCTACATGCCACGCTGCGCGGTGATCGATCCGGCCTTCAGCTGGGGTGTCGAACGTGCACCCGCAACGCCCTGGGACCGGACCGTGATCTACGAAGCGCACGTGCGCGGACTGACCATGCAGCACCCCGATGTCCCGCAGGCCGAGCGCGGCACCTTCTCTGCCCTGCGCCACGACGCGGTGGTCGACCACCTCAGCCATCTGGGGGTGACCGCCATCGAGCTGCTGCCGGTGCATGCCTACGTGGATGACCAGCAGCTGCTCGAGCGCGGGCTGCGCAACTACTGGGGGTACAACACCATCGGCTTCTTCGCGCCGCAGCCACGCTACCTGTCGCTGGGCACCGTGGCCGAGTTCAAGCAGATGGTCGCGCGGCTGCACAGTGCCGGCATCGAAGTGATCCTGGACGTGGTCTACAACCACACCGCCGAAGGCAATGAGCTGGGCCCTACGCTGTCCTTCAAGGGCATCGACAATGCCAGCTACTACCGCCTGGCCGATGATCGCCGCTATTACATCAACGATACCGGCACCGGCAACACGTTCGACCTGACCAATGCCGGCGCGCTGCGCATGGTGATGGACTCGCTGCGCTACTGGGTGACCGAGATGCGGGTGGATGGGTTCCGTTTCGACCTGGCCACCATCCTTGGCCGCGAGCGGCATGGCTTCGATGCCTCGGGCAGTTTCCTTGATGCGGTACGCCAGGACCCGATCCTGAGCCAGGTGAAGCTGATTGCCGAGCCATGGGACATCGGCCCGGGCGGCTATCAACTGGGCCAGTTCCCGCCGGGCTGGGCGGAATGGAACGACCGCTTCCGCGATACGGTACGCGCGCTCTGGCGCGGCGATGGCGGCCAGTTGCCGGAATTCGCCACGCGCTTCACCGGCTCGGCCGACCTGTTCGAACATCATGGCAGGCGGCCCTCGGCCAGCATCAACCTGGTGACGGCGCACGATGGGTTCACCCTGCACGATCTGGTGAGCTACAACGATCGCCACAACGAGGCCAACGGCGAAGACAACCGCGATGGCCACTCGCACAACCTCTCCAGCAACCACGGTGTGGAGGGCGACACCGATGATGCGGCGATCCTCTCGTTGCGTGCGCGGCAGATGCGCAACCTGCTGGCCACGCTGCTGCTCGCGCAGGGCACGCCGATGCTGCTGGCCGGCGATGAGTTCGGCCATTCGCAGCAGGGCAACAACAACGCCTACTGCCAGGACAACCCGCTGAGCTGGATCGACTGGGAGCGTGCGGCATCGCCGGCTGCACAGGCGCAGGTGGCGTTCGTACGCCGGGCGCTGTCGCTGCGCCGACGCTATGGCCTGCTGCGCAGGAACCGGTTCCTGCGTGGCGAATACGATGAAGCGCTGGGCCTGCGCGATATCGACTGGCGGCATCCTGACGGCCGCAGCATGGAGGAAGCGGACTGGCATGACGCAGGGCTGCGTGCGCTGCTGATCGTGCTGGACGGCCGCAGCCCGGACAGCGGCCTGCGCGAGCCCGGGCGGCATGTCAGCCTGGCCCTGCTGTTGAACGCCGGAGACCAGCCGCAGCGGTTCAGTGTGTCGGATGAAGCCTTGTCGTTCCGGCGCGTACTCCTGCAGACCGACGAAACGCCGTTGGAGCCGGATGAAGCAGGTGCCTGGACCCTGCCGCCGCGCAGCCTGTGCCTGCTGGCGGCAAGCAGCAGCGCCTGACGGCAGCGCGCGTACAGGCGGTGCTGCGATGACTGGCCAGCGCCGGGCCTTTGCCCGGCGCACCGCAGTCAGCCCATCAGGTAGCGCAGCAGCCCGGCCGAGGCCACGCCGATCAGCACCGTCGGCAGCATCGACAGCCGCGTGGCGGCCAGCAGGGTGATCGCCAGCGCGGCCAGGTCGGCGGGCTTGTCGGCGACGAAATCCGGAGCGATCACCGAGATCAGCACGCAGCCCGGGGCGGCTTCCATCACCGTCACCGCGCGCTTGCCCAGCGTGCGGTTGCGCAGCGCGAGGAAGCCGACGATGCGGGTCAGGTAGGTGGCGGCGGCCATCAGCACGATGGTCAGCACCGAGGACCAGTGGATCAGGCCGTTGAAGATCATGCTGCGTCCTCCGCCAGCAGCCAGGCGGCGGCCAGGCCGGCCAATGCGCCGCTGGCCACGTACCACGCACCCGGGATCAGCAGATAGGTGGCGGCGGCCACGACCAGGCTGACCAGCCACGGGCGCGCGGCCTTCATGCCCTGCCACATGCCGCGCAGCAGCACCAGGAACACGGCGGGGAAGGCCATGTCGAAGCCGTAGGCGTGGATGTCGCCCAGCAGCGGCCCGACGATCGCACCCAGCGCGGTGCAGGCCACCCAGACGGTGTAGAGGCCCGCGGAGACGCCCAGGTAATAGGCCAGGCTGAAGCCGAGCGCACGGCGGCGCGCATCGGCCACGCCCATCGCCCAGCTTTCGTCACACATGAAGAACAACGCCGGCAGCACCCGGCGGCGCGGCAGGTGCTGCAGCAGTGGGGCCAGGCTGGCGCCCATCAGCAGATGGCGGCTGTTGACCAGTGCGGTGATCGCCACGATCAGTGCGATGTGCGGTGGCGAGGTCCACAGTTCGACGGCGGCGAACTCCGAGCCGCCAGCGAAGTTGAGGCCCGTCATCAGTGGCACTTCCAGTGCGCTCAGGCCTTTCTGCGCGGCCTGCGCGCCGAGCACCAGGGCGAAGGGAATGAAACCGATCATCACCGGCACGGCGGCGCGCAGGCCGCGCAGGAATTCGGCACGCGGCGCGGTATCGCAGGTGTCGGGCAGGGGGAGGGTGGTACGGGCGTCCATGGAACGGCACAACGAGGTGGGGGTGGCCCATGCTAGCGGTCCGATCGCGAAATCGGGTTGCGTTGATGCCACTGGATTCTGGATAATTGATATTTCATGCGGCCAAAAGTGACAAGGGCGAAATCCCATGCAGTATCAGCTCGACAACCTCGATCGGCGTATCCTCGACGCCCTGCAGCGCGACGGCCGCCTGCAGAACCTGGAGCTTGCCCGGCTGGTCGGGCTGTCGCCGTCGGCCTGCCTGCGTCGGGTGCGGCTGCTGGAGGAAGGCGGCTACATCGACCGCTACGTGGCCTTGTTGAACGAGGCCAAGGTGGGCCGTGGCTTCACGGTATTCGTCCGCGTGTGGCTGCGCGGGCAGGACGAGGACACCACCAATCACTTCATCAACAGCATCAAGTCTTTCCCGGAAGTGCTTGAATGCCATCTGATGGCCGGTGACTGCGATTTCCTGCTGCGGGTGGCGGTGGCCGACCTTGATGCCTACCGGCAGTTCCAGATGCAGCACCTGAACCGGATTGCCGGGGTGCAGAACACCAAGACCGAGATTCCGATGCAGCGGATCAAGCAGACGACCCAGCTGCCGCTGTGAAGGGCGGGGTTTCCGCCCGGGTGGCGCCCGGCACCCGCAGGTAGTGCCGGCCGCCACCCGGGCGGAAACCCCAGAAGCAACAGCCGAAGCAACAGCGTGCATTCCGTTGGATGGCGGGGTGGGTCCGGTTGCAGGGGACGCCGTAGACCCTTCCATGGGGGCTTGGCCGCGGCATCCATGCCGCGGACACCCCTGCAACCAGACCCACCCCGCCTTCGACAGTTCCCCGCAATCTGCCGGAACGGCATGAACTGCTCTTGGTGGGTGTCGACCTTGGTCGACACGTTTGGGCCGGCACGGGGTCGGAGCCCGTTGCTTCGCAACGGGCTCTGACCCCAGGCGTGGATGAGGTGGTCTGTTCGATTTATTGATTCCTGATGGGTGACTGGCTTCACGTCGGCTGTAGGCGGCGGTCATCGCAATGACATGTGGCCCCGCTACGGTTTGAGCCCGCTTGCGGGTCGCGCGCGGGCCGGGTGCTGGTCCTGGTGCGCGTCCACTGCAGCTGCTGTCGCTGCCGAGGGTCATGTGTTCTACGTCAGGGGGCTGAATGGACACCATGCGGTCAGAACTTGGAAGGTGGCCATCGCCGCGTGGCTGCTGCTGTCCTTTGCCGCTGCCGGGCAGGACGGAGTTCATGCCTACGACATCCCTGCGCAGCCGCTGGAACAGGCGGTCGAGCGCTTCAGCGTCATCAGTGGGTGGTCGGTGATGTACCCGGGCGACCTGGCCGCGGGCCGCAGCAGCCATGCGCTGCGCGGCAGCCTGGAGCCGCTGCCTGCCCTGCAGGTGCTGTTGCAGGACTCCGGCATCGAGGCCGAGGTGATCGGCGAGCAGCGTGTGGTGCTGCGCCGGGGCACGCCCTTGGCGACCGGCCCCGATGTTGGTGCTGAACTCCCTGAGGCCGAGCGTCGGCGTCGCTACGGTGGCCTGCAGCAGCGCCTGCGTGCGGCGTTCTGTGACGACCCGGAGATCGCGCCCGGCCGCTACGCCGCGACGCTGCGCTTCCGCATCGACGGCGCGGGCCGGGTGCGCGAGCCCGAGCTGCTGTCCGGCAGTGGCAGTGCCCGCCGCGATGCACGCCTGCTGCAGGCGCTGCAGGGCCTGGTGCTGGCGACCGAGGCCGCCGCGCTGGCGCAGCCGGTGACCCTGCAGATCCGTCCTTCCGGCACCGACCACGACTGTGGCGGGCGCGCGCCCCTTCCATGACTTCAAGGATTCGAACATGAGCAACGGTACGGCTGGCGCAGTTGACCTGATGGACCACCTTCTGGGGGCCTACGACGAGCTGAAGCGCCGGTTGGTGCGCAAGCTGGGATCGGAGGAGCTGGCCGGTGACGCGCTGCAGGACACCTGGATGCGCCTGAGTGCGCGCCGTGACCGCCTGGACGCCGTGCAGAACCCTGCGGCCTACCTGCTGCGCATGGCGATGAATACCGTGATCGACCGCCAACGTGCCGACCATCGCCTGCTGAGCCTGGAAGAGGTGGAGACGCTGATGGACATGGCCGACCCGGCACCGGGGCCGGCGCAGGCGGCCGAACTGGACTTCGCGCTGGAGGACATGGTGGGCCTGCTGCAGCGCATGCCCGAGCGGCGTCGCCGCATCCTGCTGGCAATCCGCGTCGATGGCCTGCAGCAGCGTGACGTCGCCGATCACCTCGGCGTGTCGCTGCGGCTGGTGCAGCGTGAGCTGAAGGCGGCCCAGGACTACCTGGCCGAGCGCAGCGGGCAGGGGCGCCAGGTGCGGTTCTGAGCGGCGGCATCCGTCTACACTTTGACGCCGAGCAGAACCCCGCAGCGTGCGGGTGCGGCATGAGCCCCCATGGATCCTGACGATCACCCGCAACGCCCGCTGGATGCCGTCGAGCGCCAGGCGCACGCGTGGGTGGTGCGGCTGACCTCGGGCGAGGCTACCGCGGCCGACGGGCGCAGCTTCCGCGCGTGGTGCGAGGCTGATCCCCGTCATCGCGAAGCATTCGGCCGTGCGCGCCGGCAATGGGAGCAGGTACGCCTGGCCGGCGAGCAGCTGCCTGCCGCCGCACGCCAACCGGTCGCGCCGACGCCGGCCCAGCGCTGGAGCCGGCGTGCCTTCCTGGGCGCCGCGATTGCCGCCCCGGCCAGCCTGGCAGTGGTGGCGGCGATCCGTCCCCCGCTGGGGCTGTGGCCCTCGGTGACGGCGATGACGGCCGATTTCCACACCGGTACCGGTGAGCGGCTGCAGATCGCACCTTCGCCACAGCTGAAGATCGAGCTGGATACGCAGAGCAGCCTGCGCCGCCGTGCGGACACGGAGGGCGAAGGCTTCGAGCTGGTGCAGGGCCAGGCCGCGATCGAGACCCGGGCCGGCCTGCGCCTGGCCCTGTTCGCAGGGGCGGGCTGCGTGATTGCCGATGAAGCTGCGGTGCGCCTGGACGTGCGCAACACCCACGGCCAGGTACGGGTGACCTGCCTGCAGGGCAGCGCCCGGATCGAGCACCCGCAGGGCCGCCTGCAGCTGCAGGCGGGCCAGCAGACCCGGTACGACGAGCGCCTCAGTGGCGTGGTGGTCGAAGCCGTGGCCTCGGAAGTGAGTGCCTGGACCGAAGGCATGCTGGTGTTCCGCCGGGCGCCGCTGCGCGAGGTGGTGGAGGAGATCAACCGCTACCGCCGCGGCAAGGTGCTGCTGGGTGAATCGGCATTGGCGCGCGCCCCGGTCAGCGGCCGCTTCCGCGTCGATGATCCGGATGCGGCGCTGGAGCAGCTGCGACTGACGATGTCGCTGGATCTGCGTCGCTTTCCAGGTGGCATTGCCGTCCTTGGTTAGGTGAAGACGCTGGCCGTGCGCGCCGCGCAGGGCTGTTGCAAGCAAGGAGACGCCAAGGATGCGCAACGAGACCATCGGTGTGCTGGATCTGCGCCGCAATCTGTCGGCGTTGCTGGAAACCACCCAGCGACGGCCGTTGATGGTGCACCGCTACGGCTCGCCATGGGTATGCGTGGTATCGGACGCACAGTGGCAGCAACAGGCCGTGCTGCTGGACTTCGATCCGCAGTCGCACCCGCTGGCGATGCTGTTGCGCCTGCAGCAGCAGGTGCTGCCGCTGGCTGAAACCGGTGTGTTGCCGCCTGCGGCGCTGGCACGCGCACTGCTGCTGATGGACGTGCATGGCATCAGGGATCTCGCGCAGCTGCACGAGCAGGTGCTGCACCATCGGCTGTGGCACTGGTTCGTGGCGGGCACCCGCGGGCTGATGGACGGCTGGCAGCTGCCGGCGGTGCGCATTGCGATGGCGTCGTGGTGCGATGACGTGGACATGACAGACGCGCTGGTCGCGTTCGCCGCGCGCAGCGACGTTGCGGTACTGGCCCGCCGCTGCGGGGGTGACGCACCGCGCCTGCAGCGCGAAGCCTGCAGGCGGATGACGCTGCGATGACGTTGCCGATGAAGCACCACCCAGCGCACAGAGCGGCATTCGCGCTGTCGCTTCACCTGCCTTGCTGACGTCTTCTCCAGAGTACGACGCACCACGCGTCGCGGAGCACGGGCGACGAAGATGGCAGACAGTCGCAGGATCAGCATGCTGGAGCTGGATCGCCACCTGAGCCGGTCACTGGAGCAGGCGCGGCACACGCCCTTGAATGTGCAACGCTACGGGCACTCGTGGGTCTGGGTGCTGTCCAGTGATGCCTGGGCCGATGCGGCGCGCTGGGCGGCACTGGACAGCAGCGCGCATCCATTGGCGGCGCTGCGGCGCGCCCTTGATCTGCAGCTGCGGCCGTGGTCCGAAGCAGCCATGAACGCGCTGCCGCTTGACGCAGGCGATGTGCGGCTGCTGCAGCGTGCGGCCCTGCTGGTGGTCGTGCGTGACCTCAACAGTGCGCGGCGCGTGTACGACGATCTGCGCTATCACCAGGCCTACCGCACGTTCATCGGCCTCGACCATGGCACCGCGTGGTCGCCGATGCAGTGCGTGCGCCTGTTGCAGGCGTGCGCGCTTCCGCTGCTGCGCGGCTGCATCGACGAAACGCTGTCCAGTGTGCCGCCACACCTGCTCGAGTCGGCACGCGGGCCGGCTGCGCCGGCGCCCGCCCAGGCACATGCGCAGCGAATTGCCGGCGGATGTTTATCGTACTGACACATGCACCGCTGACCATGGCGCAGCGGTCTCTTCCAGGATGACAAGGGCGGAACAATGGCAAGGCAGGTGGGTGGTCGCAGGGCTCGGCAGCAGGGTTTCAGCCTGATCGAGATCATGGTGGTGGTGGTGATCATCGGCATTCTCGCGGCATTGATCGTGCCGCGCTTGATGGACCGTCCCGACCAGGCGCGCGTGGTGGCGGCGCGCCAGGACATCGCGGCGCTGATGCAGGCGCTGAAGTTGTTCAAGCTGGACAATGGTCGCTATCCCAGCGCCGAGCAGGGCCTGCAGGCGCTGGTGAAGCCGCCGCAGGGCAGTGGCGCGATGCCGGTCACGCCCTATCTGGATCGCCTGCCGAATGACCCGTGGGGCCATCCGTACCAATATCAGGTGCCTGGCACACATGGCGACATCGATGTGTTCTCGCTGGGTGCGGACAGCAGGCCCGGTGGCGACGCCGGGAACGCGGACATCGGCTCGTGGCAGCTGTGAGGCAGGCCGATGTCAGCCCGGATGCGGTCTGTTTCGAGTGTCCGTCAACGTGGCATGGCGGTGATCGTCGCCCTGCTGGTGGTGGCACTGGTGGCAGTGATTGCCACTGCACTGCTCACCCGGCAGTCGGCCCAGCTGCGCGGGCTGCGTGGTGACCAGCTGCGCGCACAGGTACGCATGGCCGTGGACGCAACGCTGGAACGTGCGGCGCAGCAGCTGCGTGAGGATGCAAAGGAACAGCTCACCACGGTGCGCAGCGGGCGCTGGGCGCGCCCATTGGAGCTGCAGGCGCCGTTGCCGGTGCAGCTGCAGCTGGTCGATGCGCAGTCGATGTTCAACCTGCGCAATCTGCTTGCGCATGGCAGGCCGGACCCCGAGGCGCGGCGCGCGTTCATCGCGTTGTGTGCCGGGCAGGGGCTGGGCCAGGGCGCCTGCGCATCCGCCGCGGACCACATCCAGGCGCGCATGCGCGATGGCGACATGCAGGCGCAGGCACCGCTGCCGCGCGAATCACTGATCGAACAGGCGCTGCCGGGCGCCGATCCGGTGGCATTGCAGGCGCTGGCGCGACGCACCGTGGTGTTGCCGGCACAGACCCTGGTCAACGCCAACACCAGCGACCTGCGCGTTCTGCAGGCGGTGACGCCTGCGGTCGAGCCGGCACGCCTGCAGGCGCTGCTCGGTGAGCGCGACGCTGGCCATTGGCTGCTCAATCGCGGCGACATCGCCAACCGACTCCAACTGAGCAACGAACAGATGGCGGTACTTCCCTTGGGTATCCATAGCGAGTGGTTCCTGGCTGTCGGCCGGGTGCAGGCTGACGGCAGCGCGGTTGATTTCCGCGCGCTGCTCTGGCGCGAGTACCGCGACGACGGCGTGCGTGTGCAACGCGTGTGGACGAGGATCGGCGCATGAACGCGCAGCTTCGGGTGCGCCTGCCGACGCTTGAGGGTCTGCACGCCGACAGCGCGGTGGACTGGGCGCAGCTGCACAAGGGCGAGGTGCTGGCCCACGGTTGCGCCACGCTGGCGGCGCTGGGTCTGCGGCATCCGCGGGCTGCGGTGCATGCCTGCCTCGATCCGAGCGACCTGATCCTGCTGGAACTGCAGCTGCCACCGTTGTCCGGGCGCCGCCTGCAGTTGGCGTTGCAGGGTGAGGTGGAGGCGATGTTGCTGGATGACCTGCAGGACGTCGCGCTGGCCCACGGTGCGCAGGCGGCTGACGGCACGGTTCCGGTGGCCTGGCTCGGCCAGCAGGCGGTCCTGCAGGCGCAGCAGTTGCTGGCTTCGTGCGGACTGCAGCTGCAGGCACTCCATCCGACGCCCCTGCTGCTGCCCTGGCAGGACGGACAGGCCACGCTGCAGGTCAGCGGCGAGCACCTGCTGGTGCGAAGCGGGCGCGATCGGGGGTTCGTCCAGTGGTATGGCGGACGTGATGCGTGTGCAGTCATGCAGGCGCTGGCCGTGCGCCTGCGACAGGCCGGCGTGCAGGCCGTGCAATGGATCGGCAGCGTACCGCCGGCGTGGCCGGACAGCCTGCCGGCCACCGCCGTCATGAAGGAACGGCAGGCATGTGGCCCTCTGCCGGGGTGGTCACTGCCGCTGCCCGGTGCGGGTCGGCAAGCGCCACGCCTGGCAATCGGCCTCGCGTTGGCGGCAGTGCTGCTGGCCGCGCTCGGCCTGCAGCTGCAGGTCTGGCGTTGGCGGATCGAGGGCGAGGCGCTGCAACAGGACATGGCGCGGCAGTTCAGCGCACGCTTCCCGGAGATCACCGATGTGGTGGATCCGGTGCTGCAGGCAAGGCGTGCTCTGGCGGTGCCGCCACCAGCGCCACCGTTGCCGCCGTTGCAACGGCAGGTAGCCAGCACGCTGCTGGCGGTTCCGGAACTGGCCGGGCAGGTGCGCAGCCTGCATTACCAGCCCGGCCAGCTCGACATGGAGCTGGATGCCGATGCCCAGGCATTGGCCGACGATCCGCAGCGGCTTGAGCACTGGCAGCAGGCGCTGCAGGTGCAGGGCCTGCTGCTGGCGCGCGACGCCGGTGGGCGCCTGCGGGTGAGCGGAGCGGGACAGTGACGGCCCGCACCCTGCGGCTGGGCGGGGGGCTGGCCGGCCTGCAGCAGCGCTGGCAACGCCTGCCACCGCGCGACCGGCGGATGCTGTGGGTGATGGTGGTGGCGCTGCTGGTGGCGGGCCTGTGGTCGTTGTGGCTGGAGCCACTGCTG
The DNA here is from genome assembly GCF_059370155.1 of Stenotrophomonas sp. YJH_SMC_73. NCBI lineage: Bacteria > Pseudomonadati > Pseudomonadota > Gammaproteobacteria > Lysobacterales > Lysobacteraceae > Stenotrophomonas > Stenotrophomonas sp. YJH_SMC_73. The sequence continues at coordinate 326,656 of NZ_JCAFTJ010000003.1, read as the reverse complement.
AAGCAGCGCACGCACTGGCAGGCCGAGCTACCGCGGCGGCAGGCGCAGTCGCGCGCACTGGCACCGCTGCTGCGCGTCCGTGAGCGCCAGCAGCTGGCGCAGGGCCAGCATCCGACACTTCCTGGGCTGCGCGATGGAATCAAGACCGCCGGCCTTGCCGACGGCCTGCATATCGAAGCGCGTGACGGGCGCTGGCACCTGCAGGTGCAGGCGGTGCCCGCCGATGCGCTATGGAACTGGCTGCTGCCGCTGCTGGCCGACCCGGCCATCGAGCTGCAGCAGCTGCAACTGACACGCACAGGGGACGCGAACATGCCGGCGGCACGGATTTCCGGAAACATCGTGATGGTGGCCACTGCGGGTGCCCATCCATGAGGGCGATGCGCAGCCTTGCCTGCAGTACTGCATTGGCCCTGATCGTGGGCATGGCCCACGTGCCGGCGCCGGTGGCAGCGCAGGACACACGCGATGAGCCGGTGCAGCTGAACCTGGTGGATACCGATATCGGTGGCGTGCTGCGGATGGCGGCACGGTTCACCGGCCGCCAGTTCCTGGTCGACCCACGGGTGACCGGCAAGATGACGGTGGTCTCCGATGGCCCGGTCAGCCGTACCCAGGCCTATCAGCTGCTGCTGGGCGCGCTGCGCATGCGCGGCTTCGCCGTGGTCGAGAATGGCGGCGTCAGCCGGGTGGTGCCGCAGGCCGACGCCAAGCTGCTCGGTGGCCGGGTGGGCAGTGGCGGTGCAGGAGGCGAGGTCGCCACGCGCACCTTTCCGCTGCGCTACGAGAACGCCGCCGCGCTGGTGGCGGTGCTGCGGCCGATGATCAGCCCGGACAATCCGATCACGGCGAACCCGGGCAACAACACTCTGGTGATCACCGACTATGCCGACAACCTGGAGCGCATCGCGCGGGTGATCGCCAGCGTCGACACGCCGGCCGGCATGGACACCGATGTGGTGAAGCTGCAGCAGGGCATCGCCGTAGACGTCGCGGCGATGGTCGCGCCGCTGCTGGATGCGCAGGGCGCAGAGCCCAGCCAGAAGGTGGTGGTGATGGCCGACCCGCGCAGCAACAGCGTGCTGCTGCGTTCCAGCAGTCCCGGGCGCACCCGTCTGGCCCGGCAGCTGGTGGAGAAGCTGGACCGCGCGCAGGACGAGTCCGGCAACCTGCATGTGGTCTACCTGCGCAATGCCCAGGCCAATCAGCTCGCCGGCGTGCTGCGCGGCGTGGTTGCGGGGCAGAGCGATGCGCCGGCAGTGGGCAGCAATGAAGGCATCACGCCACTGCCTGGCGATGCAAGCCGTTCCGCACCGGCGCAGCCGTCGCAGCCACAACAGGCCAGGACCGGCAGCAATGCGCTGGAATCGCAGCGGCTGGATCCGAACCGCCGCGACCCGATCGACGCCGGGAGCACCGGCTTCAGCCAGAACGGCATTTCGGTGCAGGCGGACGTGGCCACCAACACGCTGTTGATCTCGGCGCCGGAACCGGTGTACCGCAACCTGCGCCGGGTGATCGACCAGCTTGACCAGCGCCGTGCACAGGTGCTGGTGGAAAGCCTGATCGTGGAGGTCAACCAGACCGACGCGGCCGAACTGGGCGTGCAGTGGATGCTGGGCAATGGCCGCACCTTCGGCGGCACCCACTTCGGCGGCACCAGCGGTGGCAGCGGGCTGAACACCACCGCGCGCACCACTCTGGACGTGCTGCCCAAGGATGGCCTGAAGATCGGGGTGATCGACGGCACGATCAACCTGCCCGGCGTCGGCCAGATCCTCAACATGAAGGTGCTGGCCAACGCGCTGCAGAGCAAGGGCGGTGCCAACATCCTGTCCACGCCGAACCTGATGACGCTGGACAACGAGGCGGCCAGCATCATGGTCGGGCAGACCGTGCCGTTTGTGAGCGGCCGCTACGTGACCGACGGTGGCGGCGGCAGCAACAATCCATTCCAGACCATCGTGCGCGAGGACGTGGGCCTGAAGCTGCGGGTACGCCCGCAGATTTCCGAGGGCGGCACGGTGAAGCTGGACATCTACCAGGAAGTCAGCAGCATCGATGCGCAGAGCGCGAACAGCACGGCCGGCATCATCACCAACAAGCGCGCACTGGATACCAGCGTACTGCTGGACGATGGCCAGATCATGGTGCTGGGTGGCCTGCTGGAAGACAGCGTCAGCCATGGCCGTGACGCGGTGCCGGGGCTGGGGAAGATTCCGGTGCTGGGTGCCTTGTTCCGCAGCGACACACGCAAGCGCGCCAAGACCAACCTGATGGTGTTCCTGCGTCCGCACGTGGTGCGTGACCCGGCCGCCGGCCAGCGCCTGACCCGCGACCGCTATGACTACATGCGCAACGCGCAGGCTGGCGCGCAACCGGTGCAGAGCTGGGCATTGCCGGCGCTGTCGGCACCGCAGCTGCCGCCGCAGGACCTTTCTGTACTCGGCCAGGGCAATGCGCGCGATGGCCAGGGCCAGCCGCTGCAGAACACCAGCCTGGCAGTGTTGTATCCGGCCGGTGACGGCGATGCGCAGCTGGTGCAGTTCGCACAGGGGCTGGACCCGACCCGTGCCCGCCAGGGCGTGGCGCAGGTGCGGGCGCTGGGCCTGCAGGCCTATGCCGAGGCGACGCCGGGCGAGAGTGGCCAGCGCCTGCGGGTGCGGCTGCCGCGCGACCCGGCGACGCTGGACCCGGCACTGCAGCAACTGCGCGGGCTGGGCTACACGCCGGAACTGGTGATCGGACCGTGAGCGCCGCCGCGCCACTGCCGTACGCCTGGGTGCGCAGCCATGGGGTGATGCTGTCCGAAGTTGGCGGTGAGCCTGTGCTGCTGGGTACCGTCGATACCGCAGCGTGGGCCGTGGCCGAACTGCGCCGCCGGCATGGACCGTTGCCCTTCCAGGCACTGGATGCCGCGATGTGGCAGCAGCGGTTGGCTGAGCAGTACCGTGACGGCGGCGACGCCGCTGCCGTGGTCGGTGCCGCCGAGAGCGAAGTCGATCTGGACCGGCTGATGCAGGACATGCCGGAAGTCACCGATCTGCTGGACGCGCAGGATGATGCGCCGGTGATCCGCATGATCAACGCGCTGCTGGCGCAGGCCGCACGCGATGGCGCCAGCGATCTGCACATCGAGCCGTTCGAGACCCATTCGGTGGTGCGCTACCGGGTGGACGGCACGCTGCGCGACATGGTGCAGCCACGGCGCGCACTGCACTCAGCGCTGGTATCGCGCATCAAGATCATGGCCCACCTGGACATCGCCGAGAAGCGCCTGCCGCAGGACGGGCGCATCGCGATCCGCGTGGGTGGGCGTCCGCTGGATATCCGAGTCTCCACGGTGCCGACCGGGCATGGCGAGCGCGCCGTGCTGCGACTGCTGGAGAAGGATGCCGGCCGTCTGCAGCTGCAGCGCCTTGGCATGGCCGATGACACCCTGGCCACGTTCACTGGATTGATCCGGCAGCCGCATGGCATCGTGCTGGTCACCGGCCCGACCGGTAGTGGCAAGACCACCTCGCTGTACGCCGCGTTGGGCCAGCTCGACAGCAGCACCAGCAACATCCTCACCGTGGAGGACCCGGTGGAGTACGACTTCGCCGGCATCGGCCAGATCCAGGTGAACGCGCGCATCGGCATGAGCTTCGGCACCGCGCTGCGCGCGATCCTGCGCCAGGACCCGGACACCATCATGATCGGCGAGATCCGCGACCTGGAGACCGCACAGATTGCGGTGCAGTCGTCGCTGACCGGCCATGGCGTGCTGGCGTCCCTGCATACCAACGACGCGATTTCGGCAGTGACGCGCCTGGCCGACATGGGGGTGGAACCGTTCCTGCTGGCCTCGTCGCTGCGCGGCGTGCTGGCGCAGCGGCTGGTGCGGCGGCTGTGCACCCAATGCCGGCGTGCCGAAGTGGATGGGGACGGCCGTACCGTATGGCGCGCGGTGGGTTGCGCGGCTTGTGCCAACAGCGGCTACCGGGGGCGTACCGGCATCCACGAGTTGTTCGTGGTGGACGATCGCGTGCGTACGCTGATCCATGAAGGGCAGGGTGAACCTGCACTGCGCGAGGCGGCGCGGCGTGCCGGCATGCGGACCTTGCGTCAGGACGGCCAGCGTTGGGTCGACAGCGGGGTGACCACGCTGGAAGAGATCCTGCGCGTCACCGGCGACGACTGAGGCTTGCATGGCGCTGTTCGACTACCAGGCCGCCAACGCGCAGGGCCGCATCGAGAAGGGCCAGCTGGACGCTGACAGCCCGCGCGGTGCGCGACAGGTGCTGCGCGGTCGTGGGCTGACACCCGTGCAGGTCAGCGTGGCGCGCAGTGCCGGCAGTGGCTGGGCTGCCCGGCGGCTGTCTGCCAGCGAGCTGGCCTGGGCCACGCGCCAGCTGGCCAGCCTGCTGGCCGCCAGCCTGCCGTTGGAAGGCGCCTTGAGTGCGGTGATCGAGCAGGCCGAACGCCCGCACGTGGCCCAGGCGCTCACCGCAGTACGTGCCGACGTGCGTGCCGGCCAGCGCCTGACCGTGGCCCTGGCCGCGCGGCCGCGCGATTTCCCGCCGATCTATCGGGCGCTGGTGGGTGCAGGTGAGGATTCCGGCGATCTGGCACGGGTGATGGAGCGCCTGGCCGACTACATCGAAGAACGCAATGCGCTGCAGGCCAAGGTACTGACCGCCTTCATCTACCCGGCGGCGATCAGCCTGGTGTCGGTGGCGATCGTGATCTTCCTGCTCAGCTACGTGGTGCCGCAGGTGGTGACCGCGTTCGTTCAGGCACGGCAGACGCTGCCGATGCTGACCCAGGTGATGCTGGCCGCCAGCGCGTTCGTACGCAGCTGGGGTGCGTGGGCAGGGCTGGGCATGGCTGCGCTGGTGGTGGCCTGGCGGCTGGCATTGCGGCGGCCGGAACTGCGCCTGCGCTGGGACGCGATGCTGCTGCGGGTGCCGATGGTCGGGCGCTTCGTGCTGGGTGTGAACAGTGCGCGCTTTGCCTCGACGCTGGCGATCCTGCTGGACGCCGGTGTCCCGCTGCTGCGTGCGCTTGAAGCGGCGCGGCAGACGCTTGGCAATGCGTTGCTGGCGCGCTGTGCCGATGATGTGGCTGCTCGCGTTCGCGAAGGTGCGGCACTGGGTGCTGCGTTGAAGGTACAGAAGGTCTATCCGCCGATCCTGGTGCATCTGGTGGCCAGCGGCGAGAAGACCGGTTCGCTGGCGCCACTGCTCGAACGCGCCGCGCAGACGATCTCGCGCGAGATCGAGCGTCGCGCGATGGCGCTGACCGCACTGCTGGAACCGACCATGATCCTGGTGATGGGCGGCGTGGTGTTGACGATCGTGCTGGCGGTGCTGATGCCGATCATGGAAATGAACCAGCTGGTGCAGTGATGCGCAACGCGCATCACGGGTGGAGTCGACTGCTTCCAAGCACACTTCGACAGGACCAGCGCTCCGTGCACCAGTCGACGCACAGTCGACTCTACCCGGTCGCCGTCTTCGATTCTCCACACAATCCTCCACACCTTTTTCCGATCTTCCACAGGTTTCTTAAGCGGCCTGTCATCGGCGCGGACCAGCATGGACACGTCGCCGCAGAGTGGGCTGGGAGGCCCTCGGCGGCAGCAGGCGTGTAGTGACCGTTCCTCCCTTGGTGTTTCCCTTCGCAGTAAACCCTTCAGGAGAAGATCATGAACAAGTGCAAGACCCTGGCCGCGCTGGTTGCCACCGTGCTGCTCGCTACCGTGGGCGCCGCCTCGGCGCAGACCGTGACCGGCGGCGGTGCCTCGTTGCCGGCCGACCTCTACAAGGGTTCGTCCGACAGCATCCTGCCGGCGAACTTCAGCTACGCCGTGACCGGTTCGGGCACCGGCAAGAAGGCCTTCCTGGAAAACAACTCGCTGCTGTTCTCGACCACCGGCACCGTGCACTTCGCCGGCAGCGATTCGGTACTGAGCGGCACCGAGCTGAACACCTACACCACCAACTTCAACCAGCCGACCAATGCCAACCGCTACGGCGCGCTGATCCAAGTGCCGTCGGTGGCCACCTCGGTCACCATCCCGTTCAACAAGGCCGGTTCGGCGGTGAACCTGAGCGTGGCGCAGATCTGCGGCGTGTTCTCGGGCGCGATCAGCGACTGGTCGACCATCGATGCCAACCGCAGCGGCCCGATCCAGGTGGTGTACCGCGCGGAAAGCAGCGGCACCAGCGAAATGTTCAGCCGCTTCCTGACCGCGGCCTGTGCCGCTGAGAATGCTGACACCTCGAAGCTGGTGGGCGGCAAGTTCGCCATCAAGTCGACCTTCGCCGACCTGTACAAGCGCGATGCCAACGGCAACCTGCCGGCGTTCCTGGTGGCCGCCCCGGCCACCGGCGGCACCTCGCTGTACAACACTGTCTACGCGGCTGAAGGCCGCATCGGCTACGTTGGCCCGGACGTGATCCCGAACCTGACCGATGCGACCAAGGTCGCCAAGGTCAAGGGCTTCTCGCCGGACCAGGTGAGCGTGCAGGCCACCCTGGACACCGTCGCTCCGCCGACCGGCACCGATGCAGAGAACCCCGCCAACTGGGTGCCGGTGTTCGGCAACCCGTCGGCCGGCTATCCGATCGCCGGCTACACCAACCTGGTGATCGGCCAGTGCTACAAGGATTCGAGCGTCGCCACCAGCCTGCGCGGCTTCCTGGCGCGCCACTATCCGGCGACCTACACCGTCGCGTATGAGAAGTCGATCACCGACCACGGCTTCATCCCGCTGACCAAGGCCTGGCGCGATGCGATCCGCAACCGTTTCGTGCTGGCCAGCAGCACTGCTGGCCTGAACAACCCCAGCACCTGCGCCGGCATCGGCCGTCCGCTGTAATCCGCAGCACGGGTTGAATCCTGCTTGACCCGACGCCGGCCTCTGGGCCGGCGTCGCCATTTCCACGACGGTGCCGCCGTTGCAGCGTTCGGCTGTCGGCTTCGTCTCGCGTGAACCGTCTATCAGTGGCAGGGCATGCGTTGCGTGTGCCTCCCCGATCGTCGCCGCAGCTGCGGCCCACCAGGCTGATGAGGTTCCGATGTCGCACCCGCTCCCGTCCGCTGTTCATCCGGCCGCGTCGATGCGCCGCAATCATCCGATGGCGTGGGCCATCGCGGTCGCACTGGGGAGCATGGTAGCCCCGGCCAGCCAGGCGCAGCAGGCGTTCACTCCGGGCTGGTTCGCCGATCGGGGCGCGGCCCAGGGCAGCGCGGCACAGAGTGGCCGGATGCCCAACGGCGTGCCGATCCAGTTCCAGTTGCCGGCCCAGCAGCAGGATGCGGCACGGCAGAAGCTGCAGCAGTCGATCGACAATCTTGGCACTGCGGCGCAGGCGATTGCCCTGCAGCAGCGCCTGCAGGAACAGGCCCGGCAGGCGCACCGCGAGGCTGGCTTCATCGTTGCCGATGGCCTCGGCAAGGACGGCCTGAGCGTCGACCAGAACCCGCTGACCCGTGGCTGGCTCAATGCGCGCGACGCGATCCAGTCGCAGGGCAGCGACGGGAGGGTGCAGGTCACGGTCGAGCAGACCGCGGACAAGGCGATCCTGAACTGGGAGACCTTCAACATCGGCGGCAACACCACGCTGAATTTCCTGCAGAACCCTGACTGGGCGGTACTGAACCGCGTCAACGATCCGCAGGCGCGGCCCAGCCAGATCCTGGGCCAGCTGAAGGCCAGTGGCACGGTGTTCGTGGCCAACCGCAACGGCGTGGTGTTCGGCAACAACAGCCAGGTCAATGTACGCAATCTGCTGGCGGCTGCAGCACGGATCAGCGATGCGCAGTTCCGCGACAACGGCCTGTACAGCCCCGACGCCAGCAGCAGCGCGCTCAGCGATGCATTCGGCAAGGTGATGGTGGAGCGGGGCGCGCGCATCGCGACCCATGAGCCGACCAGTGCGACGCGCGGCGGTGGCTACGTGCTGCTGGCCGGGCACAGCGTGGACAATGCTGGCCAGATCGAAGCGCGCAAGGGCCAGGTGCAGCTCGCGGCAGGTGACAGTTTCGTGATCCGGCGCGGCGTGGGTACGGCCGCCAACACCAGTTCCACCACCCGCGGCAATGAAATCGCGCCGCGCTTCATCGCTGGCAGCACGGCTGGCAGCGTGCGCAATACCGGTCTGCTGCGCGCACTCGAGGGTGACGTGACCCTGGCCGGGCGCAGCGTCGAGCAGGCCGGTGTGGCCGTGGCCAGCACCACGCTTGCACAGCGCGGCACCGTGCATCTTCTGGCCTCGGCCAGTGATGCAGGCAGCAGCGTCACGCTTGCTGACGGAGCCACCACGGCGGTGCTGATCGAGGACGATGGCAAGACCACGGTGCTGGATACGCAGCGCGACGCCCTAATCAAGGAATCGGCCGAGCAGGACGCGATCCGCGCTGGCGCGCGTTCGGCAACCTTCGATAATCTGTCCCAGCACAATGATCGCCGGGACCAGTCGCGGGTGGAGATCGTCTCGGGTGGCAACATCCATTTCAGCGCGGATTCGCTGACGGTTGCCACGGGCGGCCAGATCATCGCCGATGCGGCGGCCCGTAGCTACGTGGACGATGCCGCGCGCGTGGACGTGTCCGGCGCAGTGGGCGTGCAGGTGTCGATGGAGAGCAACAATGTCCAGGTCAAGGTGCAGGGCAACGAACTGCGCGATGCCCTGGACAACCGCGACAGCGGCAAGCTGACCAGCAGCGAAGTCTGGGTCGACCGCCGCAGGCTGGTCCACGTTCCGGCCGGTACCGGGGGCTATGAGGGTGAGCGCTGGTACGCCGCAGGCGGCCTGCTGGAAGTGGGGGGCTACCTCGACAACCAGGGGCACTCGATCGGCGAATGGGCTGCGCAGGGAGGCACCGTCCTGCTGGGCGGCAGGGAAGTGATCACGCAGGGTGGCTCACGCATCAACCTTGCCGGCGGCAGCCTGGATGTGCAGAGCGGCGTGGTCCGGCAGAGCTGGGTGCGCGGCGTTGATGGCCAGGTCTACCGTCTTGATGAGGCGCCAGCGGAGATGCTGTTCGATGGCCTGTACAGCGGCCATGAAGTGAAGCAGGAACGCTGGGGCATCACCGAGACCTTCCGTGATCCGATCGTATTCGCGGCGCAGCGGGTCGATAACGGGTACACGGTCGGCCGCGATGCAGGACGGCTGATCGTCTCCGCACCGACCGCGGTGCTGGATGGAAAGGTTGAGACTGCAACCTTCCAGGGCGCGCAGCAGAACCGCAGGCCGGATGCCGCGCTGGATGGCTATGCACAGGCGCAGACGGCGGTCGCGCGCAATGCGCAGTTGTACCTGGGGCGCTACGACGGCCAGGGCCGCAGTGGTGTGTTCGGCTCGGATGTGCGCCTGGGTGACAAGGCTCCGACGAAGACGGCGTGGTCGCTGGCGGCTCCGGTCAACGAGGAGCGGCGTGACACGGTGTGGCTGGATATCGCAGAGCTGAGTGCCCAGCAGTGGGGGCGGATCGACCTGGCGACCGCCGATCGCATCCGCATCGACCGCAGCCTTCGGCTTCAGGCCGGCGGGCAGCTCAACCTGACCGGCAGCGAGGTGGAGCTGGCAGGCGACATCGGCATTGCCGGCGGCCAGTTGTCGGCGGGCAACCTGCTGGATGTCCAGGGCCGGCCGACGGCGCTGCTGCACGATGGCCGCGCCCGCACCGTCATTGCCGACGGCACGCGGATCGACCTCTCCGGCGAATGGAGCAACGCCTCACTGGCGATGCCGCGCGACGCGAGCGGTGCCTGGACGGATGGCGGCCGCCTGAGCCTGGGCAACAGTCATGACGTGGCCGTGGGCGCCAAGGCAACGGTTGACGTCGAGGCCGGTGCTGCGCTGGACCTGCGCGGCAAGGCCCATATCGGTAAAGGCGGCAGCGTCAGCCTGCAGGCGAACAGCAGTACGGTTACGACCGATGGCAGTGGCCGGGTGCAACTGGGTGAGGGAAGCCGGTTCAGTGGTCGAGGACAGGGCGGTGGTTCTTTCTCGCTGGGGACCGGTGGCCAGGTGCGGGTGGGCGATGCGGACCTGGCGGGCGCGTCGCTGCGACTGGACCCCGGCCTGTTCGGCAGTGGCTTCGCGCAGTACGACATCAATGGCCACCACGGCGTGGAGGTGGCCGATGGCGCGCGGCTGGTCGCTGCCCTGCCAGGCCTGCGCCTGACCCAGGACGCGCCGATGGCGACCGACCGGGCGTCCGCACTGGCGGCGTGGGACGAACCGCTGTACAGCGCCGATCCGTCGAGCGGGCGCGTCAGCCAGCGCGCGGGTGCGAGCATCAGCCTGCGTTCGGAGCGCAACAGCGTGGGCGGTGACCTGCGGGTCGGCAAGGATGCACTGGTGGCGGTCGATCCAGGCCAGACGATCTCGCTGCTTGGTGCGGGCAACATCGATGTTGAAGGCACGCTGCGCGCGAAGGGCGGACGCATCCTGATCGACGATGTGCGCCCGGAGAACGCGCTGTACGCCGGGCAGCGCACCGAACGCACCTGGCGTTTCGCCGAAGGCGCGCTGCTGGATGCCGATGCAGACGCGATTTCGCTGCCCGATTCCAGCGGCCGTCTGCGCGGGCAGGTGCGCGCGGGTGGACGCATCGAGATTGGCGGGGCGCTGGACTGGGAGACCACAGCGTTCGTCGACAACCGACCACCGGAAGCCTTCGTGGTGGTCGAACGCGGTGCGCGCCTGCAGGCGCGGGGTGCGTCGGCCGAGCTGGACGTCGATGGCCAGGGCCGCGTGCGCGTGGACAGCGATGGCGGGCAGATCGTGCTGCGCTCGGCCAATGCGCTGTACCTGGACGGCGGGATGGACGCGGCCGCCAGTGGTGCCGGCGCACGCGGCGGCACCCTGGGGCTGGCCTTTGGCGGCAGCATCCATGCACGTGGCGCCAGCGAGGAGGTACTGCGGTCACGTGCGATCACCCTCAGCCAGCACAGCGCACCGGGGCAGCCACTGCCGGCCACATTGGAGTATGGCCACGCCGCGTTGTCGGTCGAGCAGCTGCAGGCTGGCGGTTTCGACAATCTGTCCGTGTTCGGTGACATCCGCGCGGTCGGCGACGTCGACCTGCGCCTGGCCCAGAGCCTGCGCATCCACGGCCAGGGTACTTCGAGCCTGGGCATGGCCGTGGATGCCGGGCCATCGTCGGGGCTGCGACTGAGTGCGCCCTACGTTCGCCTGGCGCAGGCACGCTGGCGCCAGATGCCGGGCGAGAACCTGCAGGGCACCGCCGCGGTCGCTTCGTCCGGGCCGGAAGATCACGCGCTGGCGGTGCAGGCCGGGCTGATCGACATCCGCGACGTCACCTGGCTGCCGGGTTTCAAGCATGTGGCGCTGGAAAGCCGCAGTGACGTGCGCCTGACCAACGGCATTGCCAGCAGTGGCAACACCAGCGCGTTGATGACGGCTGGTTCGATGGACGTGACCGCTGCGCGCCTGTATCCCACCACAGGCGCGGTCGGCACGCTGGTGGCCGGCGCGTCGGCGCAGACCGTGCAGACCGCTGATTACTGGTCCGATCCGGATGCCGTGCTGCGCATCCACGGCACCGGTGCGGCCACGAAGCCGGCGCCGGAATCGGCGCTGGGTACGCTTCGCCTGGTGGCCGCCACGGTGCAGCAGGGCGGCAACGTACAGGCGCCGATGGGCACGCTGCAGCTGGGTGGCCTGATCCAGAACGGAACCGTCGGCAGCCGGGTGGAACTGCTGCCAGGCAGCGTAACCTCGACCAGTGGCGCCGGCTTGTCGCTGCCCTATGGTGGCACCGTCGATGGTGTTGACTGGCGGGTCGGTACGCGCAGCCTGGGTTCGCTGACGCCGGCCGGCATCTCCTCGATGGGGGTGACACTGAAGGCCAACGAGATCGAGGTGGCGCCGGGGGCCCTGCTGGACATGTCCGGCGGTGGTGAGTTGACCGGCGCCGCCTTCGTGTCAGGACGCGGTGGCTCTGTCGACGTCCTGCGTACGGCGTTGGCCGACGCCAACCCGCGCTACGGGTTCAGTGCGTCGGGCAACCCGGTGTACGCGATCGTACCGGGACGCGCCCGGGCGTTCGCCCCCAGTGGCGAAGAAGGGTTCGCAGCTCCGGCGGTGGGCCAGCAGATCACCGTGCCGGCTGGCGTGCCCGGCCTGGCGGCCGGCACCTACACGCTGATGCCGGCAAGCTATGCGCTGCAGCCCGGCGCATTCCGGGTGGAGCTGGGCGCCACCGGCACCTCCGGCATCGTGCAACCGATTGCGACCGGCACCGGCACCTGGCGTGTGTCCGGGCAGCAGCGCACGGCGCTGGGCGCGGCAATCTCGCCGTTGCTCACCGACATCCTGCTGACTCCCGCGGCCGTGGTACGCCGGCACTCGGGCTACAACGAAACCTCCTACAACAGCTTCGCGCAATCGGTAGCTGACCGCCGCGGCGAGTCGCGTGGCTGGCAGACCATCGATGCGCTCGGGTTGACCCTTGCGCTGGGCGAAGGTGCAGGTCGTGCAGACACGCCTGCCATCCACTTCGCCGGCACCGCGCGGTTCGCGGCTGCCACCGACAAGGGGCGTGGTGGCACGCTGGCAGCCACGTTGGCGAGCCCGGCGGTCGGTTCGCTGGAGATCGTCGATGGCACCACGCAATCGCAGGCGCGTGATCGCGGCGCCACCTTCAGCGACGACGCGCTCAATGCCTTCCTGCCGGCGCGGATGATGATCGGCGGGCAGTTCAACCAGGAGGCCTCGCAGGTGGCGGTGACCGGCCAGGCGCGCAGCGTGGCGATCCGTTCCGGCGTCACCTTGAACGCACCGGAAGTGCTGGTGGCAGCGGCCTCCGGTGGCAGCGGCGTGCTGGTCGAGGCCGGTGCGACCCTCGATACACTGCCGTTCGCATCCGCCAACGCGAATGCCAGCGCGACCCTGCCTTACCAGGTCTCCGGCGGCCTGCTGGCGGTGTCCAACCAGCGCCTGAACCTGATCACCGGCACCACCGGGGTGGAGGCCGGTCCGGTGGCGATCGACATCGGCGGATGCCAGGCGGCGTGCGACGGCCAGACGCGGCTGGTTTCCGATGGCAGCATCGCGGTAGCGACCGATGGCGCGCTGCAGATGCGCGACTCGGCCAGCTATGGCACCCGCCAGCTCGGCCTGAGCATGGCGGCGCTGAACCTCGGCAGTGCCGAAGCGATCGCCCAGGCCGCTGCGGCCGGGGCGCTGCCCAGTGGCATGACCATGAACCAGTCCGTGCTGCAACAACTGCTGCGCGGCAATGATGCGACCGGCGCGCCGGCGCTGGACACGTTGAGCCTGGTCGCGCGGGAGTCTGTCAACGTGTTCGGCAGCGTCGACCTGGATGCGCGCGACAGTGCCACCGGCCGCAGTGGCCTGCAGACGCTTGTGCTCGGTGCGCAGGCCATCCGCGGCTACGGTGCGGCGACCGACCGCGCGCGCATCCTGGTGGAGACGCTGGTCTGGGACGGCTCATTGGCGGCGGGCCAGGCGCCGGGCAGCGACGCGACGGTGCCGCCGGCCGAGCCGATGGTGGACCGGCTCGGGGCCGGGCAGCTGGACATCGTCACCCGCCAGCTGCAGCTGGGGCGGGCGCCATTCAGCCGTCCCAGCTCTGAAGTACCTGCGAACCGGCAGGTGCTCGGCTTCAGTGCGCTGAACCTGAGTGCCTCGGAGCAGCTGTCGTTCTCCGCGCAGGGCACGCTGGACGTGTTCCAGCAGCGCGGCGACTATCTGGCCGACAAGGGCTGGCAGTACAGCGGAGGCAGCCTGGGTATCGATACACCGCTGTTGACGGCCGATCCCGCCGCGCAGCTGCGCGTGCGCACCGGCGGCGACTTCCGCCTGCAGGGGGGCACCGGCAGGGCGGGTGGCGATGCACTGGGCAGTGAGCTGAGCATCGACGCCAACCGGATCACGCTGGACAGCACGGTCGCGCTGGCGTCCGGACGGCTGTCGGCGAACGCGCGCCAGGGCATCACGCTTGGCAGCCGGGCCGCGCTGGACCTGGCCGGGCGCAAGGTCTCGCTGTACGACGTGGACAAGTTCAGCTGGGGCGGCGATGTCCTGCTGTCCAGCGACACGGGTGACATCCGCTCCGATGCTGCCTCCCGCATCGATGTTTCCGCACGCAACAACCGCGGCGGGCGCCTGACGGTCACCGCAATGGCCGGCCGAGCCGATCTGGCCGGTGTTCTGCAGGCTGCCGCCACTGGTCGTTACGATGCCGGTGGCACGCTGGTGCCCTATGACGGTGGCGAACTGGTGGTGCGGGCACGCCAGCTGCAGGACTTCGGCGGCCTCAACCAGCGATTGACTGCCGGCGGCGTCGTCGGCGGTCGCAGCTTCCAGATCGGTGAGGGCGATCTGCGGATCGGCGACGAAGTGAAGGCGCGCCGGGTCGACATCAGCGTCGATGCGGGCAGCCTGACCGTGGCCGGCCGCATCGATGCCAGCGGCGAGCAGGTCGGCAGCATCCGCCTGTACTCCCGCGATCAGTTGCAGGTGGACGGCACGCTGGACGCGCACGGTACCGGCCTGCGCGTGGACAGCCATGGCAAGATCATCGACAGTCCCAACCGGGCCATCATCACGCTGGGCAGCGCCGAAGGTGCCGTCGGCCTGGGCAGCGCGGCGCAGCTGGACCTGCGTGCGGGCAGCGACGTTGCCGTTGGTGGACGTCCTGGCCAGAACGATGGCACCCCGCGCGGCACGCTGAAGATCGATGTGCCGCGGCTGGGCAGCAACGACGCGGCGATTGCCGCGGCCACCGGCCTGCGCATCGATGGCGCGGCCGACATCCAGCTCAATGGTGTTCGCCGCTACGACGATGCGCCCCTGGCAACCACCGCTGACGTGCGCGGCAACCGCGCGCAGCTGGTCACCCAGCAGTGGCTGGACCAGGTGGTCGATCCGCACAGTGTGGCCTGGATCGATGGTGCGCTGGGCAACGCGGATCTGCAGCAGCGCACGCGGGCGCTGGGCGATGTCCGCCTTCGTCCCGGCGTGCAGGTGCTGGCGCGGCGCAGCGACGCCAACCCGGACGGCGACCTGACCATCGCCGGCGACATCGATCTGTCCGGCTACCGTTACGGCCCCGATGCCAACCGCGCCGATCCATCGCGGCGTGGCTTCGGCGAATCGGCCTCGCTGGTGCTGCGCGCCGAAGGCAACATCAACGTCTACGGCAGCATCAACGATGGATTCGCACCGCCGCCGTCCACGCCGGATGAGGGCGGCTGGCAGCTGTACGAGGGCCGCAATGGCAGCGCGGGGCACACCCCCTTTGGCGGTGGGCTGGTGGTGCCGGTGGACGGAGTGAAGCTGCAGCCCGGCACCGAGTTCCAGGCCGGCACCCGCCTGAACTATGACGTGCCGGTCGAATCGGTAACGCTTCCGGTCGGTACCGTGCTGCCCGCGCCGATGGTGATCTCGCAGAACCTGCGGCTGCCTGCAGGCACGGTGCTGGGTGCGGCGGTGACCACCGACTCCGGGCAGACGCTGGCCGCGGGCACCGTGCTGCAGGAGCCGCTGATGCTGGCGGCCGGTGCGCGGCTGGGAGCCGGCTTCCGCCTGCGCAGTGCGGTACAGATGGCGGCACAGGAGTGGCCCGCCGGCGCGGTGCTGCCGGTTGCGCTGCGCCTGGCACGCGAAGTCGCGCTCAAGGTGGGCGCGTACATCCCGTCGTTGACCAAGGTGGAGCTGCCCGGCGACGCGTCGGTGAATCTGAGGCCGGCCGATGCCGGCGGCAACCAGGGGCGCAACTGGGCGCTGGCGCCGATGCTGGCCGAGGGCACCACCTCCTGGGACCTGACCGTTGTTGCCGGCGCCGATGCCGGGGCAGCCGACCCACGCAGCCGGCGCTGGGGCAGCGATGGCAGCGTGGTGCTGGCCGATACCCACCAGGGCTCGATCGGCACGGTCAAGACGGAAATCATCTGGGTGGGGGATCGCGCGTTGACCGAGCAGGCATCGTTGGACTGGATCGGCGACACCTCCTATGCAGGCCGTCCGATCGCGGAGCTGGCCGACATGTTCGGCTTCACCGAAGACGAGTTCTGCGCGATGTCGGCCGACTACTGCGGCCCGGCACCCCGCCAGGTGGCCGCGCAGGGCTCGCTGGATTACTGGGGCGACGAGTCCTACGCAGGCACTCCTGCGAAGGACTTCGCCGCGATGTTTGGCATGACCGAAGACGAGTTCTGCAGCACCGCGCCCACCTACTGCGCCGGCGGCGGCACGCAGACCGAAGTGACCACTTACGGCAAGCGCGCAGGCACGCCGGCGTGGAGCGTACTGCGCACCGGCAGGGGCGACATGGAACTGCTCGCGGCCGGTGACGTCGTGATGAAGTCAGGCTTTGGCGTCTACACCGCCGGCACTCCCGCCGCGCTGGGTGGGGGCCGCGACGCTGCCTTCAATTCGCCCCGTGCAGCGGCCCCTTGGAACACCGCAGTGCTGGGACCGAACCTGGTGCCGGGCAGCTATGACGCCGCGATGGCAAGCTACCAGGCCTGGTATCCGGATCATGGTGGCAACCTGCGCGTCGAAGCCGGGCGCGATATCGTCGGCGACGCCTGGACCGCGCGCGCAGAGTCGGGCAGCAGCGATCGCGACTGGGCGCTGTACTCCAGTGCCGCGGTCGGCAACTGGCTGTGGCGGCAGGGTACCGGCGGCACCACTGGGGTGGAGCCGGTGCCGACCAGCTGGTGGGTGAACTTTGGCGCCTACACCAACGTGTCCGCTGCCGCTGGCGCCTCTCCACGGATGGTTGGTTTCACCGGCTTCGGCACATTGGGCGGGGGCAACCTGACGCTGGAGGCCGGGCGTGACGCCGGCGTGCGCGATGCGATAGGTGACGCGTTGGTCTCGACGATCGCACCGCGCTCGGGTGCGATCATTGCTGCGGTGGGATCGACCGGCCGGGTCAGCGATGGCCAGCTGCACCTGACCGGCGGCGGCGACCTGCAGCTGCGTATCGGTGGCGCGCTGAATCCGAACCTGCAGGCGACGATCTCCAGCCTCAACCCCTCCAGGGCGGGACAGAATCTCGACCTCAACGGTACCTTCAGCAACCTGCGTGGGAGCCTGCAGCTCGATGCGGGGCGCATCGGTGCAATGGGCGTCACCCTGGAAAGCTACGCGACGCTGGGTAAGCAGCGGGCGGCAGACCTGTTTGCGCCTGACGCCGCCCGCGCGATGGGCGGGCCGGTGCTGGTGCTGGGCGACGCCGCCGCGCAGCTGCAGGCGCGGGGCGATGTGGTGCTCGGCGGCGTCGCCGATGCCGGCCGGGTTCCGCTGGCCAACTACAGCGCGGTGCTGCAGAATGACGGCGCGCGCGCTGCAGGCAGTACGTGGTTCTCCCTGTGGACCGCCAACACGGCCGTGGATCTGTTCAGTGCCGGTGGTGACCTCGCGCCAGGCCTCGCCGGGCCGGAAAACGTGACGGGCAGCAATCTGTGGCGGGAGCAGGTCCAGCTTGTTGTGCGTGGCGGCGATGATCTGCTGAATTACTGGCTCTATCCTTCGCGCTTCAGCGCCATTGCTGCGCAGGGTGACATCAAGCTGGACCGGATCAGCACCACGCCGGGGACGCAGGATGTGATTCTGCTGGCACCCTCGGCGACAGGACGGCTGGACGTCCTGGCCGGCGGAGGCATCTTCGCCCAGCCTGGCGCGACCCAGATCGCGCGCTCGGCCAGTGACGCGCGCCTGCCGGGACCCTTCGACCCGGCATTCATGGCCGAGCAGGGGGATTCCGCAGGCAATGTGACCCGCTCGCGGCACAACCTGTCCGTCGACGGCAACACGGCATCGCCGGCGGGGTCGCTTCCACTGTTCGCATTCGGTCCGAATACGCCGCTGTCCACTGTGTCTGCGGCACTGGCGCCGAGCCGTTACTACGCGGTGCAGGGCGACATTATCGGTCTGGCCACCGGCGCCCGGCGCACGCTGAATCCCAACGCGGGGCAGCGCACGCAGTTGAACTGGTTCGAGGCCGCCGGCGCCGTGCAACTGCGGGCAGGCCGGGACATCCTCGGGGTGTCGATGACCGCGTTGAACACCGCGCCCACCGACATCACGGTGGCGGCGGCGGGCCGCGACATCGTGCATCTGAACGCGACCATCGCTGGCCCCGGCAACACCGAGATCAGTGCCGGCCGCCAGCTGCGCCAGGAGGATGCGGGCAGCATCGTCAGCCTCGGTGGCATCGTGCAGGGCGACACCCGTCCCGGCGCCAGCATCGCGCTGACGGCCGGCAACCAGCAGATCGATTTCGCGGCCCTGCGTGCCCGTTATCTGCACCCTGCCAACCTTGCCGATCCCGCGCAATCGCTTGCATCGCAGCCGGGCAAGGCAGTCAAGGTCTACAACCAGGAGTTGAAGCAGTGGCTGCAGCAGCGCTTCGGCGTGGCGGCCGACGGCGACGGGGCGCTGGCGGCGTTCGATGCGCTGCCGCAGGAACAGCAGCGCATCTTCCTGCGCCAGGTCTATTACGCCGAGCTGCGCGAAGGTGGACGGGAATATACCGATGCAGAAGGGCCCCGTTTCGGCTCCTACCTGCGTGGGCGCGAAGCCATCGCCACGCTGATGCCGGACAGGAATGCGGCCGGTGCGACGATCGACCGTACCGGCGATATCGTGATGTACGGTGGTTCCGGCGTGCGTACCGAGGCGGGCGGCAACATCGAGCTGATGGCACCGGGTGGGCAGATCGTGATCGGAGTGCAGGGCGTGGTGCCACCCGCCAGCGCCGGCCTTGTCACCCAGGGGCAAGGTGATATCCGGCTGTTCAGCCAGGACAGCGTGCTGCTCGGCCTGTCGCGGGTGATGACCACCTTCGGTGGCGACATCCTGGCCTGGTCGGAGCAGGGTGACATCAATGCCGGTCGTGGTTCGCAGACGACGCTGCTGTACACGCCACCGCGTCGCGTCTATGACGGCTGGGGCAATGTGATCCTGTCGCCGCAGGCCCCGGCCAGCGGTGCCGGCATCGCGACGTTGAACCCCATTGCCGAAGTACCGCCGGGCGACGTCGACCTGATCGCACCGCTTGGCACCATCGATGCGGGCGAGGCCGGTATCCGCGTCTCGGGCAACATCAACCTGGCCGCACTGCAGGTGCTCAACGCGGCCAACATCCAGGTGCAGGGCGAGAGCAAGGGCCTGCCGGTGCTGGCATCGGTCAATGTCAATGCGCTGGCCTCGGCCAGTGCGGCAGCGAACAGCGCCAGCCAGGCGGCACAGGATGTGATGCGCAAGAGCCAGGACGAGGCACGGCGCAACCAGCCGTCGGTGATCAGCGTGCAGATTCTGGGCTTCGGCAGTGGTACCAGCAGCATCGACCCGCCGGCGCGTGGCAACACTGCCAACAGCGGTTATGACGCCAACAGTGCCTTCCAGTTCCCGCAGGCAAGTCGCGACGAGGGCACGCAGCGCCGATAGGTGCCGTCCTTGGTCGGCACACGTTGCTGCCCACCAAGCTCGGCAGTAGATCCACGCCATGCGTGGATGCGACCGGGCCGAAAGAACGAACAGCATCGGGCCAGCCGCCACGGAACGGTGGCGGCCCCAGCCAGGATGGCACGGAGGGCAGGGAGCGGCCATCAGCGGTGAGGACCACCGACACGGCGCCGCCGGGTGCAGGAGCGCGCCCGGCGGCAGGCTCGGCAGTAGGTCCACGGCATGCGCGGATGCCCGGACCAGCCTCAGTGCCGACCAACGGTCGGCACCCACCAGGGCAGGCCGGGCAGTAGAAGCCGCTCGGCAGTAGATCCACGCCATGCGTGGGTGCTTTGCCTGGGAGGAATCCTAAAGCTCCAGCACGCGCCGGTAGCCCAGCGGTCCACGCCCGTCACGCAGGCCCAGCCGCAGTTCCAGCCCGGTGGCCGGCAGCACCTCGCCCTCGCTCGGCAGCATCGCCCAGCCGGCCCCGGGCTGCCAGGCGCGCACCTCGAACCGCTGCACATCCTTTGCCACTGCAATGCCTTCCGAAGGAACCGGCGCGGGCAGGGGATAGCGGTCCGTCGCCGTACCGCTGGCGCGCCACAGCGTGTTGCCTTGCCGCCACCAGCGCACCCGCTGCCAGCGCAGCCCATCACTGTCGACGCTGCGGGTGATTTCCAGCGCAAAGCTGCCATCCGGGTGCCGTTCGCCCACCAGCGAAGGCGGCAACAGTCGCTGCGGACGATCCGCCGGGCGCACCGCGCCGTTCATCAGCGCATCGTCGGCACGCATCTCGATATCGCGCTGGAACTGCTGCAGCACGCGCAGTGCCGTCGTGGTCTCGGCATCGGCCCGGCGCAGGCGCTGGTCGCTGCTGGCCACGCTGTCGAGCGCTCGCCAGCAGATCAGCGCCAGCACGCCCATGATGGTGATCGCGATCATCACCTCGATAAGGGTGAAGCCTGCTGCGGTACGCTTCATTGCGCCGCGGTCCACGGCAGCTGCATCCGCGCCAGCGACTGCCGCGGTGCATCTTCGGCAGCCACGCTGAGTTCCAGTTGCGGCTGTCCGTCACCCCCCGAGCCGATATGCTGCAGCACCAGGAAACTGCTTCGCCCCTGCACGCAGCGCAGCCGTGCATCCTGCGGCGGCTGCCCGGCCAGGCGCAGCTCCTGCCAGCGGTCCTGCGCGCACAGCAGCGCCAGGCGACGGTCGCGCAGGCGTGACTGATCGTCGGTGGCCACCGCGACCGAGCGCATGACCGCAGCCAGCGCAATCGAAACGATCGCCAGTGCGATCAGCACTTCGATCAAGGTGAATCCGCGCATGTTCCGCTTCACTGCACGACCTGCAACTGTCCGCTGCCATCGTCACGAAGACGCAGCTGGCGGCCCTGCAACGACAACGTCAGTTCCCATGCCACGCCGATCCACTCCGGGCTCAGTTCAACCGGGGTGGCCGGCTGCACCACGATGCCGGCCGGTTGCCATGACTGTGGGCGCAGCAGGTCGTCGCGTTGCACGTCCACCCAGCGGGTGCCTTCGCGCCTGCTGAACCGGTAGCCGGCGGCGTCGGCCTGCCAGCGCAGGGGGCGGCCATCGATGCGGGCCTCGTCGCGCGCCACCTGCAGGCGCTGCGCCAGTCGTTCGGCCTCCTGCCGCAGCTGGCGCGCGGGGTCGAGCAGGCTGCCCAGGCCCAGGCCGATGCCCGCCGTGCAGATGCCGATGATCACCAGCACCACCATCAGTTCCAGCAGGGTGAAACCACGCCGCACGTGCTGCATCGACGTTGCCTCCTGTCCAGGTCGATGCCTGCCAGCGTAGGCCCGCATGATGAAACAAAAGCGTCAGCGGCGGCTGCTAGCGTGGGCGGACACGAACGTGGCGATGGTGCGGAACATGGATGGCAGGCGCTGGGATCGCAATCGGATGTTGACCCTGCTGGCGGCCACCCTGCTGCTGGCGGTGGTGGCCTATTGGAGCGTCACCCTGTCTGCGGTGGCGCCTGCGGCGGCGGCCAGCGAAGCGCATGCCGATGCGCCGGCCCGGCCGCTGTTCGATGCGGTGGCCAGTCTGCCGCTGGTGCGGCTGCTGTCGCCCGGTGCGGTGCAGACCGAGGTGGTCGTGCTGGGTGTGATGGCGGGTGACCACGCGCCCCTGGCCCTGTTGTCGGTGGATGGACGCCCGCCGGAGGCTTACGCGCCCGGCCAGCGGCTGGGGCCCTGTACGGTGCTGGCCAGCATCAGCGCCAACGCGGTGGAACTGAACCAGGCTGGGCAATCGCGCAGCCTGCCGGTGCCCGCGCTGCCACCGGTGCCGAACGATGGCATCGTGCCGGCCGCTCCGCAGGGCGGCGCTCGGTAGAGCCGAGCCCGCGCTCGGCTGCCTCTGCATGGCTGTTGAACGGTGTGCAGGCGCAGCCGGGCGTGGGCTCGGCTCTGCAGATGCATGGGTTCATCGCGCCGGACGCTGCGGTACCACGGACCGCCCGAAGGCATCGCCCATGCGTTGCCGCGTGCCTTCCAGGTTGTACTGCATCAGCTGGTTGCCGGGCTGCCGCATCAGGCGTTCGGCATCCGGCAGCGCCGCTGACTTCGCCGATTTCGGCGCCGGCGCCAGCCTGCGTTGCAGGCATTCCCACGCGGGGATGCGCTCGCCGTTGACCTGTACTTCGATGCACGGCGCAGCACCGTCCTGCTTCTTCGCCTCTCCGGCCCAGGCCGATGGCAACGCCAGCAACAAGGCAAGGGCGAGGGCAGGGCGAAGGCCCGCCTTCAATGGCTCACTCATCTCGAATCTCCTGCAACAACCGACGCTCTGCAATGAAGACGTGTGGCGAGGGCAGTCTACGCCGGCGAGTGCTCTGGCGCTGTCACAAGATGACAGTGCTGTCACAAAACTGGTGGCGGTTTTGACGCGACGTGCACGTCCTGTTGGTAGACCCACGCGCCGCTCCCTGGCCACTCCCTCCGATACGACGCGATGCCTTCGATGACTCCTGTTCCGTGCCGAGCCGTCCGCTTTCCGTTGCGCCTGCATCCGCTGGTGCTGGCGCTGGCCGCGATGCCGCTGCCATTGTTCGCGCAGGAGGCAGCGCCTGCGCCCAGCGTGAACATCAATGAATACATCGTGCGCGGCAACACCGTGCTCGATCCGCGTCAGATCGAACGGGCGGTAGAGCCGTTCCTCGGCCCGGGCAGGACCCTGGCCGATGTCGAGAAGGCGCGCGATGCGGTCCACGCGCTGTACCAGCAGGCGGGCTACCAGTCGGTCTACGTCGAACTCCCCGAGCAGCAGGTCAGTGGCGGCGTGGTGCTGCTGAAGGTGCAGCAGACGCCGATCGGCCGGCTGCGCGTGGTCGGCACCCGCCACGAATCGCCCGACCGCATACGCGATCGCGTACCGGCACTGGCCGAGGGCAAGGTGCCGGACTTCGACCAGGCCCAGAAGGAACTGACCGCACTGAACGAAGGCGGGCGTCGCCAGGTGATGCCGCTGGTGCGCGAAGGCCAGGTGCCGGGCACGATGGATGTGGACCTGCAGGTCGAGGAGAAGTCGCCGTGGCGTGCCAGCGCGTCACTCAACAACGACCACAGTGCCGACACCGAGAAGCTGCGCCTGAGTGCGTCGCTGGCCTACGACAACCTGTGGAAGCGCGGGCACAGCGCCAACATCGGCGTGTACCTGGCGCCGGAAGATACAAAGCAGGCCAAGGTGTTCTCGGCCTCGTACACGATGCCGTTCGAAGGCACGCCTTGGAGCCTGGAAGCCTCCGGCTACAGATCCGACAGCCGCGTGTTGAATGCAGGCGGGCAGGTCGGTACCGGCACCGGCACCAACGTGATCGGCAACGGCCATTCGATCGGCCTCAAGCTCAACTACCGCCTTGCCGGCAGCAGCCAGTGGTGGCGCCAGCTCAGTCTCGGTGTGGATTTCAAGGACACCGAGGAAGACACGCAGATGGGCAAGGACAGCCTGAAGACACCGTTGAAGTATGCGCCGATCACCCTGGCCTTCGTCGGCGTGCGCCAGGGCGAGCAGGATCAGCTGAGCATCAACACCCAGCTGGTGGCCGGTACCCGCCGCCTGTTCGGTTACGGCAGCGACGCCACCGCGTTCGGGCAGAAGCGCTACTGGGCTGACCCGAGCTTCGTGGCCTTCAAGGCCGACGTGGCCAACACCCACACCTTCAGCAATGACTGGCAGTGGTATGCGCGTGGCTCGCTGCAGGTAACCGATGCGCCACTGGTGTCGGCCGAGCAGTTCGCTGCTGGCGGCATGTACACCGTGCGTGGCTACCTGTCGGCCGAGGCGATCGGCGACTACGGCGGCCTGGCCAGCCTGGAATGGCGCACCCCGGCGTGGTCGCTGTGGAGCGGCACCGATCTGCGTGTCTACAGCTTCGCCGACGCGGCCTACCTGCGCCTGCGCCGGCCGCTGCCCGAGCAGCGTGACAAGTACAACCTGGCCTCGGTCGGCCTGGGCACGCAGCTGCGCCTGGGTGAACACCTGCAACTGCGCCTGGACTACGCCTGGCCTTATGCCGATGGCCCGGTCACGCGCAAGGACGACCCGCGCCTGCATTTCAACATCAGCACCAGCTACTGACCCTTCCCTTGAACATGCGTTCTCCGGAGACCCTTCGCATGGACCGTTTGCTTTCCCGAGTATTGCTGCTGCTGGCCGCGCTGGTTGCGTTGCCGGCGGCTGCGGCCGATGCCAATTGGTGGCAGGCCGAATGGAAATACCGCAAGCCGATCACCGTCGACGCCGGCCCGCAGGGCGCGGGCCTGGCCGGTGACCCGGGCCGCACGCCACTGCTGCTGCGGCTGCATACCGGCAACTTCGGCTTCGACGGCACCCAGGATGCGGGCAACGACCTTCGCTTCGTCTCGGGTGATGGCCGTACCGTGCTGGCCCACCAGATCGAGCAGTTCGATCCCACGCTGGGCCTGGCCCTGGTCTGGGTGGACCTGCCGGCGGTCAGTGCCGCCGCGCCGCAGACCATCTGGATGTACTACGGCAATGAAAAAGCCCCGGCCAGCGGCAACGGCCAGCAGGTGTTCGATCCGGACTACACGCTGGTCTATCACTTTGCCGAGGCCAATGCGCCGGCACGCGACACCACCGCCTATGGCAACAATGCCGGTGCGGTGGTGCCGCCGTCGGAAGGCGCGGTGATCGGCCGCGGCGTGCAGCTGGGCGCCGGCCCGCTGCCGCTGCCGGCCAGCGCGTCGCTGGCGCAGGAAGCGGGCGCGCCGCTCACCGTTTCGGCCTGGATCAAGCCGGGCAGCAACAATGCGGCTCAAGCAATCTACGCCCGCCGTGATGGTGCTTCCGAACTGGTGCTGGGCATCGAGAACCGCGTGCCGTTCGTGCAGCTCAATGGCCAGCGCAGCACGCCGGCGCAACCGATTCCGGAAGGGCAGTGGGCGCATGTTGCACTGACGGCAGAGAAGGGCGCGTTGCAGCTGTACCTCAATGGGCGCGTAGCTGCCCAGCTGAGCGGTGCGCTGCCGGCGCTGGCCACCGCGCCGGTGGTCGGCGCCGATGCGCCGGGCGCCGCGCAGCCGCTGGCCAACTTCGAAGGTGCCCTGGACGAGTTGCGCATTTCGCGGGTGGCACGCCCGGCCGCGCTGCTGCTGGCCGACGCCACCGCTCAGGGCGCCGACTCGCGCCTGGTCAGCTACGGCGCCGACGAGCAGTCCGCCGGGCAGAGCCACTTCGCCTTCATCCTCAAGGCGATGCCGTTCGATGCCTGGGTGGTGGTCGCCATCCTCGGCCTGATGATGCTGCTGTCGTGGGCGATCATGATCGCCAAGAGCCGCCACTTCGGCCGTACCAGCAAGGCCAATGCCGTGTTCACCGAGAGCTTCGGCAAGCTGTCCGGCGTACCGCTGCGCACCCTGTCCGACATGGACCGCCAGGGCAGGGCGCCGACCGCCATGCACGATGGCTCGTTGTGGCGCATCTACCAGGTGGCCATCGATGAAATGCAGCAACGCCACCAGCGCGATGGCAACAGCGGTTACCTCAGTGGTGCCACCATCGCGGCGATCCGCGCCTCGATGGATGCAGTGATGGTGCGCGAGCAGGAAGCGATGGCGCGGCGCATGAACTGGTTGTCGACCACCATCGAAGGCGCGCCCTACGTGGGCCTGTTCGGCACCGTGATCGGCATCATGCTGGTGTTCGTGGTTGCGGCAATGGCCGGCGCGGTGGACATCAACTCGGTGGCACCGGGCATGGCCGCGGCGTTGCTGTGTACCGCCGCCGGCCTCGGCGTCGCGATCCCGGCGCTGTTCGGCTACAACTACCTGGGCGCGCGTGCCGAAGCGATTGGTGCGGACATGGCGGTGTTCATCGACGAATTCGCCGCGCGCCTGGCCGAAGAGCAGGACGGGCGCGGCCCGGCCGCGGTCCAGGGCTGAGGGGCGCGCCATGGGCCAGAAGGCGAAGTTCGGCATCAAGAAGCGCGAGAAGGGCATCAACGTGACGCCCTTCGTCGATGTGCTGCTGGTGGTGCTGGTGATCTTCATCCTGACCAGCAACGCTTCCATCCCCGGCATCGAGGTCAACCTGCCGAAGGCCAGCAACAGCGTCGCGCTGGAGAAGCCCAAGACCAAGGCGATCACCATCGACCCCAGTGGCCAGGTGTTTCTGGATGCCTACCCGGTGACGATGGCGGAGCTGGAAGACCGCCTGCGCACCGAGCGCGCGACCACGCCGGATTTCCCGGTGATCGTGCGCGGTGACGCGCAGGTGCAGTACGCCCGCGTGGTCGAGGTGCTGGACCTGCTGCGGCGCCTGGAGCTCGCCCAGGTCGGTCTGGTCACCGGCAAGGCGCAGGGCTGAGGCATGACGGCCCATCAACCCCCTCGGCCGGAGCCCGGCATGCGCGGTCGCCAGCTGCTGGTGACTGTCGCGCTGGTGCTGGCCGCGTTGCTGGTGCTCGGCATCGCCGTGTGGTGGATGCTGTTCAAGGACACCGCCAGCACCCGCCGGCCGGTGGTGCAGCCGCCGATGCTGGCGCTGCCGCCAGCGCCTCCGCCACCCCCGCCGCCGCCGGAAAAGCCGCCGGAGCCGGAAACGCCGCCGGAGGAGGCGATGCCCGAACCGGAGCCGCTGGAGCAGCCGACGCCGGCTGAAGAGCCGGCACCGACTCCGGACAATGCCGATCCGGTGACGATGAACGCCGATGCGCAGGCCGGCGGTGACAACTTCGGCATCCAGTCCGGCAGTGGTGGCGGTTCGTCCGGCGTCGGTCGCGGCGGTGCCGGCAATGCCACCTATGGGCGCTACCTCGGCTACCTGATGCAGCAGGCAATCTCGCGCGACGACAAGGTCAAGCGCCTGGCGTTCCAGCTGCAGGTGAATGTGTGGCTGGCCAGCGATGGCCGCCTGGAAAAGGTCGAGCTGGTGCGTGGCAGTGGCAACGAGGAGGCCGACGCGGCCGTGCTCGATGCACTGCGCCGCATCGGCAAGGTCGACCAGGCACCCCCACCGTCGCTTGATTTCCCCGCCCGCGTCCTGATCCAGGGCCGCCGGCCCGGGGCCTGATTCCCGACCTCCGTGATTTCCCTTCTTTCGATGAGAACCGTGATGAACGACCACGTCCGCGCACGAACCGATTCCCGCCGCCCGCGGCCGGCCCGACGGGCGCTGCTGTGCTGCGCCGTGCTGCTCAGCCTGGCCGCCCCGGCCGGTGCGATGGCCGCCGAAACCACCATGGTCAAGCTGATCAAGGGCCTTATCGCCAGCGGCGCACTGAAACCCGAAGATGGCCAGGCATTGCTGGTGCAGGCCGAGGCCGAAGCGGCGGCCGCCCAGCGCAGCGCAGCCACCGCGACCTCGGCCGCCAGTGGCGGTGTCGCCCTGGAGGCCGGCGACGTGCGCGTGCCCTACGTGCCGCAGAGCGTGCGCGACGGCATCCGTGACGAAGTACGCCAGGACGTGATGGCGCAGGCCAGGTCCGAGGGCTGGGCGGCACCGAACGAAGTGGCTGAGTGGACCAAGCGCATCAAGGTCACCGGTGACATGCGCGTGCGCAGCGAATCGCGCTTCTTCTCCGAACGCAACAGCGATATCGTGAGCAACTGGTCGTCGATCAATTCCGGCAACGGCTTCGACACCAACACCAACACCAACCTGCAGCTGCCACCACTGCTGAACACCCGCCAGGACCGCCGCAACCTGTGGCGCATCCGCGCCCGCCTGGGCATCGAGGCGACCATCGGCCAGCACACCACGGCCGGTGTGCGCCTGGCCAGCGGCAGCAGCAATGGCCCGGTGTCGACCACCGAGCAGCTGGGTGGCGGCCTGAGCAAGAAGGATGTATGGCTGGACCAGGCATGGCTGGCCTACAGCCCGGCCGACTGGGTGACGGTGCGCGGCGGCCGCTTCGGCAATCCGTTCTGGACCAGCGACACGCTGTTCTCCAACGACCTCAACTTCGATGGCCTGGCCGCCAACCTGAAGTACGACTTCGACGGCGGCGACCTCGGCCTGTTCGGCAACCTGGCGGTGGTACCGCTGGAATACACCTCCGACAGCGCGCCCAGCCAGAGCCGGGTCAAGACCCCGAACGAGAACAAGTGGCTGTCCGGGGCGCAGGTGGGCGTGAACTGGCGCTTCAATGACGACAACGCGCTGCGCGCGGCACTGGGTTACTACGACTTCAGGAACATCAGCGGCCGCCTGTCCTCGCCGTGCGCGCTGTATGCGGGCGCGGTGGGCTGCGACACCGACTGGTCGCGTCCGGCGTTCATGCAGAAGGGCAACACCCTGATGCTGATCCGCGACATCGCGCGCAATCCGCTGGATCCGGCCAATACGCCCACCCCGCAGTATGTCGGCCTGGCCTCGGCATTCCGCCTGGCCACGCTGAACCTGCGCTGGGATACGCAGCTGGCCCAGGACGTCGGCCTGCGCCTTGAAGGCGACTACATCCGCAACCTGGCCTATGACAAGCAGGCGATGTTCAGTCGCGCCAACAACGGCATCGTCAACAACTACGGTGCCGGTGGTGCCGCCAGCATCGACACCTTCCGCAGCGGCGACACGGCATGGATGCTGCAGGCCACCTTCGGTGCCACCGAGCTGAAGGAGAAGGGCCAGTGGCAGGCGCTGCTGGGCTACAAGCACATCGAGGCCGATGCGCTGCCGGATGCCTACAACGATCCGAACTTCCACCTCGGCGGCACCAACGCCCGCGGCTACTACGTGGGCGGTGCCTACGCGCTGGATGCGCGCAGCTGGATCAGCGGCAAGTGGATGGCGGCCAAGGAAGTGTCCGGTGCGCCGCTGTCGATCGACGTGTTCCAGCTGGAGTTCAATACCGGCTTCTGAGTGACGGCGTGATGCGGATCACGTAGTGCGTGGCGGGGGCGCAGCGATGCGCCCGTCTAGGGAAAGGAGACCACGCGTTGTTCAAAAGGAGGAGTGGATGAGCCGTCGCAAGCTGTTCGAGAGTCCCGAACCGTCCAGCCAGATGCTGGGTGTTGGACCGGCCTATGTTTCCGTGGAGGGCCTGCGCCAGCACCTGGCCGAGTTCCTGCTGTACGCGGGCCGGCCGGTGGTGATCATGCGCGGGCGCAGCGAAGTGGGCTACTTCCTGCCGGCGCGCTGCTGGCGCCAGCGTGACGATGATCCGCTGGCGGCCGCTGCCGCCGACCAGCTGCTGGATGCCGCCGGGTTCCAGGCCGAAGACATCCAGCAGGTGGAGCAGGAATTCAACGCGATGCGCCAGCGCACGGTGCTGCATTCACGGCGCTGAGCCCTCTGTTACGCCGCCGCCCCAAGCTCACTGGTGATGCGTGCACCTTCGCGCATCACCAGGGTCACCGGGGTCTTTTCCACCACCTCCAGCAATCGCTGCCACTGCGCATCGCTCAGCTCGGCACTGGCATGCAGCACGCGGTGCACGTGGAGGCGTCCGTCCTCGTCACGTTCCGAGCGCAGCTCGGCATGGAACTCGCCCAGGTCCCAGCCCTTGCGCTGCGCGTACATGCGCAGGGTGATGGCGGTGCACGCCGCCAGCGAGGCCAGGTACAGGTCGAACGGCGCGAAGCCCTTGCCCTGGCCGCCCAACGAGGCAGGCTCGTCCGCATCCACATCGAAGCTGCCATTGCTGATGTGGTGCAGGTAATTGTCGGCGGTCGAAACAATGCGTGCGTAGGCCATGGGGATCTCCTCTGTAGCGTCGAGCGGTGCCCGACGCGTTGGACTGTACCGTCTTGCGCGCTCAGCTGCGCTGCGAATCCAGCGGCTCGTGGTTCTTCTGCACGTCCTGCGCCTTCAGGTAGCTTTCGATCAGCAGCTGGTAGTTCGGGAAGATCTTCGTGTAGACCTCGGCCCACTGCTGGGCATCGTCGCGGTTCCAGCTGCGCTGGATCTCCGAGGCCACCGCGGCGGTGTCCATCGGCACCACGCCGGCCTGCACCACCCGGGCCAGGGTGATCTCCTCGGCCATCTTCGAATAGGTGCCCGAGGCATCGATGACCGCGAACACCTGATAGCCATCGGCAACGGCGGCAATGGACGGGAAGGCCATGCACACGCTGGTGATGGTGCCGGCAATGATCAGCTGCCTGCGGCCAGTGGCCTTCACCGCGGCAACGAATTCCGGGTTGTCCCAGGCGTTGATCTCGCCCTTGCGCGCCACGTACCGGGCATGCGGGGCTGCGTCGTGGATCTCCGGGATCAGCGGGCCGTTCGGGCCCTGCGGAACAGAGGCAGTGGTGATCACCGGCATCTTTGCCAGCGTGGCCATCCTGGCCAGCGCGGTGGCGTGGGCGCGCACGCGGGTGAACGGCATGTCACCGATGGTCTGGAACAGGCCGCTCTGATGGTCGATCAGCAGCATCGCGGTGTTGTCCGGATCGATCACCGGGCGGGCACCGTTGAAGTTGGCGGGGGTACTCATGGTCAGTCTCCTGGAAAAAGCGGGCGATGGCCCGGACGGTGCGGCGGGCCATCGCCCGCCGCTTTGAAACGATCAGTGCGCGATCTGGCCGAAGCGGCCGCTGTTGAAGTCGTTGACCGCCTGCGCGATCTCGGCCTGGCTGTTCATCACGAACGGGCCATAGCCCACCACCGGCTCGTCGATCGGCTCACCGCTGAGCAGCAGTACGGTGGCGTCGCTGTCGGCGTCGACGAACACGTCCTCGCCGCTGCGGTCGAAGGTGACCAGCTGCGCTTCGCCGACCGGCTGGCCGCCGTTGATCCGCACCGTGCCCTTCAGCACCACAAGCGCCAGCGTGCGGCCCTCGGCCACCGGCAGGTCGGTGTGGTGGCCCTGCTGCAGGCGGATGTCCCAGACATCCATCGGCGTGTGGGTGCGCGCCGGGCCGGCATGACCGTGGAAGCGGCCGGCGATGACCCGCACGCGGCCGGCGCCATCGGGCAGATCCACCGAGGGAATCTCTGCGTCGAGCAGGGTCTGGTAGCCCGGTGCGCCCATCTTGTCGCGCGCCGGCAGGTTCACCCACAGCTGGACCATGTCCAGCGTGCCGCCGCGCCTGCTGAATTCCGGCGTGTGGAATTCCTCGTGGAGGATGCCGGAGGCAGCCGTCATCCACTGCACGTCACCCGGGCCGATGGTGCCGCCGGCCCCGGTCGAATCGCGGTGGGCGACCTCACCCTCATAGACGATGGTGACGGTCTCGAATCCGCGATGCGGATGCTGGCCGACGCCACGCGGCGTATTGCTGGGGGCGAAGGTGTACGGGCCGGCGTAATCCAGCAGCAGGAACGGGCTGAGGTGCTGGCCGTGGGTGTTGTAGGAAAACATCGAGCGGGCGGGGAATCCGTCGCCCACCCAGTGCGGGCGGGGGGCGCTGTAGGTACCGGTGACACGCTTCATGGCGATCTCCTGGCCGGGGCTGCCGGCCGCTGTTCTTCGTTGCGAAGACGATATCGCCGTGACAATAAGGCCGGTAGACGCCAGTATTTGCCGTCATAGTCCTATCTGGTGAACAATGTCTGCAGGCCGTGGCCGCAGGAGATCGCCCCGTGTTCATCGCAGATATCCGCCGTTGTGACCTCAACGACCTGTTCTACTTCGCCATGGTGGTCGAGCATGGCGGCTTCTCGCAGGCCGGCCGGGCGCTGGCGATGCCGAAGTCGAAACTGAGCCGGCGCATCGCGCTGCTGGAGGAACGGTTGGGCGTGCGCCTGATCCAGCGTTCGACCCGGCGTTTCTCGGTCACCGAGGTCGGCCAGGACTACTACCGCCACTGCAAGGCCATGCTGGTCGAAGCCGAAGCGGCCGAGGAAGCCATTGCGATGTCACGTGCCGAGCCGCGCGGCACCATCCGCCTGGCGTGCCCGATCGCGATACTGCACGCGCGCATTGGCACGATGCTGGCCGATTTCCTGGCCCTGCACCCGCAGGTGACGGTGCAGCTGGACGCCACCAACCGGCGCGTCGATGTGGTGGGCGAGGGTGTGGACGTGGCGATCCGCGTGCGGCCGCCGCCGCTGGAGGACAGTGACCTGGTGGTACGCGTGCTGGCGCGCCGGGTCTGGTGCACCAGTGCCAGCCCGGCGCTGCTGCAGCGGCTGGGCATGCCGCAGGTGCCGGCCGACCTGGCGATGATGCCGACCGTGGATCTGGCATCGCCCAGCCAGCAGCATGCCTGGGAGTACACCGGGCCGGGCGATGTGCTGGCCAGCGTGCACCATCGCCCGCGGCTGGTCAGCGATGACATGATCGCGTTGCGCACCGCCGCGGTGGCCGGGGTGGGCCTGCTGATGCTGCCGCGGATGATGATCAGCGACGAGCTGGCCAGTGGCGCGCTGGTGCCGGTACTGCCGGAGTGGGTGCCCAAGCACGGCATCGTGCACGCGGTGTTCCCGTCGCGACGCGGCCTGTTGCCTGCGGTGCGTGCGCTGATCGACTACCTCGCCGAACGCTTCGAGGCGCTGGAGGAACCGTAGATCCTCCATCCACGCCATGCGTCGATGATGCTTTCGTGGCGCGGCTTGCCGCCTGCGGCCCCGCAGCCCACAATCCACGTCCGGACCGTCGCCATCACGCCCATCATTCCCCGGTCCGGCCTTGGCACCTATGTCTCCCAATGCCCTGGCGCTGGTCGAGCTGCTGATCCGCGAGCGCCGTGCGTTGTCCCGCTTCGTCGCGCGCTACCTCGACCCGGCCAGCACCGAGGACACCCTGCAGAACCTCTACCTGAAGGCCAGCAGCGTGCCCGGTGATCCACCGATCCTGGAGCCGCGCGGTTATCTGTACCGGATGGCCTACCACCACGCGCTCAACCGCAGCCAGGCCGACGCCCGCGAGCGGCGCGCCATGGCCGAGTACGCCACCGGCATGGCCGAGGCAGGCCACGACGGCGAGGCGCAGGCGCTGGACCAGGCGCAGCTGCGCGAGATCACCCAGACCATCCTGGCCCTGCCGGCCCAGGTACGCGAGTGCTTCGTGCTCAACCGCTACCTGGGCCTGAGCGAACGCGAGATTGCCGCGCGCCTGGGGATCTCCAAGAGCCTGGTCGGCAAGCATGTGCTGCGCGCAGCGCTGCTGATCCAGCAACAGCAGCGGGGAATGGGCCGATGAGCGGCGATTGCCGTGGGCAGATCGTGCCCGCCGTTGTCACAACAGGAAAGCGCACCCATTCGCGGTGCGGCAGGCCACAACCATGACCACGTCCGAACCCTCGCCGCGTCAGGCCAGGCAGGCGTTGCGCTGGGTGATACGGTGCAGTGCAGGCCCGTTGCCGGAACGCCAGCAACGCACCCTGCAGCGCTGGCTGCAGTCCGATCCGCGCCATGCGCTGGCCTGGCGCCAGCAGCAGGCCTTCTGGCAGCGGTTGGACGCTGCTGGGCCCGAGGTGCTGGCCGCGCTGCCCGAGCTGACCGCCGACCGCCAGGGGCTGCGGCCGATCGCACCGCGCCGTCGCCTGCCGTGGCTGCTGGCATCGGCTGCGGCCGTGGTGCTGATGGTCGCGGCCGCTCCGCATGCGTTGCTGCTGGCGCGCAGTGATGTGCGCAGCAGCGATGCGCCACGAGTGGTGCAGCTGGCCGATGGCAGCACGGCGGTACTCGATGCCGGCACCGCGCTGGCACTTTCGTTCGATGACCGGCAGCGCCACCTGCGCCTGCTGCGCGGCCAGGCCTGGTTCCAGGTAGCGCACGAGGCTCGCCCGTTCCAGGTCGAGGCAGCGGGCGGCCTGGTCCGTGACATCGGCACTGCCTTCAGCGTGTCGATGCTGGATACCACGGTCACCACCCAGGTCAGCGCGGGTGTGGTCGATGTGCGCCCGGGCGATGGCAGCGTGCAGCGCCTGCATGCCGGACAGGCACGCGCGTTCCGTGACGGGCACTGGCTGCAGCCGGCGCAGCTGGAAGATCCGGAGAGCATGGCGCCGTGGCGTCGCGGTGAGGTGGTCATCGACGATCTGCCCGCTGCGCAGGCCATCACCGACCTGGCGCGCTACCGTCGTGCCCCGGTCTGGGTACTGGGCGGGCAGGGCGCACGCATACGGGTCAGTGGCCTGTTCCACCTGCAGCAACCGGACACGGCCATCGTCGCCGTGGCCGCGCAGGCGGGACTGCGCGTGCAGCGCTTGCCCGGTGGTGCATTGCTGCTGTGGTGAAGCACCCGCGGAACATGGACGAACCGGTCGCATGAAAAAAACATGAAAAAACCGTGGGCAGTCGTCGCAGCCCGCTGTCTATAGAGGTATAGCCAGAGCGAAACAGCGTTTCTTCTCAAGCCAGACACACCACCGGGCACCGGACGTGTCCGTGGTCCCGCCCCGCTTGAGGAGTTCCTGTCCATGCCGTCCACGGCATCCGCCTGTCATCGTCGCGCCACCGCTCTGGCCCTGGCTGTTTCCACCGCATTGCTGCAATTGGCCTGGGTGCCGGCCGGGCAGGCGCAACCGGCGGTCGTCGCGCCGCTGCGCCAGTACGCCATTCCGGAACAGCCCCTGGCCGACGCCGTGCGTGCCTTTGGCCGCCAGGCCGATGTGCAGGTGGTGTTCCGCAGTGACCTGGTGGAAGGCCGTCGCTCCAGCGCGGTGAGCGGCGAGTACAGCCAGATGCAGGCCCTGCAGCTGCTGCTGCGTGGCAGCGGCGTGCGCGCGCAGCGTGGCATGGACGGCACCTGGAGCCTGCGTACCGCAGCGGAGGCGGGTGAAGGGGAAGGGGTGCGGGTGACCGAGACACTGGACGTGGCCGGTCGCCTGCAGTCGGAAGGGGGCGAGGCCCGCGATCGGCGCGGCTACGATGATGTGTTCGCGCTGGACATGGCCACGGCGTATTCGGGGCGCGACCGGGTGGAGCGCTACCGCGGCTCCAATCCGGCCGACGTGGTCAAGGATCTGGTCGGTGTGTTCAGCGGCGATGCGCGCAACAGTGGCGCGCTGGACATCAACATCCGCGGCATCCAGGGGCCGGGGCGGGTGCCGGTCAGCATCGACGGCGGCGAGCAGGCACTTACGGTCTGGCGCGGCTACAACGGCGTCAGCAACCGCAACTACATCGATCCCAACCTGATAGGTGGCATCCAGGTCATCAAGGGGCCGGGGCTGGTGCGCGATGTGCACAGCGGGATCGGTGGCGCGCTGGTGATCAAGACCATCGACGTCGATGACATCGTGGAAGCGGGTGAGCGCTTCGGCGGGGAGCTGAAGATCGAAGGCAGCAGCAATGCGGTGGCGCCACGCCTGCCGCGGCTGCATACCGGCGAGGACTACCGCACGGTGCCCGGGTTCCCGCAGGGCTCGCCCTCGGCACCGTATGCCGACAGCACGCTGCTGGTGCCGGTGAAGTCGCGCGGTTCGGAAGCCAATGTGTTCGCCGGCGAGGACCAGGCCTGGCGGCTGGCGCTGGGCCTGCGCGGCGAACACGTGGACCTGATGGCCGCGTATGCCTGGCGCAAGCGCGGCAACTACTTCTCCGGCACCCAGGGCACGGCGTACTACGACCAGGACCCGCGCGAGCAGTTCGAGTACAAGGGCCTGGACTACATCACCACGCTGGCGCGCTACTTCAAGCCCGGCGACGAGGTGCCCAACACCTCCAGCGAGCAGGAATCGTGGCTGCTGAAGGCGACCTGGCAGATCAACGATGACCAGCAGCTGCGCGCCACCTGGCGGCGTACGCTCTCCCACTACGGCGAGATCATGCCCTCGCGCATCCTGTCCGCGCCCGACTACGGTCGCATCCAGTGGCCGCTCAGCCGCGTCGATGCCGATGCCTGGAACCTGGAATACCACTGGCAGCCTGCCGGCAGCCGCTGGCTGGACCTGCGTGCCAACCTGTGGCGCACCGAAACCACCAGCGATACCTACACCGCTGGCGGCTTCCCCAATTTTGCCAGCAACCCCGACTGGAACCCCGGCAGCAGCCCGATCCTGCGCAATACCGCGCTGGCCAATGCCCGCAACGACCGCACCGGCCTGACCCTGAGCAACCGCTTCGCGCTGCATTCCACCCTGGACCTGACGGTGGGCGGCAACTGGCAGTTCGAGAAACTGCGCTCGGCGGACCCGTACTTTGGCGTCAGCGATGGCTGGCGCATGTACCCGCGCGCCGGGCGCCGCCAGGAGGGCGAGGGCTACCTGGTGCTGGACTGGCGGCCGGTGGATTTCCTCTCCCTGAGCGCCGGCGTGCGCTACGCGCGCTATTGGGCCTTCGATGATTTCCTGCAGGAACACCCGGAGCTGATGACCACCTCTGTGTTCCCCAAGGAGGCCCGCTACCGGGTCAACGAACTGCCCGAACGCCCGGCCAGCCTGCAGGGCGAGATCGACGCCATCGAGTCGCAGCGCGCGTTCTGGGACAGCATCGGCATGGGCTTCATCGTTGATGATCTGCTGAAGGGCCTGCTGAGCAGGTACGAGACGCCGGTGGCGGTGGAGCACAGCATTCCGTGGCTGCCGGATGCGGACGGCAACTACAGCCGTGCCAGCAACCCGTGCCTGAATGGTCAGGTGGCGGCCATTCCCGGGCTGTTGCCGGTGCAGGGCGCGCAGATCCTGTGCAGCATCCAGAGCGGGCGGTCGCAGACGGTATCCGGGCGCAACGAGCGCAGGCGCGACCATGCCTGGCTGCCGACCTTCTCGGCCACCGCGCATTTCTCGCCCAATGCGCGCGCCTATGCCCGTTACAGCGAGGCGGTGCGTTTCCCCAGCATGTTCGAGAGCACCATCGCGTTCTCCAGCAGCCTGAACCCGCTGTACCCGCTCAAGCCCGAGCACGCCTACAACTTCGAAGTGGGCTACGTGCACAACCTGTCGGCGCTGTTCGGCAACACCGCCGATGCCGACGTGAAGCTGGCCTACTACGTGCACAAGACCCGCAACGTGATCGAGCGCGACGGCAATTTCCTGTTCGACAACCTGGACAAGCAGCGCATCCGCGGCCTGGAGTTGCAGGCGCGGTTCGACAACCGGCGCTTCTTCACCGACCTGGGCATCACCCGTACGCTGGAAAACAAGGTCTGCGACGAAAGCATGGCGGTGCAGCTCGATGCGCTGGCCGGCAAGGTGCCCAACTGCGTGCAGGACGGCTTCGTCAGTGGCTACCTGCTGACCCAGGCCATTCCCCGGTTGTCGGTGAACGTGTCGCTGGGCACCCGGCTGTTCGATGAGCGCCTGGAGCTGGGCAGCCGCATCGTGCATTACCGGCGCCACCAGAACCCGGACCTGCAGGCCTACCGTGATCGCCTGTACGCCGGCAGCGGTGGCCTGATCTGGCAGAACGTGCCGTTCACCTGGGGAAACATCACCACCGTCGATGCCTACGCGCGCTGGCGCTTCAATGACCACACCAGCGTCGAGCTGGTCGGCACCAACCTCGGCAACCGCTACTACGTCGACCCGGCCACGCGCTCCACGCTGCCGGCGCCGGGGCGCACGCTGAAGCTCGGTGTCACTGCGCGCTTCTGATGACCTGCCTCGTTGTTGTACCCGTTGTTCCCTCAACCCAAGGAGTAGTTCCATGAAGATGATCTCCCGTTCCGTACTGGCCATGGCCGCCACCTTCGCCCTGGCCGGTGCCGCCCAGGCCGCCGACATCGTCGGTGCGGCCAGCCCGGCCACCGATTCGCAGCTGTACGTCAAGGTCGGTGCCTCCGAAGTCAACGGCGGCCCGCACAGCGCAGGCAAGGCCGGCATCGGCGTCGGCACCGT
This sequence comes from Stenotrophomonas sp. YJH_SMC_73, assembly GCF_059370155.1. Taxonomy (NCBI): domain Bacteria; kingdom Pseudomonadati; phylum Pseudomonadota; class Gammaproteobacteria; order Lysobacterales; family Lysobacteraceae; genus Stenotrophomonas; species Stenotrophomonas sp. YJH_SMC_73. The sequence continues at coordinate 289,054 of NZ_JCAFTJ010000003.1, read as the reverse complement.
CTCCAACGGCAAGCCGGTCGACTTCCAGGGGCTGGCGGCCTACTCGGCCCCGACCACCGTCAACGGCGTTACCGTCCGTACCCTGGCCATGCCGATCACCGGTACGCCGGGCAGCCATTCCGGCATGGGCCACTTCAACTTCGTCAAGGTGGGCAGTGGCGATGTGTGGTTCGGCGAATGGTCCAAGGACGGCGCTGCGGGTGGCTTCAACAACCGCCAGGTGTACTTCGCTGGCGACCGCGCCGGCACCACCCTGCCCAGCGGTACCGCCACCTACGCGGTGGCCGGCCTGAACCGGTTCAATGGCAGCAACCTGCTCAGCGGTACCTTCGCGGCGAACTTCGGCACTGGCAAGCTGACCGGCGGCCTGACCGGTGGTGGCCAGACCCTGGCGATCAGCGCCAACATCAACAGCGCCGATGCATCCTTCGCCGGCACCGCCGTGGCCAACGGCTCGGTCACCGGCAACAGCCAGGGCCAGTTCTTCGGCGCCAATGCGGCCACGCTCGCCGGTATCGCCACGTTCGCCGGCAACAGCCAGTACGACACCGCCTTCGGCGGCAGCAAGAACTGATCGCCACGCCCCTGACGGGGCAGGGCAGGGACAAGCCGCGATCCGCCAGTCCCTGCTTCGGCCGCTGCATGCACCACCACGGATCGACCATGCGCCATTCCACCTTCCTTGTCGTACTGCTGTTGGCTGCCGCTGATGTGCGCGCCCAGCAGGACGATCTGCGCCGCGTGCTTGAACAGGGCAGCGAACTGCGCCACCAGCAGCAGGACCGGCAGCGCCTGCAACAGGCCGAGTCGGAGCGGCCGACCATCACCATCGACGGCAGGACGCTGCGCGTGGAGCGCAGCGTCGACGATCTCGGCCAGGCCCTCTACCTGTCACTGCAGCATCAGCAATGGCGGGTCGCCGCGGCGTTCCTCGAGGAGTACATCGAACTGCCGGGGCATGACCCGCTGCTGCGCCATTACGCGCAGGGGGCGTTGGCCCGCGTGGCCGGCGACCATCGTCGCGCGGCGAAGGAGTACGAAGCGCTGCTGGCGGCGCAGCCGGATTTCCTGCCGGCCCGTCTCGAGCTGGCACGTGTCTATGCGGAAGACCAGCGTGATCGCGATGCGGTCGCGCTGTTCACGGCCATCGCTGCAGGCATCAATGCTGATGATCCGGCCACGGCCGGCGTCCGCGCGCGCGTGGACGGTTACCTGGGTGCCCTGCAGGCGCGCCAGCGCTGGAAAGGCGCGCTGTCCGCCGGCCCCGCATGGAGTGACAACATCAACCGCAGCTCGGCCAGCCGCACCTGCCTGTTCGGCGTAGGCGACGCCTGCCTCATCGAACGGAAACTGCCCGACGCCCAGCACGCAGGGGGCCTCGACTACGACGCCAGCCTGGAACGGCGCTGGGTCCTCGACGGGCATCATGGGCTGTACGTGCGCGGTCTCGCCTTCGGTCAGGCATGGCGCGGGCACCGTGCCTACAACGAGCTCAATGCCAATGTGCAGGCAGGTTACAGCTGGCGCAGTGCGCGGCAGACCGTGCTGCTTGCCCCCGGCTATGACCTCCAGGGCTTGGGCAACCATGCGCTGCAGGGCGGCAGTGGCGTGCACGGCGAATGGCAGTACGCCCCGGATGCACGCAGCCTGCTCAAGCTGGAGGCCGACTGGAAGCGCCAGCGGTATCGTCAGCAGGGCCTGGCCAGCAATTATGACGGCGAGCTGGTATCGGTGTATGCCACCTGGTTCCGCGCGCTCAGTCCGCGCTGGACGGTCTTCGCCGGGCTGGATGTCACCGGCAGCAGCGCTGCCGACCCGGCCAACGGCTACCGCCAGCGCGGCTTGCGGCTGGGCGCGGCGCGGCAGTGGAGCGGCACCACGGCCACGGTGTTCGTGTCGCTGCGCCGCCGCGACTACGACGCCTGGAGTCCATTGCTGGAGGCGCGCAGGCAGGACGACGAACAGAACCTGATCGCCATCGTGCGCAGCGAGCGGCTGGCGGTGGCCGGGCTGGTGCCCAGCCTGGGCCTGCGCTACGCCCGCATCGACAGCAACGTCGGCTGGCTGTACAGCCACGACCGCAGCCTGCTCAGCCTGAAATGGGAGCGTGCGTTCTGAACGCGCCGCTGCAATGCCTGGGTGAACGGGCCGTGGCGGCGATCTTCATCGATCATCACGCGCCCTTGTAGCCCGTTTCGCGCATCCTGCAGGCGTTGCGGCAGAGGTGCGCCGCGTGTATCGAGGAGCGCGGGTCGTGCTGGAAGCGGGCAACAAGCCAGAGGGCCTGAAAGGGCTGCGGGTGCTGGTGGCGGAAGATGAATTCGCCATCGCGATGTTCCTGGTGGACTATCTGGAACTGAAGGGCGCGCAGGTGGTGGGACCGGCCGGTGACCTGCAGGCGCTGGGGCGTCTGGTCGATGAGAACCCCATCGATGTCGCCCTGCTGGACATCAACCTGGGGGGTGAACTGGTCTACCCCTTGGCCGACCGCTTGGCGGACGCCGGCACGCCGTTCATGTTGACCTCCGGCTACGATGACAACCTGCCCAGCCGCTTCGCTGGCGCGCCCCGCTGTACCAAGCCCTATCACATCGAGGCACTGGTGCAGCAGCTGGCACGGCTGGTGGCAGGGCCGCAGGCTGCTGCGGGCATCGCCTGATTGCGCGGCATGTCACACCGCATCCAGGGTCTCCCGGCCGTTGAGCGCCCGGCGGGCATGCCGCCGCCGCTGCAGGCGCATGCGCGCCATGACGGCATGGCCGCCCGTATTGCCCGCCACGACTGGTCAGGCACGCCACTGGGTGCGATCGAGCGATGGCCGCCGCACCTGCGCGCCACTGTCGACCTGATGCTGGCCCACGGCTTCCCGATGATCGTGCTGTGGGGCGAGCAGCTGGTGCAGCTCTACAACGATGGCTATGCCGAGATCCTCGCCGACAAGCATCCGGGCGGGCTTGGCCAGCCCACCCGCGAGTGCTGGCCTGAGGTCTGGCACATCAACGGCCCGATCTACCAGCGGGTGTGGCAGGGCGAGACCATCACCTATGAGGACAAGCTCTATCCGCTGGCGCGGCGGGGGCGGCTGGAGGATGTCTGGTTCACCATCACCTACAGCCCCATCCGCGGTGAGGAAGGGCGCATCAACGGTGTGCTTGTCACCATGTTCGAAACGACCGCCGCGCATGTCGCGCAGGCGGCCCGCGAGCGCGAGGAGCAGAAGCGCCGTGAGAGCGACCGGCGCCTGGCGCTGGCATTCAAGGTGCTGCCGGTGGGCGTCTGCATTGTCGATGCCGAAGGCCGACTGCAACTGTCCAACGACCGGATGCGGACCTATCTGCCCACCGGCAAGGTGCCGTCCACTGATCGTCCCAACCACTACCGCTGGCAGGGATGGCACCCCGACGGCTCGCGCATCGAGCCCCATGATTTCGCCATCGCCCGCGCCCTGCGGGGGGAGACGGTGGTCCCTGGCCTGGAGTTCCAGTTCATCCATGACGACGGGCGCGCCCGCTGGACACGCGTCGCCGCTGCGCCGCTGCGCGATGCAGACGGCGAGGTGACCGGGGTGTTCGCCATTGCGGTGGATATCGACGACCTCAAGCGCGCCACCGAGCGCCAGGCGGTGCTGCTGGCCGAACTGCAGCACCGGGTCCGCAACATCATGTCCACCATCCATGCCCTTGCCTGGCGGACGCGCAGCACCGTGGCCAGCGTGGACGAGTACGCCGAGCGGCTGTGCGGGCGTTTGATGTCGCTGGCGCGCACGCAGAGCTTGCTGACCCGCGGCGGCAATGCCGGGGTCTGCCTGCGCGGGATGATCGAAGAGGAAGTGTCGGCGCAGATGCCGGGCACGGGCCTGTGCGAACTGCACGGTGAGGACGTGCTGCTGCCACCGAAAGCGGCCGAGGTGCTGTCGTTGGCCATCCATGAGCTGGCGAGCAACGCGCTGCGCTACGGCGCGGCCGCGCGCGAGGCGGGGCGGATCGAGGTGTCCTGGCATCTGCAGGTGCAGGACGCAGAACCGTGGCTGGGCCTGCACTGGTGCGAGCGCCATGCCGACGTGGAGGGCTGGGAAATGCCACGCCAGCGCGGCCTGGGCCGGGCGCTGATCGAGCAGCGCGTGCCCTACGAGCTGGCTGGCAGCGGCGAGCTGCACTTTGGCCCACAGGGGCTGGATGCGTGGATCCGCTTCCCGCTGCGCGAACGCGACAGCCTGCTGCAGACCGACGCTCCGGACACCGCGCCCCTGCGGTAAAAGGGGATTTATCCCCAATTTGGCCAAATTGGGTATAGTGTCGCTCATCCACCCCGCCTGGAGCCGTGCCATGACCCTGCCGCTGGATCTGCCTGGCCTCGAGAAGGCCCCGGCCTCATCGGTGAAGACCCGGGGCTGGCCGAGCCTGATGCGCACCGTGCGCGAAAAGCAGGCGCTGGTCATCACCAACCACAACCACCCGGAAGCGGTGATCGTGGACATCCGCACCTACCAGGAACTGCTGGCCAAGGCCGCCGGCGGTGATGCCGGTGAGCGCAGCGAGGAGCTGCAGCGCCTGCGCAGCGAGTTCGACCAGACCCTGGCCGGGCTGCAGCGCGGGGAAGGGCTGGGCAAGGTGCTGGGCCAGCCGATCCGGCGCGGCCGCAAGGTCACCCTTGGCCGTCCGCTCTGATCGATGGGACGCATCCTGGCGTTGGCCGGTGTCAATGGCGCCGGCAAGAGTTCGCTGCTGGGCACCTGGCTGGACGCCGAAGGGCTGAGCTGGTTCAACCCGGACTCGTTCACCCGCCGCCTGGTCGACGCCGGCTGGCCGCTGCCGGACGCCAATGCCGAGGCCTGGCAGGAAGGCACCCGCCGCCTGCGCCAGGCCATGGCCGATGGCACCGACTTCGCCTTCGAGACCACGCTCGGTGGCAACACCATTCCGCGTCTGCTGCGTGAGGCCTGCGAGCGGCACCAGGTGGCGATCTGGTTCTGTGGGCTGGCCGATGTCGGGCTGCACGTCGCCCGTGTGGCCGCGCGGGTGGCCGCCGGTGGCCACGATATTCCGTTGGAGAAGATCCACGCGCGTTTCGATTCGGCGCGCGCAAATCTGCTGGAGCTGCTGCCGCACCTGGCCGAGCTGCATGTCTACGACAACAGCGCGCCGGCCGATGCCGACGGCTGCGTGGTGCCGCTGCCGGTATTGGCCATGGCTGCAGGCCAGCTGCATTACCCGGTCGCAGTGGCCGACCTGTTGCACACGCCGGGCTGGGCCAAGCCCATCGTGATGCGCGCGATGGAATTGGACACCCCGGGTGATTGATGCCGCACGGGGTGCGGAGTCGAACCCATGCTCGGCTGATCCCCTGGAAGTCAGCCGAGCACGGGCTCGGCTCTACAACGCCGGCTTCGCCTGCTCGGGCTCGGCAACGTCCGGCAGCGGCGGCAAGGTCGGGTCCACCGTCACCGGCACATCGCTCTTCAACAGCGCGGCTGCTTCCTTGTCGCTGCCAACCGCTGGCGGTGAACCGCGCAGCGGCAGGCCGGCGGTTTCCTTCACGAACAGCATGGTTACTAGGCCGATCACCGCCGCGCCCATCAGGTAATAGGCCGGCACCAGCGGGTCGCCGGTACGCTCCACCAGCCACGCGGTCACCAGCGGCGTGGTGCCACCGAACAGCGACACCGACACATTGAAGGCGATCGACAGCGCGCTGTAGCGCACCGGGGTGTAGAACAGCGCCGGCAGCGTGGACGGCATCGAGCTGGTGAAGCACACCAGCGCCAGCCCCAGCAGCATCAGGCCGAGGAAGATCAGCCCGTCGTTGCCGCTACCGACCAGCAGCAGGCACGGAATGGCCAGCACCAGCAGCGCGATGCACGCACCGATGATCATCGGGCGCCGGCCCAGCCGGTCACTGAACAACCCGCCGACGATGTTCAGCGGCATCATCACCAGCATCACGATGATGATCAGCAGCAGGCCCTTGCTCTCGGCATAGCCCATCGTGACGCTGAGGTAGCTGGGCATGTAGGTCAGCAGCATGTAATCGGTCACGTTGAACACCAGCACCAGGCCCATGCACACCAGCAGCTGGCGGCCATGCACCTGGAACAGCGCGCCCAGCCCCGGCCGCTCGTGCTCGCGCTTCTCGGCTTCCTCGGCGAAGGCGCGGAACGCCGGGGTTTCCTCCAGCTTCATGCGCATGTACAGGCCGAGCAGGCCCAGCGGGCCGGCCACCAGGAACGGAATGCGCCAGCCCCAGTCCAGCATCTGCTCGCTGCTCAGCAGCATGTGCAGCGCGGTGACGGTGCCGGCGCCGGCGATGTAGCCGCCCAGCGTGCCGAACTCCAGCCAGCTGCCCATCAGGCCGCGGTTGCGGTCGGTGGAATACTCGGCGATGAAGGTGGCCGCGCCCCCGTATTCGCCGCCGGTGGAGAAGCCCTGCACCACGCGCGCCAGCAGCAACAGCACCGGTGCCCAGATGCCGATGCGCTCGTAGGCGGGAATCAGGCCGATGGCAAACGTGCCCAGCGCCATCAGGATCATGGTGAACGCCAGCACTTTCTGGCGGCCGTAGCGATCACCCAGGGGGCCGAACACCAGGCCGCCCAGTGGCCGCACCAGGAACGCCACGGTGAAGGTGGCGAACGCAGCGATCACCTGCGCGGTGGGGTTGCTGGAGGGGAAGAACACCTGGCCGATGGTGACGGCCAGATAGCCGTAGACACCGAAGTCGAACCACTCCATGGCATTGCCGAGTGCGGCCGCGCCGACGGCGCGCTTGAGCATGGGCTTGTCGACGACGGTGATCTCATCGACCTTCAGGTGGCGGCGGCGTTTGAACCAGCCGAAATGGGCATGTGCATCGGGGGTGTCCTGCATGGGGGCTCCCTTGTAGGCAGAAGAGGGGAAATGAGCGGTGAGGTAGGTCCCGGAAATCGGAAACGGCGATGCAGGCGCAGGTGGCGCAGGGGCATCGGTGAGTGGCGTGGGGGCCGGAGAATGTGTGCAGGCACGGCGCCATGCGCACCGCAAAGCACCGCCGCAACGGCGGAAACGCAGCAACGGGATCACAGCGGTCGCGCAATCAGCGGCCGGCGGTCACAGCAGCGTGGGGAGTGCAGGCCGAGGGCCTGCGGGCGTCATCCGCCAGGATCCAGCGCGAGGCGGTGGAACGGCAGGGCGGGAGCCATCGTGGCAAGCGAAGCGCCGGTCGGCAGTGCTTCCCACGTAACAGGTGCGCCCGTCACGTAGTGGGTCGTGTCGATCATTCGTTCATCATAGCGGCATCGGCGTGAGCATGCAGCGAAGCGGACTGATCTGCACGCTGTGTTCCATCGCGCCTGTTCATCCGCGCGGCATGCAATGACAAGTGTTGAACGAACTCTGGCCGCAGCGCTCACGCGACGCTGTCTACGGTAGCGCTGGACGCAATCGAGAAGGAGCATCGCATGACCCGTCGCATTCCCGAAGGCACGTTGATCATCGTCGCCGATGGCGGTTCGGCCCGCGTGTTCACCAACGTCGGCAGCGAACATCAGCTGGCGTTGAAGCAGGAAGGTGAGCTGCGCCTGCAGGACATCAGCGAGCAGGGCGTCTCTGGTCAGGGCCCGGCCGGCGCGGTGCCGAAGGACATGTCCATTGCGCAGCTCAACGAGGCGACGTTCGCCAAGCAGGTGGCGGAGCAGTTGAACGAAGATGCGCTCAACAACCGCTATGCACACCTGGTGCTGGTGGCAGACCCGACCACGCTGGGCCGTATCCGCCCGCTGCTGCACAAGGAGGTCCAGGCGCGTCTGCTGGGCGATATCGCCAAGGACCTGACCAACGCCCCGCTGGTGGATATCCAGAAAGCGCTGGCGGCGTAACCGGCATGCCGTTCATGCGTGACTACCCGGCGGCGGAGCCTGCAGGCGCGGACGTGGAAGCCCAAGCGGGCTGGCAGCTGCTGGAGTTCGGTGCACCCTGGTGTGGCCATTGCCAGGCCGCGCAGCCCGCACTCCAGGCGTTTGTGGACGCCCACGATCTTGTGCATTGGAAGATCGAGGATGGCAAGGGAAAGCCGCTGGGGCGTGCGTTCAAGGTAAAGCTGTGGCCCACCGCGGTGTTGCTGCATGACGGCCAGGAAGTGGCGCGCGTGGTGAGGCCGGTCGACAGCGCCGACCTCGCCACCTTGCAGGACGCATTGCCAGATTGAGGGCAGCAATCGCTGCGTGCGGTGAGCACGGCGCCGAGCAGGCTCGGCTGCAGGGCGGGCTAGTGATAGGTCACCTTTTCCGCTTCCGCACGCAGCTTCTGCAACAGGCACCGCCCATGCTGGCTCAGCATGACCATCGCGTTGGCGATCTGCCTGGCGTCGTAGCCCATTGGCGCGGGAGGTTTCGGCTCGGGGCCGTACTGTTCGCCGATGAGGATGGCCATGCCTTCTGCACTGTTGAGGGCATGTTCGATGCGCTGGAAGAGCGACTCCATGGCCGGGCTGAGCGGACGCGTGTGTTTCATGCGGGAACTCCTTGGGTGCGAGGGCCACCGCAAGGGTGGCGGGCGATGCGTGCTTGGAACCCGGAGAGACTGAAGAAGAACTCCGATGGCCAGACGGCCACACGCAGCGCCCGCCATAGTCATGACAGGCAGATCTTCAGTTTCATCCGGGGGTTCCAATCCCGGCAGCGGGATGTCCGCCGCGGCGCAATCCTGGGCAGATCGAGGCGCTGCGCACCAATTGATGGTTTGTCTCGCTTTGTCCCGTTCGGAAGGCGCGGTCTTTCAGAAGTGCATGTCTGGACATCCATTGCCGTATCGGCACCGATCGGGAAGCGGGAGACCGGAAGGCTATGAGGTGATTCGTCGCGCGGCCATGCAATTACGTGCAAAGCATCGTGCCGGTTCCGGCGGCCGCACTGCAGCATGCGACAGGGCAGGGCCGGTGCTAGGATCCGACTACCACCTGAATCGATCCAAATGCCGATGCCCACGCTGGACCGTCGTCTCCTGATCGCTTTCGTCGCGACCGCCATGCTTGCCTCCGGGGCGGTGCTGGCGGCTCCGTCGAAATCCGCCGCCGAACGCGCCTATGGCTCGGTCGACCCGTTCATCGGTACCGGCGGGGAAGGCCATACCTACCCGGGGGCGACGGTGCCGTTCGGCATGGTCCAGCTCAGCCCGGACACGCGCATCCAGCCGCGCGAAAAGGCCTATGGCTGGGCGGCGGGCTACCGTTACGACGACAGCAGCATCGTCGGTTTCTCGCACACGCATTTTTCCGGCACCGGGCATTCGGACCTGGGCGACATCCTGCTGATGCCGTTCACCGGCAACCCCGGGCTGGAGCGCGGCGATCCGGAGAAGCCGCGCAGCGGTTACGCCTCACGGTTCCGCCACGCTGACGAGAAGGCCGAGCCGGGCTACTACGCGGTCACCCTGGACGACTACAAGGTGCGTGCCGAGCTGACCACCAGTGCGCGCGTGGGCGTGCACCGCTATGCCTTCCCCAAAGGTGCCGACGCCAAGGTGCTGCTGGACATGCGTACCAGCATGTACGACTACCCGGGCAAGGTGCTGTGGTCGCGGGTGCGGGTGCGCGCCGATGGCACGGTGACCGGCTTCCGCGAGACGCGCGGCTGGGCGCCGGGCCGCCAGCTGTTCTTCGCGATGCGCTTTTCGCGCTCGCTGGCTGGCCATGAACTGCATAACACCGAGCAGGACATCGTCTACAAGGGCTTCCCGCCGCCGGGCGAGAAGGACCCGGCGCAGCGCGCACAGATCGAGGGTCGCCAGCTGGTCGGCACGTTCGCATTCGGCAAGCTCGACGCACCGCTGGTGGTGAAGGTAGCCATCTCGCCGGTCAGTGAGGCCGGTGCCATCGCCAACCTCGACGCGGAAGTGGCCGACTTCGACTTCGATCGGGTGCGTGCGCAGGCGAAGCAGGACTGGACGCAGGCGCTGTCGGTACTCGATATCGATGCCCCCGAGCATGCGCGGCGCAGTGCCTATACCGCGCTGTACCACACGATGCTGGGGCCGACGCTGTTCATGGACGCCGATGGCCAGTACCGCGGTTCGGACAACGCGGTGCACAAGGCCGACGGCTTCACGCACTATTCGACGTTCTCGCTGTGGGACACCTACCGCGCGCTGCACCCGCTGCTGACGCTGGTGCAGCCGGAGAAGCGCAACAGCGACTTCGTCAATTCGATGCTGGCCCACCATGAGCACAGTCCGTACGGCATGCTGCCGGTGTGGTCGTTCCATGGCCTGGAAGACTGGTGCATGATCGGCTACCACGCCGTGCCGGTGATCGCCGATGCCTACGTGAAGGGCATTCGTGGCTTCGACGCCGACAAGGCATTGAAGGCGATGGTCGAGACCGCCAATTACGGCCCGTATGACGGTATCGCGCAGTACCGTGAGCTGGGCTATGTGCCGATCGACGAGGAAGGCGAAGCGGCCAGCAAGACGCTGGAGTACGCCTTTGATGACTGGACCATCGCACGCATGGCGCAGGCGATGGGCAAGGCCGATATCGCGGCCACCTTCGACAAACGCGCGGGTAACTGGCGCAACGCGTTCGACAAGGACACCGGCTTCATGCGCGCGCGCAAGCGCGATGGCAGCTTCCGTACGCCGTTCGACCCCAGCGCCAGCGGCTACGGCACCGACTACACCGAGGGCAACGCCTGGCAGTACTCGTGGTACGTGCCGCAGGACGTTGCCGGCCTGGCGGCAGCCCACGGTGGCAGCGACAAGCTGCTCGCGCGCCTGGACGAGGTGTTCAACGCCAAGGTGGATCCATCGATCTTCGAGCACATGGAAGACATCACCGGCCTGATCGGCTGGTATGCGCACGGCAACGAGCCCAGCCACCACGTGGCCTACCTCTATTCGTACGCGGGCCAGCCATGGCGCACCCAGGCGCGGTTGAAGCAGATCATGGACACCCAGTATGCCGACCGCCCCGATGGCCTGGCCGGCAATGATGACGTTGGCCAGATGTCGGCCTGGTATGTGTTCACCGCGCTGGGCTTCTACCCGGTGGCGCCGGGCTCGGGCGAGTACATCCTGGGCCGTCCGTTCCTGCCGAAGACCGCGATGCGTCTTCCGAACGGCAAGACGTTCACCATCGTGGCCGAGGGCCTGGATGACAAACACACCTATGTGGGCCGCGTGAGCCTCAACGGCAAGCCGCTGCAGCGCACCTTCCTGCGCCATGACGAGATCCTGGCTGGCGGCGAACTGCGCTTCAGCATGCAGGCCGAGCCGAACAAGGACTGGCCGGGGCAGGACGCGCAGGCGCCGTATTCGATGAGCCGGTGATGCGCACGTGGTAGGTGCCGACCTTGGCCGGCACGCTTCACGGGTGACCTGGAACCTGTAGAGCCGAGCCCATGCTCGGCTGCTTTTGGCACGGTGCCTGAGCCGAGCATGGGCTCGGCTCTACAAGGGCAATTCGACAAAGGTCAACGGAAACGCAACCCGACGCGGGCGCCACCGAGCGGCGCCGTTTCGATCATCAATATGGCGCCATGCCGCTGCGCGATCTCGGCCACGATCGCCAGCCCCAGCCCGCAGCCATCTCCCTCGCTGCTGGCCCGGTAGAACCGTTCCGTGACGCGCGCGCGCTCGGCTTCGGCGATACCTGTACCGTCATCGTCCACCCACACCTGCACGCCCTCGGCATCCCGCTGTAGTCCCAGGGTGATCACACCGGGCACGGCGCCGTAGCGCAGCGCGTTGTCGAGCAGGTTGCCCAGCGCCTCGCGCAGCAACTGCGGATCACCCTGTACCTTCACGCCGTCGTCGGGTCCGTCGTAACCCAGGTCCACGCCCGCCACCAACGCACGGTCGGCGTAGCGCTCGACCACGCCCCGTGCCAACGCGGCCAGATCCAGCGGCTGCAGCGGCAGTGCGCTGCCCTGTGGATCTTCCGAGCGGCTGAGCATCAGCAGCTGGTTGACCAGGTGCTGCAGCCGTGCCAGCCCGGCCAGCGTGCCGGACAGCGCCAGCTGCTGGGCCTGCGGATCCTGTTGGCGGAGTGAGCTCTCCAGCTCCACCTGCATTGCCGCCAGCGGCGTGCGCAGCTGGTGCGCCGCATTGCTGACGAAGCGCCGTTGCGCGGCCTGCATCGCGTCCAGCCGTTGCAGCAGTGCGTTGTAGGCTTCGACCGCCGGCCACAGTTCGCGTGGGGCTTCCTGCGCGGGCTCCAGTGGCGCCAGCGGGTCCGGACGCGGGCTGGCCAGCCGCCGCGCCACCTGGTTGGCATGGCGTGCAGCCGCGCCGGTACCGGACCAGGCCAGCCACGCGGCCAGCGCCAGGATCGCGGCCTGGAACGGGATGCTGGCCAGCAGCAGCTTGCGCTCCAGCCGGTGCCGCTTGCGCAGCGTCTCGGCCACGCGCAGGCGGATATCATGGCCCGGCCCAGCGCTGACCACGACCTCGACCATGCGCACCGGCTGCCCACGCAGGCGCGCGTCGTAGTAGACGGCATCGTCGCTGCCGGCAGCGATCGCGGGGCGGGGCAGCGCTTCGGGCAGGTCCCCATACAGGCGCCCGCCCGCAGCGTCGACCACTTCGCCATGCACTTCGTCAGCGGTATCCCAGGTGAACATGCGCGACACCGCGGGCGTGATCTCGATCGAGGCACGCCCGTCCTGCACCTTCACCAGCTCGGACAACGACATCGCCGAGTCCAGCAACCAGCGGTCATAGACCTGGCCGGCATAGAAGCGGGCCAACGCGAATGAACCGATCGCGCTGCACAGCAGCAGCACCAGCAGGGGCAGCCACAGGCGGCGCAGCAGCAGGCCACGCAGGCTGTGCACACGCTCAGTCACCACCGGCTTCCAGCCGATAGCCCAGGCCACGCAGCATGCGGATGCCGACGCCGGCGCGCGCCTGTTCCAGCTTGCGGCGCAGGCGGCTGACATGCACTTCGATCACTGACAGGTTGGCCTCGTGATCCCAGCTGTACAGCGCGTCGAACAGGCGCTGCTTGGTGACGGTGCGGCCAGGATGCTGCATCAGTGCCTCGACCAGCGACAGCTCGCGCGCGGTCAGTTCGATGCGCTGGCCTTCCACCTGCACTTCATTGCGGATGCTGTCGAAGCACAAACGGCCCAACCGCTTGTGCGCCGGTGCGTCGCTGCGGCGACGCGACAGCGCACGCAGGCGGGCTTCTAGTTCCCCCAGTGCAAACGGCTTGGCGAGATAGTCGTCGCCACCGCGGTCAAGGCCGAGGATGCGGTCCTCCACGCCATCGCGCGCCGTGAGGATCAGCACCGGCAGGGTGACGCCGTCGTTGCGCAGGCGCGAGAGCAGGTCGAGGCCATCGACGTCGGGCAATGAAAGATCGAGCACCATCACGTCATACGGCGCGCTGGCCAGTGCAGCCGGCGCGTGCAGCCCGCGCGAAAGGTGGTCGCACAGATGGCCGGCGCCCTGCAGGGCGCGGATCAGTCCATCGGCCAGGGCGGCGTCGTCTTCGATCAGCAGGATTCGCATTGCAAGCTTCGTGCAAGGTTGGGGCAAGTTTGGCGCAAGTGCGTCACCTTACCGTGACGTGCATGAATTTCTCCCGTCGTCTTGCGGCCCTGCTGGCCGCCCTTTCGTGCGCGCCTGCGGCTTCGGCGCTGTCCTTGCAGGATGCACAGCGTGCAATGGAAGCGCACAACCCGGACCTGCGCGCGGCGGCATTGGAACTGCGTGGGGTGCAGGGCGATGCGCTGACCGCTGCGTTGCGGCCAGCGGCCGAGCTGTCGATCGGCAGCAGCAAGATCAGCCCGAAGCACGGCATCGGCCCGGGGCGCTGGCAGGACAAGCGGGTGGACAGCACGCTGGGCCTGGGCTGGACCTGGGAGCGCGGTGGCAAGCGCGCATTGCGCATCCGCCAGGCGGACGCACTGCTGGAAGTGGCCGGGCTGGACATGCTCGATACCCGCCGCCGGCAGCAGGTGGCACTGCATGAAGCCTATTTCGGCCTGAAGGGCGCGCAGGAGCGGGCGCAGATTGCCGAGGCCAACCGCCAGAGTTCGGCCGAACAGATGGCGGCGGCCGACAAGCAGGTGGCCACCGGGGCGATGGCGCCGGTGGATCGCGCGCGGATGGCGGTGGACCATCTGGCGGTGGCCGATGCGGCGCGCGAGGCGGCCCTGGATCTGCGTGACGCGCGGCATGCGCTGGGCCTGCTGCTCGGCAGCGATGACAGCCGCGACCTCAGTGCCGATGACCCCTGGCCGGATGCCAGCAGCGTGGCCAAGGTGCGCGCGTTCGATCCGCAGCAGCGTGCCGATCTGCGCGCGGCACGCTCGCGCCTGGCCGCCGCCGACGCTGGCGTGGCCCTGGCACGTAGCGAGCGCCACCGCGACATCCAGCTGGGTGTGGAGGCCGAGCGCGAGCCCACCGATATCAGCGGTGTCACCTGGGGCGTGTCGTTGACCATTCCGCTGGGCGGCCCGTCGCGCGCACGCGGCGCGATCCAGCGTGCCGAGGCCGACCGGGACAGCGCCGCGCTGGAACTGCAGCTGCTGCAGCGCGAAGCACACGCTGAACTGGACCAGCTGCAGGCCAGCGTGCAGTCTGCCGCGCAGCGCCGCAGCGACTACGAGGGGCTGCAGTCCGACGCTGCGCGCAAGGCGGTGGAGGGCATCGAACTGGCCTATCGCCGTGGCGCCGCCAGCCTGACCGATCTGCTCGACGCGCGCCGCAGCTGGCGCGAGTTCGAGGCCGCGCTGATTGATGCGCGTGCCGACCATGCCATTGCCCTGGCGCGCTGGGAAGCGGCCACATCCGTTGCTGAAGGAGAGTCCCGATGAAGTCCACCGTCGCCCATCGCCCGCGGGCGCGACATGCCATGCTGCCGGCCCTGCTGGCGCTGGCCCTGCTGGGCGGCTGCGGTCGCGAACCGGCGTCGTATACCGAGGATGCGCCGCAGGTCAGTGCCGGCCAGATCCTGTTTCCGGCCGGCAGCCGCCAGCTGGATGTGCTGCGCAGCGAGCGGGTGACCGCCGGTGCCAGCGCCAGCCTGCAGCTGCCGGGCCGGGTGGTCTGGAACGAGACCCGCTCCAGCGCGCTGCGCACCCCGCTGGCGGGGCAGGTGGCGCGCATCGAGGCGCAACCGGGGCAGAAGGTGAAGGCCGGCCAGGTGATCGCCTGGATCACCTCGCCCGAGTTCGGCCAGGCGCAGGCGGACGGCGTGCGTGGCCGTGCCGAGCTGCAGCTGGCACGCCGGGAACTGGACCGCACCCGCGAACTGCACGCGGCAGGGGTGGCGTCGGGCCGTGAACTGGACGAGGCCGAGGCCAGCTTCGCCGGCAGCCAGGCCGATCACGCGCGCGCGACCGCCTTCGCCAGAGCGTATGGCAACGGCCAGCACGTCGACCAACGGCTGCCGCTGCGCGCACCCATTGATGGCGTGCTGGTGGAGCGGCGGATGAGCCCGGGCATGGCAGTCAGCCCCGACAGCGAACAGCCGCTGGCGATGATTGGCGATCCTGACCGCCTGTGGTTGCTGCTGGATGTACCGGAGAGCCTGGCCGGACGCTTGAAGGCGGGCATGCAGGTGAGCGTGCCCGGCGCCGATGGGCAGCCGCAGCAGGCGACCCTGCAGCACGTGGATGACTTCGTCGACAGCGAACGCCGCGTGGTGCAGGCGCGCGCCGAACTGGACAACCGTGCGCGCGGTTTCAAGGCGGGCCAGTACGTGCGTGCGCAGGTGGCAGTGCCGGCCGGGGGCGGTGTCTCGCTGCCCGATGCTGCGGTACTGCTCATCGACGGCAAGCAGGTGGTGTTCGTGGAGGAGGCCAAGGGCCGCTTCGCGCGCCGCGCCGTGCGTGCCGAGGAACTGGGCGATGGCCGCCTGTGGGTGCGCGAGGGCCTGGCCCAGGGCGCCAGGGTGGTGGTCGAAGGGGGCCTGTTGCTGCAGCAGCTGGTCGACAGTGCGCCCGCAGCCGCCAGCACCGGGACGGGGCATGCCGCGCCATGATCGATCGCCTGATTGCCTATTGCCTGCGCCAGCCGCTGATGGTGATGCTGGCGCTGCTGCTGTTCATCGGCGCTGGCATTGCCGCGTTCCGCGTGCTGCCGGTGGAAGCCTTTCCGGATGTGTCCGACACCCAGGTGACGGTGGTATCGCTGCACCCGGGCCGGGCCGCGGAGGAGGTGGAGCGCGAGGTGACGATGCCGCTGGAAGTGGCACTGTCCGGCATCCCGCATTCGGTGCGGGTGTTCTCGCATACGCAATTCGGCCTGTCGATGATCATCCTGACCTTCGACGACAAGGCCGACGATTACTTCGCGCGCCAGCAGGTGCTGGAACGCCTGCAGGGCGTGGAGCTGCCCGAAGGGGTGACGCCGGAGCTGGAGGCGATGAGCTCGGCGGTGGGCGAGATCTACCGGTACGTGCTGAAAGGCCCGCACCTGACGCCGACCCAGCTGCGCACCGTGCAGGAATGGACGATGGAGCGCAGCCTGCGCACCGTGCCGGGCGTAGCCGATGTGATCAGTTTCGGCGGCTTCGCGCGTACGTTCCAGGTCAAGCCGGACCTGGACAAGCTGCGTGACCGCGGCATCAGCCTGGGTGAGTTCGCCGAGGCGCTGGAGAAGGGCAGCTCGAACGCAGGCGGCGGCTACGTGGAACGTGGCCAGCAGCAGTTCCTGATCCGCGGCGTCGGTCTGATGCGCTCGCCGGCCGACATCGGCAACGTGGTCGTGGCGCAGCGCAGTGGCACGCCGATCCTGGTGCGCGACCTGGCTGGCATCGCCGATACCGGCCTGCCCCGGCAGGGCCTGGTCGGCCAGGATGACAACGACGATGCGGTGTTCGGCATGGTGCTGATGCGCAAGGGCGAGAACCCGTCCGACGTGCTCGACGCCCTGCATGCGCGCATCGCCGAGATCGAAGCGAACCAGCTGCCGGCCGGGGTCAGCATCGAGCCGTTCTACGACCGCTCGTGGCTGGTCTCGACCACGCTGAAGACCGTCTTCAGCAACCTGCTGGAAGGCGCGGTGCTGGTGTTCCTGGTGCTGTGGCTGTTCCTGTACAACGCCCGTGCCGCGCTGATCGTGGCGGCGATGATGCCGCTTGCGCTGCTGTCGACCTTCCTTGGCCTGCATCTGTGGGGCGTGCCGGCCAACCTGCTGTCGTTGGGTGCGATGGACTTCGGCATCATCATCGATGGCGCGGTGATCGTGACCGAGCACATCGTCTCGCGATTGTCGAAGCTGCCACCTGCGGCCGATCGTAAGACACGGTTCTCGACCATTCTTTCGGCAGCGTCGGAAGTGGGCCGGCCGACGTTCTTCTCGATGCTGATCATCATCGCCGCGCACATCCCGATCTTCACCCTGCAGCGCCAGGAAGGCCGCATGTTCGCGCCGATGGCGTACTCGGTGACCTCGGCACTGATCGGCGCGCTGATCCTGGCGCTGACCGTGGTGCCGTTGTTCTGTTACTGGTGGCTGCGGCGCGACCGCATGCGCGACGGCAATCCGCTGATGGACCGCCTGACCGGCTGGTACCGGCCGGTCCTGGAGCGCGCACTGGCCCGCCCGCGTGCGGTAGTGCTGACCGCGGTTGCGCTGCTGGTCGGCACGCTGGCATTGGGCACGCGGCTGGGTTCGGAGTTCCTGCCCGAGCTGGACGAAGGATCGATCTGGCTGACGGCCACGCTCGACCCGAGCACCAGCCTGGGCGAAGCGCAGCAGCAGTCGCGGCGCATCCGTGAGCTGGTCGGCACGTTCCCGCAGGTATCGACGGTGGTGGCCAAGCTGGGACGCCCGGAAGACGGCTCCGATGCCAAGGGCGCCAACCAGATCGAGGCGCTGGTGGCGTTGAAGCCGGAGAAGGAATGGCCGAAAGGCGTGGACAAGCGACAGCTGGTGAGCGATCTGCAGCGCACGCTGGAGCAGCGCATTCCGGGCCCCGAGTTCTCGATTTCGCAGCCGGTGCGCGACAACATCCTGGAGAGCATCTCGCAGATCAAGGGCCAGGTGGTGATCAAGGTCAGCGGCTCGGATCTGGACGTGTTGAACCAGCAGGCGCAGGCGATCCTCGGCCAGGTACGCGGCGTGGAGGGCGTGGAGAGCGCCTTCATCGACCGCGACGGGTCATTGCCGCAGCTGCAGATCGAGATCGACCGCGACCGCGCCGCGCGCTATGGCCTGAACGTACGCGACGTCGACGAAGTGATCGAGACCGCACTGGGCGGGCGCCAGGTCGGCGAGCTGTGGGAGGGTGACCGCAGATTCCCCATCACCCTGCGCCTGGACGATGCCGATCGTGACCTGCAGCGGCTGCGTACGGTGCCGGTTGGCATCGGCGATGGCCACACGGTGACGCTGTCCGACGTGGCCGACTTCCGCATGGCCAGCGGCGCGATCAACATCTCGCGCGAGAACGCACAGCGGGTGAAGGCGGTGAGCATCTTCATCGCCGGCCGCGACATGGGCAGCGTGGTGGCTGACATGCGCAAGCGCGTGGATGCCAGCGTACAGCTGCCGGAAGGCTATCGGCTGGAGTGGTCCGGCGAGTTCGAGAACCAGCAGCGTGCGATGAAGCGGCTGGGCTGGGTGATTCCGCTGTCGGTGCTGATCATCTTCGTGCTGCTGTTCGATGCCTTCAAGGACATCAGCAGCGCCGCGCTGATCCTGGCCAACGTGCCACTGGCGATGATCGGCGGCATCCTGGCCCTTTGGCTGACCGGCATTCCGCTGTCGGTGTCGGCGGCAATCGGCTTCATTGCATTGTTCGGGCAAGCGGTGCTGAACGGCGTGGTGATGCTCAGCCGCTTCGCCCAGTTGCGCGAGCAGGGCATGGACCTGCTGCAGTCGGTGGTGCAGGGTTCGCTGCAGCGCCTGCGCACGGTGCTGATGACCGCACTATTGGCGATGTTCGGCCTGCTGCCGATGGCCACCTCGCATGCGATCGGTGCCGAGACCCAGAAGCCGCTGGCGGTGGTGGTGATCGGTGGTCTGCTGTCGGCGATGCTGCTGACCCTGCTGGTGTTGCCGACGCTGTACTACTGGGTGCATCGCCGCCGCGAGGCCCGCATCGCGTGACCTACCTGTAGAGCCGAGCCCACGCTCGGCTGCTTCTGGCCTTTGCGCGAAGAGCAGCCGAGCATGGGCTCGGCTCTACAAGGACGTCGCGCCATGCGTGGATGCCACCTGTGCGATCTACACCATTCCGCCGTTGGCGCGCAGCACCTGGCCGTTGATCCATCCGCCATCGGCACCTGCCAGGAACCCCACCGCGCCGACGCTGTACTACTGGGTGCATCGCCGCCGCGAGGCGCGCATCGCGTGACCTACCTGTAGAGCCGAGCCCACGCTCGGCTGCTTCTGGCCTTTGCGCGAAGAGCAGCCGAGCATGGGCTCGGCTCTACAAGGGCGTCGCGCCATGCGTGGATGCCACCTGTGCGATCTATACCATCCCGCCGTTGGCGCGCAGCACCTGGCCGTTGATCCATCCGCCATCGGCACCTGCCAGGAACCCCACCGCGCCGGCGATGTCCTCCGGCATGCCCAGCCGCTCCAGGGGGTTCATCTTCGCCAACCGCTCGATCAGCTCGGGCGATTTTCCATCCAGGAACAGATCGGTGGCGGTCGGTCCGGGCGCCACGGCGTTCACGGTGATGTTGCGCCCGCGCAGCTCCTTGCTGAGGATTGCGCCCATCGTCTCCACCGCCGCCTTGCTGGCCGCATACACGCTGTAGTTCTCCAGCCGGATGCCGACCACGCTGGTGGACAGGGTGATCAGCCGGCCACCGTCGCGCACCCGTCGCGCGCTTTCGCGCAGCACGTTGAAGGCGCCCCTGAGGTTGATGCCGATCACCCGCTCGAACAGGGCGTCGTCGGTATCGGCCAGTGGTGCCAGCTGCAGCACCCCGGCGCTGTTGACCACCACGTCGATGCCGCCGAAACGGGCTTCGATGGCGTCGAACAGCTGGCGCACCGCCTGCGGATCGGACACATCGGCCTGCAGCGCGATGGCCTGCGCGCCGGCGGCGCTCAGTTCGGCCGCCAAGGCTTCGGCGTCGTCGCGGCGGCCCGCATAGTTGATCGCGACCGCGTGGCCATCGGCGGCGAGCCGACGCGAGATGGCGGCACCGATGCCACGGGATCCGCCGGTGACCAAGGCGACAGAGCGGGCGGGGGAGAGGGTCATGGTGGCTTCCACGGGGACACGCCGAAGTGGCGCAGCGCCATCTTCGCGAAATCGCGCTTTCGGATAATCCTGCATAATCCGCCAACATCATCCGGATGGCCGAACAATGGACCGCTTCACGTGCATGCGCGCCTTCGTCCGTATCGTCGAGCGCCGCAGCTTCACCCGGGCCTCCGAGGACCTGGGCCTGCCGCGGGCCACGGTGACCGACGCCATCAAGGCGCTGGAACAGCGGCTGGGCGTGCGCCTGCTGCACCGGACCACGCGGCTGGTGGTGCCGACGCTGGAAGGCGAGGCCTTCTATGGCCGTTGTCTACGCCTGATCGCCGACATGGACGACGCCGAGGCCGCCTTCCGTGACGCGCCGCCGCGCGGCCCCTTGCGCATTGAGGTGCATGGCACGCTGGGCCGGCACCTGCTGTTTCCCCACCTGCCGGAGTTCCTGCAGCGCTACCCGGAGATCGAACTGGAGGTCAGCGAAGGCGACCGCTATGTCGATCTGCTGCGCGAAGGCGTGGATGCGGCGCTGCGGGTGGGCACGCTGGCCGACAGCGATCTGGCGGCGCGCCGGTTGGCGATGCTGCGCGAGGTCACGGTGGCCGCGCCGGGCTACCTGCAGGCCAAGGGCGTGCCAGGCAGCATCGAGTCCCTGCTGGGTGGCCATGAAATGGTGGGCTATCGCTCCAGCGCCACCGGCCAGCTGATTCCGCTGGAGTTCCAGCAGGGCGGGCAGGTGCGCTACGTGCCGCTGCCGGTGCGGGTGCGTGTGTCCGGTGCGGATGCGTTCCTCGGCGCCGCGCTGGCGGGCCTGGGCATCATCCAGGCTCCGCGCTACCGGATGGACCCGTATATCGCGCGCGGGCAGCTGGTGGAGCTGTTGCCGGACGCGCCGCCGACCCCAAGCCCGTTGAGCCTGGTCTACCCGCGCAACCGCACGCCGTCCCCACGCTTGCGGGTGTTCATCGACTGGGTGGCCGGGGTGTTCGAGCAGGCCGGGGGTGCCGGCCAGCGGCCGGCACTGCCGGAGCGGCACGCGAAGCCGTCCGACCGCAGAGGGTAGTGCCGGCCGCTGGCCGGCAACCGCAATGCGCTTGATGTACCCCGGGGGTGCCGGCCAGCGGCCGGCACTACCGGGCTGCGGCGCCCGGCAGCACCAGCTCGAACACGGTGCCGGTGTCATCGGACGCAACACTCACGCTGCCGCCATGCGCCTGTGCAATCGCGCGGGTGATCGCCAGGCCCAGCCCCGCACCTTCGTGTCGGCCACGCTCGCCGCGGTAGAACCGATCGAACAGGCGCGGCAGCGCTTCGGCGGAAATCGGCGTGCCGACGTTGTGCACGCTGACCCTGCACACGCCATCGGCCTCGGCCAGCCGTACCCGCACCTCGCTGCCGGCAGCGGCGTGCTTCAACGCGTTGGACAGCAGGTTGGCAAACGCCCGGTGCAGCATCAAGCGGTTGCCTTCCACGCTCGCCACACCTTCGCGGCGCAGGGTCAACTGCCGGTCCTCGGCCAGCAGCTCGTAGAACTCGAGCAGCGAATCCACCACCCCATCCAGCGCCACCGGCTCGCGCGAAGGCAGCGCGCCCGGTGCTTCGGCCTGCGCCAGGTACAGCAGGTCGCCCACGGTCTGTGCCAGCTGCTGCAGTTCTTCGGCACACGACGCCAGCGTCTCGCGGTAGGCCTCGTTGCTGCGCGGGTGCGCCAGCACCACCTGCACCTGGGTGAGCATATTGGTGATGGGCGTGCGCAGCTCGTGGGCGAGATCACCGGAGAATTCGGTCAGCCGCGCGAAGTCCTGCTGCAGGCGTGCCAGCATGCCGTTGAGGGTCTGCGCCAGCTGCTCCAGTTCGGCCGGTGCACTGCGCGCGCTCAGGCGGCGCTGCAGCCGGCCAGCGGTGATCTGCCTTGCCTCATCGGCCAGCGTGCGCAGCGGCCGCAGCGTGCGCCGCACCACGTAGCCGCCGAGCAGGCTGCTGGCCACCGCGGCGCCGATGATGGCGATTGCCAGCAGGTGGCGGAAGCGCTCCAGGAAGTCGGCGTGACGGTTGTCATCAATGGCCAGCAGGGTCACCAGCTGGCTGCCGTCGGCCAGCGTCTGGCGCAGGTGCAGGGCATGCATGCAGCGACCATCGGTGAGGATCCAGTCGTGCCGCCGTGGCGCGGCGTCGATGGGCTGGCTGCGTGCATGCTCGCGCAGCAGTGCCGGCGCAGTGGAGAACAGTACGGTTCCGCTCCCATCAACAATGTGGAAGGCGATATCCGGATGATGGCCGAGCGCCTCTGCCAACCGCGGTCCGCGCGCGGCGGCAGGCCCATTGTCAGCGAGGTCGCGGATCAACGCGACCTTGTTTTCCAGTTCGATGAAGTCCTGGGCAACAAGATCATGGCGGGCGCTGACATAGATCGCCACGCCCAATGCGGCCAGCACCAGCGTGGCCACGATGGCGAACAGCAGTGTCAGCCGTACCGCGATGGAACGACGCAGGCTCATCCGCTGTGCACGGCACCGTCGTCCGGCGCCTCCAGCACATAGCCCATGCCGCGCACGGTGACGATCAGCTTGGCATCGAAGTCATCGTCGATCTTCGCGCGCAGGCGGCGGATCGCCACGTCGATCACGTTGGTGTCGCTGTCGAAGTTCATGTCCCACACCTGCGAGGCGATCAGCGAGCGTGGCAGCACTTCGCCCTGGCGACGCGCCAGCAGCTCCAGCAGGGTGTATTCCTTCTGGCTGAGGGCGATGCGCTGGCCGCCGCGTTCGACCCGGCGGCGCAGGGTATCCACCACCAGGTCGGCGATGATGATGCGCTCGGCCTGCGGCTGTGCCTGGCCGCGACGCAGCAGGGTGCGTACCCGCGCCAGCAGCTCGGCGAAGGCGAACGGCTTGGCCAGGTAGTCATCGGCGCCCAGTTCCAGGCCCTGCACGCGGTCGGCGATGCTGCTGCGCGCGGTCAGGAACAGCACCGGTGTCTGCCACCCTCCGGCGCGCAACCGCGACAGCACGTTCCAGCCATCCAGGCCGGGCAGCATCACATCGAGAATGATCAGTTGGTACTCGCCGCTGCCGGCCAGGTGCAGCCCGTCGACGCCGTTGCAGGCGAGATCGACCACGTAGCCGGCCTCGATCAGGCCCTGGCGCAGGTAGTTGCCGGTCTTGGGTTCGTCTTCGACGATCAGCAGTTTCATGATGCGCCCATCATCGCAGCTTGCACGTGGGCTGGCTGCGCAGGCTCACGCCAACGGGTCCAGAGTACCAAGCACCGCCACGCAGGCCAGCACCAGCACGGCCAGCACCGACTCGCAGGCCAGGCTGTGGCGCAGGGAACGCAGCGGCCGCGGTTGCCAGCCGTCGCGGATGGAGGTGGCCAAGGCCGGTACCAATCGCCAGCGATGCAGCGCCGCCAACCCCAGCATGCCGACCACCAGGGCCAGCTTGAGCAGCAGCCAGCGCCCATGCGCGGTACCGGTCAGGGTCTGCACGGAACCGCCGAGATCGACATAGGTATAGGTGCCGGTCATTGCCAGCAGGGCGACGATGACCGTGCCCGGCAGGGCGAAGCTGTGCGCGGCCCGCCACAACTCGTAGGTGCGCTCGCGCAGGCGCAGGCCCTGTGGACGCAGCGCCAACTGCAGGATGGCGGCGATCGCGCCGACCCAGGCACCGGCGGCCAGCAGGTGCACGATGCCGGCCAGCAGCCGCAAGGTGCCGCCGAACCCATCGCCCGCAGCGGCGTGGCCGTTCCAGGACAAGCTGGCCAACGCCGTGGCAGACAAAGCGAGCAGGGCCACGCGGCGCAGGCCCGGCAGCGGCGTGGCGAATGCCAGCAGGGGCAGCATCGCCAGCACCGCCACGGTACGCAGCAGGCCGGCTTTACCCACCGACGTACCGGTGAGGAACCAGTGCGCCGTTGCAGGGTCGATGTCGGCCGGTGCGATGCCGAGCACACCGGTCAGGCGGGTGATGGCATCGGTGACCACCACGGCCAACGCGATCAGGGCGAGCGCCAGCGAGACGCCGCGCGGCAGCCCCGGACGGACGAACAGCATCCGCCCGAACAGCAGCATCAGCACCAGGTACAGTGCCAGCCGCAGCGCATACGGCGAGAGCTCGGCCACGATGGCAGCCTTATTTCACGGTGAAACGGTACGTGCCAGTGATCGGGTGGCTGTCCTGGCCCACCGCGCGCCACTGCAGTGCGTAGCTGCCTGCCGGCAAGGGCTTGGCGAAGCGTGCGCGCAGGGTGTGGCCATCTTCGGAGAGCTCCTGCGCAGTGGTGGGCATGGCCATCTTCATGCGGCCATGGTCCATGCTCAGTTCGATGCGGGTGGCACGCGGCATCACCTTCTCGCTGAACTGCAGCTCGATCTGGCTGGCCGGCGCCACGGTCGCGTCGACGGCCGGCGTCGAGCGCACCAGGCTGGGATGGGCCAGGGCCAGGGGCGCAACCGCGAGGCCGGAGACGAGGACAACAAGGGCGGTGGAGCGGAGCAGGGGACGGGCCATGCGTGGGACACCTGTGGAAGACATGGGCCACAGGGTGGAGGGCAGCGCCTTTCGCTGCCCTGACCCCTGCATTACCGATCTGTAATGTTCCGTCCGCCGGCCGCTGGCCGGCATCACAGCGCTGCCAGCGGCCCTTGCATGCGATGGAAACTGCCATCGGTGGCGGTGAACCAGGCCAGCGAATGCCCGCCCGCGAAGTCATCGACATGCACGACCGTAGCGCCATCGGCTTCCTGCCACGAAATGGCATAGACCCCGTCGCTGATCCGCTGCCACTCACAGGCGGCTTCGCCCTGCGCACCGGCATAGGCGCCAGAGACGATGGCGTACTGCACGTGGCGGCCATCGGCGCTGTAGACATTGTCGGCGGCCAGGCCGTCATAGCTGACGCGGAAGCGGCGGCCGGCGAACACGGGAAGGTCAGCGGCGGTGTTCATCGGATTGCCACCGGGTTGATGTTGACCTGGGTCGAACCGACGTACAGCGGCTGGCCGAGCACGAACAGGAATTCCCAGGCCTTGTCGCGCACCAGGGCACGGCTGTCGATCAGCTCCAGGTTGTAGATGCCACGCTTGGCCAGCATGTACTGGTTGATCGGGAACTCCTCGGCACCGTTTGAGTTCGGGTAGACCTCCGAGGCCCAGGTGTCGCCACCGAAGGCGACGATGCCCTGGTCGGCCAGCCACTTCGCCGCCTCCATGCCGATACCCGGTTCCACTTCCAGGAACTGTTTGTCGTCCTTGCCGATCAGTTCCAGCCAGCCGGTGTTGAACAGCACCACGTCGCCCTTGCGCAGGCGCAGCCCCTGCTTCTTCAGCACGGCCTGGATGTCGGCCACGGTGAACTCGGTGCCGCCGGGCACGATCGCCTTGCCGTAGTACGTGGTCATGTCCAGCACGACGCCACGGGTGACCATCGGCGGCACCTTCTCGACGCCAAGCTTGCGCACCCCGTCCACGGTGACGAAGTCGGCGGCCTTGTTGCCGTTGTAGTAGACGTTGTCGATGCCGATATGGCCGATGCCGTTGAGCTGGGTGCCAACGCCGGTCCAGGCGTTCACCAGTTCATCGTTGAAGGTGAACTTGTTGGGGCCCAGCGACTTGCCAGCCTGCTGGCCGACCTGCACGTTGTACAGGCGGAAGCTGCGGTGGCGGAACGCGGGCAGGTTCTTGTCCACCGGCACCGCCAGCGGATAGGTCTTGCCGGTCCTGACCAGCGAGACCGCGTGCTTGACCACGTCGGCGGTCAGCAGGTTGGCCGCGCCAATCTCGTCGTTGGCGCCGTAGGCAGAGGGGTACCAGTCCTCGGCGGTGGCCTGGAAGGACAGCGGCAGGGTGGCCAGCGCTAGCGCAGCCAGGGTCTTCATCTTCATGGCAAAGCTCCGGTAATTGTCAGGCCGTCGCGGGGGCGGCAAGCGGGGCATGCGGCGCAGCGGCGCCGGCGTGGGCCGGGAAGTGCGGCAGCACGTACTCGGCGATTTCGTGGAAGGTTTCGGCCAACGGCCGTTCGTTGCGGCGGAACTGCAGGCCGATGTGGTCGACACCGGCCGCCTGCATGGCGTGCAGCTCGGCCAGCAGGGCGTTGCGGCCGCCGCGCAGGCCGAAGCGCCAGCGCTGCAGAGGAGCATCGGCATCGGCCACCAGGTCCAGGTGGATGAAGCTGGCATAGGGCTTGTTGCCGGCCACGGCGCGCCAGGCCGCCACGCGTTGTACATGGTCCTGCGGCGTGCCCGGGTAGGCCAGGCAGCCATCCATGTGCTGGCCGATCCACGCCGGTTGCTGCTGGGCCAGGCCGGCCACGAACAGCGGCAGGGCCGGGCCATCCGCGGGCAGCACGTCCAGGCCCTGCGGCAGGTGCGCGGCAGCGCCTTCGCGCAGCAGTGCGATGTGCTCGCGGAAGCGGCTGCCACGGCTGTCGAAGTCGCGGCCGAACAGCGGGTACTCCACCGGGCGGTCGCCACTGGCCACGCCCAGCAGCAGGCGGTCACCGCTCAGCCGCTGCACGCTGCGTGCCGACTTCAGGGTCAGCAACGGCTCGCGGATCGGCAGCACCACCGCGCCGGTACCCAGCAGGATGTGCTCGGTGATGCCGGCCAGGTAGCCGAGGTAACTGAACACCTCGAACACCTGTGCGGCATCGCCGAAGGCCGGGTCGTACACGGGCACGTCGCGTACCCACAGCGCACGGAAGCCAAGGCGGTCGGCCAGCCGTGCCAGCTCCGCATGGCGCTGCAGGTCCGGTTCGCCGGGCAGGCGTCGCGCGGCGCGTCGTGCCTGTTCGCCCAGCGGCGTCCAGTCATTGTCCAGCGGTGCTTCGATGCCGATGCTGAAACCACCGGCCTGCAGCCGCGTCAACGCACTGCCCATGGCGAGGCTCCTCAGTCCCAGGCCGGGGCCAGGCCGGGCGGATCGACTTCGCGGCCGTTGCGGTCAAGCGCGGCGATCGCGGCCATGTCATCGGCATCCAGCTGCAGGTCCTGGGCAAGCAGGTTGCTGGCCAGGTTCTCGCGCTTGGTCGAGGACGGGATGACCGAGTAACCCCGCTGCAGCGCCCACGCCAGCGCGACCTGGGCGACGGTGGCCTGGTGCTTGTCGGCGATGGCGGCCAGCACCGGGTCCTTCAGCACCTTGCCGTAGGCCAGGGTCATGTAGGAGGTGACGGTGATGCCTTGTTCCTGCAGGAAGGCAGTCAGTGCCGGGTTCTGCAGGTAGGGGCTCAGTTCGATCTGGTTGGTGGCGATCTCGCCGGCGCCGACCACCTCGATGGCCTGCCGGGTCAGTTCGATGTTGAAGTTGGACACACCGATCTGACGGGTCAGGCCCAGCGATTTGGCTTCGGCCAGCGCGGTCATGTACTCGCGCAGTTCAACGCCATTGCCCGGCGCCGGCCAGTGGATCAGCAGCAGGTCGACGTACCCGGTGCGCAGCTTGGCCAGGCTGTCGCGCAGGCTCGGGATCAGCTTGTCGGCGGCGTAGTTGTCCACCCAGATCTTGGTTGTCAGGAACAGCTCGTCGCGCGGGACGCCGGATTCGGCGATGGCCTGGCCGACCTCGGCTTCGTTGCCGTAGATCTGCGCGGTATCGATCGCACGGTAGCCGACGTCGAGGGCGTTGCGCACCGAATCGATGACGGTCTGGCCGGTCAGGCGGAAGGTGCCGACGCCAAAGGAAGGAACGCTCATGATGGACTCCAGGGACTTCGTTGAGAGCCGGTGGGCTCGGGACAGGGCGAAGTGTGGGCGCTTTACATTTGTTGATTAAGCCGTGTATACGGGAAACGCTTTTGCGCCGAGGTAAAAAATGAAAACCACCCTGGATGAGCTGAAGGCCTTCGTGGCCGTGGTCGACAGCGGTTCGATCACTGCCGCGGCCGAAGAGCTGGAGCTGACCATCTCCGCCACCAGCCGCACCCTGGCGCGGCTGGAGGACAAGCTGCAGACCACGCTGCTGCGGCGGACCACGCGGCGGCTGGAGCTGACCGAGGAGGGAGCCGCATTCCTGGAGTACGCGCGCACGATCCTGGCCACGGTGGACGAGGCCGAGGAACAGATGGCCGCGCGGCGGCTGCAGCCGGTCGGGCGCCTGCGCGTAGACGCCGCCACGCCGTTCATGCTGCACGTCATCGTGCCGTTGCTGGAGGGCTTCCGCGAGCGCTACCCGCAGGTGGAGCTGGAGCTGAATTCCAATGAAGGCATCACCGACCTGATCGAGAAGCGCACCGACGTAGCGTTCCGCATTGGCGTGCTGCGCGATTCCACCCTGCATGCGCGGCCCATCGGCCACAGCCGCATCCGCGTGGTGGCCAGCCCCGAGTACCTGCGCCGGCGTGGCACGCCCACGCGGGTGGAGCAGCTGCGCGAGCACGACCTGCTTGGCTTCACCCAGCCCAGTTCGTTGAACGAATGGCCGCTGCAGGATGCCGATGGCGGCCCTTTCGTGATTGAGCCGGCGATTGCTTCATCCAGTGGCGAGACACTGCGGCAGATGGCGGTGACCGGGCTGGGCATCGCCTGCCTGTCCGACTTCCTGACCCGACAGGACCGGCGTGACGGACGCCTGGTGCAGTTGTTCGCCAGGCAGACGCAGGAGGTGCGCCAGCCGATCAACGCGGTGTACTACCGCAACACCGCGCTGGCCGCGCGCATCACCTGTTTCGTCGACCACGTGACGCAGACGCTCGGCCAGCGTCCGTTTGACGAATAAGGCGGCGTAGAGCCGGGCGCTGGCCGGCTGCCGGGTCTCTGGGGCTGCCGGCCAGCGGCCAGCACTACCGGCTGTGTATCACCTGATGCGTGGCCCATGTACGGATGGGTAGAGCCGGCCGATGGCCGGCTGCCGGGTCCCGGGGCTGCCGGCCAGCGGCCGGCACTACCAACTGTGTATCACCTGTTGCGTGGCCCATGCATGGATGGGTAGAGCCGGCCGCTGGCCGCCTGCCGGGTCTCTGGGGCTGCCGGCCAGCGCCCGGCACTACCAGCTGCGTATCCCCTGATGCATGGCCCATGCATGGAGGGGGTAGAGCCGGCCGCTGGCCGGCTGCCGGGATCCGGCAGCTGCCGGCCAGCGGCCGGCACTACCGGCGGTTGTGCAGCGCGCGGCGGTTGCCGATGTGCGCGCATGCCAGCAGCACGCCACCACCAGCTGTCGCCACGCCATGCCAGAGCAGTGATTCCTTCGGCAGGTACAGCGAGGCCGGCAACAGCAGGAGGGCGCCGACGCAGGCCAGCCTTGCAGGTCGCCAGCGCCCATGCCGGTGAGCCCCGGCCAAGGTGCTCGCCAAGGCCAGCGACGAGGCCAGCAGCGCAAACACCCATTCCCAGCGCGACATCATCAGCAGCACCGTCATCGCGCGATGGCCGGGGTGCTGGAACGAGCGCAGCGCCATCATCGCTGCCGGCACGAAGGCCAACAGCAGGGGCAGGGCGATGCAATGGGCGGCGCAGGCCAGGGACAGCCAGGCCCCGGCTAGATCGAAGCGGGGGTGCCAGCGTGCCGAAGCTGGCGGCTGGGCCAGGGCCCTTGCAGGCGTCGTGGGGATGTGGTCCATAATGTTACATAGTAACAATCGGAGCCTCTCCCATGAAGCGTTCTGCTGCTCTTTTCCTGCTGCTGGCTGCCAGCGCTGCACAGGCCCATGATGTCCGCCAGCTCGGTGCGCACGTACACGGCCAGGCCACCGTTGATCTTGCGCTTGACCAGCAGACGCTGGAATTCGCCCTGCAGGCGCCCGGCATCGGCATCCTTGATTTCGAGCGGCCGCCGGCCAATGCAACCGAGCAGGCCGCGCTGGCGCGTGCGACTGCGCTGCTGCAAAGCGGCAGCTGGGTCACCTTGTCCACCGCTGCGGGCTGCCGCCTTATCGCGAACGATGCCAGGGCCGAGGGCTTCGACGCGATGGCTGCCGCGCCGCCGCCCGGTCAGCATCGCCACGCAGGGTTCAGCGCAACCCTGCGGTACCAGTGCACCAAGCCTGCCGGGTTGCGGGCCATCGTCGTGCGCCTGCCCGCAGTATTCCCGGGCCTGCACGAAGTGATCGTCAACAGCACCACCGCCCATGGCCAGAACCGCAGCGTGTTGACTGCGGACAATCTGCGCGTGGTGCTGGCACCGTGAGCATGCGACCGGTGATTGCGCTGGATAGCGTGCAGTTCGGCTATGGCCGGCGGCTGGTGCTGGACGTGCCGCGGCTATGGATCGAGCAGGGCAGCAGCGTGCTGCTGCGCGGAATCAGTGGCGGTGGCAAGAGCACGCTGCTGGGCCTGCTGGCGGGCGTGCTGCTGCCCGGCAAGGGCCGCATCGAGGTCGCCGGCCACGCGCTGCAGGCGATGCGTGGTGCCGCGCGGGACCGCTTCCGCGCCGACCACCTGGGCGTGATCTTCCAGCAGTTCAACCTGCTGCCGTTTCTCAGCGTGCGCGACAACATCGCACTGGGCCTGCGCTTCTCGCGCCTGCGCAGTGCGCGCATCAGCGGGCCGTTGAATGCCGAGATCGCGCGACTGCTGCAGGCCCTGCAGCTGGACCCCGGGCTGATGCAGCGCCGCGCCGGCACGCTCAGCGTCGGCCAGCAGCAACGCGTGGCGGCGGCACGCGCGCTGATCGGCCGCCCGGCGTTGCTGCTGGCTGATGAGCCGACCTCGGCGCTCGACCGCGACGCGGCGACCGCCTTCCTGCAGCTGATGTCCGCGCAGTGCGAGGCGGCCGGCACCACGGTGCTGGTGGTCAGCCATGACGACAGCCTGCAGTCGTTGTTCGACCGCACGATCGCCTTGTCCGAGATCAACCAGGCAGGTGCCGACCATGCTTGAGCTTGCCTGGGCCAGCCTGCGCAGCCGCGCGTTTAGCGTGGGCCTGACCGTGCTGGTCATCACCCTCAGCGTGGTGCTGTTGCTGGGTGTCGAACGCGTACGCACGCAGGCGCACGAAGGTTTCGCCAGCACCGTATCGGGCACCGACCTGATTGTCGGTGCGCGTTCGGGACCGGTGAACCTGCTGCTGTACGCGGTGTTCCATATCGGTGACCCGACCAACAACGTGTCCTGGCAGTCCTACCAGGCGCTGTCCGCAATGCCGCAGGTGAAGTGGGCGGTGCCGCTGTCGCTGGGCGATTCCTGGCGCGGCTACCGGGTAGTGGGTACCACTGGCGGCTACTTTGAACACTATCGTTATGGTTCCGGTCATGCGCTTGCCTTTGCACAGGGGCGGCCCTTTGATGATCTGTATGACGCGGTGATCGGCGCGGAGGTGGCACGCGCGCAGAAGGTCGGCCTCGGCGACGAGATCGTGCTGGCGCACGGCACCGGCGCGGTCACGCTGGCCACGCATGCCGACAAGCCGTTCCGGGTCTCCGGCATCCTGCAGCGCACCGGCACGCCGGTGGATTCGTCGCTGCTGGTCTCGCTGCCGGCGATCGAGGCCATCCACGTCGACTGGCGCTCGGGTGTGCAGCTGCGCAGCCAGAGCGTCAGTGCCGAGCAGGCGCGCCACCTCGATCTGACCCCGACCAGCATCACCGCTTTCATGCTCGGCCTTAACTCGCGCATCGCCACCTTTTCGGTGCAGCGCAGGATCAACGAGTATCCCGAAGAGGCGATGCTGGCGATCCTGCCCGGGGTGACGCTGCAGCAGCTGTGGCAGTCGCTGGGCACGGCCGAGCGCGCCCTGCAGCTGATCAGCGCGTTGGTGGTGTTGCTGGGCATGGTCTCGCTGGTGGCGTTGCTGGTCTCGACGCTGCAGCAGCGGCGGCGCGAGATGGCGATCCTGCGTGCGACCGGCGCGCGGCCGGGTTACATCGCCGGCCTGCTGGTAGTGGAAGCGGTGGCGACCAGTGCCGTGGCCTGCGCGCTGGCGTTGGCGCTGCTGGTGGCCGCCAGCATGGCCGGACGCGGCTGGGCCCTGGCCACGTTCGGCCTGTCCATCACCCATGTCTGGCCGGATGGCCGCGAGCTGGCCTGGGTGGCGGGTGTGTTGGCGATCAGCGCGGTGGCCGGGCTGGTGCCGGCGTTGCTGGCCTACCGGCGCACCTTGGCCGATGGTCTGTCGCCGGGAGGCTGAGCATGCGCTGGATGCTGTCATTGCCGATGGTGCTGGCGCTGGCAGCCTGCGAGCGGCCGGTGGATACCGGTGTGCAGGCGTTGCCACCTTCGCCGGTTGTCGACCACGCTGGCGCTGCGGATGCGGCGGAGCAGGAACTGGACTGGTTGCAGATGATGCCCAAGGACGAGCTGGCCGCGCTGGAGCGTGGAGAGGGCCCGGAGGTGGAGCACAACGGCAACCGGCGCATGCCGCAGTTCGGCACGTTCCGTACCGTGGATACGGTGCTGCAGCGTCCGGTGCGCCTGCCCGGCTACGTGGTGCCGCTGGCCACTGCGCAGGACGGGCGCCTGACCGAATTCCTGTTCGTGCCGTACTACGGCGCCTGCATCCACGTACCACCGCCGCCACCGAACCAGATCGTGCACGTGGCGCTGCCGCGCCCGATCGCCATGCCGGACATGTACTCGCCGTTCTTCCTGGCCGGCACCCTGCGTGCCGAGCGGCTGGATGATGATCTGGCCGGTTCCGCCTACACCATGCGCGATGCCCAGCTGAGGCCCTATGAACCGTAGCGCAGTGTTGCTGCTTGGATGCGTCTGGTTGGCAGGCTGCACGTCATCGGGCGGTGATGCCGTGGTGGCCACGCCGCACGACAAGCCGTTGCCCTCCGCCGCGCCCGAAACGCCCATCGACCGCTGGGACGCGCTGCGGCCGGACGAAGTGACCTACCAGCGCCCGCCCCCGCAGATCGGCTTGTCACGCAATGGCATGGACGGGGTGGGCGGCCTGATCGACGACACCGGCTCGGGCACGCCACCGGGGCAGGAAATCGACCATTCCAGCCCCGACCGCGCCAAGCAGTTCGGCTCTTCGCGCGTGGTCGACGCTGTCGACGGTCGCGCGGTGGATCTGGATGGCTACGTGGTACCGCTGGGCACCAATGATGCCGGGCTGGTCGATGAGCTGCTGTTCGTGCCGTTCTACGGTGCGTGCATCCACGTGCCGCCGCCGCCACCGAACCAGATCATCCATGTGACCCTGGCCACGCCGATCGCGCTGGGCGATCTTTGGGACCCGTACCGGTTGGCCGGCCGCCTGCAGGTGAAGCGCTTCGATGCGGACATTGCCAGCGCGTCCTACGATGCCGCAGCGGCCACGCTGACGGCGATCCACAACTGATGCGCATGCGCTGGATCATGGCTACCGGGGTGCTGGTGGGCGCAGTCGTGCTGCTGGTGTGGTGGCAGCGGCAGCGCGCACCCACCGCGCCGCCGGTGGTCGCGTTTCCGGCACCGGCGTTCGACGCCAGCCAGCGCATCGAACAGCGTTTGGGTAACGACCACGCGTTCCGCAACGACGTGCTGTTCCTGCTTGCGGCAACAGTGCGCGACCGCTGCCAGCCAGCGCAGGCGGGGCTGCTGGCGCGCATGGCCAATCGTGCATCGCTGCCGGTGCTGGCGGCAGTCAGCGCGGTGACCCAGCAGGAGCCATCGCTGGACCGGCCGATCTACCAGTACATCCAGCACCGCGCCGACGCGACCCAGTGCGGCCAGCCGCTGCAGATGCCGTTGGCCGGTGGGCGAAGCATGACCGTGGACATCGAACAGTACGCGCGCACATTCCCGGACAGCTACTTCGACCCGCAGCGCAGCAGTGAACCCCGGGATTTTGGTGGACGGTCGTTGCAGCAGCGCGCTGGCAACGCCTGCAACAGCGTGGTGTATTCGGTGCTGCCGCTGGGTGGCACCGACTGGCGGTGCAGCAGCCTGCGCGCGAATGCCCGCGCGCGGGTGCGCGGCCTGTGCGAGGACGAGCTGCGGCGCCAGCATGGTGACATTGGTGGCGAGCTGGACGCCGCCGTGGGGCAGGGCATGCAGAGCGCGGTGGTGTCGGCGATTGCCGCGCTGCCGGAGGACTGCCGGTAAACGTTCATCAGTAGAGCCCGTTTCAGTAGAGCCAGGCCATGCCTGGCTGGGGGCGCAGTCGAGCAAGCCCGCCTCTACAAAAGCTGAATCGGTCGGCTTTAAAGATCATAACTGTACAGGATATCCGGTATAGTTATCGCCGTACTCCACCCCCACCAGGTTCTCCCATGGCTTTGTCCCAGCCCTTGGCCGGTGCTCCGGCCCTGTCGCGTGCCCGTCGCTGGGCACTGTTGTTCACCGTCGCCGCCGGCCTGCTGCTGGTCACGCTCGACAACTCCGTGCTCTACACCGCCCTGCCCACGCTGACCGAGGAACTCTCGGCCAGTGCCGGCCAGGCACTGTGGATCATCAACGCCTATCCGCTGGTGATGGCCGGCCTGCTGCTGGGTGCGGGTACGCTGGGCGACCGCATCGGCCACCGCCGCATGTTCCTGATCGGCCTGGTGGTGTTCGGCGTGGCATCGTTGGCAGCGGCGTTCGCCGACACCGCAGGGCAGCTGATTGCCGCGCGCGCCTTGCTGGCGGTCGGCGCGGCCGCGATGATGCCGGCCACGCTGGCGCTGATCGGCCTGAGCTTCCACGAAGCGCGCGAACGCAACATCGCCATCGCGATCTGGGGTTCGGTGGCGATCGTCGGTGCGGCACTTGGCCCGATCATCGGTGGCTGGCTGCTGCAGCATTTTTGGTGGGGCTCGGTGTTCCTGATCAACGTGCCGGTGGTCGTGGTCGCGTTCGTGGCCACGCTGCTGCTGGCACCGGAAGGCCAGCGCGACCCCTCGCGACCGTGGGACCTGATTTCGTCGCTGCTGGCTCTGGCTGCACTGTCCGGCTTGGTGCTGGCGATCAAGTCACTGATCGCTACGCCGCCGTCGTATGCGCTGGGTGCAGGCGCGCTGCTGCTGGCCGCCATCAGTGGTGCGGCGTTCGCGCGCCGCCAGCAGCAGCTGCCGCACCCGCTGCTGGACTTCGCGATCTTCCGCAATCCGGCGTTCCTGGCCGGCACGCTGTCGGCGGTGTTCACCCTGTTTGCGATGGCCGGCCTGCAGCTGGTCACTACCCAGCGCTTCCAGCTGGTGGCGGGCTTTTCTCCGCTGCAGGCGGGCCTGCTGGTGTCGGTGGCCGCGCTGGGCAGCCTGCCCAGTGCGCTGCTGGGCGGCAGCATCCTGCACCGGGTGGGCCTGCGCCCGCTGATCTGTGGCGGCCTGGCCGCAGGTGCGCTGGGTGTCGGCGTGGTGGCATTCGGCTTCCCGCACGGCCTCGGCTGGGTGGTCGCCGGCATGGCGATCACCGGCTTCGGCATGGGTTCGGCCATCTCGGTGGCGTCCACCGCCATCCTCAACAACGTACCGGCGCACCGTGCGGGCATGGCCTCGTCGGTGGAAGAGGTGTCCTACGAGTTCGGCGGCCTGCTGGCGGTGGCGATGCTGGGCAGCTTGAGCGCGGCGATGTATGGCGCATTCCTGCCGGTCTCGGCCGACATGCCCGCGCTTGCACGGGAAGGCTTCACCCAGGCGCTGCACGTGGCACGTGAAAGCGGGCAGGGCGAGTGGTTCGCACTGGCCACGACCGCGTATGACCGCGGCTACCAGATCGTGCTGCTGGTGATCACGGTGGTGCTGGCGCTGGGCGCGTCGATCATCGCGCGCCTGCTGCGCGGGCGCGTCGGCAGCCGCGAGGGTGCGGCCGATCGCGTAAAATGACGCGATGAGAACCAGCAAGCGCGACCGCATCCTCGACGCCGCCGTCAACGTGATCAATCGTGATGGCGTGCGCGCAGTGACCTTCGAGTCGGTGGCGGCCGAGGCCAAGCTGACCCGCGGCGGCCTGCTGTACCACTTCCCGTCGCGCGAGGCGCTTCTGCGCGGCATCGACGAGCACCTGGTGCAGGCCTGGGAGACGTCGATGGAGACGCTGCTGGGCAAGCGTGCAGACGAAGCCTCGGCGCTGGAGCGTTACCAGACCTTCGTGCGCGTCTCGGCGCAGAGCGCTACCCGTGCCGAGCTGATGTTCATGCTCGAATCGGCCGACCCGGACGCCGATGAGCGCCCGTGGGGGCCGGCGGTACGGCGTTGGGCGCCGTTGCCGCCGTCGGCCGGGCAGAGCGACCCGGCCGCGCTCGACAATTTCGTGGCACGGCTGGCCGCCGACGGCCTGTGGATCTACGAGGCGATGTACGAGGGGCAGCTGGATGAAAGCGTGCGCGCCCAGGTGGCCGAACGGATCGCCGGGCTGCTGGCGAAGCCCGATGGAACGTCCAGTTGAGCGGGCAGCCGGCGCGCCGACATCGCCCGTGGTAGAGCCGACCGCCGGTCGGCTGTCCTTCGGTCAGGCCACGGAAATGCCGCTTCGATCGCCCGTGGTAGAGCCGACCGCTGGTCGGCTGCTCTTCGGTCAGGCCACGGAAATGCCGCTTCGATCGTCCGTGGTAGAGCCGACCGCTGGTCGGCTGCTCTTCGGTCAGATCACGAAAATGCCGCATCGGTAGAGTCGATCGTTAGTCGACTGCCCTTCGGTCGGACAACGAACCTCCCGCGCGTCGCGCGATAGTCGACCAGCGGTCGACTCTGCCCCCTCGCCTTTACCCAGCCTGCGCGGCGCCCGCGGCCAGCCATGCCCTCGGCGAAGCCCCCAACCGCTTGCGGAACGCCTTCGACAACGATGCGGTATCGGCAAACCCCACCTCGATCGCCACCTGCTTGACCGCCACGCCGGCCCGCAGCTGCGCGCAGGCCAGGCTCAGCCGCCAGTCCAGCAGGTAGCTGGCTGGCGTTGCCTGCATCACGTCCTTGAACACGGCCGCGAACGCGCTGCGCGACATGCCGGCGGTCGCGGCCATGCGCGGCAGCGTCCATTCGTCCTGCGGTGCCTGGTGCATCGCCACCAGCGTGCGTGCCATCCGCGCATCGGACAGCCCCCGCATCAACCCGTGGCTGACGCCGGCTGCATCCGGGTGGTCGACCACCCAGCGCAGGATCTGGATCAGCGCCACCTCGAACAGGCGGTTGGTCAGCAGCCGTGACCCGCAGCGCTGGCGATCGGCTTCGGCGAACAGCAGCTGCAGGGTGTCATCCAGTTCGGTGATCGCGGCCAGCGGCACCACCATCACCGGTGGCAGCGACTGCACGATCGGATTGCGCGCGCCACCATCGAAATCCAGCGTGGCACAGGTGAAATCCGGGCCGTCCAGCGGAGCGTTGAAGAACACATGGTGCAGCGGCTGCGGATACAGCAGGAGGCTGGGTGTATCGATCTTCAAGCGGGGCAGCGCGCTATCGCCCCCAGGATGACGGACTTCCATCTCACCCTGGCGCAGGATGTGCAGGAACGCACGACCGGGCTGCGGCTCGAAGACATGCTGCCCGCACAGCGGGCCACTGTGGAACAGCGCCGCCTGCACCCGGAAGCGTTCCAGCAGCGAGGAGAGTCGATCTGGCGCAGGGGTGGCGGTGCGCACGCTCATGGACGTATGGACAACATATGTGGCGAATTGAGGATGTTGCGTCCAGGGAGTCTACCTAGGATGAGCGGGTCGTCCAATCCCGGGCGCTTTCCCAAGGAGATCCACCATGTCCCGTGTCCCCCTGATCGATGCCGCCAACACCACCGCCGACCGCCAGGCCCTGCTGGGCCAGGTCCACGCCGCCTTCGGCGCCACCCCGGCCATGTTCCGCGCCGTGGCCAACTCGCCGGCTGCCCTGCAGAGCATGTGGGGTTCGTTCGGCGCGCTGGGCGGCGGTCGCCTGTCGCCGCTGCTGGGCGAGCAGATCGCCGTGGCCATCGCCAACCGCAACGCCTGCGCGTACTGCTTGGCCGCGCACACGGCATTGGGCCGCAAGGCCGGCGCCAGCGGTGAGCAGATGGCTGCCGCGCAGATCGGCCAGTCCAGCGACCCGGCCACTGCGGCGGCGCTCGACTTCGCGTTGAAGGTGGTCGAGCAGCGTGCGCAGATCGCCGACGGCGACGTGCAGGCGCTGCGCGCGGCCGGCTTCGATGATGAGCAGGTCGTCGAGATCCTCGCGCATGTGGCGCTCAACCTGTTCACCAACTACGTCAACGTGGCGTTCGACGTGCCGGTGGACTTCCCGAAGGTCGCGCTGCGCTGAGGCGTACCGGGCCGGGGGACGCAGTGCTCCCGGCCATCCTCAGCGGGCGTGGCCGTCGTGCGCCTGCAGCCGCTCTGGATGCGTATACACATTGAACCCGCTTTCCCGCGCGAACCCGACCAGGCACAGGCCGGCGCTGCGGGCCAGATCGATCGCCAGCGCGGTCGGCGCGGACACTGCCGCCAGCACGCTGGCGCCGGCGCGCACTGCCTTGCTCACCATCTCGTAGCTGGCCCGGCTGGAAATCACCAGCAGGCCGCCTTCGATGGCGTGTTCGTTGTGGTGCAGGGCGCCGATCAGCTTGTCCAGTGCATTGTGGCGGCCGACGTCCTCGCGTACCCAGCCGATGCGCCCACTGGCGTCGGCCCAGGCCGCGGCATGGATCGAGCCGCTTGCCGCATTCATCGGCTGGTGCTGCGCCAGGCTGGCCAACGCCCGCTGCAGGGCGGTGGCGGAATAGCTGCGGCGTTCGCGGATCTGCGGCAGTGGGCGCAGCACTTCTTCCAGCTGGCGCGTGCCGCACAGGCCACAGCCACCACGGCCGGGCAGCAGGCGTCCCTTGTCGGGGTCGAGGTTTGCGCCGGGCGCAGCCTCGTCCACGGTCATCTGCAGCTCGATGCCTTCCAGCTGTGGGTGGATATCGATCGACAGCAGCTGCGAGGGCGCGCTGATCAGGCCTTCGCTGAGCGAAAATCCGAGTGCGAAGTCCTCCAGATCACAGGGTGTGGCCATCATCACGGCAAAGGCGGCATCGTTGTAGCGCAGCGCCATCGGCACTTCCTCGGCCACCACGTCGACCTGCTGCTGTTGCGTGCCGCCGCGCCAGCGCTGCAACGGGCGTTGGGCAGTGCCGGCAGGCGGGGTGTGCGGCGGGATCGAATCAGGCATGCAGCGCGTCCGGACAAGGGAGAAACGCGGGCGGGCCACCGCCTGCGGTTTCGAGGATAGCGCAGTGGTCGCGCGCAGACGCGGCTGTAACCGTTGCCATGGCAGGTTGTGCTGAAATCAGCCTGTGCCCTCTGGCGAAGCGCCGTGGGCCGTGCTTGACTGTGCGGCTGGTCGTGCCACTGAATGCACCTCCGGGCCGCGTTGTGCCGTTCGTTGTTGCGTTCCTTCCGCCAGGTTCCCGAACATGTCCGAGCAGAAACCGCCGCGTTACAAGCCCTACAACCAGCCCGCCGGAGGCTGGGGTGCCGCCGGCGCCACGGCCAAGGTGCTGCTGCAGCAGAGTGTGATCGGCAAGGGATCGAAGGCATTGCTGGCGATGAACCAGCCCGGTGGCTTCAAGTGCCCCAGCTGCGCGTTCCCCGATGCCGACGAACGCAAGAAGCTGGAGTTCTGCGAGAACGGCGCGAAGGCACTGGCCTGGGAAGCCACCCAGTTCCGCGCCGGCCGCGAACTGTTCGCCCGGTACACCGTGACCGAGCTGATGGCGCAGACCGACTACTGGCTGGAGATGCAGGGCCGGCTGACCGAGCCGATGCGCTACGACGCAGCCACCGACCACTACGTGCCGTGCAGCTGGGACGATGCCTTCGCGCTGATCGGCCGCCACCTGCAGGCGCTGGACAGCCCGCACCAGGCCGAGTTCTACACCTCCGGCCGCACGCCCAATGAAGCCGCGTTCCTGTATTCGATCTTCGTGCGCGAGTTCGGCACCAATAATTTCCCGGACTGCTCGAACATGTGCCACGAGCCGACCAGCCGTGGCCTGCCGCCGGCCATCGGGGTGGGCAAGGGCACCATCGTGCTGCAGGATTTCGAGCATGCCGAGGCGATCTTCGTGATCGGCCAGAACACCGGTACCAATTCACCGCGGATGATGAGCAACCTGGTCGAGGCGCGTAAACGCGGCATCCCGATCGTGGCGGTCAATCCGATGCCCGAGCGTGCGCTGATCCGCTTCGCCGAGCCGCAGGACGTGGTGCAGATGGCCACGTTCGGTTCGACCGAGATCACCAGCGAGTTCGTGCATATCCGCATCGGCGGCGACCTGGCCCTGATCAAGGGCATGATGAAGGTGATGTTCGAGCGTGAGGCACAGGGCGAGCGCGTGCTCGACCATGATTTCCTGTCGGAACACACGGTGGGCCTGGAGGCGCTGCGCGAAGACGTGATGGCGCAGGACTGGGACCAGATCGTGCAGGTGTCCGGCATTTCGCAGGCGCAGATCCGCCGATGCGCGGAGATCTACATCCGCTCCAAGGCCACCGTGATCTGCTACGGCATGGGGCTGACCCAGCACCAGTATGGCTCGCGCCTGCTGCAGCAGGTCGCCAACCTGCTGTTGCTGCGTGGCAACTTCGGCAAGCCCGGCGCCGGCATCGGACCGATCCGTGGGCATTCCAATGTGCAGGGCGACCGCACCGTCGGCATCGACGAGAAGCCCAAGCCGGCCTATCTGGACCGCGTGCAGCAGGTGTTCGGTTTCGACCCGCCGCGTGAGCACGGCCATCACGTGGTCGAATCCATCGAGGCGATGCTGGACGGCAGCGCCAAGGTGTTCATCGGCCTGGGTGGCAACTTCATCCATGCCGTGCCCGATACGCCGCGTGCGTATGAGGCGATGCGCGGCCTGGAGCTCACCGTGGGCATCGCCACCAAGCTCAACCGCGGGCACCTGGTCCATGGCCGCGATGCACTGATCCTGCCGGTGGTGGCGCGCTCGGAACGCATCGTTACGCCGGCCGGCGAGCAGTTCGTCACCGTCGAAGACGCGATGTCGAATGTAACCGCGTCGCGCGGGGTACTGGAGCCGGTCAGTGCCGAGGTGTTGCCCGAGGTCGAGATCGTCTGCCGGATGGCACTGGCCACGCTGCCGGACAGCAGGGTTGACTGGGCCGGCTGCATGCACGACTACGCGCCCATCCGCGAGCTGATTTCCGCGGTGTATCCGGAGATCTACACCGGCTTCAACGAGCGCATCCAGCAGCCACACGGTTTCCATCTGGACATTCCGCCGCGCCGCCGGGTGTGGCCCACGCCCAATGGCAAGGCCAACATCCTGGTGATGCCCGGCCTGGACGTGGACGATCCGGTGCACGATCCAGACATGTTGCGGTTGGCCACCGTGCGCTCGCATGATCAGTACAACACCACCATCTACAGCTACAACGATCGCTATCGCGGCGTGTACAACGATCGCATGGTGCTGTTCATGAATATCGAGGACCGGCTGGCGCGCGGGCTGGAGAAGGAAGCGCTGGTCAGCCTGGAGACGATCAGCGGCGATGGCGTGCAGCGCCGCATCGAGGGCCTGACGGTGCTGGACTACCCGATGCCGCGCGGCGCGCTGGCCGGTTACTACCCGGAACTGAACCCGTTGCTGCCGCTGGACTACTACGACCGGATCAGCGGCACACCCGCAGCGAAGTCGATCCCGGTGCGGATGCGGGCGATGGCGGCGGCGATTGCGTGACGCGCATCGGCTATCATCGCCGGGTGAACCTGCCTGGCCTGCTGCTGCGATGGATGCTGCTCGTCGCCCTGGTGCTGAATGCACCGGCGCTGGCGCTTGGCTCGTCTTCGTACGGCGGGTCGGCCAACCAGGATCACTGCGCTGCACCGCACGCGGCTGCGCTGGCGGCAGCCGGCTGCTGCGATGATGCGGCCCGGGCGGCCTGCCAGAGCGGTGAGTGCGAATGCCCGCCAGCCTGCCTTGGCATGCTGGCCACGTTGAGTGGAACGCCCGCCTCGCCGTGGCGTGAGGCGCCTGTAGCTGCCCGTTCCCAGCAACGCGCATCGCCGCCGATGCCGGACCCGTTGCGTCCCCCCATCGTGTGATGTCCTGCAGGCGCTCAAGCGCCTGCCATGACTGTTCGGCTCTTTCTCGCCTCTGCCTGCGCCTTCGATGCGCGGGCGGCGGGCCGCGTTGCCCGCCTCAGCAAAGGAATCACTCAATGAACCGTTCTCTCTCCCTCGGCCTGCTGCTGGGCACCGTGCTGGCCACCACCGCCTGTGCACGTGCCGCCGAAGAATCCGCCGCCGCACCGGTCGCCAGCAAGGCTCCGGTGGCACCGATCCAGGCCAGCCCGGCCAAGGTCGATCCGGCCCTGCCGGTGGCCATCGTGCACAAGACCGCCAGCTGTGGCTGTTGCGGTATCTGGGTCGACCATCTGAAGGCCGCGGGCTTCCAGGTGGACGTGCGCGATACCGATGACATGAATCCGATCAAGGTCCGCCTGGGCGTGCCGGTCGGCAAGGCCTCCTGCCATACCGCCGAGATCGGCGGTTATGTGGTCGAAGGCCACATCCCGG
Source organism: Stenotrophomonas sp. YJH_SMC_73 (assembly GCF_059370155.1). NCBI lineage: Bacteria > Pseudomonadati > Pseudomonadota > Gammaproteobacteria > Lysobacterales > Lysobacteraceae > Stenotrophomonas > Stenotrophomonas sp. YJH_SMC_73. Next base: position 246,590 of record NZ_JCAFTJ010000003.1, on the reverse strand, counting down.
CCGAGGACATCAAGCGCCTGCTGGCCGAACGCCCGGCCGCACGCGGGCTGGTGCTGCCCGGCATGCCGGCCGGTTCGCCGGGCATGGAAATGCCGGATGGTTACGTGCAGTCGTACACCGTCGAGCTGGTGCGGACCGACGGCAGCACCGAGCCGTTTGCCCAGCACGGGCAGGGTGGCTGATGGAAGGCGGGTGCCGGTCGTCCTGACCGGCACCTTTCGAGGCGTCTTGTGTAGGGCTGAGCCTATGCTCGGCTGTGTTTGGCCGGCAAGCCGAGCATGGGCTCGGCTCTACAGGATCAGCGTGCCGTGGCTGTTTCCTTGGCCAGCTGTGCGTCGAACTTCTTCTCGGCCGCATCCGCGTAGGCCTTGCAGGTCAGGGCGTTGGCTCCGGCCTCTGCACCCGCGGCATAGTTCCAGTTGCTGGCGCCCGGATGCGGCGTCAGCAGCAGGTCGCAGGGCAGGGCGCGCACCGTAGCGAAGCTGCGCCGGTAGTCCTCGACCAGGCGGGGATAACGGGCGTTGCCCTGCAGCTGGTAGCCCGGCGCACTCAGGCTGTCGGCGTAGGCGATGCGCACCGGTTGGCCATCGCGGGTATCGGTCCAGGTCCAGGCGGTGCTGCCTGGGGTGTGCCCCGGCATGAAGTGCGCGGTGAACGCGATGCCGCCTACAGTGACCCCTTCGCCATCCATGATGATGCGGTCGGCGCTGGCCGGCGGAAAGGTGATGCTGTCGCCAAAGTGCAGATCGTTGCTGCCGCCGCGCGCCAGCAGCACCGCCGATTCGGCGTTGGCCGCTACGCTGGCGCCGGTACGGCGCTTCAGTTCCGCCACTGGCCCGGCATGGTCGGCGTGTGCGTGGCTGAGCAGGATCAGCCGTAGATCCTGTGCTGCCACCCCGCGTGCCTTCATGTTGTCCAGCAGGTGACCGGCCACCTGCGGCATGCCGCCGTCGAGCAGTACCGCACCGTCGGCGGTCTGCACCAGCAGCGCGGTCAGGTTCTCGGTGCCGATCTGCCAGGTGTGGTCGGCAATCTGCAGCGGTGCCATCGGCTGCAGCCACGAGGCGTCCACGGTGTAGGCCTGCAGCTGCGGCAGCGGTGCGTCGGCGGCAGTCACATCAAAGGCAAGTGTGGCAGTCAGGGCAAGGGTCGTCAGGCAAAGGCGCATGGCGGAGAGGTGTCTGGGCAGGGTCGGATGAAACTAGCACGCGGGCGGGGCGGACCGTTTCGCGAATAATTCATGGCTGCAATAAGGTGCGCCGCAGCCTGCCCAGGGATTGTTCGCTGGCCATGGATTGTGAATCCACCTCCACGGGCTGGAGCGCAGAATCGGCCGGGGCTAGCCTGCTACCAGGCTCAAGGAGGTGGACCATGCACGTGCTCATGGTGATGCTGGGTGGCGTACTGCTGCTGGGGGTATTCGTGCTGTTTGGCCATCTCTGGAGCACGGGCACCTCGCAGCTGCCCACGGCGCTGATCGCCTTCATCGCCACCTGGCTGCTGGTGGCCGTGGCCAACATGTGGGTAGGGGTCAGCAAGGCCGGCTACGCGGTACGCGAGGAGCTGCCGATCCTGTTGCTGGTGTTCGCCGTGCCGGCGCTGCTGGCCGGTTTCCTGTACTGGCGCCTGGCGCGCTGAAGGAGTTCCATGAGTACCCGACTGCGCCTGCCCGCGCTGCGCCACCGCGATGGCCATCATGCCCGCGTGACCTACGAAGAACTGTTCTTCGACCTGGTCTACGTGTTCGCGGTCACCCAGCTCAGCCACCATCTGCTGCACCATATGGACCTGGCCGGCGTGCTGCAGACCCTGGTGCTGTGGTTCGCGGTCTGGCTCGGCTGGCAGTACGCGTGCTGGGTCAGCAACTGGTTCGACCCGGAGGCGCCGCGCATCCGGGGCCTGATGTTCGCCACCATGCTGCTGGCGTTGTTGATGTCCTCGTCCATTCCCGAGGCGTTCGCCGATCGTGCGTGGATCTTCGCCGGGGCGTACGCCACGATGCAGGTCGGACGCACCGCGTTCGTGCTGCTGGAAGTCGGCCGCAACCATACGTTGGCGCCGAACTTCCGCCGCATGCTGGCCTGGGTCAGCGTGTCGGCCTGCTTCTGGCTGGCCGGCGCGGCGGCCGAGGGCCACCTGCGGCTGGCACTGTGGGCGATGGCGGCGGCCTGCGAATACATCTCGCCGATGTTCGGCTTCGCGTTCCCGGGCATGGGCCGGTCGCACACCCGCGACTGGACCATCGAGGGCGGTCACCTGGCCGAACGCTGCCAGCTGTTCGTCATCGTCGCACTGGGCGAGACGTTGCTGGCCACCGGGGGCGTGCTAAGCGACGTCGAGCACTGGAGCCTGCAGGTGATCTCGGCGGTGCTGGCCACCTTCGCTGGCACGATTGCCATGTGGTGGCTGTACTTCGGCATCTCCAGCCGCGATGCCACAGAGGCCATCACCCACGCCGAAGACCCGGGCCGGATGGGCGCCAATTTCCATTACGTGCATGCCCTGCTGATCGCCGGCATCATCGCCACCGCGGTGGGCAACGATCTGGTCATGGACCATCCGGCGGCGGCCGTCACCACGGTGTACGCCACGGTGATGGTGGCGGGCCCGCTGATCTATCTGCTGGGCAGTGCCCTGTACAAGCACGTGGTCTATGGGCGCGCGCCGCGCTCGCACCTGCTGGGCGCCGCCGCACTACTGATGCTGGGCCTGGTGTTGCCCTGGATGCACCTGCTGGCCGCCGGATGGCTGACCAGCCTGGTGCTGCTGGGCGTGGGGTTGCTGGATGCGCGGCTGAAGCGGCGCACCCGGCCGTTGCCGGGCTAGAACCCGCCGCCGGTCTTGAAGTCACCGCCGCCGCTGATACCACCGCCGCTGTGGAAGCTGCTGCCGCTGGAACTGGAGCTGGAGCTGGAGCTCGAACTGGAGCTCGAACCCGAGCCGGAACTGCTGGAACCGCCCGAAAGCAGGTCGAACAGGCCGCCAGAGGAGCGGGTGGTGCTTCGGCTACTGGTGGTGCTGAAGAAGGATGCGGCGACGGTGGCCGGCGCGGCGGCCCGGTAGCTCGGCGCCTCGTAGGCCTGGCGCTCGATGTCTGCTGCCGCCTGGTAGCTCCTCCGCGCCGCCTGCAGGCTGTCCAGGCGCTTTTTCAGCACGGCCATTTCGCGGGTGTGCTCGCCTACCATCCCATCGATCTCGCCCAGGCGCAGGCGACTGCGATGGATGTGCTCGAGCACGGCATCGTCCTCGCCGGAGGCGGTGGCGGCCACGCGCCGGTACAGGTCGTCCATGCTCTTGGCCGACAGCGTGCGCGCCAGCGCGGTGAGCAAGGCGCTGCCTTCGGCATCGGTCCAACTGCGGAAGCCGTCGATCTGTGCCTGCTTGGCATCCACGGTCTGACGATGCAGCTGCTCGGCCAGCAGCGCCTGCGCTACTGCGCCCTGTGCCGTCTGCAGCTGCTGGCGCAGCGGGTCGCCACCGGCGCGGGCGAGGGCGGCATCGCGGGCCTGCTGTACCGGTTGGCGGGCCGCCTCCACGTCGTCGCGGGCGCGTCGGGCATGTTCCTGCAGATAGGGCGGAAGCTCGACCAGCGTGGCGTACTCGCGACGGGCACGGTCAAAGCCGCACAGTTCGGCCAGCCAGCCGTCGACGGTGCGCACCAGTGGCCAGCCGCGGTAGGCCGTGCTGCCGTAGCTGCGCCGGTGCAGGTACATGAAGATCGGGTCGGCCTGATAGGCGCCGGCCTTGGCGTCATGCTCCGATTGGGCAGAGGAAGCCATGCGCTCGACCGTGTCGGCACGCGCCACGGCCAGCTGCAGGTCGTCCTGCAGCGCCCTGTAGGTAGGTTCCGCTTCCAGCGTGGTGTCCACCTGGTCCTGCAGGGCCTGCCAGCGTCCGCCGGCGGCGTCGCGTGCGGCAACGGCCTCCTGCGACCGCTGCTGCAACGACTGCTCGATGTCCAGCAGCGCCTGCAGTTCGTCGTCCAGCACCGCCGCTTTGCGGTCACGGCGCTGCAGATCGGCGCTGGACTGCTGCAGCAGGTCCCGAGCCAGCATCGGCGGCGCATCGTTTGCGGCCTCGGCCTGCAGGCGCGCCAGGGCGTTGAAGTCGTCGCGGACCCGCCCGTGCAGCGCTTCCTGTTCCTTGATCAGCTCCCGGCACTGGTCGCCACGCGCGGCCAGTTGTGCCTGCACCTGGCCGATATCGGTTTCGACATCGGCAATCGCGTCGTTCAGGTCTCTCATGTCAGTTCCTTACCCATCACCATTGGGTGATGTAGCCACCGGTGGCGGGCATGCGGAACCGCGGCGACAGGCTGCCGCGCGGCTTGCTGCCGATCTGGTCGTCTTCGATGATGCCGTTGTCCTGCTTGTCGGCGGCAACCCGGTTGTAGGTGGCCTCGGGCACGCGTACGGCAAACACCGAGACCCGTTCCTCCTTGCCGGTTTCCTCGTTGCGGATCGGCAGTTCGGCAGCATTGCCGGCCTCGTCCAGCGCTTCGGTCACCAGATAGTAGTTGCGGCCACCATTGGCCTTCTCGTTGTAGCGCCAGACGCCGGTGCGTTCATCGTCACGGTTGACGATGCGGTAGACCAGGGTCTGCGACAGCAGCCCCACCAGCTGGCTGACCTCGTCCAAGGCCGGCCCGGCTTCGGCCAGCGTCTCGACCCGGATCAGGCGGGCGGCCTGCTCCAGCGCACGTTCGAAGCGCTTGCGGTCTTCGCCGGCGACACCGGTGGCGAGGCCGTCGGCCTTGAGCTGGGCCAACCGCTCGTTGAGCGCGGCCAGCGTGGCGGCGCTGCCGATCAGCTCCTTCAGGGTCGCTACCGCCTGGCCGGCCGCGGCGATGTCGCCCGCGCGCAGTGCCACGTCGCCGCCGGTGTAGGCGCGTGCGCGCGCCTGCTCTGCATCCGGCGCGAGGCGTGCCGCCTTTGCAGCGGCGTTGGTGGTATCCAGCAGCTCGCTGGCCTCGATCGCCTGGCCGAGGATGTTCACCCGCTCGGTCAGCGGCGGCAGGGTTTCCCTGGCATTCGCCAGCAGCTGCGCGGCGGCCTGCCGATGCTGCTCAACCTGCGCGGCGGCCTGCTCGCCGGTGGCACTGCCACCACTGCTGAGCCGGGTGAGCTTGTCCTTGCGCACCAGGGTCGGCTGTGCGGCCAGTGCGGCGGGAACCCCGGCGAAGCGCCGCTGTGCTTCGGCCAGCGCGGCCTGTGCGCCTTCGGCCAGTGGCTGCAGGCGCCCACCGCTGGCCGTGGCACGTGGCAGCAGCCCCTGCAGGGCCTGTTCCTGTGCCGCCAGCAGGGCGCGCGCTGCAGCAGCCTCCTGTTGCTGCGCGGCCACCTTGTCGTTCAGCACCTGCACGTTCTTCTGCACGTTGCTCTCGTGCACGAACGCTCCGAAGCTGCGTGCCATGACCAGCAGCATGCCGAGCACCAGCAGCAGGAAGGCCGCCAGCAGCGCCCACTTCAACAGGCGGGCCCGATCGATCCAGCGCCGCGCCAGCCACGCCTTCCAGCCACGCGGCGCGGTGTAGAGGTAGCGCTGGTCGCGCTGGGCCTGGATGCCGGCCTCGAGGATCTCGTCGGAGACCTCGATGCCCTGCGAGCGGTACAGCTCAAGCAGGCGCTGCTTCAGCGTCGCCTTGTCGTGGCCGCTGTCGGCCAGCGCCTTCATTTCGGCGTTGCGGTAGCGCAGCTGGTCGACCACATCCATGGTCAGCAGCGCAGCCTGCAGCTCGGCAGGGGCCATCGTCGCACTCACCTCAGCGCGACTCCGGGCTCGGCGGCGCCTGCAGCAGGGCGGCGAAGCGCTGCTTGCCCTGTTCGACATACTCGGCGATCTCGGCCGAGTCGCGGGTCGCCTGGCCGCGCAGCTGCTCGATCTCCCGCAGCGAGGTCTCCTGGAAGCGCACCACCGCATCGACCAGCTTGCGCACCGAATCGACGCCGATGGTGGCGCCGTAGCCGGCCTTCAGGCCCTCGTGCAGCACGTCATCGCCAATGTTGGCCACCGCTTCCAGGCCCTTGGAGGTGCCCTCGGTCATCGCATTGAGCGCCTGCGTGGACTCATGCAGGCCCATCTGCGTGGTGAAGGCCAGGTTCAAGGCGGTGAAGCTGGTTTCATTGGTGGAGAAGAACACCACCGAGCGCTCGTTGACGCGGCGCTTGATCTCGTGCGACTGGTGCACGCGCAGCATGATCGCCTCGGAGGTGGCGTAGTTCACCTGCAGGTTCTCGGCCAGGTCCTTGGCCAGCTGGTAGCGCGACTCCTCGGCCTGGTTGTTGCGCAGGGCCTCGTCGCGGGCCATGACCAGGCGGCCGGTGTCGGCGGCATCGGCGGCCGGATCGGCCGACTCCACGCGCTGCTGCGCCTGCTTCAGCGCCTCGCGGGCATCGGCCAGCGCCTGCTCCTGCAGCTTCAAGAGCTCATGGGCCTGGATCTCGGCATCCTTGATCGACAGGCGGAAGTCGCCGTACATCTCCAGCACGCGCGACTCGCGCTGCAGCTGCTCGGCCGAATCGCGGCTGACTTCCAGGAATGTGCGGCGGATCTTCTCGAACCGGCTCGGGATGTCGCCGCGGGTGACCTTCATCCACAGGTTCTGCAGGCGCTCGCCCATGTCGATCCTGCCGTCGCGCACCTGCTCGACCATGGTGCTGGCATCGTCACGGATGCTGTCGAAGGCGCGGATGATCTCGGTATAGCGGTCGGACACCTTGGCCGAGCTGATTTCATCACGCATCACGGCATTGAAATGCCCGGACTGCTGCAGCACGCGGGCAATGGCCACCACGCGGCCCTGGTCAAGGGTGGACAGCTGCGAGACCAGCGCGATGGCCGGTGCGTTGTTGTCCTGGGGAGCGGCCAGGCCCAGGCTGCGCAGCGTGGCCATGGCGCGGTCGAGGTACTTGATCGGCGCGGTAGCGGCCGGCGTGGCAAGGAGGGTGTTCTCGGACATTTCGACGGCTCCGGTCAGGGCAGGCAATGAGGAACCTGCCGCGCGGAACGGGCAGGTTGCTGCGAAACGAAGGGGAAGGGGAGCGGCAGCCGTGCGGCGCACGACAGGCGGGCCCGGTCAAGGGCCGACGGCCCGGTATGGGCGAGGGTGGTGTCCTGTTCAAGCATGGCGCATTCCCTGCAGATCGCCCCCCTGGCGATTCCGTCCCATTGTAGCGGCGGTGATGGGCAGGTGAAGCCCCACCGATGGCAGGGTGGAGTAGCGTTGGCGCACGCTCATCGGTTGCGGCAAGCGAGGGCTTCGTGCAGAACGTACCGCAATGGTTGCTCTGGTCGGGACTGTCCGCCGTGTTCGCAGCGCTGACTGCGCTGTTCGCCAAGGTCGGCGTCAAGGGTGTCGACCCGGACCTGGCCATGGCCATCCGTACCCTGGTGGTGGCGGCGGTGATCCTGCCGCTGGTGATGGTCACCGGCAAATGGTCCAATCCATTGCTGCTGCCGGGGCGGACCCAGCTGTTCCTGGTGCTGTCGGCGCTGGCCACCGGTGCGTCGTGGCTGTTCTACTTCCGCGCACTACAGAGCGGTGAGCTGGCCAAGGTGGCCGTGGTGGACAAGTTCAGCGTGGTGCTGGCGATCGTGCTGGCCTATCTTCTGCTGGGCGAGCGGCCCAGCCTGCGGGAGTGGAGCGGCATCGGCCTGGTGCTGGCCGGGGTGATCGTGCTGGCCACGAAGAAGTAGCAGCGTTGAACCGACCAGAGGGGAGAGCAGGATGCAGGGCGAAGCACACGGTACGTTTGAAGTGGATCTGCGGCCGATCGGTGGCAATGACGGCCCAATTGCGGTGATGTCGATCAACAAGACCTTCGCCGGCGACCTGCACGGCAGCAGCGTCGGCCAGATGCTGGCCTTCCGCACGCCGGTGCAGGGCTCGGCCGGCTACGTGGCGATGGAACGGGTAACGGCCACGCTGGCCGGGCGCCAGGGTGGGTTCACCCTGCAGCACAACGGGTTGATGACCCGTGGCACGCCGCAGCTGAGCGTGGTGGTGGTGCCCGATTCGGGCAGTGAAGGACTGTTCGGCCTGAGCGGCACACTGGAGATCACCATCAGTGAAGGCCGCCACGACTACCGGCTGGTCTACAGCCTGCCGGACGAGATCTAGCGGAGTTCCGCTGCCATCGCCGCGAGCCGGGCGACGGTATTGAGATTGCGCGCCGTGCCCTGTGCCGAGCCGGGAATGCGCAGGCGCGAGTCGGCCATGCCGGCGCCGTAGTGGATGAAGATCTCGCGCGTGCCGAGTGCAAGCTGTTCGTCGCGCCGGCCGGTCACGCCATCAAGCGGGTCGGCAGGCAGGCTGCCGTCGAGGAACAGGGCGACCACACGGTTGCCGGCGGCCTGCGGAAACGGATTGCGTGCCACCACGCCTGCGATCTCGCTGGCCGAACGCACCAGTACGCCCACCGGCTTGCCGGCATATTCCTGGAGCCGCTGGCCGAGGGCCTGGCGCACGCCCGTTTCGTCGAGCGAGCTGCGCAACACCACATTGCCGCTGGCGATGTACGTGCGGACATCGGCGAAGCCTGCGTCCTCGCACATCGCCACCAGTTCGCGCATCGGCAGCTTGCCGGTGCCGCCGACGTTGACTGCGCGCAGCAAGGCGACGTGGACGTTCATGGCGTCCCCGCCTGCAGGCGGTCGTACATGCGCACCAGGTCGACCAGGGTGCGCGCGCCCATCTTGCGCATCACCTGCGCGCGGCGCACCTTCACCGTGATCTCGCTGACGCCGAGGTCGCCGGCGATCTGCTTGTTGAGGCGGCCACGCACCACGCCATCAACCACCTCGCGCTCACCCGCGTTGAGCGTGTTCCAGCGCTGCTGCAGGGCATCGAGCGCCTCGCCCTCGCGGCGGCGCTGGCGGTCGATCTCGATGCCCTTGTGGATCGCATCCAGCAGTTCCTGGTCGCGAAAGGGCTTGGTCAGGAATTCGATGGCACCGTCCTTGATCGCGTTGACACCCATCGCGATGTCGCCGTGGCCGGTGATGAACACCACGGGGAGCTGCAGGCCATGGCTGCCCATCGTGCGATGGAATTCAAGACCGCTCTGGCCGGGCATGCGCACGTCCAGCACCAGGCACGCCGGCGCGTCTTCCAGGTCGTGCTCGAGGAAGGCTTGGGTGGAGGCGAAGGCCCGCACCTGCAGGCCCATCGAGGCCAGCAGGTCTTCCAGCGCCGCGCGCACCGACGGATCGTCGTCGACCACATAGACAATGGGCGCCGGATCGGCGATGGGTGCAGTGGGCTTACGCATGGTGGACATCCGTGGCGACGGGCAGGTCGAAGACGAAGCAGGCACCGCCGCCTGCCGGTCGTTCGGCGCGGATCTGGCCGTCGTTCGCCTCGATCATCGAGCGGCTCAGGCTGAGGCCCAGCCCCAACCCGTGCGACTTGGTGGTCCAGAACGCGTCGAACACGCGCTCGGGATGCTCGGCGGGCAGGCCGACGCCACGATCGCGTACGCTGAGGCTGACCCGTTGGCCCTCACGCCGGGTCAGCAGCGACAGACGCCGGTCGCCTGCGGGTACGGCTTCCATTGCATCCACCGCATTGAGGATCAGGTTGCCGATCACCTGCTGCACCTGTACGCGATCGGCCTGCACCGGCGGCAGGTCGGCGTCCAGCAGCAGGGCCACGGCCACGCCATGCTGGTCCAGTTCGCTGCGCGACAACGCCAGCATTTCCTCCACCGCCTGGTTCAGGTCGAAGGCGCGCCGTTCCGGTGCCGCGCCCTGGGTCAGGCCGCGGATGCGGGCGATCACATCGCCGGCACGGTGCGCATCGGCCAGGATGCGGGCCACGGTCTGGCGTGCCTTGTCCACGTTCGGCGGGTCCTGCGCCAGCCAGCGTTGGCAGGCTTCGGCGCTGCTGGCGATGGCCGCCAGCGGCTGGTTCACTTCGTGGGCGATGGAGGTGGTCAGCTCGCCTACGGTGGAGGCGCGCGCTACCCGCAGCAGACGGCCCTGTGCTTCCTGCACGGCGGCCTTGGCCGCTTCCATGTTCAGTGCGAGGTAGGTGGTGATGCCGATCACCAGCATGCCGATCACCGAATTGACCAGGCCGATGCGGTAGGTGCCGAAGCGGGTCAGGAAGAAACTCAGCCCGGTCAGTCCGATGCAGGCGATGGCAAGGGAGATCAGCCCGCGCGCGCCCAGCACGCGCGATGCCGCGAGGATGACCGCTGCGTAGAAGCAGGCAGCAGCTACCGCGTAGTCGGTGATGGTGTCGATCAGGAAGATCGCCGCCATCACGACGATCAGGGCCAGCAGCACCAGCGGGCGGCGGGGCGACAGCGATGGCATCGGGACGGCTCCCTGGCGTGGGGTGAAAGGATAGCAAAGCCGCCATCGGCAGATGCCGATCTTGGTCGGCAGGCTCTTGTGCTGTGGGTGCCGACCGTTGGTCGGCACAAGCCAGAACGATGCCCGGTAGTGCCGGCCGCTGGCCGGCAACTGCACGGTGTTGCCGGAGCTCATGAGGTTGCCGGCCAGCGGCCGGCACTACCGCAGGGATGGACACGGTCTCTGAAGGTTCTCTGCCGACCAAGGTCGGCACCTACCAAAGCGGTGCACGGTGTTGCCGGCCAGCGGCCGGCACTACTCCTCCAGGCTGGCGTTCCAGAATCCCTGCAGCACACCGGGCGTGGTCGCCAGCGTCGCAAGTACGGCGTCCAGTTCGCCGGCATCCACCGTGGTGGCATACAGCACCGCTTCGATCTCCACATCGCGCTCACCGAACGGGCGCTGGTCCACCGCGCGCACCGGGTAATGCGCCTGCTCAAGCAGCAGCAACAGCTGGTCCAGCACCTCGGCCTGCTGCTCGCGCTGGCAGACCACGTTGATCGCATAGGTCGCCTCGCTGAACGCTTCCGGCAGCGGCTGCCGCTGGATGCGGTTCACCACCGGCCGCAGCAGGGTATTGGCGGCCAGCACGAAGACGGCGGCCAGCACCGCTTCCGGCAGCAGCTTGATACCTGCACATGCTCCCACCGCCGCCGATCCCCACAGGGTGGCGGCGGTGTTCAGGCCGGACACCTGCGCGCCGTCCTTCATGATCGCGCCGGCGCCGAGGAAGCCGACGCCGGAGATCACATAGGCCACCACATGCAGCGGCGAGGGTGGTCCGCCGTACAGGTCATGGAAGCGCACCGCCAGATCAACGAACACTGCCGCACCCACCGCCACCAGCGTATTGGTACGCAGGCCGGCGGTGCGTTGCCGCAGCTGCCGCTCCAGGCCGATGACCGTGCCCAGCACGAACGCCACCGACAGGCTGATCAGCGAGCTGAGCGTGGCGCCGGCGTTGAACGCCGGCAGGTTCGGATTGATGTCCATTGTGTTTCTCCCTGGACAAGCGGCGGGCGCTTACTGCCAGCCGTAACGACGGATGTAGAACTTCTTCAGCGCGGTGGTCAGCACCGCATAGCCGAACAGGATCGCCACCAGGAACGGCCAGTAGCCGGCCGGCAGCGCCTGCAGCTTGAAGTAGCCGGCCAGCGGGCTCATCGGCAGGGCCACGCCGATGGCCATGATCAGGCCGGTCATCAGCAGCAGTGGCGGCGCGGCGATGCTCTGCAGGAACGGCACCTTCGGCGTGCGGATCATGTGCACGATCAGGGTCTGGGTCAGCAGGCCGACCACGAACCAGCCGGACTGGAACAGGCCCTGGTCGGCCGGCGTGCGTGCATCGAACACGTACCACATCAGCGCGAAACAGCTCAGGTCGAAGAGCGAGCTGATCGGCCCGAAGAACACCATGAAGCGGCCGATGTCCGCCGGGTTCCACTTCAGCGGCTTGCGTACCAGTTCCTCATCCACGTTGTCGAACGGAATGGCGATCTGCGAGATGTCATACAGCAGGTTCTGCACCAGCAGCTGCAGCGGCAGCATCGGCAGGAACGGCAGGAAGGCCGAGGCCACCAGCACCGAGAACACATTGCCGAAGTTGGAGCTGGCGGTCATGCGGATGTACTTCAGCATGTTGTTGAACGTGCGCCGGCCCTGGATGACGCCTTCCTCCAGCACCATCAGGTTCTTTTCCAGCAGGATGATGTCGGCCGCCTCCTTGGCGATGTCCACCGCGCTGTCCACGCTGATGCCGATATCGGCTGCGCGCAGCGCCGGCGCATCGTTGATGCCGTCACCGAGGAAGCCGACCACCTTGCCCTGCGCCCGCAGCTCGCGTACCAGCCGCTCCTTGTGCAGCGGCGTCAGCCGGGCAAACACGCGATGGTGGTGCAGCGCCCGCGACAGCGCGCCGTCGTCCATGCGCTCGATCTGCGGGCCGGTCAGGATGGTGTCCGCGTCCAGCCCCACCTGTGCGCAGACACGGGCGGTCACCAGTTCGTTGTCGCCAGTGAAGACCTTGACCTCGACACCGTGTGCGGCCAGCGCCTGCAGCGCCTGCGCAGCCGACTCCTTCGGCGGGTCCAGGAAGGCCACGTAGCCGACCAGCGTCAAACCGCACTCGTCCGCTTGCGAGTAGGCGCTCTGACTGGCCGCGGTCTCCTTCATCGCCACCGCCACCACGCGCAGGCCCTGTTCGTTCAGTTCCTCGGTGGTCTGCCGCACCCGCGCCAGGCGGCGCTCGTCCAGTGGCATGTCCTGGCCGTTCTCGCGCACGGTGCTGCACACCGCCAGCATCTCTTCCACCGCGCCCTTGCAGATCAGCTCATGGTGGTCCTCGCGCTCGGACACCACCACCGACATGCGGCGGCGCTCGAAGTCGAACGGGATCTCATCCACCTTGTGGTAGTCCTGCGACAGCCGCAGCGAACTCTGCAGCTCCACGTGCTCCAGCACCGCGCGGTCCAGCAGGTTGATCAGCCCGGTCTGGAAGTGGCTGTTGAGGTAAGCGAACTTCAGCACGTCTTCCGAATCGTGACCGAACACATCGGTGTGGCGCTCCAGCGCGATCCTGTCCTGGGTGAGCGTGCCGGTCTTGTCGGTGCACAGCACTTCCATCGCGCCGAAGTTCTGGATCGCATCCAGGCGCTTGACGATCACCTTGCGCCGCGACAGCAGCACCGCACCCTTGGCCAGGGTGGAGGTGACGATCATCGGCAGCATTTCCGGCGTCAAGCCCACCGCTACCGACAGCGCGAACAGGAACGCCTCGGTCCAGTCACCCTTGGTCCAGCCGTTGATCAGCAGCACGAACGGCACCATCACCAGCGCGAAGCGGATCAGCAGCCAGCTGACACTGTTGACGCCGGCCTGGAACGCGGTGGGCGCACGGTCGGTAGCGGTGCTGCGCTGGGCCAGCGTGCCGAAGTAGGTGCGGTTGCCGGTGGCCAGCACCACGGCGGTGGCGGTGCCTGACACCACGTTGGTGCCCATGAACAGCAGGTTGTGCTGCTCCAGCAGGCCGGCCAGGCCGTCGCCCGGGTGCGCGAACTTCTCTACCGGCAGCGATTCGCCGGTCATCGCGGCCTGGGCGACGAACAGGTCCTTGGCGGTCAGTACGCGGCAATCGGCCGGAATCATGTCGCCGGCCGACAGCACGATGTGGTCACCGGGCACCAGCTCACGGATCGGCAGGTCCAGCAGGCGTGCCGGGCGACGGCTGTGCAGGTGCGCACCGAAGTACTGGTCGGCTACATCGGCGGCCTCGGTGCCCGGATTGCGGCGCAGCACGCGCGCGGTGTTGCCGACCAGTGCCTTCAGACGCTCAGCCGCACGGTTGGAGCGGCCTTCCTGCACGAAGCGGATCAGCGTGGACAGCAGTACCATCGCACCAATCACGATCGTGGCCTTGATGTCCTCGGTCAGCCAGGACACCGCCGCCAGTACGGTCAGCAGCAGGTTGAACGGATTGCGGTAGCACTGCCACAGGTGCCGCCACCACGGCAGCGGCTTTTCGTGATCCACCTCGTTGGGGCCGAGCGTGGCCAGCCGCTCCTCGGCTTCATGCGGGCTCAGGCCATCGGCATGCGAATCCAGCGTCGCAAGCAGCTCGGCTTCTTCCTGCTGGGCAAGGGTGACCAGGCCGGTGGTAAGCGCGAACGGCGCCGCTTCGGCGCTGCCCGGGCCAAAGCCGGCTTCGGGCATCGCACGACGGCGGAACAGGTTGCCTGCGCGACGGCTGCGCAGGAAGGCGTTGAACCAGGCGTTGAGCAGGCTCATGGGACGCTCCTCGAATGTCAGAGCCGGCCGCAGCCGGAACACGAACGGAATGGGTGAGACAGTTCAGGCGTGGCGCATCGCCAGCACCGCCGGCGACCACGGCTGCATGTGCAGGCGCTGGCTGCCACCAATGCACAGCGGCTTCATCGCATCGCGCAGCGGGTAGGGCAGATGGCGCAGCACGGTGATCCGCTCGCTGATCGGCAGCAGCGACAGCGCGTCGGCCACCACGCGCGGCGAACCGAGCGACAGCGAACGGGCAAACATGACCGGGCCGTGCTGCAGCAGCTGGCTGCGCAGGGCGGCAACATCGCGCTCGCCGATCAGGCGGCGCAGGGTGATGTAGAGGATCTTGTAGGACATGGGGGTGATCTCCAGGCAGGCGGCACCTGGCGGTCCCCCGTCACTCAGGCAGGCAGGGACCGGCGGGCAGGCGCCAGGAACAGGCAACAAGCGGGCATCCGGGGCGCGGTGCGCCCGGCAGGGTCGGGGTCCATCTGCGTCTCCATGAGGGGAGGGGGCCAGCCAGGGTTGCCCTGGCCAGTGGCGCTATTGTCCGCCCCTGAATGGGGCAGGCCTAGAGGCCCGTGGGTTAGCCCGGCTATACCTTGGTATAGCCGGGCGTATGCGGTGCCGATCGAGGGTTCAGTGGTGGGTCAATGCGCGCCGCTGGTCTGCTTGCAGACGTCGTACTCGCCACGGGTCAACGTCTTGTCACGGTCGGTATCGCAGGCATGCAGGCGCTCGGCCCAGTCGGGTGCCACGGCATCCACTTCGGCCAGCGTGACGATGCCGTCCTTGTCCTTGTCCAGCGACTCATACGGCGGTATCAGCTTCACTTCGGTGACGTCCTCGGCGGCGGTGGCCTTGCTCGCCTCCTGGGTTCTGGAACAGGCGCCCAGCAGCAGGCCGATGGTGATGACGAGGACAGCAGGAACGTAGCGAATACCGGTCATGACAGGCTCCAGAAGTGGGGACGCGGGCCATGGGGGTGGATGGCCACGGCCGGATATTCGGCCCGGGTCCGTAAGCGAGCTGCGAAGAACCGGCGGGGTCGCCATGCAGCGGTGGGCGCCCGTTCACCCGCACGCCCCATGCGTGCGCCAGCCGCCGATGCTGTTCCAGGGCGTGCCGTCGCGATGTGCAACGGGCCAGACCGCCGCGGCCGAGTGCGCGGACAGGATTTCCGGGTTGACCTGGGCGGAGCCACTTTGCGAGGTCGGAAATATCTGACCTTTTTTGCAAGTTGTTGCATGGCCTGATTGTAAAGATGCCGTGAAACTAATCGCTCACCTCTCCCCGCGGGTTCGTCATGCAACGCGCACTCCTTCTCCTCCTGCTGGCCCTGTTCGCCAGCAGTGCCCAAGCCACGACACCACAGATCAATGTGGGCCTCCTGTTCGATCATCTTGCGCCAGCGCAGAGCAACCTGCTCAAGCGCATACGCAATACCGGTGATGTGACCGCATACGTGCGCGTTGAGGTCACCCAGATGCACTTCGATGCAGACGGCAAGGTTGTCGAAACGCCAGTGGACACCGTGGCGCTGGTACGCAATGCACCTGGCGCGCACGGGGTGATCGCCAGCCCCAGCCGCCTGATCATTGCCGCCAACGGCCAACAGGCGACGCGCCTGGTCTATCGCGGTGACCGTGATGAGGAGCGCTACTACCGGCTCCGCTTCATTCCGGTGGTGCCCAGCGCCGAGGAATTCTCACTCAGCGATGCGCAGGTGCAGGAGATCACCGGGCTGACCTCGGCAGTTCGCGTGTTCACCGGCTACGGCACCATCCTGTTCGTGGCACCGCGGAACACGCGCTATGACACCCGTGTGCAGGACGGTCACGTGCACAACGGTGGCAACGCCACGGTGGTGCTGGACAACCTGCGGTACTGCGAGCGAAACAGTCCGGATGCCTGCACGCCCGGCATCATCGTCCATGTCCGGCCCGGGCGAACCTATGCGCTGCAGGCCGACGACAGCCGGTTCGCCCGCTACGACCTGAGGGAGGGCGACGACCGCCGCAGCATCGACTCGCGCCGCTGATCGTCCGCCCATCTCCCCTTTCTGCAACGTCCCCACCGGGTTCGCCAGGCGCCCGGCGGGGAGGCTGTGTCTTCGTCCTGGCGTCGTATCCCATCGTATCCATCCACCGATCCCGGAGCATTTCCATGTCCCTGAAGAAGTACGCCCTGGCTGCAGCCGCTGCAGCCCTCATCGCACCGGCTGTCAGCCTGGCAGCCACCGAATCCAAGTCGATCACCGTCAACGTGACCGCCGACGTCCCGAACACCGCTGGCCTGCAGGTGTCCACGCCTGACGGCTGGGAAGGCCTGCCGCAGAACCTGCCGTGGGACACCGCGCGCGAAACGCTGGGCGAACTGACCGGGCGCGTCATCAACATCAAGTCGCCGGCTGCCATCACCGCCTACCTGACGTCGCCGGCACAGATGGCGTCGGCCGCAGACGTCGTGGACCTGGTGGTGAAGCTGGACAACGTGGAGGTTCCGGCAACCGCCGCCGCCAAGATCACCGTCGCCAACGCGGCCCAGGCCGCCGCCGGCAAGTCGCTTGCCTTCGCCATTGCGCCGACCGCGCCGTCGGGTGGCTACAAGCAGGGCAGCTACGGTGGCCAGTTCCACATGATCTTCGAAAGCGACATCACCCCCTGAGTTCCTTCAGGCACCCCGCCGCATCCGATGATGCGGCGGGGACGCCGGAACAGCGTCCATGCTCTCGTCCTCCAACCACCGTCGATTCCGCCTGGCCCAGCTCGCGACCGCGATCGGTGCCGTGGTCCTTGCCACGTCAACGCAGGCGGCCGGCCTCGCGCCGGGCGAGCTGCCCAGCCTGCAGCAGCAGCGCGAACGCATGCCGGCCGAATTCCGCGAGCACCTGTTTGGCAACCCGCTCACCGTGCGCGTGGAGCTGGATGGGCAGTATCTGGGTGACGCCGAGGTTCTGCTGCACGAAGACAACCGGGTGCAGGTGATCGGCTTTGGCGACAGCCACGAAAGCCGGTTGGCACAGACCGAGCGTGCCCGTTGGGGCGAGCAACTCGCTGAACCGATGGCGCTGGGCGTATGCAGGCATCAGTGCCGGGGCATGGCAGCGCTGCACTACAGTCTGTCCAACTCGCTGCTGAGTGTACTGACGCCTGCCGGCGCGCAGAAGGAGGGGCGCCACATCGCCTTGCCGGACGCGGGCAGCCGGGGGCTGATCGTGCGCAACAGTCTTGCCGTGCACGGCGGCCAGGAACAGCAGGCCACCGTACGCTACAGCGCTGAACTGCGCGGCAGTGCCGGCCACTGGAGCACGGTTGGCAGCTACCAGTACTACGCCCAGCCCGGCAGCAGCGAGCACTACCTCAGTGCCCTGTATGCCCAGCGCGAACTGGGCGATCATTTCGTTCGCGCCGGCTACTTCCTGCCCACCTTCGAGGGCATTGTGCGCCAGCCCCGGGCACCGGGTACGCAGAACGATACGGCGCTGGGCCTGATGTTCGGATCCTCGGACGTACTGCTGGCCGATACGCGAAGCCCCAGTGTCTACCCCGTCTATGTCACCGCCAGCGGCGAAGGCGTGGTGGAGATCTATCGCGACGGGAACCTGCTGTCCACGCAGGCCGTCAAGCCCGGCATCCAGGAAATCGATACGCGCCGACTACCCGGCGGCATCTACGATGTGGAACTGCGGGTGGTCCAGGACGGTCGAGAAGCGTCCCGCGAAAGCGCCTCCATCCACAAGCCCAGCCGCTGGCAGGATCCCAGCCGCCGCTGGCGCTACAGCGCATTCGCAGGGCAGCAGCGCGGGCTGCTGGCCAGCGCCGGAAGCACCCGCGAGGGCGGTGCCGCGGCGGGTGCCGTGGTCAATTACCTGTTGCATTCCCGTGCGGTGGCCGGGGCCACCGTGCAGCGGATCGGCGCGCGGCATGCGGCGGGTGTGTCGATGGACTGGCAGGCCAGTGACCGCTTCAGCACCTACACCAATGTCTATACCTCCAGCGACGCCGGGCGCGGCGTGGACCTGCAGGGCCTGTACCGCTATCGTGCCGGCTCGGTGGTGGCCAACCATGCGCGCGGTTGGGTGGAGCAGCGCGAGCGCGTCGTGGCGGACGCGAGCAGCGCACCACGCTGGGAGACCCGCGGCGGCTGGCAGGACACAACGGCCGTCTCGATCACGCATCGTTTCGGGCACCGCGACACTGCCAGCCTGCGCGTGGCCCGCAGTTCGGGCTTCACCCGCGGGACCGGCATCGATGTCTCGTACGGGCGGCGGGAGACGGTGTTCGGCAAGCACGATGTCAACTGGCGCGTTTCCGCCTATGACCGCCCCGGCGCCCGCTACACAGGCTACCGGCGGCAACGCGGCATCGACCTGACGGTCAGTGTCTCGCTGGGCAGCGATCGACGCAGCTACAGCGGCAGCCTGGGCAGCCGCACCGGCGATGCCGGTCGCCGCGATACCTATGTGACCGCTACCGCCACCCAGCGCGTGGACGGAGCGGTGCTGCAGAGCGTGAATGGCACGGTCACCGCCGAACGGGGCGGGCTGGGCGCAGGCGCGGGTGCCTCGCTGCAGAGCGCGTTTGTGGAAGGTGACATGCAGGTCTACCGCGGCGCGGCGTCGGGCCGCATCAGCGGCACCGCCAACCTCGACAGCACCCTGGTCATTGGCGGTGGGCGCGCCGCCGTGCTGGGGCAGGGGCGCGGCAGAAGCGCCGACACCGGGCTGATTGTCGATGTCCGCAGCGATTATCCCGATCTTGCCCTGCGTGCGGACGACAGCCACGGCGGCGGCGTTGCGCTGCGCCCGGGCCGCAACTTCGTTCCGGTGGCCGCGTATCGCGCAGGCCACGTGCAGTTCGACTTCCAGGGGCGGCATGCGCCGTCGGCAACGCTGCAGCCCTCGGTCGTCAGCTATCACCTCAACAAGGGGGGCGTGATGCATGCCACGCTGGACGTGCTGCGCACCTTCACCGTCATGGGCCAGGTACTGGATGCAGACGGCAACGGTGTGCGCGGCGTGCAGGTGATCAACCACGCCGGCCGCAGCGTCAGCCAGGAGGACGGCTTCTTTACCCTGGAACTGAGCGCCCGTGCGCCGGTGGTGGAGTTGCGCTACCCCAACCTGGTCAGCTGCACGCTGACGATGGAGGAGGGGCGCTACCCCAGGGAAGGAGATGTGTTGATGGTGGGGGCGACGGGATGCCCGCCGTCGATCGCGAGAACCGAGGAGCATACGAAATGAGAATCCGCTCGCTGATGGCGGCGCTGCGAGGCGCAGGGCTGGTCGTGATTGGGCTTGGCGCGGCCGCAAGTGCATGTGCGGCAGAAGTGCTGGTCACGGCAGAGTTTGCCCCGTCAGCCCTGGACCCGGGCCGGATGGTCTTCCGGAACACGACGCCCCCTGGCGAATACTGCACCTGGCAGCCACAGTTCTGCACGGATGATGGCTCGTACTCTGTCGACGTTCCGTTGCAATGGAGCAAAACCTATGAGCACAACGGCGACGTTCGAAAACGCTTCTATCTTGGATTACCGGCTCCTCGTACTGTCATGTTGCGAAACACCGACACGGGAGGCGAGGCAGAGGTCCGCATTGCGATCGCAACCGTTAGCGGTCGTATGACGCCAGGCGGCGGAACCAGCCCAGTATTTACACGGCAGGTGCGTGGAGGGTGTAGCTACGTTTACACCGGCAGTTTCGTGACCTATGTCAGGTTTGGATGGACCGTCAAGAATCCTGACATGCCGGTGCCGTGCAACTCACAGGGCGACACCCCTCTGCCGCAGCCGGCCGATTACTCGATGACCTGGTTCGGTCTGGGACTGCTCATCACGGCACCTTCGCCCCTGTCTCTGATCGACGGTATCTATGAAGGCGAGTTGACGTACACTGCGGGGGGCGCGGGCAGCGACATCGACTTTGGTGATGACGTCACGACCGAACCGATCACCTTGAAGTTCCGCTTCACGGTGTCGCACCAGTTCCAGGTGCGTTTCCCAAGCGACAATCCCCAGGTGCACCTGGCGCCGGAGGCAGGTTGGGCGCAGTGGACCGATCAGGGCCGTGCCCCGACACGCCTCTTTCAGGAGCTGCCATTCCATCTGACCAGCTCAACGGACTTCAGCATGAAGCTGCGCTGTGAGCACGACGCAGGCAATCGCTGCGGCATTCGCAACCACGCGCTTGGGGAGGTTGTACCGGTGGATGTGGACGTCACCCTGCCCGGCATGCGCAATCTGCGCGATGGGCGCCCGGCGCAGGACACACCGCTGTTACCCGACGACGCACAGGCGCCGCGCTTCACGCCGGATGGCTATCTGATGCAGCGGCGGTCGACCTTGCGGTTCACCGCAGGGCGGGACGCCGTAACAGAGATGCTGAAGGCGCCAGGCTCGCATTGGGAAGGCAACATGACCGTGGTGTTTGACGCCAACCCGTAGTCGCACGCAGGAGTGTGTTGCGGGGGTGCCGGCCAGCGGCCGGCACTACCCCAGGCGTTCAGAACCGGTCGGCAAAGGCATCCGTCGCCCGCACCAGCGCATCGACCGTGGCCGGCTCGTTGGCGCTGTGGCCGGAGGTCACCATCTCCAGGCGCGCTTCCGGCCAGGCCTTGGCCAGGTCCCAGGCGCTGCGCGGCGGGCAGATGATGTCGTAGCGCCCCTGCACGATCACGCCGGGCAGGTGGCGGATGCGATCGATGTTGCGCAGCAGCTGGTCCGGCTCCAGGAAGATGCCGTTGCGGAAGTAGTGCGCTTCAATACGGGCCTTCGCCAGCGTATCCAGCGGATCATCGGTGGATTCGGCATCCACGTCGTGCTGCAGGGTGGCCGCATTGTCTTCCCAGCCCAACCAGGCCTGCGCGGCTTCGATACGGGTTGCTTGATCCGGGCCATCCATGCGCGTCCAGTAGGCCGCGATCATGTCGCCACGCTCGGCTTCCGGGATATAAGCCTCGTAGCGGTCCCAGCGCTCCGGGAAGATCCAGCGCGCACCGCCATCGGCCTCGGCGAACCAGCGGTTCTCGATCTCACGACCGAGGAACACGCCACGCACGATCAGGCCGGTGGCGCGTTCCGGATGCGCCTGCGCGTAGGCCAGCGACAGCGTGGAGCCCCAGGAGCCGCCATAGACCAGCCAGCGCTCGATGCCCAGGTGCTCACGCACCTTTTCGATGTCCGCCACCAGGTCCTGCGTGGTGTTGTCGCGCAGCTCGCCGAACGGCGTGGAACGGCCGCTGCCGCGCTGGTCGATCAGCACGATGCGGTAGCGCGCCGGGTCGAAGAAGCGCCGATGGGTCGGCGAGATACCGGCGCCCGGGCCACCGTGCAGGTACACCACCGGAATGCCCTCCGGCGTGCCGCACTCTTCGATATGCAGCGTGTGCAGATCGCTCACCGGCAGGGCGAATTCGCGGTAGGGCTCGATGGCCGGGTACAGGGTGCGCATGGCGGGTGTCTCACAAGCAGGGGCGGCCAGCATAGCGCCGCCATCTACGGCTTGCAGTGGCGGGCTCCTGCGCGGCGCTGGAAATGCGCTGGCCGATGCGCATAAGCTTCCGCGATGCAAGCGACCACGACCGGGACGTCCACGTTCAACCTCAGCCTCGGCAGCGGCGCGCGCGAGCTGTTGAAGTGGATCGCGCTGCTGGCCATGACCGGCGACCACGTGGCCAAGGTGGTCTTCGGGGGCTACGTGCCGGTGGTCAGCGAACTGGGGCGTATCGCCTTCCCGCTGTTCGCGCTGGTGATGGCTTGCAACCTGGCCCAGCCGGGCGCCGACCTGCGCAAA
Organism: Stenotrophomonas sp. YJH_SMC_73; assembly: GCF_059370155.1. Lineage (NCBI taxonomy): Bacteria > Pseudomonadati > Pseudomonadota > Gammaproteobacteria > Lysobacterales > Lysobacteraceae > Stenotrophomonas > Stenotrophomonas sp. YJH_SMC_73. Next base: position 224,653 of record NZ_JCAFTJ010000003.1, on the reverse strand, counting down.
TCGATGCGCCGGCTCGCGCTATGGGGGCTGATCGCGCAGCCGTTGCACGCACTTGCGTTCGGTTCCTGGCTGCCGCTCAACATCCTGCTCGCCTTCACCCTGGCGGTGGTGGCCGTGCATGCGCTTGCGAACAATCGGCCTGTGCTGCTGTTGCTGGCTGCCGGCGTGCTGCCGATGTTCGTGGACTACCAGTGGGCCGGCGTTGGCGCCGTGCTGCTGGCTTGGATCGCGTTCCGGCATCGGGCGTGGTGGCCGCTGCTGGTCGCGCTTGCGGCGGTGTGCTGGGCCAACCACAACGGCTGGGCGGTGCTGGCCGTTCCGGTGGTGCTGCTGGCCGCGCGGGTGCCGTGGCAGCTGCCGCGCTGGCGCTGGCTGTTCTACGGCTACTACGTGGGGCATCTGGCGGTGCTGGCGTTGATTGCCCATCTGCTTGTGTAATGTCGGAACTGGCGTGTCGCGCGTCTTGAAAGCCGGATGCGGTCAAGGAACGCGTGGTGCCGATGCGGGTGGGGAACGCCGCCGTTGGCGTGGCGCAAGTTGTTGAATCTTCGGCTCGATTGTCGATATGCGACAATGCTGCCACTGCGTGAACGTTGCTGTCTTGGCACTTGGGTTGTTGGCGCCTGCCACCCCGTTGTGCACATGATGGGGTGCCACCGAAAAAGGGTGGCCGGGGCCTGGAAACCCCGTTGAGTAAGTGCTGTTTTACGCTTGCCAGCCGGCGTCGCCTTGCGCGGCGTCGGCTGGCATTCCGTTCGCGTTCCATGGCGGGCGGTGCGTGGAGGTGGGCGCAAGCCCACCGCCCGGGTATAGCACTGACTCACGGGATTTCCAGCCACGCACCGTCCGCCGCCTTGATTGTTAAGGTTGGTGGTCCCGCATGCCTTGCACGGAGACCTGCCATGAACGCATCGGAGTTCCCCCATCAGCACGCCCCGGCCAATGCCGATGAAGGCCACGACATCCCGCCCGATCCCAACAACCTGACGGCCCTGCTGCATCGCATCGGGTTGGGCGCGGCTGCCGACGGCCAGCCCTGGCCCGAGCGCCATCAGCTGCCGGGCCGGTGCCTGGCGTTGGCCGACGCCGACGGTGCACTGGCCGGGCTGCGTATCGTGCAGGAGATCCTGCTGGCGGCCGAACGCGCCCGCCAGAATGGCGGCCCGGAACAGTACGTGGGCGATCGCGTAATGGAAGGGCTGAAGCTGGCGGCATTGGCGTTGACCAGCCACGCCATCTATCGCCTGCATCCGGAATGACACGTAGATCCACGCCATGCGTGGATGCCGTTCGCGGATTGCCCGACGTCCTGTAGAGCCGAGCCTATGCTCGGCTCAGCGGACGAAACGGAGCCGAGCATGGCTCGGCTCTACAGGGGTTCCACGCCAGCTTAGAAATCCATCGTTGCCGACACCAGCACCGTCCTCGGTGCACCCAGCGCCAGGCTCGACAACAACGGCATGCCCCAATACGACTTGTTGGTCACGTTGTTCACGCTGGCCCGCAGCGCAAGCGATCGACCCGCCACGGTGGTGCTGTAGCGCGCCCCCACGTCGAACAACGTACGCCCCGGCACCGACAGGCTATTGTCGGCACTGATGTACTGCCTCGACATCGCCGTGGCATTGCCGGTCAGGGTCAGGCCCTGCAAGGTCGGCACATCCCATTCCACGCCCAGCTTGGCCTGCCGCTGCGCCACGGCGGTGGCGATGCGTCCTTCATTCACGCCACCGGCCGTGCGGGTCAGCTTCGGCTGTACGTAGGCCACGCCGCCGAGCAGGCGCACGCCATCCAGCGGTGCGCCGAAGAAGCCCCATTCCACGCCGCGGTTACGTTGCTCGCCGCCAAACGAGAAGATATTCGTGACCGGGTCGGTGTAGCTGTTCGGTCGCTTGATCTCGTACACGCTGAAGGTGTGCGCGAAGCTGCCCAGGTCCAGCTTCAGGCCCAGCTCCTTCTGCCTGGTGCGGAACGGTGCGAACACATCGCCGGCATTGGCGGCGGTCATCGGCGCGGTGGCGCCCTGGCTGAGGCCTTCGATGTAGTTGGTGTAGAGGGAGATCGTGTCGGTGGCTTTCACCAGCAGGGCCGCTGCCGGCGTGGTGGCGCTCTCGTCGTAGCGCGAGGTGCGTGCACCCGTGGACACGTTGAAGGTCTCGCTGACCACCTGCTGGCGGCGCACGCCCAGCGTCAGCTGCACGCGGTCATCGGCGAAGGCGAGGGTGTCGGCGAAGCCGAGGCTGTCCAGCGTCAGCTCGGTATGCGAGATGTGCGGCGCGATGAACGGCGCCGCCGGGCCCCACACTGGGTTGTACACATTGGTGGTCCAGTCCCAGCCGGGTACGCTGCGCCGGCCGTAGTCGTTCTGGGTGTGCTGGTAGTGGGTCACGTTGGCGGCCCACTGGTGGCCGACGTTGCCGGTGTGGAAGGAACCGCGCAGGCCGGCATCTGCGGACTGCTTCCTGATGTCGAAGGCGAGCTGGCCGATCACCGTGGTGAAGTTGCCGGCTGGATTGAGGATCTGCGCGCTGATCGAACCGTTGTAGCGGTAGTCGGTCCTGCTGGTGCCGTACGCGAGGTAGGCCATCACGCTATCGTTGACATCCAGTTCTCCGCGCACCATCGCGCCCTTGTCCTGGCTGTCCACGTAGGCCCAATCCGGGTTGATCAGCGTATCGCCGCGTGGCGGGCGCGGAATGGCCACGCCCGGTGCCAGGCCGACGCCACGCGCCGGGCCGTCAACGCGGTCGTCGGCGCTGTACAGATCGGCCGACAGCCGCATACGTTCGCCGCGCCAGTCCAGTGCCAGCGAACCGAGCTGTACCTTCTTGCGCTGCTTGCCGACGGCGCCGTCACCATCACGGTAGGCACCGTTGAAGCGGATGCCGAACTGCCTGTCGGCGCCGAGGCGACGGCCCATATCCACGTGAGTGCCGAACTGCGCATCGGAGGCGAAGTTGGCACTGACCCGCAGCAGCGGTTGCTCGCTTGCGCGCTTGGGCACCAGGTTGACGCTGCCACCGACCGAGCCGCCCGGCGGCATGCCGTTGAGCAGCGCAGACGGTCCCTTCAGCACCTCGATGCGCTCGAACATTTCCGGCGAGGTGCGGTAGTAGGGCGCCATGCCGCTGAGGCCATTGAACGTGGTGTCGCTGGTGTTGGAGGCAAAGCCGCGGATCGCGTAGTTCTCGCTCCAGGCACCGGTGACGCCGTTGCTGAACACCGTGGGGTCGGTGGCGGCAATGACGTCGGTCAGGTCCTTGGCCTGGCGATCGCGGATGAAGGACTCGGTGTAGCTGATCGTATTGAACGGCGTGTCCATGAAATCCTTGTCGCCGAGCAGGCCGACGCGGCTGCCGGCAGCCACTTGCCCGCCCGCATAGTCTGCAGTGACCCGGCGTTGTTCCTGCACCTGTACCGACGGAAGGGTGGACGGCGCGGCGTCGGCCAGCGCGGCGAACGAGGCCAGCAGCCCCAGCGCGAGGGCGGACACCCGGTAGCGCCGGACCATGCCCGGCGAATACATCAGGCCGGAGGATGCGGCGGCAGCGCGATGCTGTGCAGAAGTGAAGTTGAAAACGGTCATGCCAGAGTCCTGTGAATCGCAGGCGCGAGCGCGCCTGGCGCGCTGCCGACGGCAAGCACGGGGAAAGGGCGCAGCGCAGGGTTGTTGGCTGGGTGGGGACCTGGCGGGAGGTGAGCCATGGGCTCGGTTACGGGTGCGCGGCGGACGCATTCCGAATTAGTTGAGTAAAGTAAACTAAATCAGTCGAAGCGGACAAGAGGGTCGCTTTGCTGGCACCCTCAGCAGGGTATGGACGCGCACCGTAAGAGCAGGCACCGTATGAGCACGCACCCCGATCCAACGGCGCCGACCCGTGGCCGCCCGCCCACCATCACCCCGGAGCGTCTGGCCGACATCGGCATCCGCCTGGGCCTGCCCAACCTGACCATGGCCAACGTGGCCGCCGAACTGGCGGTGACCCAGGCAGCGCTGTACAAGCGCGTGGCCAACCTGGAGGCGTTGAAGCGCCTGGTGGCGGAGGCGGTGTTCCAGCGCTGGCAGATTCCGCGCGCGTCGGTCGACGCACCGGGTGGGCTGGAGGCCTATCTGATGGGGTTCGTGGAGTCGCTGTGCGAAGTGGTGAAGGCGCATCCCGGGCTACCGCCCTACCTGCTGCGGCGCACGGTGGCGACCGCGCCGATGCTGGAAAAGATCGCCTCGCACCAGGCGCACGTGGCCGAGGTGTTCGGCCTGCCGGTGGACAAGGCGCGCTGGCTGCTGGCCACGATCGCGTTCTACTGCATCGCCGGCGCCGACACCATCTACGCGATTGCGGATGACGAAGAAGGGCAGGTGATCACCGAGTTCAAGCAGGGCATGCGGGCCCTGGTGATCGGTTCGCTGGAGGTATCGCGGCTTCGGTAGATGCACGCCGTGCGTGGATGATCGCGGCCGTTCACCATGACGCCAGCCAGGCGTGGCCTGGCTCTACTGGACGGATCGCGTAGTGTCGAGAATACAATGCGGCCATGCCTGCCACGCCCACTCTCGATGACCTTCGCCGCTACGCGGTGGCGCGCACCTTGTTCAAGCCGACCACGCTGCTGACCGCGATCCGGCGGTTGGGCTTCGTGCAGGCCGACCCGATCCGCGCACCCGCTCGCGCGCAGGACCTGACCCTGCGCCACCGGGTGAAGGACTACCGCGCGGGCGATCTTGAGCGCCGCTACACGCGTCTGCCGGTGGAAGAGGATTGCCTGGTGAACTACGGCTTCCTGCCGCGCGAGCATCTGGCGCTGATGCACCCACGGGTTTCCAAGCGCGAGTGGGATGCCGAGACCCATCGCCGTGCGGCCGACGTGCTGGCCTTTGTGCGCGAGCGTGGCAGCGTGCACCCGCGCGAGGTCGACCAGGCCTTTGCGCATGGGCGGGTGACCAACTACTGGGGCGGCACCAGCAACGCCAGCACGCATCTGCTGGATGGCATGCACTACCGCGGGATGCTGCGGGTGCAACGGCGCGACAGCGGCACGCGCATCTACGCGGTGGCCGATCATGCCGAGCCCGATTCCAGCGAACAGGCGCAGATCGAACGTGCCGCCGCCCTGATCGACCTGGTGGTGCGCAAGTACGCGCCGCTGCCCTCGGCCAGCCTGACCTATCTGGTGCGCCTGCTGGGCTATGGCGCGCCGCACCTGGCCGAGCAGAGCCGCAAGGCATTGGCGCTGGCCAAGCAACAACTGGCCAGCTGCACGCTGGAGGGCACCACCTGGTACTGGCCGGCGGACGAGAATCCGCGCTCGCGCCGCCATGCACCGGATGAGCAGGTGCGCCTGCTGGCGCCGTTCGACCCGGTGGTGTGGGACCGCCGCCGCTTCGAGCTGCTGTGGGATTGGGTCTACAAGTTCGAGGCGTACACGCCTGCACCGAAACGCCAGTACGGCTACTACGCACTGCCGGTGTTGTGGCATGAGCAGGTGGTGGGCTGGGCCAACTTGAGCGTGCGAGAGGGTGAGTTGGTGTCGAGCGTGGGCTATGCCGGCAAGTCGCTGGCCCGCGACAAGGTATTTCGTGGCGCGCTGGACGACGAGCTGCAGCGTATGGCGGAGTTCCTGTAGCGCCAAGCGGCGCATGGGTATCTATCGATCCCGGTAGCCGCCAACCTTGGTTGGCGCTGGCTTCCATCGGTGCCCACCAAGGTGGGCAGCTACCAGAGCAAGGCTGCTCAGGCCCGGTAGCCGCCCACCTTGGTTGGCGCTGGCTTCCATCGGTGCCCACCAAGGTGGGCGACTACCAGAGCAACACCGCTCAGGCCTGGTAGCCGCCAACCGTGGTTGGCGCTGGCTTCCATCGGTGCCCACCAAGGTGGGCAGCTACCAGAGCAACACTGCTCAGGCCTGGTAGCCGCCAACCTTGATTGGCGCTGGCTTCCATCGGTGCCCACCAAGGTGGGCAGCTACCAGAGCAACACCGCTCAGGCCTGGTAGCCGTCAACCTTGGTTGGCGCTGGCTTCCATCGGTGCCCACCAAGGTGGGCAGCTACCAGAGCAACACCGCTCAGGCCCGGTAGCCGCCAACCTTGGTTGGCGCTGGCTTCCATCGGTGCCCACCAGGGTGGGCAGCTACCAGAGCAACACCGCTCAGGCCCGGTAGCCGCCAACCTTGGTTGGCGCTGGCTTCCGTCGGTGCCCACCAAGGTGGGCAGCTACCAGAGCAACTCCGCTCAGGCCCGGTAGCCGCCAACCTTGGTTGGCGCTGGCTCCCGTCGGTGCGCGCCAAGGTGGGCAGCTACCAGAGCAACACCGCTCAGGCCTGGTAGCCGCCAACCTTGCTTGGCGCTGGCTTCCGTCGGTGCCCACCAGGGTGGGCAGCTACCAGGGCAACACTGCTCAGGCCTGGTAGCCGCCAACCTTGGTTGGCGCTGCTCTCGTCGGTGCCCACCAAGGTGGGCAGCGACCGGTCAAGCGGCGCCCTTGTGGTCCGCATCGTCCATGCCGGGGCTGACGCGGCGGCCGATATCCTTCAGCCGCGCAAGCTGATCCACCATTGACGGCGCATCGTCCAGGCTGCCGACGAAGGTCCACAGGTAGGTCATCACCGCGTAGACGTGGCCCGGTGTAACGCCTTCACTGGTGGCAAGGCGACTGATGGTCAGCGCGAACAATGCCGCGGCAGCCAGGCCGATCACCACATAGGCGCCGGCTTCGCGGTCGGACAGCAGGATGCGCAGGCGCGACAGCGTGGTGTAGTGGCGGCGCAGCACCGAGGGGCTGACCCGGTCGACCAGCCGGATTTCGTGTTCCAGGCGGTTGTTCAGTCGGCCGTGCAACTGCTCGTTGCGGCGTGCGAACGAGGGCAGCACCAGCAGGGCGCCGAGCAGGGTGGCCAGGCCAGCGGCACCGACCATCGGCTCGATCGCCAGCAGCATGGCCACTGCACCGAACATCGATGCCAGCGCGGTGGCGATGATCGGCACGTGCTTTTCAAAGAAGTCGACGAACTCGCGGGCCAGCACCACGCGTGCCGCCGAAGTGGACGTCGCCTGGCCCAACCGGCGCTGCGCCTGCACCACGCTCACTGCCAGATCGGCATAGATGCGGGTGAAGGTGCGCGTATCCACCGCCCGACGGGCGGCACCCACCAGCCAGAACAGCAGTACCACGCCGGCATAGGAGATGGCATGGCCGATGTTGCCGCTGATGATCGCGTCTACCGCGAAGCCGGCGAACAACGGATAGGCCAGCAGCAGGGTGTTCTCCAGCGCCACCAGCGAGAACGTGCCGGTCAGCTGCCAGGGGTAGGTGCGCAGGATGGCCTTGAGCGTGGCGGCCGCATTCTGCTGGCCGATGCTGCCGGCGGCGGCCGCCGGATCGTGGGGGAGTTCCATGGGATGCCTGGGGGGTTCGGGGACAGGGCAGGGGACGGATGCCTGCCATCTGCCGGGTCGCGCCCAGTATCTGCAGCCCTTTGGAGCGGGCATGGAGGGATGATGGAGATTGCGTGGAGAAATCGGCGGCGTTCAGCCACGCGCGTGGTGCCCACCAAGGTGGGCCGCTACCAGGGCAGCGTCTACCGCCTCAACGGCGCACGTGCACCGGCCAGCGGATCTCGAACGAACTGCCGCCACGCTCGGTAGCTCGGCACTGCGCCGTTCCGTGATGTGCCACGGCAATCGCACGCACGACCGCCAGGCCGAGACCTGAGCCCCCACTCTGCCGTGAGCGCGACACATCGGTGCGCTGGAAGGCTTCGAAAATGCTGTCGCGCAGGTCGTCCGGCACGCCGGGGCCACCATCTTCCACGGCCACCGCGCAGTGCCCCTCAGCGAGGGTGACGCGCACCCGCAGCGGGCAGGGGATGGCATGGCGACGGGCGTTCTCCAGCAATGCCAGCACCGCCTGGCGGATGCGGGCCGGATCGCAGTCCGCCAGCGACGGCCGCGCGTCCAGGCTCACCGAGAAGCCACTTTCGGTCAGCGCCTCGGACATCGCCTCCACCACCGCCGCCACCTGCACGCTGACGTCGCTGCGTTGCAGGCGCAGATCCAGGTGGCCACTCTCGGCCAGGCTGACCACGCGCAGGTCCTCGATGATGCGGGTCAGTCCCTCCAGCTGGGTGAGCATGCTGTTGAACTGCTCGGGGCCCGGCTCGAATACACCTTCGGCGATGCCTTGCAGGCGGCCACGCAGGATGGTCATCGGCGTGCGCAGTTCGTGTGCGATGGCCGCGTTCCAGAACACGCGGTTCTCGGACATCCGGCTGAGCCGCTCGGCCATGGAATTGAAGTCGTTGACCAGCGTGGCGGCCTCGGCCATCGAGGTGTCGCCGCCGCGCGCGCGCGCCTCCAGGTCACCGCTGGCCACGCGACGCAGGCTTGCGGCCACCGAATTCAACGGGGTGATGATGCGCCGGGTCAGGCGAGACGCGATCAGGGTGGCCAACGCCACCACCACGGTGGCGGTCAGGCCGATCCACAGCCACTCCAGCCCGGAGGGCATCATGGACTTCGGCTCGTCATACCAGCGCGGATAGAACACCTCCAGCAGGTAGTAGAACAGGTAGAAGCCGCTGATCGACAGCACCGTCGAACACAGCGAGGCCACGGTGATCGACAGGCTGATCTGGCGGCCGATGCTCTTGCCTTTCGCAGTCATCATTCAGTCCAGGAAGCGGTAGCCGACGCCACGGATGGTGGCGGGAATGCCGATCACGCCGACATCCTCGATCTTGCGCCGCAGCTTGCTGACATGGCTGTCGACGGTGCGCTCCTGCGCATCGCCCTCGGGCAGGCAGGCGTGCAGCAGGTCTACCCGCGCATGCACCTGGCGCGGCGCGCGCGCCATGTGCACCAACAGCCGGAATTCGGTGAGGGTGAAGTTCAGTGCGTGCACCTGTTCGCCGTTGCGGACCGTCACTTCGTGGCTGCGCAGGTCGATCTCGAACGGGCCCTGGCGGATCAGCCCGGTGGGTTCTTCGGCCACGCTGCGGGCACTGCGGCGCAGCACGGCCTGGATGCGTGCAACGATCTCAGCGGGATTGAATGGTTTGGCCACGTAGTCGTCAGCGCCCACGCGCAGGCCGGTCAGCTTGTCCACGTCCTGGTCGAGCGCGGTGAGCATGATCACCGGCGTGTTGCCGCGACGCCGCAGTTCGCTCAGCACCTGCCAGCCATCCAGCTTGGGCATCTGCACATCCAGCAGCACCAGGTCCGGGCGCAGCTGGCGGTGGCTGGCAAGCGCCGCCTCGCCGTCGGCGGCGCGTGCGCTGCGCAGGCCCGAACGGGCCAGGTAGGCACCGAGGATGTCGGCGATCTCGCTCTCATCTTCGGCAATCAGCACCAAGGGGGGCTGTCGGTTACGGGGTTCGTATTTCATGGCGTATGGCGGGTTCGAGGCCAGGGCGGGCAGGGGCCGGATCAGGGGCAGGGTCATCGTCGGCGTTCCCTGGCCTGCGCCTCTTCGTTGGCCGCCCAGGCCAGCGTGGCCAGCACCAGCGTGCGCTGCAGGCTGGGGTCCACCGAACCCGCGCCGCGCAGCTGCTGCAGCGTCAGGGTAGACACCGCGGCAGGCAGCGCGTTCCAGCGCGAGGCCATGGGGGTGGCGTTCACCCGGGCCTGCAGCCGCGAGGCCATGCCCACGATGGCGCGCAGGCGCACTGCCAGCAGGGCGGCGACCACGGCGGTGGCGGGCGCAAGCAGCAGATGCAGGTTGACGTTGGCGGCCGGAGGTGTTGCCGACCAGAATGCCAGGCCGATCAAGGCCAGCGATGCGAGCGACCCGGGGCGGCGGGTGCGTCCGGGCCCATCACTGCGGAACCCCAGCAGGGCGGCGGCCCCGAAGCCGGCCAGCAACGGCAGTCGCGGATACGGTGCGACCCACATCCATGTGCTGGTCGATGCCAGCACCAGTGCGATCAACCACGGCGAAGGCGCACACCACGCCAGGTAGGCACGGCGCACATCGATGGTTGGCAGGTCCGGGTAGGAAAGGGGCACGGCAGGCTGGCAGTCGGCGAGGCCGACGAGGCTAGCGACCGTTGATGGAGACTCGGTCGAGATTGTGTCGAGATTGCGTGGAGCCGCGCCATGGATTCAGCCGCCGACGCGGTGCCTGAACGGCGGTCGCGTCTCCATTCAATCTCCACAGCCGCTCCAAGAAACATCCACCTGGGGCTTCCAGACTGCGGCCCTGGCGGTCGCACCGGGCGACTGCACGCACCCCCGGAAGCTTCGATGAACAACCGCAGGACCTGGATCATTGCCGCAACGCTGGCCGTTCTTGCCGGCGGCGGTTGCTGGTGGGCGTTTGCCGATGGCGAGGATGCCGCGTTGATCACCGCACCGGCAAGGGTCGCCGGTCTGGAAAAGACCGTGCAGGCGGTCGGCCGGGTCAATCCGAAAGAACTGGTGGCCGTGGGCGCGCAGGTCTCCGGGCAGGTCACGCGCCTGCATGTGGTGCTGGGCCAGCACGTGCAGGCCGGCGACCTGATTGCCGAAGTGGATTCACAACCGCAGCGCATTGCCCTGCGCAGTGCCGAAGCCGCCGCCAACGCGCTGCGTGCGCAACATGCGGCCAGCCAGGCGCGCTACCGCCAGGCCCTTCGCACGTACGATCGCCAATCGCAGCTGGTGGCGTCGCGGCTGGTCTCGCAGGAAGGCTTCGAAGCGGCACGTGTGGCGCGCGATGCGGCGCGCGCGGATGCCGCTGCGTTGCAGGCGCAGATCGACCAGGCGGTGACCCAGGTGGAAACCGCCCGCATCAACCTGGGCTACACCCGTATCGTGTCGCCGTCCGAGGGCTACATCGTGGCCATCGTCACCAAGGCGGGACAGACGCTGAACTCGATGCAGACCACGCCGACCATCGTGATGCTGGCACAGATGGACACGATGACGGTGCGTGCCGAGATCGCCGAGGCTGACGTGGAACTGATCGCACCCGGCCAACCGTTGTGGTTCTCGACGCTGGGGCCGAGCGGGCGCCGCTATGAATCGCACCTGCAGCAGCTTGAGCCAGCGCCGTCGTCGATTGCCGACGCGTCCAGCGGCAACAGCGGCGGATCGGCGCAGACGCCGAAAGCGGTGTACTACGCGGGGCTGTTCGACGTGGCCAATCCGGGCTTGATGCTGAAGCCTTCAATGACGGTGAAAGTGACGATCCAGCTGGCACGCGTGGCCAATGCACTGCAGGTGCCGCTGACCGCCCTGGGCGAGTCCGACGACAAGAACGGCAACGGCGCAACCGTGCGGGTAGTCGATGCGAAAGGCCGCGTCCACGAGCGCGCTGTGACTACCGGCCTGCGCACCGCCACCGCCGTGCAGATCCTCTCTGGCCTGGAAGCGGGCGAGAACGTGGTGGTCGGCCAGGCGGCCAGCGGTGGCGATGCCGAACCCACCAGCCTGCTGGGGATGTGAGCATGGCCGACGCACTGCTGGAATTGAAGGGCGTATCGCGCGCCTATCGCTCGGCCGCCGGCGAGGTGGTGGTGCTGAAGGAGGTCTCGTTGCGCATCGATGCCGGCGAGTTCATCGCCATCATCGGCCCCTCGGGTTCGGGCAAGTCCACGCTGATGAACATCCTGGGCTGCCTGGATCGGCCGACCGAAGGCAGCTACCGCGTGGAGGGGGCTGCGACCGAGCAGATGTCGCCTGACCAGCTGGCGCGCCTGCGCCGCGAGCACTTCGGCTTCATCTTCCAGCGCTACAACCTGATGGAGAACCTCAGTGCCACCGAGAACGTGGCCTTGCCCGCCGTCTATGCCGGGGTGGAGGCCGATGCGCGCACCACGCGTGCCCGCCTGCTGCTGGAAACGCTCGGCCTGGGCGAGCGGACCGCGAACCGGCCCAGCCAGTTGTCCGGCGGCCAGCAGCAGCGCGTCTCCATCGCACGCTCGCTGATGAACGGCGGCGCGATCGTGCTGGCCGATGAGCCGACCGGCGCGCTGGATCATGCCAGTGGCAGGCAGGTGATGGCCGAGCTCGAGCGCCTGCATGCGCAGGGCCATACCGTGATCCTGGTCACCCATGATGCGGCGATTGCTGCCCACGCGTCACGGGTGATCGAGATCGCCGATGGGCGTGTGGTGGCGGATCGCCAGGAGCGAGGCCCTTCGGTGCGGCAGCGTTCGGACGCACCGGCGCGCACATCCACGGCGGCTACCGAGCGGCGCGCCCGCATCGATGCCGTGCGCGAGGCGACGCGCATGGCAGTGCGTTCGATGCTGGCCCATCGCCTGCGCACCCTGCTGACCATGCTCGGCATCATCATCGGCGTGGCCGCGGTGGTGACCGTGGTTGCGCTGGGCAAAGGCGCGCAGGCGCAGGTCGAGGCGCAGATAAACGCGCTGGGCGCCAGCACGCTGGAGATCTTCCCGGGCGCCGATTTCGGTGACCCGCGCTCGGCGGAGATCGAGACGCTGGTGGTAGGCGATGCCGATCACCTGGCCGCCCTGAGTTACGTGGACAGTGTCAGCCCCAACCTCAGCGGTTCGGTAGCAGCACTGCAGGGCGGCCGACGAGCCAATACGCAGGTACTGGGCGCCGGTGCCGATCTGCCGCGCGTGCGCGGGCTGCGCCTGAGGGCCGGCCGGTTTTTCACCGATGCCGAGGTGGAGGCGCATCGGGCAGTGGGCGTGGTCGACCAGAAGGCAGCGAAGGCACTGTTCGCTGGCAACCCTATCGGCAGCACGGTGCTGCTGGGCGGCATGCCGGTCGAGGTGATCGGCGTGGTGGGTGCCAATGCATTCGCCGGTGGGGCCACGCCAACCGTCTACGTTCCCTATACGTCGGCTGCCTCCCGGCTGCTGGGCAGCCAGCGCCTGGAGAGCATCACCGTGCGCGTACGCGACAACGTACCCACCAATGCCGCCGAGGCCTCGCTGGGCGCCGAGCTGGAGCGCCTGCATGGTCGTCGCGATTTCTTCATCTACAACTCGGACCAGATCCGCAAGGCGGTGATGAAATCCAGCCAGACCATGGCGGCGCTGGTCTCGGCGATTGCGGCGGTGGCGCTGGTGGTCGGTGGCGTGGGCGTGATGAACATCATGCTGGTGTCGGTGAAGGAGCGCGTGCGCGAAATCGGTGTGCGGCTGGCAGTGGGGGCCCGGCAGGGCGACATCCTGCGCCAGTTCCTGATCGAGGCGGTGCTGATCTGCCTGTCCGGTGGCGTGCTGGGCGTACTGCTGGCCTTCGCCGTGGGTGCGCTGGCCAGCCTGCTGTCGCTGGGGGTGCCCTTCCTGTTCACGCCAGGGCCGGTGCTCGCCGCGCTGGCATGTTCGTCTGCGATCGGGCTCGGTTTCGGCTACTTCCCGGCACGCAACGCCGCACGGCTGGACCCGATCCAGGCATTGGCAGCGGAGTAGGGTCGCCCGCTGTGGCACCTTGAGCCGAGCCCACGCTCGGCTGCGCTCCGTTCGGCCGCGACGCACCCTGCGCTGCGCGCAGCGAGCCGAGCATGGGCTCGGCTCTACAGCGACTCAGCGCACCTTGCCCTTTATCGGCAGGCTGCCCGGCAGCTGCGAATAGCCGCTGTCACCCCAGTGCCGGGTGATGCGCTGGAAGAACAACGAGTTCGGCACGCGCAGCAGGCAACCGCGCGCGCCTTCGCCACGGTCACTCAGCGTGGTGTAGATCAGGTTGATGTCCACCACCTGGCCGCACAGGCCCGGCTTGTCCACGCTTTCCAGCACTTCGATCGTGTCGTTGATGCGGAAAGGGCGCGTAGCCACGATCAGGAACGAACAGAACAGGTTGGACAACACGCTCCACGCGGCAAAGAACGCCACCGCACCGACCGCCATGAACCCGGTCAGCGCGGTCCACAGCACCGAGCGCGAAACGCCCAGCCGCTCCAGTATCAGCAGCGCGGCCGCCAGATACAGCAGCAATGCACCGCCGCGGCGCAGGCCCACATGAAGCTCTGGAGCCAGCCTGCCGCGCTGCCGGGCCTGCACGAGCAGCCACGCCAGTGCACGCACCATCAGCCAGGCCACCCCGAGAATGACCAGCACCTCGGCCACCGGTACCACCACCAGCAGCCAATCCGCGATCCAGGCAGGCAGTCCGGCCATGGGCGGTCACAGCGTTGCCGCGCCGCCGGAAATGGTCAGCAAGGCACCGGAGGTATAACTGGCGCTGTCCGAAGCCAGCATCACGTAGGCCGAGGCCAGTTCCGCGGGCTGCCCGGGGCGGCCGAACGGCGTCTGCGAGCCGAATTGCTCGACCTCTTCGGCGGCCATGCCTGCCGGAATGAACGGTGTCCAGATCGGGCCGGGCAGCACGGCGTTGACGCGTATCTGGTGCTCGGCCAGCAGGCCCGCCAGCCCCAGCGTCAGGTTGGCGACGGCGCCCTTGGTCGCAGAGTACGGAAGGATGTTCGGGGTCGGTCGCTTCGAATTGACCGATGCGGTGTTGATGATCGCGCCGCCACCGCGCAGGTGTGGCACGCACAACCGCGTCAGATTGAACACGGCATGGACATTGGTATCGAACGTCCGCTTCCAGTCATCCAGGGTGATGTCGTCGAAGTGCTCGTAGTAGCGCTGGTAGGCCGCGTTGTTGACCAGGATGTCGAGACCGTCCAGCTCGCTGGCCACGCGGTCGACGAGCGAGCGCGCCTGCGCCGGGTCGCTGATGTCACAGGGCACCAGCACGGCCTTGCGCCCGGCCTGTTCGATCTGCTGCTGCACATGGCGGGCGTCGTCCTGCTCGCCATCAAGAAAGGCGATGGCGACGTCGGCACCCTCGCGCGCGAAAGCGATGGCCACCGCTGCGCCGATGCCGCTGTCACCGCCGGTGATCAGTGCCTTCTTGCCCTGCAGCAGGCCATGGCCGCGGTAGCTGTCCTCGCCGTGGTCCGGCCGCGGCTGCATCTGCGCGGTCTTGCCGGGGAAGGATTGCTGCTGCGCCGGGAAGGGCGGACGTGGGTAGTCGGGCAGGGCCATCGTCACTCTCCGAAAGGGAACCTAGCGGCAGTCTCGCTCGGAGCGGGTAAACGGCCGGAGGGCGCGGTGTCGTGGCAGCGTGGACGACTGCGCACGGTGCTTCACAACGGATGGGCGATCGTGGTCATGATGCTGTTGGCCGGCTGACGTGAATCCAGCCGCGTGTGCTGCACGATGATCGGCTGGTCGGATTCGATGAGGGTGGCGAAGCCGGTGCCGCGTGGTACCGGCGCCGGATCCTGCAGGTCGTTGAAGCGCAGGTGGCAGGTGCGTCGTGCTGGCACGGTGATCCGGTAGGGACCGACAGGATCGCGGTCCTCGAAGTAGAGGGTCAGCGTGACATGCGCGTCCTCGTTGCCCGCATTGAGGACGCAGCAGGTTTCGTGACTCTGCATCTCCGGCGACGGGCCGTTGCTCCAGGCTGGAATGTAGCCTTCGGCGATAGCCCAGCGTCGATGCCCGATGCAGGAAGTGTTCGTTTCCATGACGCCGTTTTAGCTGGAGGGGTGTTGCCATCGTGTCCAGTCCCCGCACGGAATCCGTGATGACCATCGGCTACCACGCATCGCATGAGCAGTTCCCGCCCGCCACCTTGCTGGGCCTGGCGCTGCGCGCCGAACAGGCGGGATTCGAGGCTTTGATGTGCTCGGACCATTTCCACCCGTGGACGACCGCGCAAGGGCAGTCCGGCCACAGCTGGGTATGGGCCGGCGCGCTGGCGGTGCAGAGCGCATTGACCCTGGGCATGGTGACCTGCCCGATGCTGCGCCAGCACCCGGCATTGGTGGCACAGGCAGCGGCGACGCTGGAGCAGTTGGCGCCGGGCCGGATCTGGCTGGCGCTGGGTACCGGCGAGGCCCTGAACGAGCGCGTCACCGGCCAGCCGTGGCCAGCCAAGCGCGAGCGGCAGAAGGCATTACGCGATGCGGCCGAGGTGATGCGGCGGCTGTGGGGCGGCGAGCAGGTCGACCACGACGGTGGCTTCCGGGTGCGCCAGGCACGGCTCTACAGTCGCCCGGCGCTTCCCCTGCCGCTGCTGGGGGCGGCCGTCACCGAGGAAACCGCACGCTGGATGGGGGGCTGGGCCGATGGCCTGATCACCATCAGCCAGCCACTGGCGCAGTTGCGGCGTGTGGTGGCGGCGTTCGAGGACGGCGGCGGCAGGGGCAAGCCGATGTACCTGCAGGCCAAGCTCTCCTACGCGCGCGCCGAACAGGCGGCGCTGGAAGGCGCGATGGAGCAGTGGAGCGCCAACGTGCTGCCGCCGGAACTGGCCGAAGGCCTGGACCAGCCCGAACAGTTCGAAGCACAGGCCCGATCGGTCAGCGCCGAGGTGGTGCGCGAGCACGTGCATGTCTCGGCAGACCTGGGCCAGCATCGGGCCTGGCTGCAGGAGCTGCAGTCCCTGGGGTTCGATCGCATCTACCTGCACAACGTGAACCGCGAGCAGGAACGCTTCATCGACGACTTCGCCGAACACGTACTGCCTGCGCTGCGCACTCAGGCACCCTCGGCAGCCAGCCACGTATAGCCATGGCCCTGCAGGTAGCAGCGGCGACCCTGCAGTTTGGCGCCGTGGCCCACCAGCGTGTGCAGCGGGCCGTGCAGGGGTACGTCCACCTCAACCGGGTTGTCGCCGAAGTTGATCAGTGCCAGTGCCTGATGGGGTGCCTCACCGAAGCGGAGCATCAGCAGCGCGGGTGAGGGTGGGTCGAGCGTGTGTGGCCCCTGCTGCAGCACGGGATGGGCATTGCGTTGCTGCAGCAGCTCGCGCACCCGCAGGAGCAGTGAGCCCGGCGTCGCGCGTTGCGCCTCGACATTCACCGTGCGGTAACCGTAGGGGCCGTCCGCCGGTGGCGCGCGCCAGGCATGCCGCGGTTGGTCGGTGAACCCAGCCCCTGGGCCGTCATGCCAGTGCATCGGCATGCGCACGGCATTGCGTTCGGGCAGCTCCAGGCAATCACCGAGGCCGATCTCTTCGCCATAGCGCACCACCGGCACCTGGCCCAGCGACAGCAGCGCCGCCCAGGCCATCGCCTGCCATGCGATGTCGCCGTCCAGCATCGGTGCCAGCCGGCGGCGGATGCCACGGCCATAGATGCGCATGCCACGCTCAGGAGCGAAGCGTTCCATCACCGCTTCGCGCTCATCCGGCTCCAGCTGCTCCAGGTCCAGTTCATCATTGTTGCGCAGCCAGGCAATGCGTGTGTCCGGCGGCGCGTGCGGGCCGTATTCGGCCATGACCCGGGCCACTTCACTGGCATCGCCGCGTGCCAGTGCGAGGAAGAAATGATTGTTGAGGTGGAAATCCAGCAGGTGCGAAAGCCGCCGCCCGTGGCACAGGAAGTCACCGTAGTGGGACGCGCGGACATCCGCTTCGCCGATCAGTGGCAGCCCTGGTTGCTGCGCGTCTGCCGTGGCGCGCATCGCCTCCAGCAGCCACAGCCCGTCGTCGCGCGGGTCCGCGTGGCGGGCGCGCTCGACCATGTACGGGACCGCGTCGACGCGGAAGCCGGCCACGCCGCGCTGCAGCCAGAACGTCATTACCTGCAGCAGTTCCTCGCGTACCGGCGCATGGGCCAGGTCGAGGTCTGGCTCGTGCCGGTAGAACATGTGCCGGTTGAACGCGCCGGCCTCGGCATCCCAGGTCCAGACAGAGGCCTCGATCGGCGGGAACATCGGCTGCAGGCCGTCGTCAGGCATGTGGTCGCTCCACAGGTACCAGCGGCGCCAGGCCGGGTCACCCTGCTGCGCGGCGACGAACCACGGGTGCGCGCTGGCGGTGTGCTGCATCACCAGTTCGACGATGATGCCGATGCCACGTGCGTCGGCGGCATCGACCAGGCGCTGGAACGCGGCCTGGTCGCCCAGGCGTGGATCGATACGGTAGTGATCGGTGACATCGTAGCCGCCATCGCGGCCGGCGTTGGAGTACAACGGCAGCAGCCAGACATGGCTGATGCCAAGCCACTGCAGGTAGTCCAGCTTTTCCGTGATGCCATCCAGCGTGCCCCAGCCGCGGCCGTCGCTGTCGCGGAACAGGTAGGGGTCGATCTGGTAGATGGCGCGCAGCGGACGCACCGCCATGGGCTTCTCCGGCACTGTTCACGGGTGACCAGCCTGCTGTCGCGCGTGGCAGCGGTTCGTGAAACGAATGGCACCGCATCATGACGTGGCATCCACGGCCCGTGCATGCCCGGGCGCGCAGAGTGAATGCTCATTCCCGGCACCGAGGAGGCTTCCTGCATGGCCCGACGCAAGACGCTTCGTATTGCCACGTTCAACGTCAACGGCATCGGCACGCGCCTGCCACAGCTGCTGGACTGGCTGCACAGGGAATCGCCGGACGTGGTTGCCCTGCAGGAACTGAAGGCGACCGACGCCGCGTTTCCGGCTGCGTCATTGGAGGAGGCTGGGTACGGTGCGCTCTGGCAAGGTGAGGCGCGCTGGAACGGCGTGGCGTTGCTGGCTCGCGGGACCACGCCGGTCGAGAGCCGCCGCCGATTGCCCGGCGAGCCCAGCGACACGCAGAGCCGCTACCTGGAGGCGGCGGTGCACGGGGTCATCGTGGGTGCCCTCTACCTGCCCAACGGCAACCCGCAGCCCGGGCCCAGGTTCGACTACAAGCTGCGCTGGATGGAGCGCCTGATCCGGCATGCGCGCAGCCTGGTCGAACTGCCGCACCCGGCGCTGCTGCTGGGTGATTTCAACGTGATTCCCACCGAAGCCGACGTCTACGACCCCAAGGCCTGGCGCCGCGACGCGCTGTTCCAGCCCGAGGTTCGCGATGCCTTCGAGCGGCTGCTCGCGCAGGGCTGGACCGATGCGCTGCGGAAGGTGCACGGCGACGCCACGATCTACACCTTCTGGGACTATTTCCGCCAACATGCCGAGCGCGACCGTGGGCTGCGCATCGATCATCTGCTGTTGAATCCCGTACTGGCGGAGCGACTGAAGGACGCTGGCGTCGACCGTTGGGTGCGTCTGCAGGAGAAGGCCAGCGACCACGCGCCGACGTGGGTGACGGTGCGGGCGGCGTGATCAACGCGCGGCAGGGCCTTCGCGCCGCT
Source organism: Stenotrophomonas sp. YJH_SMC_73 (assembly GCF_059370155.1). NCBI lineage: Bacteria > Pseudomonadati > Pseudomonadota > Gammaproteobacteria > Lysobacterales > Lysobacteraceae > Stenotrophomonas > Stenotrophomonas sp. YJH_SMC_73. The sequence goes on along the minus strand of NZ_JCAFTJ010000003.1, from coordinate 205,639 downwards.
CGCGGCGCACGCGCGCGCGGGTCCGGTAGAGGCGGCTGTCGGCCTTCTGGATGGTGTCGGCCACGGGCTCACCGGCTGTGTTGATGGCTGCACCCATCGAGAAAGCGCTGGGCGACAGCGCAGCGTGGTCCTGGTACCAGTGCTCCAGTTCGCTCAACCGGCCATCCGCGGGCGCGACCAGTACCACCATGAATTCGTCGCCGCCCAGCCGCACCACCGTCTCCTCCTTGCCCAGCGGCGAGCGCAGGAAGGTGGCGAACTCGACCAGGACGGCATCGCCGCGGCGGTGGCCCTGGGTGTCGTTGATGTGCTTGAAGTGGTCCAGATCGAACATCACGCAGGCCCAGCGCTCATCAATCAGTTCATCCAGGCGGTGCAGGTAACGCCGGTTGTAGCACTGCGTGAGCGGATCCTTGAAGGACATTTCGCGCAGCTGCTGCTCCTGCATCCTCAGCGCGGTGACGTCCTGTGCATGCCCCAGCACGTAGGGCGGGCTGGCCTCGTTGTCGAGCACGTTGTGGTACGCCCAGTAGTGGCGCGTACCGTCGGCGGCAATCAGCTCGATCACGCCAGCGTCGGTGTGGTTTGCCTGGATCCGAGCGAGGTAGGCCTTGAAGCCCTCGCGTTTTTCCGGTGGCATCAGGTCGCACAGGCTGCGCCCGACCATCTGGCTTTCCTCGAAGCCCAGCGACTGCACCGCCGCGGGATTCACCGAGGTCAATGTCCCGTCCAGCGTGTGGGTGCAGATCAGGCCCAGGCTGTAGTGGAACAGTCGCCGGTAGCGGGTCTCGCTCGCTTCCAGCGCGTCGAGCGCGGCTCGCTCGTCCGTGATGTCCTGGATCGCCCCGACCAGGCGTGGATGGCCGTCGACCTGTTGCCGGCTGCCGACCACCCGGGTCCAGATCGCGCGCCCGTCGGCGGTGGTCATTGGCAGCTGCACCTCCCAGGACGTGCCTTCGTCGATGCAACGCTGCACTGCCGCGCGGATGATGTTGCGGCTGTCTTCGCGATAGAACGACAGCGCGGTGTCGAGCGTCGGTTCAAAGTTGCTGCGCACGCCGTGCAGCTGCTTGGTCTCGCGGGTCCAGCGCACTTCGTTGGTGACCAGGTCCATCTCCCAGCCGCCCACCCGGGCGGCGCGGTTGGTCCGCTCCAGGAAGTCTTCGCTGCGTTTCAGCTCGCGATGCAGCGCTTTCGCCTGGCCAACCTGCGCCATCAGGGTACTGCGCTGTTCCAGCACCTGGGTGGTGACCCGCGCCAGATGCACCATCAGTTCGCGCTGGGAGGGGGACAGCACGCCGGGCATCGGGTCGAGCAGGCACAGCGTGCCAATGCGTGCACCATGGGCCGAGCCCAGCGGGATGCCGGCGTAATGCCGGATGCGCGGCCCGGCGGTCACCAGGGGATTGGTCGAGAAGCGAGGGTCCTGGCGCGCGTCGGGTATCTCGAACAGCTCGTCGTGGCGGATCGCATGCGTGCAGAAGGAGATCTCGCGGGCCGTTTCGGTGACGCCCTCCAGCCCGATATTGGCCTTGAACCACTGCCGGTCTTCGGCCACCACGGTGATCAGCCCCATGGTCATGCCGGTCGCGGCGCGGGCGGCGGCGACGATGGCATCGAACACCGGCTCAGGGGGCGTATCCAGCAGGTGCAGTCGTTCGATTTCGAGCAGACGTTCGGCTTCGTCCATGGCGCTTTTCAGGGCTGGGTGGCGAGGGCGGTTGCGGCGGCTGGCTGGCGCTACGCTAGTGCGCACGGCGTTATGTATCGCCATGGCGGAGTGATGCCGATGTGAGGCGGCCGCGCCCGCTCAGTGTTGCTGGAGCGATGCCTGCAGGGCGGTGGCCAGTGCGGCATCGCCGGATACCAGGTCCTGCCAGCGTAGCGTGATGCCCTTGCGTCGCCCCTTTTCGACCAGCTTGAGGCCTTTGGGGTCCACGGTGAGGGTATAGGGCCGGCCATCGATGTCCAGTTCGCGTCGCAGTGGTTTGTCGAGCGGGGTCATCATCGTTTCCTCGCAGGGGCGGGAGTACGCCGTGGCTGAATCGATACGTGACGATTGTCACGGATGTGCCAGCGCCAAGGGAAATCGACCGCGCGGGTGATGCCGATGCGTGGACCAATTACCGGGTCGGACGGAGGCGGGGTCCCATCGCTTGCGATCACGATGCCATGGCTGCCAGTCACCAAGTCGGCGCCGTCGAAACTGCGGTCCAGCCCGAATGCCTGCGAGAGCTTGCCGGGGCCGCTGGCCAGATCGTTATCCCGGCGCGCGGCGGGGCGCAACTCGTGCATGCGCTCAAGGCCCGCCAGCGGCTCGACGGCCCGCAGCAGCACCGCCACGCCTTCACCGACCTCTCCGCAGACCACGTTGCTGCCCCAGTGCATGCCGTAGGTGAAATAGACATACAGGTGGCCGGCCTCACCGAACATGCTGGCCGTGCGCGGCGTCTGCCCGCGATAGGAGTGCGCCGCCGGATCGACGCTGCCTGCGTACGCTTCGACTTCAACGATGCGACCCGTTCGGCCATCGTCACGGACCAGAAGTTTGTTGAGCAGCTCGGGCGCAACCTCGACGGGCGGGCGCCGGTAGAAGCTGCGCGGGAGGATCTGAAGAGAGGCGGGCAACCAATCCGGCACGGTAGAGGCAGGCTCGGGCAGATGTTGGTGGCACTGTGGCATTGGACTGGTGAAACGGGCGCAGACGCAGCGTCATTCCGGCGCGGGCGGTGCCGCCAGCGTGGCGCGCCGGGCGGCGTAGACCTCGGGCGTCTGCGGCTTGATGAACAGTGCCACCAGCTCCGGATACTCGCGCTTTACCGCCGTTTCGATGCGGGTGATGCAGGCTTCAATCTGTGGGGTCTTCCGATCGTCCTCGAACTCGGCGCTGAGCATGGCCACGACCTGTTCCGGTCCCATCTGCATGGTGGTCACGCCGTTCGCGCGACGCAGGTCCGGATCGGTTTCGGCCACCGCCATGATCCGCTCGGCCACCGCAGGGTGGGCAGGCTCTCCAACCAGCAAGCCCTTGGTTTCACGGGCCAGGAGGAAGGCGGTTGCGGCCAGCACGCCGGCGATGCACAGCGACGCCACACCATCAAGCACCGGCATATCCAGCACCTGCGCGGCCACCAGGCCGACCAACGCGAAGCCCAGCCCGAGCAACGCAGCGCTGTCTTCCAGCAGTACGGTGAAGGTGGAAGGATCCTTGCTGCGGCGGAAGGCTTCGAAGTAGCCAAGTTTGCCTTTGGTACGCCGGAACTCGCGCAGCGCCACCCACCAGGAGGCCCCCTCGAACAGGATGGAAATGCCCAGCACGCTGTAGCTCAACGCGTGGTTGGTAGCCGGCTCCGGCCGGCGGATGTGCTGGATGCCCTCGTACGCCGAGACGCCGGCGCCAGCGGCGAACACCAGCAGGGCGACGATGAAGCTCCAGAAGTACAGCTCGCGGCCATAGCCGAATGGATGTACCGGGTCTGGCGCCTTGCCGGCACGGCGCAGCCCGTACAACAGCAGGAGTTCATTCAATGTGTCGACCAGCGAATGCACGCCCTCGCTGAGCATGGCCGAGCTGCCGGAGATGCCGGCAGCGATGAACTTTGCGATGGCAATGGCCAGGTTGCCCGCGAGGGCGGCATAGATGACCAGACGGGAACCGGTGGGAGCGGACATTTCGGCGGCGGGGCGGGGCGGACGCCTGATCTTCCCGATCAGCGCGTGCCCATTGCGTGCACGGCGCGATCAGTGCCCCTTGGGATTGAGGTACAAACGCGCCCCATCCGATTCACGGTAGCCCGTCCAGCGCCCACCGCCTGACGCGCGGAAGCGCCCGAACACGGTGTTGCTGGTGTCGGTGAGCAGCAGCTGGTTGCCCGACAGTACCCAACGGTTGGCCGAGAAGAAGCCATCCGGGCAGCCGGCGGGCACGTAGGCACTGTAGCCGCCGAACCACTCGATGTTCTTCAGCTCGATGGAGCAGGTGTTGCCGTTCTCCTGGCCCAGCGTCCAGCTGCCGAACAGATCGCTGTCGCGCACATCGCGGCCGCCACGGTGGCGGTCGCGGCCCCAGTCGTCGTTGTCGTCGTGGAAACCGAAGCCCACGTCGATCTCTTTGCTTTCGCTGCGTGACCCGGACTGCGAGCTGCCGCTGGTGGTGGTCTGGGTGGTCACCGCGCCACTGCTCTGGGTCTGGGTGCTGCTGGATTGCGTGGTCTGGTCGGTGTGGGTGGTCTGTTCGCCGAAGCCGAACGAGGCGTCCTGGGCCAGGGCGGGCAGGGCCAGGCAGCACAACGCGGACAGGCAGGTACGGGCGAGCACGGCAGCCATTGCAGCATCCTCGGAAGGGCGGACCGCGCGAGTATCGAACCGGTAGGGCGGGAGGCGGTGTGAGGGTGTGCGCTGGGGCAGCCCAGCGAAGGGTAGCGCCGGCCGCTGGCCGGCTCCCTCTTGGCGCCCGGGAACCGAAGGAATGCCGGCCAGCGGCCGGCACTACCCGCAGCCAGGCAGGGCCTGGCGCTACGGGTCGGGCTTTACCCGCACCACCCGTTTCCGGTACTCATACACATTGTCACCGCGGATACGCTTTTCCTCGGTGCCGGTAACCCGGCCTACCTGCTGGTCCGAGCCGGTGACCGGCTTGGCCTCGATGGCGGTCTCGTGCTCGAAGGAGTGCGATTTGTCGGTGTTGCGGTAATAGCGGTACAGCGCCCAGTACAGCGCGGTTGCGCCGGCCGGACCTGCCGCCAACAGCCAGAGGCCACTGTCGTCGCTCACGTCGATGCCACCAGGAAGGCAATTGCGAGGGCTTCAATGACGGTGCCGGTGGCCAGTGCCGCCAGCAGCATCTTCCATTGCTGCACGGGCACGCTGCCCATGGTTTCGCCGGTACGGCCGTTCACCGCGATGTAGTGCAGCATGCCGCCGTTCTTGCCGGGCTGGTGGTAGGAGTACAACCACACCGGCAGGTACATCGACACCCAGCGGGTGCCATGCACCTCCAGCTGCTCCTGTTCCCAGCGCACGCCACGGTTGTAGCGCTTCACCGAACCTTCCACCTGTGCGCGGGCGATCGACAGCAGCTGGTCTTCCAGCCGCGGCCGCAGCTTTTCCACATCCAGGTTGCGCTTTTCGGAGGTGAAGCCGGCCAGGTACGAGGCGTTCCATTTCACCGCGTTCTTGGTATCGAACGGCAGGATGGTGTTGATGATGTTGTTGGTGTTGGCGCGGGTATCGAGATTCCCGCGCTCGGCCGAGGATTCCAGTGGCAGGTCATCGACCGTGAAGTCGACCTGGCGCTCGACCTGGTAGACATCGGCGTCGTACAGGGTGCGCTTGTTCTTCTCGCTGCCCACGGTGTACTGCCGGGTCTGGATCTCACCCTTGCCGGCCACGGCCGCGCTGACATTGCTGTCGACGATCATGTAGGGCAGGAACACGCCCACCACGTTTTCCGGGGTGAACTGGTCCTTGAATGCCTTCAGCGCGAACATGCGGCGCTTGTCGACGAACTGGCGGATGCGCGCGACCGCATCGTCCTTCCTGATATGGAAGGGCAGCACTGCATCGGGCACCGCGCCATTGGCGATCTGCTCGTTGACGCCGAACACATGGCGGCACCAGTGGCAGCGCGCCGTCATCGTACTCTCGGTATTGACCGTGACTTCAGCGCCGCACCCGGTGCATTTGAACGTCATCAGTGCCGAGGTGTCGGCGTCGATGTCACGTGCGCCAGAGGCAATGACCGTACCGCGCAGCTGGTCGATGGCCTCGCCCAGGCCGAACTCTTCCTCGACGCGTGCGCCATGCCATTCGTGACGGCAGTACAGGCAGACCAGGATGTCGGTGCCGGCCTTGGGCCGGATGTCGGTGGCACCGCACTTCGGGCAGCGGTTGAGGCCGTCCTTCAGCTCGCTGGCCGACGTATCGATGGCCACCGGGTCGGGCGCTTCCACTTCATCACGGATGGCCTGTGGCAGTTTCGAGGTGTCCAGCGGGAAGCTGCCGGGCAGGGGAGGGACGTCCTGCGGCGAACCGGGCCCATCCAACGACGCCGCCGGCAAGGGCGGCGGCATCGCGGGCGCGGATCCGGGCAGCGGCGGCGGGCCGTTTCGGGGATCGGACATGTTCGTTGTGCGTCCTGCTGTTACAGGCCCAGTGCCTTGGCCTTCAGGGCGTCATAGTCGCCCTGGGTGATCAGGCCCAGATCCAGCATTTCCTTGGCCTTCTTCAGCTTGGCCACCGGGTCGTCGGCAGCCGGGGCGACCGGCTGCTGCATGCCGCCGACACCGAACATGCCCGAGGCCATGCCGACACCGACCAGGCCAGCCGCTCCGCCGTTCTCGCCGGCCGACTGGATGCCCTGGGCGACGCTGGCCTGCAGGTTGGAATTGCCGCGCGAACCCGACAGGGCATCGGCGCGCTGCACGGTCTTCAGCAGTTCGCGGGTGTTGGCGTCGTACTCGATCGAGACGATTGCGGTCTTGACGATGGCCAGGCCGCGGTCGGACTTCCACTGGTAGCCCTGCTCGACGGCGGCAGACAGGCTCTGTGCAAAGCCCAGCGAATCCTGCTGCAGCTTGGTGATGCGGTTGCCCTTGCCCGGGTCGTTCGTGTACAGGCTGAAGGCCGGGGCCAGCGAACCGACCACTTCATTGAACAGCTGGCTGGCGGCGGCGTTGTCCAGGTCGGTGAAGTCGAACACCTGACCCGGCTGCAGGTAGCTGGCCGGCACGAAGTTCTTCACGAACAGGATCGGGTCGACGATCTTCAGCGTGTACGAGCCACGCGTGACCGCACCCACCTGGGTGTTGAGGAAGCCGTCGTCCCAGTAGATTTCCGACTGGGTACCGAAGCGGTTGTCCGGCAGTTCCTTCAGCGACACGAAATACGCCGCCTGCTGCGAACCCGGCTGGCCGCCGAACTTGAAGCGCTCCCAGCTCTGCTTGATGAACGTGCTGACCAGGCCGTCGCCGGCGAAGATCGACTGCGAGTTCAGATCGTCCGAACGCCACTCGTAGCCACCCGGTTCGGCGACGAACGCGGTGATCGCGCCGTCCTGGAACAGCAGCAGGCCGTAGCCCTCCGGCACGATGATCTTCGAGCCGTTGGTGATGATGTTGGACGAGCCGCTGGTATTGGAGCCGCGGCCGGCATTGGTGCCGCGCGGTACCGCCGCGAACAGGGCCGCCGTCGAGGGCAGGCCCGTGGGCACGGTGTAGAAGTCCTTCCACTGGTCGGCCAGCACACCACCCACCGCACCCTTCACCGCCTGTACCAGACCCATGTCCAACTCCCTGTGATTCGAGGGCAGGCACCATGCCTGCCGAGCTGGACTGACTATAGAGGAGCGGGATGGGCCGCCGCCACCGCCGCGCGCGCCTGCCATTCATCATGGCGCGACGGCGGCGGTAGGCGATCAGGCCATGCCGCGCGCGATCAGGGCATAGCCGATCATCAGTGCCAGGCACAGTGGCAGGGTGAGGAAGGAGGCGATCATCCAGCGCAGCGCCTTGCGCGAAGCCTCGGTGGCCGCGCCGATCTGGCCGCTGGCGACCAGTGACGTGCTGCGGTTGGCGTAGACGGTGGCGACGATGCCGAACGGCCAGAAGCCGGCGATGATGCTCAGGATGGCCCACATCAGGTAGTTCCTGGGGGGCACGGGTGGCGGGGTGCGGTCCATGCGGTCGATCTCCTTGATCGTGCTGCGGTCGGGAGCGCGAGTATGCCGACAGGCCAGGTGCAGCGGAAGGAATGCCACCCGTGCGTGGTGCGCAATCTTCTGCTGGTCGATGGGTCATTGATCGGGGGAGGCGGCGCGGCAGGCAGGCGCGGTGGCCTGCGGGCCTGGGCGAGCAGGCGGTGCAGCCGTCACGGCGGCGCAATACGTGCCCGTCCCTGGTTCGCTCAGACGCGTTGATCATCAGCGTGGATGGAATCCCGGCGCCTTGCCTTCACCTGCTTTGCAGTGCGCCGCGCACGGAAACGCGGGCGACAAATATCCGGCGCGGATATTCACGTCATTATCATGCTTATTTTCTGGAAACTCGTTTCCCATAATCCAGGGACGCGATGGCCGGAACACAGGGAGCGCCGCGTCACAGGCAGTGCCGCCCTGTGGCGCACGCCCCCGGCCTGGACGACGTCCGCCTTGCCGACCTCCAGCAGCGATGGCAGTTCCCGGCACTGCGGGAGCGGGCAGCGTGCACGGCACCAGCGGTGCGACCAGCGGGTACGGCATGCGGCGTGGACGTCGCAGCATCCCGCGATGATGCCGGAGGGCCTGCATCGCGAGATCGCCCGTTGCAGATGCATCGGGTCGCCATTCCAAAGGGGAGTTTCGATGCACAGGCAAGTCAGTGAGATGCTGCAGCGCGCTTATCGGCCCTATCCGTCATTGCCCGAGCTGCTGGGCGCGTTCGTGAAGGAGCTGTCCCAGCACAAGGTGATGCGGGGTGGCCAAGTGCGGTTGCGTGGTGCGGTGGCAGGGGCGGCTGCGGGGTTGCCAGCTGCGTCCGGGGAAGAGGTTTCCTTGCAGCGGGTTCCCATCCGCTATGGCGGCGAGGTGTTGGGTGAGCTGCACCTGGAAGGCGAGAAGGGCCGGCTGGATGGCAGTGCCCTGGCGCTGGGGGAGCAGTTTGCCCAGCGTTGCGCGCATCTGATCAAGCGCTACGAAGCCAAGGCCTGGGCCGAACAGGCATTGAGCCGGCCGCTGTTGCTGGTCGGCGCCGGCGAGGCGCTGAAGCAGATGGATGAATTCGTGGAGCGCGCGGCGGCCAGCCCGTTGCCGGTCCTGCTGCGCGGCGAGTTTGGTACCGAGAAGATGGAGCTGGCCGCCGCCCTGCACAGTGGCGGCCCTTCCCGGCAGGGCCCGTTTGTCGAAGTGAACTGTGTTCACCCGCTGGGCGAAGCCAGCGACTGGTTCGCGCGCGCACAGGGCGGGACGCTGTACTTCCACGAAGTCGACGAACTGCCGGTGCCGCTGCAGGGGCAGCTGTCACATCGCATGCGTGGGCTGCCTGCCGCTCAAGCTGACGCGCTGGCGGCCGGCCCGATACGGGTGATCGCGTCGACCAGCGCGGACCTGGAACAACGGGTGAGAGAGAAGCAGTTCTCGCGCGCCCTGCTGGCTGGGCTGGAGTTCCTGACCGTGGATATTCCACCGCTGCGCGAACGGGTGGAGGACATCGGCGCGCTGGCGGCGCGTTCGCTGGAGCTGCATGGATTCAATCCCCGCGTGCTGGGCGACGATGTGCTGGAAGCCCTGTGCGCGCACGACTGGCCCGGCAATCTGCTGGAAATGGAGCGGGTGGTGGTCCGGCTGGCGGTGATGACCGGTGGCCGATGCATCCGTCGTGAGGATCTCGCACGCCACGCGCCGGATCTGGCTGCAGGCCACGTTGCCAGCGATGCCGGGCGCGCCCCGCAACGGCTGCCCGCGGTTGAGCAGACCGTCGGTCCTGCGCCCGCGCAGCCGGATACGCCGCGGGCAGCGCATGAAGGCCTGCACGACGGCCTGAAACGCGCCCTGGCCTACCTGAAGGACCATGCCGCAGAGCCGCTCACGCTGGGCGACCTTGCCCGTCAGGCCCATGTGAGCCAGTCACACCTGGGATTCCTGTTCCGCAGCGAGCTGGGCACGACGTTCAAGCTGCTGCTGCAGCAACTGCGCATCGAGCACGCCAAGCAGCTGCTGCGGGATGGGCAGCGCCTGCGCATTACCGATGTCGCACTGCAGGTCGGCTTCGGTGACCTGAGCCACTTCGAAAAGAGCTTCCGGCGCGCGGTAGGGGTCAGCCCGCGCAGCTACCGGCGAAGCCCGCACCAGTAAAAGCAACGCCCCGGTGCAGGCGCGGGCCTGCCCGGGGCGTTGGGATGGCAGACGCAGCGTCAGCGCGCGTTGGCTTCGGCAGCGCGCTGCACGGCCTGTTCGGCCGCTTCGTCCGCGCATCGCGCGGCCTCGGCGGCGGCCTCGACCGCGCGTTGCGAAACCTTCATCGCGGTGCGGATGCCTTCTTCACTGGCAGCCATTGCGGCGTCCGCCAGTTCCTGGGCGATCTCCATCGGGGTTCTGCCCGCCGGATGGGCGGGAGTGGGCTTGCCGGGAAGCGGGGTCGGGAAGGTCATCGTCGGTGCTCCTGCTGGGGATGAGGGGGGAACACCGTCGCTGCGCTCCCCCAGGATGTGGCGCAATGCCGCCTGGGCATCGGCGAGGATCTTCTGCGCCTGTTGCCGGGCCGCCAGGCGTCCGGCAGCAACGGCCGCGCCGGCTGCCGAAGCAAAGGCCTCTGTTGCTGCCTGCACGCCATCGCCATCTGGCGCCGGAGCCGGGTTCACACTGCATCCTTCTGATAATCCACCCGCGCTTCATCGCCCAGGTGGCGGCGGGTTCGGCGGTAATCCTGCAGGGTGATCACATTGTCCTCCACCTGTATCAGCGCCTTCGCTCTGGAACCATCGATCGCGAACTGCACGCTGGCACCGTCCTGGCCGAGCCGGCCACGGGAAACCGGATGTTCGTTGAGGAATTCCTGCGCATCGCGCAGCTGCCACCGCGCGGCCTCGCGCAACCGGCTGTCATCCTGCAGCAGGTCGGGTTCGTCGTCGAAGCAGGCCGCCATCTGCTGGGCGGCCAGCGAGATGCGGGCATAGCCGATCTGCCGGTGCGCGGCCAGGCTTGCGTCGATCGCCTCGCGCACCTGCTCTGGCGACGGCAACTGTGGCAGCTGCGGCCCGTCCAGGAAGCCGAACAGGATCGGCAGCACCTGCTGCAACGCACGGGTGGCACGCGCCAGCCGATGCTCGCGGCTGCCACCTCCTGCGCTCACCCGCTGGTAGAAGCGGAAGTAGTCGGCAAACTCGATGGGCCTGCGTGCGTGCAGCAGCGCGAAGCCGGCAGCGTCGGCCAGATCGTCGCGCCCTGCGGCGGACATGCCCACCTCACGGGACAGCTGGTGGAGCGCCACCGATTCGCGAAAGTCCAGCTGCTGCAGCAGGGGTGCGTCGGCCGCGCCGATCGAAGCCAGGAACGCGCGCGAGGCGCCGAGCTCGGCGTTGGTCAGCAGCCGGTGTTTTTCCAGCACTCGTTGTGCCTCGTTGTGCGACAGGCGTGTCTCGTCATCAAACTCCATGTTGCGCAGGGCACCGAGGTCGCTGGCACCAAGGCTGAGCAGCTTGACCGGGCCGATCTGCAACCCGGTGCGCGGCAACCATGTCATGCGCGAACCGTGCAGGCCCTGTTGCACCCCATCGAGCATCGTGCCCTCGTCGGAGAAGGCGTAGCGGTGCTCATGCGATTCCATGGCCCACTTCAACCAGTGCTCGCCGCCGTCGATGAACTGAAGGACATGCCTGCAGGATTGACTGATCAGGTTGGCCTGGGGGATGGAACGACCGGCAATGAAAATGCTCATGCGTGGATCTCCTGGCGGCCTCACTGGGCCGGAAATTCCTTGAGGACGGTCGCAGCGGCATTGCCGACGCGGTTGAAGTCGGCGGTGGCCCCCTGCATCATGTTCTGCGCCTGCGTGAGCACCCTTGCATACTTTTCGTCCCCCGTCGCCAGGTACTGGGCCATGGCCACGCCGGCCGCGGTGGTCGCGATGGTTGAGACATTGCGCAGGGCGTCGGCGGCATCCTGTACGGCGATCGCCGCAGACTGGGCCACCGACTGGTAGGCCTTGCCGGCACCACTGGTCGTCACGACGGTCGCTGACATGGTGGCCGTCTGCACCTGGTTGATCACATCGATGATCTGGGCGTTGACGTTCCTCGGGTCCATACGGGCTCCTTGATGGGCGGGTGGGGCCGCAGGCGGCCTGCAGTCTGTCAGGCCCCGGCGTCAGCGTCGTCTGCCGGGGAAGGGGAAGGGGAGTCTGGCGCGGGATCCTGGGCGGGACCTGCGTCCGGATCCGGACCGGACGCGGGGTCGGGCGCAGGACCGGGCGCGGGCGCTGCCGCATTGCCTGCAAGCGTTTGGAGTGCATGCAGGCTGCTGGTAGCGGCCGCAGCGTCGGCAGTGGCACCGTGGGTCTGTGCCTGCAGGACGCTGATGGCGGTCTTTCCTTCTGCGGTGGCCGCGGCGATCACCGCCGCAGGCGAAGGGGGCGCCGGCACCGGGCCGGGCAGGGGGATGACCTGCGGTGGTGGCGGCGGAGGGGGTTCCGGAGCGGGTGGCGGCACCGGCCAGGGAGCGTTGATCATCTTCGCGCAGGTGGCGGTCACCGCTGCGTTGCTGACCATGCCTGCACCCTGCTGGCGCGCGACGGCGTTGTGCATGGCGGTGCCCAGCGTCTCCAGCATCACCATGTCCAGCATGCTGAAGGACTGCGCCGGACCCTGGGCCACCAGCAACGTCGAGGCGGCGCTGACGCTGTCGACGATCTGGCTGTTGACGGTGTTCTCACTGCTCATGACGGAACGGCTCCCTTCTGGATGATCAGGGCCAGGATCTGGGCCAGGCTTGCGCCGGCGGTCACCTGGCCGCGTTGCTGGTTGGCCACCGCGTTCTGCATTGCCAGGCCGAGGCTGTCGGCCATCGCCAGGTAGGTGGCGGACATCGCGAACGAGGGGGCAAGGGCGATCGCCACACCGGATCCGGCGTTGGTGGTTGCCAGCAGGTAGCCGGTGGCGGGCGATGCGGCCATCGATCAGGGGCCCGACGTGACGCCGCCCTGGGCGGGGGCGCGGTGGTTGGCGTCACGCCGGGCCGACACGTCAGCGCAGGCCCAGGATTTCGCGGGTGGCCACGCCGTTGGAGGCGGTGTCGATCGCATACAGCGTGGACACCCCCTGGGTGGTCGACGCCTGCATGGTCACGTAGGACTGCTGCTGGTTGTTGGTGGCGTTGTGCGCGGCGTTGGACAGCGCCTGGCTGGTGGCCACGAACAGGTTGCCCATTGCGATGGCCGGCGCATCGCCAAGCACCTTGGTGTTGACCTGCGAGACCGAATCGGTGATCTGGCTGTTGACGGCGGTGGGAAATGCCATGGTGGAAGCTCCTAGGGTGGACAGCACTACAGGAACGGAGATTGCCGGCACTCAATGGAATCAGCCGAGAATCTTCCGGGTGGCGGCGCCGGTGGCGCCGGTATCGACGGCGTAGAGCAGCGCGACGCCCATCGTGGTCGCGGCCTGCGCCGTGACATACATCTGCTGCTGGGCGAGCGTCGCGTTGTGGGCGGCATTGGCCAGCGCCTGCGCGGTGGCCTGGTACAGCGTGCCCATTGCCGTGGCAGGCGCCACGCCCAGCACCTGCAGGTTGGCCTGGCTGACCGAGTCGGTGATCTGGTCGTTGACGGCCGTGGGAAATGCCATGGCTCAGCTCCTTGCCTGCCGGCGCATCACGCGCCGAGGATCTGCTTGGTGGCCACGCCGGTGGTGGCGGTGTCGATCGAGTACAGCGTGGCCACGCCCATGGTGGTGGCCGCCTGCGCCGTCACATAGGACTGCTGCTGCGCATTGGTGGCGTTGTGGGCGGCGTTGGCCAGCGCCTGCGCAGTGGCCTGGTACAGATTGCCCATGGCCACGGCGGGCGCGTCGCCCAGCACCTTGGTGTTGGCCTGGGTGACCGAATCGGTGATCTGGTCGTTTACAGCGGTCGGGAATGCCATGTCGATCTCCTTGAGGTTGGCGGGTCAGCGATGGAACGACAGATCAGGAGCCCAGGCCGCGGACGCGGGTGCTGAGGATTTCCTTGCTCGCTACCGCCGTGGTGGCGGTATCGATCGAGTACAGAGTGGCCACGCCCATGGTCGTGGCCGACTGCGCGGTGACGTAGGACTGCTGCTGCGCGTTGGTGGCGTTGTGGGCGGCATTGGCCAGCGCCTGTGCGGTGGCCTGGTACAGATTGCCCACTGCCACGGCGGGCGCGTCGCCCAGCACCTTGGTGTTGGCCTGGGTGACCGAGTCGGTGATCTGGTCGTTTACCGCGGTTGGAAATGCCATGTCCTGCTCCTGCGAAAGGGTGGAAGTGCGTGGTATCCAGTGTCACGGTGCGTTGCCTGCAGCGGCCTGGGCTTCACCGTGGGGCCAGAGTAGGAAATGGCGCCGCCGCCGGATTGGCGGAATCGACGGAGAATGCGGAGGGATCACCGTGAAGGTGCGGCGTGAATACGGCGGAACTGATGATCATCGCCGTCGTCGCCAGCGCTGGCGCGTTGCCCTGGAGCACACACAGGGCCTGCGCGTGGGCAGCGCGATCCGGCGGCGAGGGGCTGTCGGCCACAGCGTCGCCGGATCGGGCGGGTCAGAGCATGTAAGGGATCTTGAACGCCAGCGTGAAGTCCGGTGCATCCGGGGTCAGCCCGATGCCCAGCAGGGTCACCAGCGTGGTGTGCTGGTTGAGCGCATACGTCACACCCAGATTCAGTGACGCCGCGTTGGCGTCGCTGCCAATCACTTTCATCCACTTCCCGCCCTGGAAACGGGTGGAAGCGCGGGCGCTGATGCGGTCGCTGAAGGACAGGCTGAGACTGGTGCGCTCGTTGAACGCAAAGGCCACGCCGGCGCCGAAGTAGACCGAGCCGCCGAGCTTCACGTCACCCGGGTTGACCGTGTCGGGGTTGCTGTCGATGTCACTGAAACCACGCGGGAACGAATGCACGTAGCCGAGGTTGGCGAACAGGATCGCCGGATCGGCTGTCTTGACCATCGACAGCCCGACGTTGGCCTGCCACACGCCATTGCCGGTCGGTTGTTCCTTGGGCACGGCGAAGCGGATGTAGTCATCGTCATCGCGCTCGATCACTTTCCAGTCCAGGCCGTAAGGCGCACGCCCGGTGGGCGCGGTCACTCCGGCGGTGAGTACGGCTTCCGGGCGCCAGCCGCGCTCGCCGAACAAGCGGTAATTCGCACTCAGGCCGATATCGCCCAGGCCGTTGCCATTGGTTTCTTCCTGCGCGATCGCGGCCGCCGCACCGCCGGCACCGCCCTTCTGGTAGACGGTGCGCCGCGCCAGGTATGGCACGTCCAGGTTGAGCGTCAGGTTCGGGCTGACGCCCCAGCGCGCGGCCAGATTGTAGGTGAGCGAATCGGACTCGACGTTCTCGATGGCGATGTTGCCGAGGAAGATCGCATCCAGCGCCAGGAAGCCATTGAGGGTGAGCTGCTTGCGGTCGTAGCGGGCGTAGGTGAGGCTGTTCTCGACGGTGAAGCGGCGCGAGAACAGCGCCGACTGCTGCTGTTTCACATCATCCACGCTGCGCCGCGATTCCTGCTTTGCCTGCTGCGCCTCGGCGGCACTGCTGGCATAGCCTTCGCTGCCCGGTGACGTCTGTAGGGTCGAGCCATGCTCGACGGGCGCAGTCGTAGACGGGGCCATCGGGCCAACCTTCCCACTCAGGCGCGCCTGCATCGCCTGCACCTGCATGTCCAGTTCGCGCAGCCGCCGCACTTCCTGCGCGTAGTTGGATTTGAGCTGCTCCAGCTGGTTGGCCAGCGCCTGCACGTCGGCGCCATCATCCGCCGCGGGTGGCGCGGCGAAGGCGGTGCCCGCCAGCGCCGCCAGCGCCAACGGGGTGATCCTCATCAGGGTGTGCATGTTCGTGTCCTGCGTTGTGGAACGCTTCCCCCAACGCCGTGCCGTGGTACTACCGGCCCGGCCCCATGCCGCGGTTCATCGCAATCGCCTGGGCCACGTTCTGGCTCAACGGCAGGTTGCCGCCCGCGGTATCCCGCACCAGCTCCAGCCGCAGCTGGTTGCTGGCGATCTGGCCGTCACCGGCCAGGGCGATGCCCTGGCCGACGCTGCCGTTGCGTATCCATTGCTGAACCAGGCCCTGGCCATCTACCTGCAACAGCAGGCGTGCCTGGTTGCCGTCGAGCACCGCGGAGGCCGAGACGCCTTCGGCCTGTGCGCTGATCGAATGGGCACCGTCACCCGGCAGGGCCGGCACCGCGCCATTGCGTACCACCAGCGTGGTCGCATTGCGGGCGACGTTGCCATCGCCGGCCACCTGCACGCTCTGCACCACGCCGCTGGCGTTGGCCAGGCCGCTGCTGTCGATGTGGCGACCCTGCGTGTCCGGCAGCGGCGCATCTGCGGCGGTGACGTGCACGCTGGGCTGGAAGCTCAGTTTCGGGCTGCCCCCGCCGCGGAAGTCCATGCCCAGGGTCAACGCACCCTGCAACACGCTTCCGTTGCTGGCCTGCCACTCCGAGACCATCGTCACCCCGAACCAGGCGACAGTATTGCCGCCCACGGTGTAACGGCCCCGCATCAGGTTCAGTTCGGGATCCGGGATTTCCTTCAGGCCGCGCCCGGGCGCCGCGTCCGCCGCCTGCAGGGGCAGGGCGGGGCAGGCCAGCAGCAGGACCATCAACAGGCGGTGACGGAACATGGCGGAACCTCCTTCAGAACAGGTCTGCGTGGCTGAAGCCGAAGTCGACCAGTTCGGCATCGGTGATCGGCCCCTGTCGCGCGTAGAGCGCGCGGGCACTGGGCCGTTCGCTGGGTTGCAGCAGAACCGTGTTGCGATCGAAATCGCTGCCGATCACCACGAAGACGGCACGCGATGGCCACGCAGCGAGGAATTCAGGCAGCGCCAGGCTGCGGTTGCCGAGGATGGGATCAGCCACCTCGACCACACCGTCGCGCACCTGCTTGAGCACCACGAAGTGGCGGAAGCCGCGCACGTCCATCAGCACAAGACCGGGAACGCGAAGCGTGCGCAGGCGTGTTTCATCGATACGATAGCCGCGCCCGCGCATGCCCAGCGATTCCACGTAGCGCTTGATGTCGAGCAGCGAGAAACCACGCTCGGCCACCAGCGCTGGATCGGACACCCCCATCATTCCTTCGATCACCGTCGCTTCGTCGGTCTGCAGGTGATAGGCATGGCGCAGGATGGTTGCCAGTGCGGCCGCCCCGCAGCTGTAATCGGTGTGCTGCCGCACCACGTTGCGGTAGCGCCGTTCCTGCATGCTTTCCACCTTCTGCTGCAGCAGTGCGCCATTGGGCAGCACGGCGGCGAAGCCGACGTCGCCCGCCCGCGCCGATGCACCGCCCAGCAACAGCAGGCAGGCCAGCAGGCATATCGAGAGACGGTGGCCGATCATCACGTTCTCCAGCAGCAGGAGGGAGCCCCTGCCCCAAGGGGGAGGAGGAACAGGGGCTCCCGGGAACCCGGCCATTGGCGGACGGCCGGGGTGGTGCACTTACTCGCCGTTGCCGCCACCACCGCCGGTGCTGGGCTGGGCTACGGCCAGGGCCAGGCTGTTGGCCTGCAGGTTGCCGGTGCCCGCCGCCACGTTCACGCCGATGTTGCCGGAGGCGCCGGAGAAGGCACTGCCGGACAAGGCCGACGTGTTGGTGGCGTTGACGTTCACCCAGCGCGTGGTGCTGACCGTGCCGCTCAGGCTGGCGTACAGATCGGCCACGCCCAGTTCGACGAACTGGCTGGTGCCGCTTTCACGCGTATCGAAGCCCAGGCCGCCCACCCCCGGCCGGTTGGGGTTCATCGTGGCGTTCTGGATCTCGTTGTCCAGGTCGATGTGGCCGGTACTGTTGCCACCCGGGTGCGGCAGTGCGCCGTTCCACGTATCCAGGTAATAGTTGGCCATCTGGTAGGCATTGCCGGTGCCGCGGTAGGTGCCGGCGCCATAGCCCCACGTCAGGCCGCTGACGCCGCCATGCAGGCCGACCTGCACGGTATCGGTGTAGGACTGCACGAAGCCGGCATTGCTGACCGTGTTGCCGGTGGAGACCTGGTTGGAGCTGATGCTCGACTGCGCCATCGCCGTGGTTGCGACCGAGGCCGCGAGCGCGTTCTTCTGCTCGTTGTTGTTGCCCGAAGCAATGTTGACACCGATGTTGCCTGACGCACCGCCGAAGGCATTGCCACCGAGACCTGCGGCATTGGTGACGCCGGAGTTCATGGTGGCGTTGCCGAAGCCGGCCTGGTTGACGAACACCTCGGCGTCGGCCATGCCGAAGCTGAAGGACGCATCGGCAGCGGACAATGACGCGGCATTGTCCTGGGCGTTGTTGTCCCCCGATACCACGTTGAAGCCGAGGTTGCCGGAGGCGCCGGCACCCACGCTGTCACCGATGGAGGCACTGTTGGTGACCAGGCTGTTGCTGGTGGCGTTGCTGCTGATCGACTGGCGGTTGTCGATCACCGCAATGGCCGCCGAGTCGAGGTCGATGTCGCCGGTTATGGTGGGGTCGCCGGAGAAATTGACGTCGGTGCTGAGGCGCAGGTCCTTCTCCAGGTTCACGTCGACGCCGTGGTTGTTCTTTTCCTTGCGCTCGTCGGCCTGGATGGTGCTGTGCTTCTGCACATTGACGTTGACGGTGCGGTTGCGTACGCCGTTGTCGGTGTGGTTGTGGGTGTCGTTGCGGGTTTCGCTGACGGTGTGGTTGTGGTTGATGTTCGCGTTGGCGTTCTGGTTGTCCCAGCCATTGGCCGCAGCGGCGGTCGAGGCAGTGGCAATCGCCATGGCGAGCATGGTCCGTTTGACGGTCGCTTTCATGGTGCCCTCTCTCTCATCGGGTGGTGCATCGGTTGGGTGGTTGTCACGGGCGGTCCTGCACGACCAGGCCCAGCACATTGGCCGTGTCGTTGCCGCTGCCCGCGATCTGATTGAGTTGCAGGACCCCGTCGAATCCCCGCAGCGCGGTGCTGGTGACACCGGCGCTGCGGGTGCCGGTCGCGACGCCGCGACCGGCGTCGTCCCGCCCCCCTGCCAACGCGGAACCTTCGGCGGCCAAGGCCGTATCGTCGGATTCGCGTATGCCCTGTCTGGCCAGCGTCGCGCTGACGACGTTGAGCGTCGTGTTGGCGATGCCGCTGGCCTGGTTGATGGATGCGATGCCGCTGGCACCGGCCAGCGCGTTGCCGTCGATGACGGCGGTGGCGTGCGCCGGTGCGCTCAGCACGCGGTTGCCGGCCCGCAGTTGCCGGTTGCCGATCGACACGTCGGCGCGTTCGCCGGTGGCGATGCCATGCAGGTTGGCCTGCAGGTTGAGGTCACCGGCCGCCTGGTTCAACGCGATGGCGCCGTTTGCACCCGCCAGGGCGTGACCGTCGATGCGGGCCACGTCGAGGTAGGCGAGCATGCCGCTGTAGTCGTCGGCCTGCGCCATCAACGGCGTGGCAAACAGGACCAGCAGCCAACGTGCCCGCTTCACTTGCCACCTGCCGGGGCCGGGCCCTGCAACGGGAACTGGGCGAGCGCGCCGCGCACGGTATCGCCGATGCCGCGGGTGCTGTTCCCGACCGCGCCCAGTGGGCCACCCAGTGCGCCACGGAGGCTGCTGCCGAGCATGCCGTCACTGCTGCGTCCCAGCGTGCCGCCCAGGGCCTGCTGGGCGACCCGTTCGACGGTGGTGCCCGTGGGGGTCGCGGTCGCAGCCGTGTGCCCCGCCCCCATGCCGGCATAGTCCTCATCGCTCAGCTCATCCATCGCGTTTGCCGGGGTACCCGCACCGAGCGCCAACGCAATCTCGCGCTGCGGTTTCGGATCGGCGATCAGCGCCATGCCCGGGGGCGCCATGCGATAGGCCGGTCGCGCGGCCACATCCCGCAACAGGACGATTTCGCCCGGTTGTGCCTTCACGCCCTGGCGGGCACCGGAGGCAGAGGCGCCCGCGGCTGCCGACAGCAGGGCCACGGCCAGCATTGCCAGCAGGCCGCGAATGGGGGTGATGCCGTCCATGCCGATCTCCCGTGATGGGTGCGGCGGAACCACGCATCATCCGTGCCAACCCTGAAAGGCTTGGCAGCCAGGGGGGCGGGCACTGGCGGGCGTAGGGCGTTGCTGCTGCACTGATACAGCCGTGTGGAAAAAATGTTGGGATTGCGCAGCGCCAAGCGCCGCAGGGCAAGGCAGGCGGCCGACTGTCGCACCGGTGTTACAGGTGCCGCCGCGGACTGTAACGATGCCGCTTCAGCCAGTGCTTTCTTGACGCGCCGCTCATTGCGCCGCCGTTTAGCGCAGCGCTAGGATCCGCGCAACAAAGGCCGCCGCGGTGGCCGTAGAGGTCCCGGCGGAGGGGCGGCACGCCGGTGATTGCCTGACAGTCCGCCGACGGTGTCCGGATGCTGGGGGAAGCATGGCAGCGGTCCCGGAGGCTTCTGCGTCACGATGCGTGCTCTGGTTCGGCGAGCCGCTGGCGAACGAGCGCAGCGCGCTGGCGGCCGCAGGCTGGTACGTGCGTCGCATCCATCCAGACCCGGCGATGGCCATCGGCCTGCGCGGGCGCGACCGGCTGCTCGCCGTGCTGGATCTTCGCCATCTGGATGCGCCGGCCCTGCAATTGCTGGCGCCGTGGATCGAACAGCACGCGCATCTGACGTGGCTGGCGGTGCTGCCGCCTGGCGCAGGGCCCACGCCTGCCGCGTGGCTGCCCTTGTTGCAGCGTTGCATCTCGCGGTTCACGCTGCCTTTCGGCCTGCTGGACCTGGTGGCTGCGATGCGCCAGCAGTTCGACGCGGAGGATCCTTCTGCCGACGAAGTGTGCGGCGGGCAGGGGCCGCGCGCATTGATCGGCGAGAGTCCTGCGCTGCATGCGGTGCGCACCGTACTGCACAAGTTCGCGCCGGTCGATCTGCCGGTGCTGGTCACCGGCGAGACCGGCACCGGCAAGGAGTTGGCGGCACATGCACTGCACGCGTTGTCCGGCCGTGCGGGCAAGCCGTTCATCGCGGTAAACTGCGGTGCCATCCCTGCGAACCTGGTGCAGTCGGAGCTGTTCGGCCACGAGCGCGGTTCGTTCACCGGCGCCGACAAGCGCCAGATCGGCGTATTCGAATCGGCACACGGCGGCACGGTGTTCCTCGACGAGGTGGGTGACCTGCCGGCCGAAGCGCAGACCAGCCTGTTGCGCGTGCTGCAGGAAGGTACGTTCGAGCGGGTCGGCAGCAGCCAGCCGCTGCGGGCGGACGTGCGTGTACTGGCTGCCACCCATGTGGAACTGGAGCACGCGGTGGCGCAGGGGCGGTTCCGCAGCGATCTCTACTATCGCCTCAACGTGCTGCGCCTGCTGATGCCGCCATTGCGCGAGCGCGGCGCTGATGTGCAGCTGCTGGCCGAGCATTTCCTGCGCTGCTTCCGCCTGCGCCACAGCGTGCGTGCACGTGGCTTTGCACCCGCTGCGCTGCAGGCGATGCGGCGTTTCGAATGGCCCGGCAACGTGCGCGAACTGCTGAACCGGGTGCAGCGGGCGGCGATCATGGCCGAAGGCGAGCTGATCAGCGAGCGTGACCTCGAACTGGGAGGGCCCGTGCATGCGCCGCCGGGGGCGATGCTGCACGATGCCCGCGGCCAGGCCGAACGTGATGTGCTGCTGCAGACGCTGCGGCAGACCGGCTACAACGTCTCCGAGTGCGCGCGGCAGATGCAGATCTCGCGGGTGACCGTGTATCGGCTGTGCCGCAAGCATCGGCTGGAGCTGCCGGCGCAGCGCTGATCAGCCGGCCGGCACGTGCTTGAACAGGCGCAATGGCGTGCCTGGAAGACGCTCGATCACGCCCTTGGCCTCCAGGTCCAGCTGCACGGCTTTCAGCCACCAACCGGCCGTGGCGCCTTGCGGAAACAGCGATGCGGGCAGGTGCGGCAACAGCGCCTGCTTCGCCTGCGCCACCGTCATCCCGGGAGGTTGCCTGGGCAAGGCACGCAGCAGGGCCGCGCGCATGGCCATGTACTTGGCGCGATCCACGCGCTGGATGTGCCCGGGCGTGGTGATGCTCTCGATCTCGATCCGCTCGGGCTCAGGCATGGCTGTCTCCCGTGATCTCGATGCGTGGGCTGCGGAAGCCCATGGAGATCCACGCCTTCAACAGCCGGGCATGGAACCGCAGCGAGTGGGTCTTCAGGTTGGGCACATCGCCGGGAAGGACAGACGCGTCGGGAAGATCGTTGACCATCGTCCGCATCTCCACGGCGGGGCGTATCGCGTCCGGCCACAACAGCGCATACAGGCTCAGCCAATGGCCACCGCTGAACTCCAGGAAGAGCGGCGTATTGCAGCAGCCCGCCACGACGCGGCGGCTGCCGGCCGTGCTGGACAACCGCCACGCGTGCAGCCGGGAATGCCCGGCATCGATGCGGACGCGATCCTTGCGCTGCATTACGAAATGCGTCTGGCCCTGAGGCCCCAGCACCTGCGGTGCGCCGGGCATCGCCTGCATCCGGGCGCCGGCCCTGCGGCAGCTGTCGCAGCAGCATTCGACGCTGGCGATGGGGCTGCCGGTGGTGGTCAGGCGGACCTGGCCGCAGGCGCAGGCAAGGGACTGTTGGGAAGGCATCTGCATTTTCTCCTGGGGTACTCAACCTCTCGACGAACGGGCGCGTGGGAAATCGACACCCACTGCCTTCAGGGCGGCATCATCCGGTAGCGGACGCGGTACAGGTCCAGTCCCTCACCACCGGCGCGTCGCGCCGAGTAGGTCAGCGTGTCGCGGCGCGAGCCATCCAGCATCGCGCCGTAGCTGTCGCCGCTGGGCGCGTTCACGGGCGATGGCAAAGCATGGCCTGCGTCATAGCGGCCTCCACGTTCGTAGGCAATGAACTGGCGCACCGGTGCACTGCCGAAGTCCTGGGCGCGGGCAAATACCACCGTTCGGCCGTCGCCCAGGAAGGTGGCATCGAACTCCTGCGCTGCGGTATTGAGGTCTCCCACCAGCGGCCGTGCCGGCTGCGCGACGCCGCCGATCATCGCCGCGCTGTAGAGGTCATGGCCGCCAGCACCGCCCGCACGATCGCTGGAGAACAACAGCGTACGACCGTCGGGCGAGAGCATCGGCGCGAACTCATCGGCCGCGCTGTTCACTGCGGGGCCAAGATTGACTGGCTCCCCGAATCGACCGTCGCTCCCCATGCTGACCCGATACAGATCGTCACCGCCCTGGCCGCCTGCGCGGTCCGAGCAGAAATACACGACGCGCCCATCTGCGGAAAATGCGGGATCGAAGTCGCGCCCCGGCGTGTTGAACGGCACTGGCGTGGCCGGCCGCCAGCGGTCACCTTCGCGGTGCGAGATCCAGATGTCGTAGCCCCCAGGCCCCCCCGGCCGGTTGCGGCTGAACCACAGGGCGGTATTGCCGTCCGGACTCAGGGTCAGCCGGATCTCGTCATGCTGTGTGGAGGCAATGCCGGGGGCGAAGCGCTCGGCGGGGCCGATGATCCGCAGCACCACGGGCGGGGAGGGCACGGGCAATGCCGATGCCAGCAGCATCACGGCCAGCAGCGCCTTCATGCCTGTCGCTCGAAGTCGCTGACCCAGTTGGTTTCCCAACTGCGTCCACCATCGGCGGAGGCCGCCTGTTCCCAGCGCGCCGAACGCGGGGTGATGCGTGACCAGATCACCCGCGTCTGGATCGCCCGTCCCTCGTGCTGGTCCTCGCCGAAGAAGCGGCCGACACCGGCCTCGAATCCCCCACGCAGTGGCTCGCCGATCCGGGTCGGCGCGCGGCCATCCAGCCACCAGCTGAGCCAGTGCCGCTCGGCCGCATTCCAGGCGCGGATGCCCATGCCGCGCAGCGGTGCTCCAGGCACGTCCATCAGGTTGTCGCCCACGTTGCCGAATCCGCCGAGTACCGGCCAGTTGTGCAGGGTGCCATTGAACGCGTCCCACGCATCGCTGCCTGCCAGCCGAGCGCGCAGGCGGCGATGGCGCACGGTCCAATGGCCCACCAGGAATTCAAAATCGCCCGGTGCATCCGGCAGCTTCGGAAGCGGAGTGGGGATCGCAGCAGTGCGGCGGAACCAGTTGCGCCAGTTCACTTCCCAATGGGCACCGGCATCGTCGGAGAACGCCTGCTCCCACCACGGCTCATCGCCGTGGATGTCATGCCAGCGGAACCAGACCTCGATGGGGCGTCCCTTGAAGTCATCGCGACCACGGAAGCTGCCGCCATCGCCTGCGAAGGCGCCGCGCACGGGCGCTTCGATATGGGCAGGGGTGCGCCCATCGATCCACCAGATCGACCAGGTGGAAGACACCGGATCGAAGGCACGCACGCCCAGGCCCCTGTAGGGGCCCGAAGGCAGTGCCATGACGTTGTCATCGATGGTGCCGAGCCCGCCCAGGGTGAGCCAGACCGCGCTGGCGCCGGTGAAGGCGTCCCAGTGGGTATCGCCCACCAGGCGCTCCTTCAGGCGTTGGTGCCGGACCTGCCAGTTGCCCTGCAACCATTTCCAGTCTGCGCTGGGGCTGGCCAGGGCCCACCCGGAGGGCAGGGCGGTGGACGCTGCGGTGGCGGCCAGGGTGGCCAGGAACTGCCGTCGATCCATGTGCGTTATCCCGTGCCGGAGGTGCCTCCATCGTTGCGCGTGCGAGGGGGATTGACCACGTGGATATCGGGGCTCAGGCTAAGCCACACTTATGGTGACCCAACGCCAGCTGCCATCGCTTGTCGCCATCCGCGCCTTCGAGGCGGCGGCACGGCTGGGCAGTTTCGCCCGCGCCGCCGAGGAGCTCGACACCAGTGCGGCATCGGTGAGTTACCACGTGCGCCGGCTGGAGGCCCAGACCGGTACCTGCCTGTTCCTGCGTCACGCCCAGCATGTGGAATTGACCGCCGCCGGTGCGAGCGTCGCAGTGGAGGCCACCCGGGCCTTCGACGCGCTGCGCGCCAGTTTCATGCGCGCCGCTGACATGGATGCGGCACGACTGCGCCTGTCCGTTCTACCGACGCTGGGCACCAGCTGGTTGACGCCGCGCCTGGGCAGTTTCCGCGCGCGCCATCCAAGCATCGTGCTGGAACTGGACCTGTCGGCAGAGCCGCAGGACCTGGCCGCCGGGCGTTTCGATGCCGCCATCCGCAACGGGCATGGTGCGTGGCCCGGGCTGCAGGCCACGCCCCTGTTCCCCAGCATTTTCACTCCGCTGTGCGCGCCAGCGCTGCTGCCGGCGGCAGACGGGCTCGGTCGGCGGGCGTTGGAGGTTCCACTGCTCGGCAGGCCTGACTGGTGGGCACTGTGGTTTTCCGCACATGGTGCTGTTCCGCCACCGGACCCGGAGAGCTTCGTCACCCCCTTTGCGATGGAGCATCTGGATGTCGGTGCTGCCATTGCCGGGCAGGGCATCGCCATCGGCTCGCCGATCCTGTTCCAGGCCGAACTGGACAGTGGGCGCCTGGTGCAGGCACATCCCGGTGTGGCCAGCGACGGGCGTGGTTTCTGGTTCGTGGCACCGACGGCGCGCAGCCGCAGCACCAAGGTCATCGCATTCGGTGACTGGCTGGGCGAGCAGGCCGCGCAGGCCAGGCGTGCGTCGCGACATCATCTGGCACACGCGGTGACGCCATGAACCAGAGCCCGGAACTGTTGCGGCGCCTGCTGCGTGCCAAGGACCGGATGGACCACGCCAGTCACGAGGACTGGCCGGTGGCCCGCCTGGCCGAGGTCAGTGCGGTATCGCCTGCGCATTTCGCGCGTTCGTTCAAGCAGGCATTCGGCCTGCCGCCGCACCGCTACCTGCTCAGCCGCCGCATCGAACGGGCCGTGGCGATGCTGCGTGACACCGAGCTGCCGGTCACCGAGATCGCCGCGCAGACCGGCTGGAGCAGCCTGGGTACCTTCGGGCGCATCTTTCGTGACATCACCGGCGACAGCCCGGGCAATGTGCGCCAGCGCGAGCGCGCCGGCGAGGCGACGCCGGCCAGCGTGCCGGAATGCCACGCACGTGCCGCGCAGCGACCGGACCTGAACATCGCAGTTTTGGAGAAGCGCCGCCGCGAGGCGGTTGCTAACGTGGATCCCACCTGAGGGAGGTCCCATGACAAACACTGTGAACACGGTCGGCCTGTATGTGCGCGACTAGGATGAGGCGCTCGCGTTCTACGTCGGCACGCTCGGCTTCGAAGTGCATACCGACGTGCGCAATGGCAGCTACCGCTGGCTGACGGTACGCAGCCCCGGCCAGGACGGATTCCAGCTGGGCCTGTTCGTGCCCGGTCCGCCCACCCACGATGCGGCCACCGCGCAGGCGCTGCAGCAGCTGGTGGCCAAGGGCGCAATGCCGCCGCTGGTGCTGGCCGTGGATGACTGCCAGGCGCGCTACACGCAATGGCTGGCGCAGGGCGTGGAGTTCACCCAGGCGCCGGTCGAACGCTACGGCGCCATCGATGCGGGGTTCCGCGACCCGTCCGGCAATGGCTGGAAGATGATCGAAGCGCGCTCCGAAGCGAGGCACCGTCAATGAGCCGCGGTGGCTGGGCGCGGCCCGTACATCGCTGGACCTCGATCGTCTTCACCCTGGCGGTGATCGCCAACTTCGTCGTTCGCGGGCTGGGGCAGGGCGAGCCTGCAACGTGGATCACCTATTCGCCGCTGCCGCCACTGTTCCTGCAGCTGTTCACCGGCCTGTACCTGTTCGTGCTGCATTACGCCGGGAAACGCCGCGGCGCCGCGCTGGGCGCTGCGGGCTGAGGCCGCCTCAGGCGGCTGCGTCGGCGGCGTAGGCCGCCAGCACTGCCGGCAGCTGCTCCATGCGCTGGAAGATCACCTTCGCGCCCGCAGCGCGCAGGGCCTCCGGCGTGCTGTGGTGCGGGCCGCCCTCGCTGAAACCAAACACGGTCGCACCTGCCGCGACGCCGGCGGTGGCGCCGGTCACGGTGTCTTCGATCACCGCGCAGCGCTTCGGGTCCACGTCCAGCGCTGCGGCGGCGGCCAGATAGACATCCGGGTGAGGCTTGGTGTTCGGCATGTCCTGGCCACTGAACACATGGGCACCGAAGGCATCAAGGATGCCGACCTTGCCCAGCTGCAGCTTCACCTTGAACAGGTCGGCACCGGAGGCGCAGGCAATCCGCCCGCCGGTGGCCGCGGCAATCGCACGCACGGCCTCGGGCGCCCCCTGGATCGCCTCTAGGTCCTGCTCCAGCGCACGGTTGCGCTGCTGGCGGAATTCCTCCAGCCATTGCTCGGTGAACGGCTTGCCGGTGCGCTCTGCGATCAGCCCGGCCAGATGAGCCACGGACTGGCCGAGGAAGACCTCGCCCGCCTGCGCCGGGGTCAGCGGCCAGCCGCGTGCGGTCAGCATTTCCGAGAGCACACGGGCCACCAGCGGCTCGGAATCGACCAGTACGCCGTCGCAGTCGAACAGCACGGCATCGAAGGGGAAACGGGACATCTACTACTCCGGGAACAGCCAAAGGGGTGACGTGCCCGCCATTTTCCCATAGCGGGTCGGGCGGGGCACGCGGGCCACAGGAACGCTAGACTGCCAGGTCAGCCCGCCCAGCGCCTGCACGGGAATACGCCTTGAACCGATTGCGATCATTCTTCAGTGCGTACCCCATCCATTTCGCGATGGCCGCCAAGCTTTACGTGCTCTGCCTGTATCTGCCCGTAGCCCTCCGCCTGGTCGAATTCGGGCGCCGTCTGGGCCCGCCCGAGGCCTCAGGTGAAATCGGCTACGCGCTGGCGGAGCTCGGTTTCAGGCTGAGTCTCTTCGCCGGAGCGGCGGTACTGGTGTCGATGCTGCTGTTCGGGCGTCGCGGCGCGCTGCGGATCCGGCATCCGGTGATCGCTTCGGTCGCCTTTTTCGGGTTGCTGATCGTGCTTGATCGCGCCATGCGCATTCCACTGGCGCAGGCGCAGTTTCCCGTCTACAGCGTCGCAGCCATCAGTCTGATGCCGCTTGCGCATGCACTGGTCCTCACGCTGCTGGCCTTGGTGCCGGCGCTGCTGATGCAGCGGCGCATCCCTGCCGAGGGCGGGCACCATCACCTCATCAGTGCCAGCATCGCCGGCGCGGTGACGCTGGTGGCCGGCAGCTGCCTGCTTCCCATCCTGGTGGCGCAGCTGCCGGTGGGATTCTCGCCCGGCGAGTTCATCATGCCCGTTGCCGACGGCGCCGCGCAGCTGCAGATTGCGAGCCTGATCCTGCTGGTGGCCTGCGCGCTGGCCACGTTTGCCGGCCTATGGGCCGGCGCTCCGTCGCCGGAACCCGCATCGACGGCGCGCACGATGGTGGTGTCGCTGATCCTGCTTGCCACGGCGCTGCTGATCATCCTGGCCAGCATGGCTTATCTTCTGCGAGCGCTGTCCGCTGGGGCGCCGACGACAAGTCGCGGGCTTGTCGTTGCCACCGTCGTCGGCGCCGCAGTGCAGTTCCTGCTGGCCAGAGTGCTGGCGTCACGATGGCTGCGCGCACAGGCATCGTGACGTTCCTCTGCCCCCCGATCAGCCCAGGTCACACCCGGCCGGCTGCGGCCAGGTGGTGGCCGGCAGCATGTTCTTCAGCGAGGCCGGCGCGTTGATCGCCACGTAGCTGGCGCCCAGCAGTTCCTCCAGATCGGAAATCGTCACCAGGTAATTGTCCAGGCTGCCCAGGTTGGCCTCGTTGGGGATGATCCAGCTGATCGCCTTGGCGGTTCCGGTGTTCGGGTCGCGGGTGATGATCGTCTTCCAGAAGAACTCCGGCGTCGGAATGCCATGGCTGGCCAGGAAATAATCGTTGGCGGCATCGCCGTAGACCACGCCACCGTAGACGTCCACCGGCGCGATGTCGCGGTAGCACTCGGCCACGTTCTCGGCCTTCACCCAGATGCCCTGGTTGAAGCTGGACACCTGCGGCACGATGTTGGTCATGTAGTTGGCGCGACGGATGTAGGTCGCGTCGTAATCCATGTGGTTGGACGTGACCAGATGGCCACGGTCATAGCCGGATTTGATGCTGGCGTAGGACGCGGTGCTGGTCTGGCCCAGGCAACCGGCCGGCAGGTCCGGGTCCTTGTAGAAGCTGGACGGCCGTGCGGCCGAACCGGTATCGGCGGTGAGCGTGTACTCGTAGCGGGTGGCACTGTGGATGCTGCAGTCGTAGGTGAGCACGAAGCCGCCCTTGTTGAGGGTGACTACCTGGGCCTGGGCTGCGCCGGCAAAGGCGCTGAGGACGAAGGCAAAGACGAAGCTTGCAAGGCGCATTGCGATTCTCCAGCAAAGAGTTCAGGACGCAGCTGCCCGCCACGACCAGGCCGGGCCTGTGTCATGTGAAGGCGTTGCGGATACGGGTGATGCGGAGTGCAGTAGAGCGAGGCCGCGATGAGGAGGGCCCGGAAGGCCGCGCGGTGTCGCAAGCGTCACAAGCTGTCGTCTTTTGGTCAACGACGAGAACGCGAAGCTGTGACCGGGTGCAAGCACTGGTGATGTGTCAGATCACGCGGTCCGTGGCTGACATGCGTACGTGCTAAGCACCCTGCAGTGTGAAGTGCATGCTGGACCGCGCATCCTCCGCGGCCCGGTTCCGCACCGATTGGCTCTACAAGGAAGCCTCTTGCCCAGCATCCGGCGCCAGGCAGGCGGCCCTGCTTTGCTCGCTCGAGTCCGCAATGACCGCCTCGCTGAAACCACTTCGGCTCAAGTACAGGCGATTCCACCGATCCAGGGCATCGCCGTCACGCGCCCAACAGGCGTAGCGTGTAATGGTCTCCAGATTGTCGATGGTCGGGTAGCGCTGTGCGATTTCGTCCAGCCCCTGGCGCATCAGCGGCCAATCGGGTGTCGCCGCGCGGAAGTGATCGGCCGAATACGCGGTGGCTGACCAGTACAGCCGTGCGTAGCGCATGGCCCGCTTTTTCTTCGGGATACTGGCCATCGAGCGCCGTGCGAAGGCTTCCATCTTCTGTGCGCTGCCGCCCCAGGCCGGCGTGAAGTGCTGCAGGGCAATGAAGTGCAGCGGCTCGTAGTCGGGGAAGGCCTTCGCTGCACGGTCGACGAGCGTCAGTAGTTCTTCGTCATCCGCGCCCTCGCGCAGCGCGATCAGCACGCTCATCTCGTGCCAGAACGGGTCGCCGCCGGCAACGCCCTCATGCGATTGCAGGTAGGCCTGCGAAGCCGCGTTGTACTCATGGAACTGAGCCCAGTCTTCGGCATTGACGGTGTTGGCGTAACCATTTCCGCGGTAGCTCCAGGCCAGGTTGAGCGGAATCCGTGCAGTCATCAGGTGGGCTGCCGGCGACTTTGGCGCATGCTGAACCCAGCGCGCCGCCCAGGCCGACCAGCGGTTCCAGGCCTCCACCTCCTGCCGCGCCGTGCCGATTGCACGCGACATGCAGAGGTAGAAACGGCCCAGCCGGGATTCGCCGGCGGCGTTGAGCTCGCCCGTGCGGAGGCGCGCGGCCATCGCGTCCAGTGCCGGAAAGTCGTCGTTGGACATCAACTGCGCGATTTCGCTGCAGTCATCCGTGACGTCGGGGTCCCGGGCCGCCACGGCTGAAGGGGCGAACAGACTGGCCACGCTCAAGAGCGTGCCGACGAAGAGCGTCCTGCGCATCGGGGGGCATCCTTGCATTGATGGGAGCCTGCGGAGGACCGCAGTGCCGCGAAGCATACCAAGGTGCGCTTTGCGCCATGCTGCGTCGCAAGGTGCCAGCCACCATTCGCACTGGTACGGTCCGACCCGTTGCACCACCACCGACGGGGAGAGACGACGATGCGCAAGCTTTTGCTGCTGTTGATCCTGCTGACCGGCCTGGCGCCTACCGCCTGGGCCGCCACGGTCAAGACCACCCATCGCACCATTCCCACTTGGGATGGCACGCCTCTCGGGGCCTTCGTCATCGAGCCGCAGGATGCCGGCAGCGGGCGCTATCCGCTGCTGGTCATGCCCAGCAGCTGGGCGATGCCCAGCGTTGAGTACGTGGGCGTGGCACAGTCGCTGGCGCAGCGCGGCTATGTGGTCATCAGCTACAGCTCGCGCGGCTTCTGGGAGTCGGGTGGCAGCATCGACATCGCCGGGCCCGCCACGGTCGAGGATGTCAGCGCGCTGATCGACTGGGCGCTGGACAACACCCGTGCCGATCCGGCCAGGATCGGGGTCTCGGGCATCTCCTATGGCGCCGGCACCAGCCTGCTGGCGGCGGCGCGCGACCCCCGCATCAAGGCCGTTGCCGCACTCAGTGGCTGGGCCGACCTGCAGGCGTCGCTGTACAGCCATGACACACCCAGCGCCCAGGGCATCGCCCTGCTGGTGGCGGCGGGCCTGGCCACCGGCCGCCCCGGCGCGGAGCTGGCCACCATCAACCGCAATGTGCTGGTCGGCAATTACCAGGGGGCGGTGGACTCGCTGCTGCCGGTGGCCGCACAGCGCAGCCCGGCCAGCAGCCTTGAAGAGATCAACGCCAACCAGCCGGCAGTATTCCTCGCCAATGCCTTCAATGACAGCCTGTTCCCGCCGGGCCAGCTGGTCGATTTCTTCAACCGCCTGAAGGGGCCCAAGCAGCTGCAGTTGCGCCACGGCGACCATGCCCTCAACGAGGCCTTCGGTGCGTTCGGCATTCCCAATGAGGTCTATGCCGCCGTGGGCGACTGGTTCGACCACTACCTGAAGGGCGTGGACAATGGCATCGATCGCCAGGCAGCGGTGCAGCTGAAGTCGCAGAAGGGCAGCTGGAGCCGCTATCCGGACTGGCAGGCCACCAATGCGGGCGCCGTCAGCTACGGCCTGACCGCACCCTCCGGTTTGTTGCTTCCCACCGGCGGCCTGGCGGAGAACGGTGGCGCTACCGGCTGGAGCTACCGCATCGGCAGCGGGCTGCTGACGGCTGCCAATTCCGGCGTGGTGATGGCCTCCGGTGCACTGCAGATGATCAACCTGCCGCCCGGCGCCTATGTACCGTTCGTCGGCCGCAACGCCGCCGGCGTCTGGCAGGGCCCGATCTACTGGAGCGCACGTCGCCTGGATGGCGCACCGGAAGTGCGGGTGACGGTGACGCCCAGCCGCGCCAATACCACGCTGTATGCCTACCTGTATGCCGAAGACGCGCTGGGCAACGGCCAGCTGGTCAGCCACAAGCCCTACACCCTGCGCGGGGCCGCGCCCGGCCAGCCGAAAACAATCGATCTCCGCCTGGAAGCCAGCAGCTGGAACCTCCCGGCCGGCAGCCGCCTGACCCTGGTGGTCGATACCGTGGACCTGCGCTATGCGGGCATCAGCCAGCTGGGCGGTGCGGTGACCTTCAGCTCACCGGCCAACGCGCCTTCGGTGCTGAAGGTGCCCCTGCATTGATGTGACGCCACGCCCGTTGCGGCGGGCGCGGCACGACAGACCTGAAAGCTGCCAGCCTGGAACGCAATCCAGTAGAGAGGTGAATCGATGGCGCTCGCATCGTTGCTGGTCGGTGCGGTACTGGCAGCAGGCACCCAAGGCTCTGCCACAGATTGGCCGAGCACGCTGTTGATGGATCTGGAGGCTGCTGACGCGGCCCTGCGCGACAGCCATCCCGGGGTGGTTGACCCGCACAATCCCGGCTTCGTCGCCCAGATGGACGGCGCCCTCAGTGTCTACATGGATATCAGGCCTCAGCCATTGCCCAGTGGGCTGAGCCGGATTTCGGTGCCCATGAAGGTCTACCGCGGTCGCGGGCGCGGTTCGAACGAGCCCTACGTGCCGGATCGCCGCTACGCGGGGGACATGCGGGACACGCAGGCGCTGGAGGCATGGATCCTGGAGGGCAGGGACTGATCGGACCTGATCGGAACCCGCCGCCCGCGCTGCGCTGATGGAGGATCATTCCCCCTGCGGCAACAGCACCCGGATCATCTCATGCTGCCTGGACAGATTCGCCCGTTGCACGAAACCCTGGACGATCGAGGCTGCCACCTTGCGCTGGTTGTCCATGTCCAGCAACGGTGCGATGGCCTGCCCGGAACCGTCGGGGCTGTCCCGGAACGGGCAACCGACCGGGCCAGCCGTGGTGAATGTCAGGATCGCCTTGGCCACGCGCGCCGACGGCGAACGCGGCGCATCGAAGATCACCAGCGTTCGCTCGTAACTGATACCCGTCGCACGTACGGTCGAGTGCAGGGAATCCTCGATGGTCATGTGCGCGCCGAGATCCTGGGCAAGCGCATTCAAGCAGTTGGCCGCCGTCGCCCTGCGCAGCGTTGCAGGATCGGTGCGGATGATCATCGCGCAGTCGACGCCGGAGATCGGCACCTGGGTGACATCCAGGTAGGGGTTCTGTGCCAGCGTCCCGATCAACGCCAGATCGTCGCTGTAGCCACAGGATGCGGCAGATGTCTGCAGGCGTTGCAGCAGCGTTGCGACCCGCTGCGCGACCCACTGCCGCCCCTGCCGCAGGCGATGCGTGTGGGTGGCCGACAGGGCGCCGTGATCGAATCCCGAAGATGACGCCTGCATGCGCATTTTGACCTCACGCATGCAGGCATCGACCTGCTGCATGCAGTCCCTGTCATCGGCGAACACCGGCGCCGCCGAGATGCCATCGATCACCCTGCCGAACGTCGCCAGGTCGCCCTGCTGGTCGCGGTACCAGTCGTGGATGCGCTGCACATTGCGGCGACGCTTCTCCAGCTTGTCCGCACCCGGCCAGCCGGGATAGGCGGCGATCTCGCACAGCATGGTCAGTCCTTCCCACAGGTGGTACTCCATGCTGGGCAGGGGCAGCCGCCAGCGCTCTTCCGCGCCGGCATCCTCGGCAATCACCAGATGGTTGCGGATGATGTCCGACCACACTGTCACGGCCTCCACGGTATCGCGGCGCGGCGTGGTCACATCGATCAGTTCCATCAGGATCGGCCGTGGCGTCACCGGGTCGTCGCCGGCAGGCGCCTTCGGATCCTTCACCCATCGCGCGTGCCAGGTGTAGCCCATGCGGTACAGTACGAACGGCTTGATGCCGTCGTTGAGGATGATGCCGGGTGGCGGCGGAGGGGTAGGTGGCGGCTGCACGGGCAGTGGCGGCTGCGGCGGTGGCAGCACGGACGGGCTGGCCAAGGCCGTGGAGGTGCCGATGCCCTTCAGCGGTTCGCTGGTGAACAGATGCAGGCCCGCGCGGTCACGCTGGTAGACCTTCCGGAACGCCTGCGGAGTGTCACAGGTCACCAGGCACTGCTGGCCGGGCGGCACATGGATGTCCACCGGTGCAAGATCCACCACTTGGCCGGCCAGCGGATTCTGGTTGGGTGGGAAGACACTGATCTCCAATGCGATGTTGAGGCCGGCGCCGAGCATCACCTCGATCACGATGTCCTCCACGCCGCCGTGCAGGGCGTCCTGGGCCGGGATCGGAATCCAGGGATTGATCACCACCTGCGTATCCCAGTCGGACCGGCCGAAATCGAACAGCGTCGGTGGCGGCTGGGCCGGGCGTTCAAGCAGTGCGTCCAGTGCGTTGCCGCCCTTGACGTAGAAGAACATCAGCGGCTCGTCGGGCTTCAGGCTGTAGTCGCGCCGTACCTTGCTGGACAGGCTGCGCAGCTGGTCCTTGATGTCCGACAGGGCCTTGACCACGACCGAGCGGACGTCGGGATACGCCTGCGCGTTGTTGATCTGCGCGGTGAGCTGCTTGCTGATGTGGCGCCGGGCCTCGCGCTCGGGCGTGCTCTCTTTCATGGAGGGGCCTCGCTGGGGTTGCAGGGGATCACACGGGTTCGCGCTGGAGGCTCAGGCGGGTGACAGCAGGGCGGCGATCTCCCGGTACCAGTCGATCTCCTGGCTACCGGGCCTGGCGCTGGCCAGGGCCTCGTCAACCTCCAGTGTTCCTTCGCCCGGAACCTCCACACGTGCCCCGAGGACATTGCGCAGATTGGCCACCGGCACCCGTCCGATGCTCGCCACCTCCCAGTCGGTCACCAGGCAGGACTGGGGGCGCGCAGGGCTGCTGGCACTGGCCTGGACGTTGTTCTCGGCCTCCTGCGCCATCCGCAGGAGCTCCTCGGCCGTGGTGCGGAAGCGAACCAGGGAGAAGCTGCCTCCCCCATCCGGAAACAGCCGGGCACGCAGATCGCATGCGGCGCGTCCCTGCCCAAGCCAGATACCAAGCTCCTCCTCGAACTCGCGGCGCGCGGCGCGCTCCTTGCGTTCGTTGTTCAGGCGGCCGCCGCCGGGCAGGGCCCATTGCCCCGCCTGGTTCACCAGCGCCGGGGGCAGGCCATCCGACCACGCCCCGACTTCCGCCACCAGGCGTTGTGCCAGTATCAACGCAGCGGCCCAGTTCGGCGCACCCCGGGTGGGTGGCGGCAACGCGATGGAGAGCTCCCGCAAGGTTGCACGCGCAGCGCTGAACGTGGGAGGGGTTCTTGCGTCCTCGCGGAACAGGCTCTGCAGAGCGGCCAGCGTCTCCATGGCGATGTCATCGGTTTGCGGATGCGTGCGTTCGGCGCTTTCAAGCGCCCGGTCCAGTGCGTCCATGGTGCGGGGCAGCGTGCGTTCGCCGCGGTAGGCGACTGACCCTGCGGCGCGCCAGGCGCCGGAAAGCAGCTTCTTCACCAGATCCCAGTCCTGCTCTGTGCCACCGCCGGACGCGTTGCGGATGGCCAGCACAGCGGCCATCGCCTCGGCAGAAAGTACGACAACGGAATTGCTGCCCCACCAGCTGTTGAGCACCCGTTTGCGGACGACCAGATAGTGGGCTCCATCCCAGACTGCGACGTAGACCTGGTTCATGGTGCACCCCCCCGTTCAACCTGCGTGGAGGGGGCTGGGCGCATTGCCGCTGTGCCAGCGATAGTCCGGGAAAGGCATGCCATGTCTCGCTCCTGTGGGCTCGAAAAGTGGGGGCGGCGGCGTTGCCATCGGGGGTGCAGGCCGTGCGTCGCCGCGAATCCACTGTAGGAGCGAGGGGCGAGGGAGGATCGGCGCCAGCCACGATGTATGCGGCGGAACCGACGGAACAGGAGCGCGGGTGCATTGATTTCCCCGCATTGGCGCAGAGCCCGTGGCCGCTCAGGGATCAGCGACTGCCGGCGCCTGCCTCCGGGGCGTGCAGCACGCGCAGCTTCTTCTTGTTGATCTTGCCGACGCTGATCACCTGGCTGTTCCTGAAGCACTACCTGCGTTGAGTGGCAGCCGCTGCAGCGTCAAGCCTGGCGGTCGAGACACCATGCTAGCCTTCCCCTTGGCAGGAGTGCCTGACAGGGGCAAGGCATGGACACACGACGCCGCGTTTCCAGCGTATTGACTGCATCCGGCATGCTCGCACTGGCACTGTCCGCCAATGCGCTCGCGCATCCGGGCGGGCTCGACAAGCAGGGGTGCCACACCAACCGGAAAACGGGTGAGTATCACTGTCATCGAGGCGCTCCAGCGGCACCTCGATACGTCGACACTCCGCGCAGCAGTTTCGCCCCCGCGCCCGCGCGCGGTTCCCGGGTGTTTGCCAACTGCGCGGAGGCTCGCGCCGCCGGGGCGGCGCCGGTACGGCGTGGTGATCCGGGCTATGGCCCGCACCTCGATCGCGACAATGATGGCGTGGGCTGCGAACCCTATCGGGGCCGCAGGTAGGGCATGGCCCGCCTGGCTTCAACTCCCGTTTCCCCGCGTTCGTCGGCCATCGCCGGGGGTCGGTCGCACGATCTCCCCGTATGGCAGGGCCATGCCCTAGGCTGTTGTGATTGAACTACTGGGATGCAAGCAACCATGAACCGCTGGATTTTCCTGGCATTGGCCACGCTCCCGTTCACTGCCGGTGCCGTGGTCATCCGTGATGATGTGGACGACGCCCGGTATCAGATCGATGCATCGGCCTTCCCCGCGCTGGCCGACATGCCGGGCGAGGGGCACGGCGTCCTGATCGCGCCGCGCTGGGTGCTGACCGCCGCGCATGCCGCGCCGATGGAAGGGAGGGGCGCCACCATCACCATCAATGGGAACGGCTACGGCGTCGAGCGTGTCTTCCTGCACCCCGGCTACCGGAGGATGCCCGAAGCCCTGGGCAAGGAAGCGATGGCAACCGGGAGCGCGTCGAACATCCACGCGTTCCTGGCAGCATCGGATGACATTGCATTGATCAGGCTTGCCGCACCGGTGGGCGATGTGCCGCCGGTCGCACTCTACCGGGGCGCCGACGAGGTCACGCAGGTCGCCGCCCTGATAGGGAGAGGCGCCACCGGCAATGGTGCGACTGGCCTGGTGCCCGGCGGGCCGCATCGTACAACGCTGCGGCGGGCCTGCAACGCGATCACCGGCGGCAACACGCGCTATCTCTGGTACCGGTTTGATCCGCCTCCGCAGGGCCTTCCCCTTGAAGGCGTGCTCGGCAACGGCGACAGCGGCGGCCCGCTGGTGATCGAGAAAGTTGGGGCCTGGCAGCTGGTGGGCCTCGGTTCCTGGATCACCGCCGTACCCGAGCATGCGCTGGAAGCGGGCTTCTATGGGCAGGTGGTCTACAACGTGCGCGTGTCCCGCTACATCGACTGGATCGAAAGCATCATCGAGCGTGACGCGTCACTTTAGTTCTTGTTCCCGTAGCCCGACGGTGCGGAGCAGGCGTAGCGCAAGCAAGCGCGCCTTAACGATTCATGGTCTCGAACAAGCGCACGGTGCGGATCTCAGCCGGTGCGACGGGCGCTCGTATCCTTCCCGACATGAGTCCTCCCTTCGATCTTCCAGAGTTCATGACGGTCACCCGGCCCTCCGGCTGGGTACGGAGCGGCGAGCGCTGGGACCTGTGGTGGAACGGGCGCTCGGTGGCCAACATCGTGCCGCATGCCGAACTTGGCTTCCGGGTCTACCTGGATGCACGCAGGATGTCCCAGACCAAGGTGGTGGCCGCCACGAATGTGCGGCAGGCCAAGCGCTACGCCGAGCGCTGGTGTGCTGCGCGGCTCTGCCCACAGCTGCGGCTGCGCGAGGCAGTGGCACGCCTGGTGGACGTAGCGCCGGAAACAGGCGCTGCGCCGTCGCCCGCGCTTTCGCGGG
This sequence comes from Stenotrophomonas sp. YJH_SMC_73, assembly GCF_059370155.1. NCBI lineage: Bacteria > Pseudomonadati > Pseudomonadota > Gammaproteobacteria > Lysobacterales > Lysobacteraceae > Stenotrophomonas > Stenotrophomonas sp. YJH_SMC_73. The sequence goes on along the minus strand of NZ_JCAFTJ010000003.1, from coordinate 168,033 downwards.
AACAACGGCAGCAGGCCCGCCGCCTGGCCGAGGCCGGGGCGGGGGAGGTGGTACGGATCAAGCAGGCACTGGCGCCGCGACAGCCCGCGATGAAGACCCGGCCGGAAGTGCAGGGGCGGGGTGGAGCCTGGTCGATACCCGGCCAGGCTCCGTCAAACCGACATTCGAACAACAATTCCTCCCCAGCCAGGGTTATGCCGAGAGTTCTTCGCGAACGATCCTCGCCCCCGCGCTGAGTGCGCGCAGCTTGCCCCTGGCCACGTCGCGCGCCAGTGGCGCCATGCCACAGTTGGTGCTCGGGTAGAGCTTGTCGGCGTCCACGAACTGCAGCGCCCTGCGCAGGGTGTTGGCCACGTCCTCCGGGGTTTCCACCGTGGTGGAGGCCACGTCGATGGCACCGACCATCACCTTCTTGCCGCGCACCAGCTCGATCAGGTCGATCGGCACATGGGAGTTGTGGCATTCCAGCGAGATGATGTCGAGGCTGGAGGTCTGCAGCTTCGGGAACGACTCCTCGTACTGGCGCCATTCCGAACCCAGCGTCTGCTTCCAGTCGGTGTTGGCCTTGATGCCGTAGCCGTAGCAGATGTGCACCGCCGTCTCGCACTTCAGCCCTTCGATCGCACGCTCCAGGGCGGCCACGCCCCAGTCGTTCACCTCGTCGAAGAACACATTGAAGGCCGGCTCATCGAACTGGATGATGTCAACGCCGGCGGCCTCCAGTTCCTTCGCTTCCTCATTGAGGATCTTCGCGAACTCCCAGGCCAGCTTTTCGCGGCTCCTGTAGTGCGCGTCGTACAGCGTGTCGATCATCGTCATCGGGCCCGGCAGCGCCCACTTGATCGGCTGCGTGGTCTGGCGGCGCAGGAACTTCGCATCCTCCACGAACACCGGCTTCGGGCGGCTCACCGCGCCAACCACGGTCGGCACGCTGGCGTCGTAGCGGTTGCGGATGCGCACGGTTTCGCGCTTCTCGAAGTCGACGCCGCTGAGATGCTCGATGAAGGTGGTGACGAAATGCTGCCGGGTCTGCTCGCCGTCGCTGACGATATCAATGCCGGCGTGCTGCTGTTCCTGCAGGGACAGGCGAAGGGCGTCCTGCTTGCCTTCAAGCAGCGCTTCGTCCTGCAGCTTCCAGGGTGACCAGAGTGTTTCGGGCTCTGCCAGCCAGGAGGGTTTGGGCAGGCTGCCTGCGGTGGAGGTGGGGAGCAGCGTCTTCGTCGGCATTGTGTCGTGTGTCCTGGGGCGGTTGGTAAATCGATGGATCAGCGGGCGGCCCACTGCTCAAGCACGGCGCGGTACGGCTTGATGAAGTGCTCTTCGGTGAACCTGCCCTGCTTGACCGCCAGCTGGCTGCGCTCTTCGCGGTCGTAGACGATGCGGGTGGAGGAGTAGTCCTGGTGCTTCAGGCTGGGCTGGTAGACCTTGCCGGCCACGGAATTGGCGTTGTAGATCTCCGGGCGGTAGATCTTCTGGAAGGCTTCCATGGTGCTGATGGTGCCGATCAGTTCCAGGTTCGAGTAATCGCCCAGCAGGTCGCCCTGGAAGTAGAACGCCAGCGGCGCGACGCTGCCCGGTGGCATGAAATAGCGCACCTGCAGGCCCATCTTGTCGAAGTACTGGTCGGTGGGGGAGAACTCACCCTGGCGGTATTCCACGCCCAGGATCGGGTGATGGTTCTCGGTGCGGTGGTAGGTCCTGCTGCTGGAAACACTGATGCAGATCACCGGCCCCTTGCTGAAGTTGGCGCGGTAGGCGTCCGAGCGCAGGAAGTGCTGGAACAGCTTGCCGTGCAGGTCGCCAAAGCCCTCCGGAATGCCGAAGGTGTCCTTGCCCTCGTTGCTGGCCGGCAGCACGACGCTGAAGTCGTAGTCGCGCACGTAGGACGAGAAGTTGTTGCCAACGATGCCCTCGCTACGCACGCCGGTCTGCGTATCGACGATGGTCGGCCGCAGCACTTCGATCAACGGGAACGGATCGCTGCCGTCGGCGCCGTCGATGTGCATCTCCACGGTGATGATGTCCAGCTCGACCGCATAGCGGTCCGCATTCGGGTTGTCCCAATGTGCCAGGTCGTTGAAGCGGTTGTTGATCATGCTGATCGTGTTGCGCAGGTTCTCCCGCCGCGACGCGCCACGGGCCAGGTTGGCGAAGTTGGTGGTGATGCGCGTGCCCTCGGCCGGCTGGTAATCCTCGTTGAAGGGGATGTGCGTGATGCTGAAGGTGAAGGTATCGGTCGTCATGGCGGCGTTCCGGGTTGCGGGGTGACATCCAGATGCAGGTCGGCGGCGTCTGGCATTCAAAGCGTTGCGGTGGCCTCTGCGGTAGCGGGAGGCGCGGCGCGATGGGACAGCGCCAGCAGGGGCATCGCCCGCTGCACGGCCAGTCGCGCACGCTGGATCAGTGCGTCGTTGTGCACGCGGCCCTCGGCGAAATCGCGGTCGGTGGCGTAGACGCCCAGGGGCAGGGTGCGGGCCTGGAAGAAGCTGAAGAGCGGGCGCAGCTGGTGGTCGATCACAAGGGCGTGGCGCTCGCTGCCGCCGGTGGCGGCCAGCAGGATCGGGGTGTCGACCAGCGCATCCTGGTCGATGAAGTCGAAGAAGTGCTTGAACAGGCCGGTGTAGGAGCCGCGGTAGACCGGCGTGGCCACCACCAGGACGTCGGCCTGTTCAACCGCAACCAGCTGCCGCTCCACGGCCTCGGGCAGCTGCGAGCGCCACAGCGCACCGGCCAGCTGCGGTGCCAGCTCACCGAGTTCGATCAGCTGCTGTTCGCTGTGGATGTCCTCGCCGATCAGGTCCAGCAGATGCTCGGCCAAGGCGGCGGCCCGTGAGGGGCGTTGCAGTCCGCCGGAAACGGCGACGATACGGAGGGGGCGGGTCATCTGTTCGCTATCAGCGGGGGAGGGGAGCGCCTTCGGGCATCTGCAGGTGCGCAGCCCTGCAGGCCGGCTGGGTCAGCAGGCTGGCAGGCAACCGAAGGCATGACCCGATCCTAGCCATGCCCTTCCATGACGTAAAATGGTATTACTTCACCAATCCATGAATGAGATTCATCGTCATGTTGGAACGGATCCACCTCAGCATCGTGCAGCAGGTAGAACAGCAGGGCTCGCTCACCGCGGCCGCCGGCGTGCTCAACCTGACCCAGTCGGCGCTCAGCCACAGCATGAAAAAGCTGGAGCAGCAGCTGGGCACCGATGTCTGGCTGCGCGAGGGCCGCAGCCTGCGCCTGACCCAGGCCGGGCAGTACCTGCTGGCGGTCGCCAACCGGGTACTGCCGCAGCTGGACCTGGCCGAGGAGCGGTTGGGCCAGTTCGCGCAGGGCGAGCGCGGCGCGCTGCGCATCGGCATGGAATGCCATCCGTGCTACCAGTGGCTGCTGAAGATCGTCTCTCCCTACCTGGCGGCGTGGCCGGACGTGGATGTGGACGTCAAGCAGAAGTTCCAGTTCGGTGGCATCGGCGCATTGTTCGGTTACGAGATCGACCTGCTGGTCACGCCCGATCCACTGCTGAAGCCGGGCCTGAAGTTCATCCCCGTGTTCGATTACGAGCAGGTGCTGGTGGTGGCCAGCAACCACGCCCTGGCCAAGGTGGACCACGTAAAGCCGCGCCAGCTCGGCCAGGAAGTGCTGATCAGCTACCCGGTGCCGTTCGAGCGCCTGGACATCTACAACCAGTTCCTGCTGCCGGCCGGCATCACCCCGCGGCGCCACAAGGCCATCGAAACCACCGACATCATGATGCAGATGGTGGCCAGCGGCCGCGGCGTGGCTGCCATGCCGCGCTGGCTGGTGGAGGAGTACGCCACGCGCATGGACGTGGTGCCCGTACGGCTGGGCGCCAAGGGCATCCCCAAGCAGATCTACCTGGGTGCGCGCGAGGCCGATACCGGTATCGACTACCTGCAGGCCTTCATCGAACTGGCCCGCAACAGCTCGCCGCTTGCCGGCAATGTGGGCGGAGCGCGTTGATGTCGGCAGGCCTGTCACTGCGGGCGGAAGCCTTCATCAACGCCTTTTCACTGGAAGTCAGCGCGAAGGCCATGCCTGCGCTGCGCGCCGAGGCGGATCGGATCCCGCGCGGTACGGTCATCTCCATTCCCTGGCTGGCCAGCGAGGATGACGACGCCCGCCTGGCCGCCGTGCGCACCGTGCGCGCGCTCGGATTCGAGCCGATGCCGCATCTCTCTGCCCGCCGCATCCGGTCAGCCGCATCGCTTGCGCGCTTCCTGGAGCGTGCGGCCGGCGACGCCGGGGTCGCGCGTTGCCTGCTGATCGCGGGCGACCTGGCCACGCCCGCTGGGCCGTTTGCCGACAGTGCTTCGATCATCCAGACCGGTCTTCTGGAGCACTCCGGGATCAAGGTCGTTGGTATCGGCGGACACCCGGAAGGGCATCCGGTAATGAGCAGTGACGAACGCTGGCAGGCGCTTGAGCGTAAATGCCAGAGCATCGAAGCGCGCGGCATGGCCCCCTTGATCGTCACCCAGTTCGCCTTCGATGCCGATGCCGTGCTGGCCTGGCTGGATGCACTGCGCGCGCGTGGCATCAGCGTCCCGGTGCTGGTCGGCGTCCCGGGCCCGGCCAGCGTCTCTCGCCTGCTGCGCTACGCCGCGATGTGCGGCGTGGGCGCCAGTGCATCGATGCTGGCCCGGTATGGCATCTCGATCGGCCGGCTGCTCGGCACGGCAGGGCCGGAGGTGTTCGTCGATTGCCTGGTGAAGGGGCTGACCCGCGCCCATGGCCAGGTCAGCCCGCATTTCTTCCCGTTCGGCGGTATTGCGCCGTCGCTGGAGTGGGTGGCGCAGTACCGGCGGCGCATTTCCATCAGCCAGCGCCGATGATCTGCGTCATGGCACGGATCGCGTTGTCCGGGTGCCGGGTTGATCCAGCGAAGGCGTCGGCCTGGAAAGCCTCCCATTGCAGCCACGCATGCCCAGGTCGAGGCGCTCTGCAATGCCCTGCGGGTTGATATCTCCGGCGCGATTGATTAGCACGACGAGCGTTCTTCGATCGGTGGGACGGTGCCGGAGATACCCGGTAAAGCCTGCGGTCCCGCCGCCATGGCCGACTACCTTTCCGCCATCGGAAACTTCCCAGCCGGCCCCCCAGCCCGCCTTGCTGCCATTGGCGAGGAGTGTGTCGCACCACATCCGCTTCAGGGCCGACTCGGGCAACAGTCGATGCTGGTCCAGCGCCACAGCAAAGCGCGCCATGTCGTCGATGCTGGCGAGCAGGCCGCCGGCGGCCCATGCCGAGCCCGGAGCAGTGGGGGGCGGTGCGCGCCAGTGGCCATCCTGGAACAGATGCCCCTGGGCAACACGGCGCCGATCGTCGGCACGACGCGGTCCCGCATCGCGCATGCCCAGCGGCGACAGTATCTCCTCCTGCAGAACCCGCCAGTAGTCCATGCCGGTTGCATGCTCGATGGCCAGGCCGAGCAGGATGTAGTTCGTATTGGAATAGGCGTGCCGCGCACCGGGCGCAAACGCCAGCGGCCGCTCGGCCACCTCTGCGAGCAATTCACGGGGGGCTGGATTCGTCGGCATCAACCGCAGGAAGTTGTCTTCATTCAGATAGTTGGGAATGCCTGAGGTATGGCTCAGCAGCTGCAGCAGCGAAGTGGATGCCCATACGGAAGGCAACCCTTCCACGTACTGGCCGATGGGCGCGGTGACGTCGAGCAGATGCCGCTGCTGGAGCCGGAATATCAGCAGGGCCGTGAACAGCTTGGTGATCGACCCCAGTTCGAACACGGTATGGCGATCAATCGGTGCAGGCCGGGTGTCATTGAGCCTCCCGGTCGTGGACAGCGCGGCAATGCGCCCGTGATCGACCAGAACGGCCGCCATGCCAGGCTGCCGTTCGGCCTGCAGCAATGCGGTCAGCGAACCGCATCCCGCCAACGTCGCCCGGCTCGCCAGCGCCGATGGTGCTGACAGGCCGCAGCCGGTAGCCAGCAGCGCCGCACACAGGCGGCGTCGAACAGGGTCGTGGTACATGCACGTGGCTCGCAGCGGCGTCGTGGTGATGGTAGCGCGGACCGAGGGCCGGCCCGCTCAGGGTGAACCGGGTGAATCCACCCCGACAGCTGCCGGGGACGCGCAGCATGCCGGCGGGTCATCCGCGATGGCTGACAGCTGTCACTGGCTGCAACCCGGGCGGAAGCGAATAGTGAGCGCCAAGGCGAGGACACCTCGCCACCACTCAGCCACCACTCACCAGGGGGACCGCTCATGAACATGCTCCAGCAACTCGCCTCGCAGACGCCGATCTGGGTCTGGCTGCTCCTGGCCTTCCTGGTCACCCGTGGCATTGCCGCCATGAAGCCGGCCCAGACCTCGCTGCAGAAGCTGGCGATCGTGCCCGGCCTGTTTGCCGTCTGGGGTGCGTGGTCGATCAGCCATCGTTTCGGCGCGTCGCTGATCGCCTGGAGCGAGTGGCTGGCCGGCATCGCCACGGGGGCCGCGCTTGCCTGGCTGCTGTTGAGTCGATTGAAGCTGACGCTGGACCGCAGCACCGGCAAGCTCTGGCGCAGCGCGGACTTCAGCCTGCTGCCGCTGCTGCTGGTCACCTTCCTGGTGAAGTACGCCTTCGAGGTCGCATTTGCGGTGTCGTCGACGCTGACCGCCAGTGCCGGCTTCAGCGCCGCCTACCTGCTGCTGACCGGCGGGTTCACTGGCGTCTTCGTGGGCAAGTACTGTCGCTATCTGGCCTCGCTGCGGATGGATGCGGCGGGGAAGGGGCTGGAAACCGCAGGTTGATTGACCTGGTAGTGCCGGTCGCTGGAGGCTCCGCAGGTCATCGGCAATCGAGTTTGGCGTTACCATCGGAGCGGCTGCACCTCCCGTGAGAGCCCGGGATGGATGGAACCATCTGAGCAGGAATCGATAGTGGAAGCGATATATCCGGTCGGCGTTGCAGGGGGAATGCGGATCATCTGGTTTGCCTGGGTATCAGGTGACCATGATCGGGTGATGTCCAGCAATGGAAGGCCTGTCTGCGATAGCAGCAAGGAAGGGCTGGAGGGTCAGGTTGCCGCGCGCGGCCGAGTCCTGGACTGGGAAGGAGAGTCCGTCATTGACCTCGACTCGCTGATCTCGTCTGTAGATTCAGGGCGGGAGGTCGACCCCGGCGAGGTCGTGGATGCATGGAATTTCATGACGGACCTCTCCAGGGTGATCGACAGCGTCCCCAATCAGCTGTTTCATGCCGAGTTGATGGAGACCTATGACATCTTCTTTTCGCAGTGCGAGGTCGCTCAATCGCTTGGTCTGAGATCGATTTCCATTGCAAGGCGCGATCTGGATCGAGCCCTTGTTGTCCTGCGCGACGGAAGGCGAATGGTGCAGGGCATCCAGTTGAACATTGAAAGTCCTGTGCCGTCGCCAACCGTCGGGCGCACGCATGAGATCCATTGATCTGTGGACAATGAAACGGAACGCCAGGAAGGCTGGGTTGCGGGTGGTTGGCAACTTTCTGATTGTTTCGTACACGCGCGATGTGATCTCCGGGTTTGCCATGGACCCAGCGCCGTCCTCCATCTATGTATGGACCTTCGCACTTCCGGTCTATGACGGCCTGCCACACCTGCATATGTCTCTCGGCCAGAGGGTCGCTTGCCCGGAAGATCCAAAGGACTTTTTCCGCGGCACGCACGAGGCTCACCTCGCAATGCTCGAAGGGGTGAGAACAGCTGCGGACCTTCTGATGTATGTTGAAGAGGCCGGTTTCGAGGGCGATTACTGCCAATGGGTGAAGTACCTGTCCACCATTCGCCTGGGCGATTTCCCGGCCGCAGACGCTGCACTGAAGAATCTGCTCGCACTGCCGGTGTCCAGCGCGATCCGCGGAAGACTGGACAGGATGCTGGAGGCAATCGGGCGAGGTGGCGAATCAGGCGCGCGGCAGCTTCTGCAGGAATGGTCGATGCAGACGGCCCGATTGATAAGTGGCAGCAGCACATTCGCCTGGAGTCAGGACAGCACAAGCGCGTGAACCGCGCGGTTGCTCACGCCTCCCCACGCCACTGGCTCATCAGCATCTGAAGGAATCGCTCTGCGGTGGGCGAGAGCAGGGCACCCCGTCGGCGGACGATGCCGATCGTGCGCGACACCACCGGGTTGCCGATCGCGCGCGTCACCAGGGTGGGGTGATCCCCGTCCGGCGTGGCCATCTTCGGTAGCACCGACACGCCGATGCCGGCCTCGACCATGCCCAGTGACGTCGACAGGTGCGTCACCTCGTAGTGCCAGCTCAACTTGAGGTTCTCGCGCGCCAGCGCGCCGTCCAGCAGCGTGCGGTTACCGCTGGTGCGATGCACGGTGATCAGCTGGTGCTCGGCCAGATCAGCCCATTCCACTTTGCGCTTGCGGGCCAGCGGATGATCGCGCCGGCAGGCGAGGACGAAGGGGTCCTCGGCCAGCACGTCGAAGTCGAGATTCGGATCGTTGGCGCCCATGAAGTTGATGCCGAACTCGACTTCACCACGTTCCACTGCCTGCAGACCCTCCGTGGCCGGGATATCCAGAATGCGGAAGCGCACGTTCGGGTGTGCTTCGTGGAAACGCGCCATCACGCTGGGCAGGAAGTAGAACGCCGCCGTCGGCAGGCACGCGATGGTCACGGTGGCGCCGCGGGTGTCCTCCCGGCCGCGCAGTGAGAACAGCGAGCCATCGAATTCCTCCAGCATGCGGCGCACCAGTGGCAGCAGGTTCTCGCCGACAGCGGTGGTACTGACGCTGCGCGTGGTGCGCTCCAGCAGCGGCGAACCCACGGCCTGCTCCAGCTTCTGTATCCGTCGGCTGAGCGCCGGCTGGGAGACGTGCAGGATTTCAGCGGCGCGATGGAAGCTGCGTGTCTCCGATACCAGCAGGAACGCGCGTAGATCCAGGATTTCGCAATTGATGCTCATAGGGTATCAATCATCCAAAAATCAGCAATTCACAGATCAATTAGGGTCATGCCAGTATCGAATCACAGAGGGGTCATTCATCCCCTATACGCATCAATCTAGCACACGTATGTCCAACGATCTGCTCAGCATTCCCTGCGTGCTCATGCGCGGCGGCACCTCCAAGGGCCCGTTCTTCCTGGCCAGCGACCTGCCGGCGGACACCGCCGAACGGGATCGCCTGCTGCTGGAAGTGATGGGCTCGGGCCATCCGTTGCAGATCGACGGCATCGGCGGTGGCAACGCACTGACCAGCAAGGTGGCGATCATCGACCGCTCGAGCCGGGCGGACGCCGACGTGGACTACCTGTTCGCCCAGGTCCGGGTGGAGCAGCAGGTGGTGGATACCGCGCCCAACTGCGGCAACATGCTGGCGGCCGTGGGCCCGTATGCCATCGAGCGTGGGCTGGTGCAGGCGCAGGATCCGCAGACCGAGGTGCGCATCCACAACGTCAACACCGGCAAGCTGATCATCGCCACGGTGGAAACGCCGGGCGGCAATGTGGCCTACCGCGGTGATACGCGCATTGCCGGCGCGCCGGGCTCAGCCGCGCCGGTCAGGCTCTCCTTCCTTGATGCGGCAGGCGCCCGCACCGGCAAGCTGCTGCCCAGCGGGCATGCGCAGGAAACCATCAATGGCGTGCCGGCCAGCCTGGTGGACTGCGCCATGCCGATGATGCTGGTGCGTGCCGAAGACCTGGGCGTGCGCGGTGATGCCTCGCCCGCCGAACTGAACGCGGACGCGGCGTTCATGCGCCGGCTGGAAGCGCTGCGCATCGAAGCGGGCGCCCGCATGGGCATCGCCGACGCCGGCAACAAGGTCATTCCCAAGCCGGTGCTGCTGTCGGCGCCGCAACAGGGCGGCAATCTGCAGGTGCGCTATTTCATGCCGCACCAATGCCACACCGCACTGGCCATCACCGGTGCGGTCGGCCTGGCCACCGCCGCCGTCACGCCGGGCACGCTGGCCCACACTTTGGTCGGATGCCGGTCCGTTCCCGGCAGCATTACCCTCGAACATCCGAGTGGGGCCCTGGAGGTGGGCCTCAGTCGCAGCTCGGGCGATTCGCCGGTGATTGCCAGCGTGGTCCGCACCGCACGCCGCTTGTTCGAGGGGCGCGTGTACGCGACTTCGCCCGCGCCCGCCACGGCCAGTGCCACCCAAGCCCGCCAATGGACGTCAGCGGCATGATCTGAACCCGGACGGGCCTGCGTAGACGCGCATGCCCGCCATTACAACGTAGATGCTTCACTCCTGGGAGGGATGATGTACAAGCAGTTCTTCTTGGCCGCGCTGAGCGCGGCCGGTCTGGCCGCGGCCGGATGCAGCAACAGCGGGCGCAGCGAAGGCGCATCCGCCGGCGGTGGCGACAATGCCCCGGTACGCATCAGCGTCGGCTCCTACAACCTCAACAACCTGCCGTTCTTCATCGCCGACGCCAAGGGGTACTTCAAGGACGTCGGGCTGCAAGTGAAGACCGAGAACTTCGCCCAGGGCGGCTCCAAGGTATTGCAGGCGCTGGTGGCCAATTCCACCGACGTGGCCGTCGGCTTCTACGACCACACCATCCAGATGCAGGCCAAGGGCAAGGACGTGGTGGCCTTCGTACTGCTCTCGCGCAACTCCGGCCTGGTGATGGCCGGCCGCGAGGATGCCACCTTCGATCCGGCGCGCCCGGAGACCATCAAGGGCCAGAAGGTCGGGATCACCGCGCCGGGCTCCTCGTCCGACTTCTTCGTCCGTCACTTCCTCGCCCAGAACGATATTCCGGCCGACAGCATCTCGTTGATCGGCGTCGGCTCGGGCGCCGCAGCGGTGGCCGCGCTCGAGCAGGGCAAGATCGACCTGCTCGTCAACTATGATCCTGCCGCCACCCTGATCACCGAGCGCAAGGTCGGCAGGATCATCCTCGACGCGCGCAGCGACGACGGCGCCCGCCAGGTCTATGGCGGCCTGTACCCGACCTCGGTGATGTACGCCAACCAGAGCTTCCTGGACACGCGACCCGAAGCGGCCGAGAAGATCGCCCGCGCCGAGCAGATGGCCTTGAAGTTCATCGCCGACAACAGTGCTGAAGACATCGTGGCCGCGCTGCCGGACAGCTACGTCTCCGGTGACCGCGCCACCTATGCCCGCGAGGTGGAGAACGCGCGCGCGATCTTCACCCGAGACGGTCACTTCACGCCTGCCGATCTGGAAACACCGCTGAAGGTGCTGCGTGAGTTCAACACGGATGTCGCCAAGGCCGATATCGATCTGTCCCGGACCTATACCAATGCCTTCGTCGAGCGTGCCAACGCTGCGGCGCCGGCTGCCCAACCGTAAGCGGAGGTAAACCATGGCCCTCAATGCCACCGTGCGCCAGTTCAATGGCGCGCCGCAGCTGGAGCCTGCACAGACCATGGTCGCCATCAACAAGGTGACCATGTCCTTCGGCGAATTCACCGCCGTACGCGATGTCGACATCCAGGTGGGTGACGGCGAGTTCCTTGCCATCGTCGGACCCACCGGCTGCGGCAAGAGCACCATCCTCAATTCCGTGGCGGGCCTGCTGAAGCCGTCGTCGGGCCAGGTCAGCATCGATGGCCGTGCCGTCAGCGGCGTGCAGGAGTCGGTCGGCTACCTGTTCCAGCAGGACGCGCTGCTGCCGTGGAAGACCGCGTACCAGAATGTTGAACTCGGCCTGCGCTTCCGTGGCGTGCCCGAGGCCGAACGCAAGGCCAAGGCCAACGCGTGGCTGGCCAAGGTCGGCCTGGCCGGCTTCGAGCATCGCTACCCGCACCAGCTGTCCGGTGGCCAGCGCAAGCGCGTGCAGATGGCCCAGGCGTTGATCGTCGAGCCGAAGGTGATCCTGATGGATGAGCCGTTCTCGGCGCTGGACATCCATACCCGCCACCTCATGCAGAACGAGCTGCTGAGGTTGTGGCAGGAAGACCGGCGCTCGGTGATCCTGATCACCCACGATCTGGAAGAAGCGATCGCCCTGGGCGACCGCGTGGTGGTGCTGTCCTCCGGCCCGGCCAGCCGCGTGGTGCGCAGTTTCGATGTGGATCTGGAACGGCCGAGGAACGTGGCCGAAATCAAGCTGGATGACCGTTTCACCGACCTGTACCGCGACATCTGGGCCTGCCTGCGCGGCGAAGTGGAGAAGAGCTATGCACGCCAAGACTGACAAGTTCATCCAGCTCGCGCTGGTGGTCGCCGTGTTCGGTGGCTGGGAAGGCGGCATCGCGCTGGGCGTGATCGATCCGTTCTTCTTCCCATCGCCAACCGCCATCGTGCAGCAGGCCTGGACCTGGCTGTCCGATACGTCGTTCTATCAGCATGTCTACATCACGCTGACCGAAACCGCGCTGGGCTACATCATCGGCACCGGCCTGGGTGTGGCCGGCGGCGTCTGGCTCGGCCTGAGCCGCCGCTCGGCACGCATCCTCGATCCCTTCATCAAGGGCTTCAACGCGATTCCGCGCGTGGTGCTGGCGCCGATTTTCGTGCTGTGGCTGGGCCTGGGGCTGTGGTCGAAGGTGGCGCTGGCGGTCACGCTGGTGTTCTTCACCACGTTCTTCAATGCCATGCAGGGCGTGCGCGAGGTGAATCCGGTGGTGCTGGCCAATGCCCGCATCCTGGGGGCGAGCCGCAGTGACCTGCTGCGCCATGTCTACTTCCCCGCAGCGGCGAGCTGGATCCTGTCTTCGCTGCGTACTTCGGTCGGCTTTGCCGTGGTCGGTGCGATCATCGGCGAATACCTCGGCGCCTCGGCGGGCCTGGGCTACCTGATCGCGCAGGCGGAAGGCAACTTCAACGCTGTGGGCGTGTTCGCCGGCATCATCATCCTGGCCGCCTTCGTGCTGATCATCGACGCGCTGCTGGACGTGGTCGAGAACAAGCTGATCACCTGGCGTCCCAACGCCCAGGCACAGGCCACCAGCTGACCCGGACGGGCTGAGCCCGCCTGCCGCGCCGCCGGGCCGATCCGGCGGCGCGCGCTTCCTTCCCCGATCTTCCCCCGCACCACCGCAACGGGCCAGCGCCAGGCCAGGGGGCCGGCTGGCCGGAGAGAGCCCATGAACCATTCCAACGTGCTGCCGCTGGCAGCGCTGTCGGTCGCGCTCGGCCTGCTGTTGGCCAGTGGCCATGCCGACGCACAGTCCACGTCCTCGCTGCCCGCGCCGCTGAGCCGGGCCGAGCTGTCACGCCTGGTGCAGCAGCAGGCACTGCAGATCCAGCAACTGGAAGCACGCCTCCGCGCCGTCGAGGGCGGGCAGGGCAGTGCGAGGGCACCGTCAACGCCGCTCGCGCCCGCGCTGGAAACGCGGGTGGCCGCCCTGGAAACCAGCCAGTCCAGGCTGCCGAAGGTCTCCTGGGCCAAGGGTGCACCGGAGTTCAGCAGTGCCGACGGCACGACGGTGTTCCGCCCCCGTGGCCGCCTGTTCGTCGATGCCTCGAGCACCGACGGTTCGGCGGTCGCCGACCGCAACGTTTCGGGTACCGAGATCCGTTCGGTGCGCCTGGGGGCCGAGGGGCGCTACGGCACCCTGGGCTGGGTCGTGGAGGGCGACTTCGCCGACAACGCGGTGGCGTGGAAGTCGGTCTACGCCACGCTGGACCACACGCTGTTCGGCCTGCCGGCCGATCTCACGATCGGCAACCGCTTGAACGATCGCGGTATCGATGGCTCAAGCAGCACCTCCAACACGCCGTTCCAGGAACGCAACGTGGTCGGCACGCTGCTGCTGCCGCAGCGCGGCCTGTTTGGTGTCGGGCTCACCGAGCGGGTGTATGGAAGGGGCTGGCATGCCAGCCTGTCGGTGGCCGGCAACGACCTCAACAACGCCGGCACCGACAACGACAGCCAGACCTGGGCCACCCGCGTCCACTGGAATCCGCTGGACACCGCCGACGCCACGGTGCATCTGGGCGCATGGGCCTTCCACGAGAAGATTCCCGCCGGGGCCAGCGGCGTGGTGCGCAGTTCGGCCATCGCGGGGCATTTCAACGATCTGGTCAGGATCACACCGGGCACGCTGGTGGGCGCCGAGCGCAGCACCGCCTACGGCGCGGAACTGGCCGGCTTCTTCGGCCCGGCGTGGGCAACCGGCGAGTGGGGTACGCGAAGCCTGCGCGGGGCCGATGCCAGCGGGCGCTATGATCGCGACCACGAAGCGTGGGCGATCTCGGCCGGCTGGTTCCTGGCGGGCGCGCTGCCGTCCTACTCGGGCAAGGCCGGCACGTGGGGCAAGGTGAAGGTGGCCGATCCGGTGACGCGCGGCGGCAGCGGTGCCTGGGAGCTGAAGGGCCGCTATGAGGACGTGGACTATGCCGAACTGCCCAGTGGTGGTACCGGTCACGCGTGGACACTGGGCGCGAACTGGTACCTCAACGATTTCAGCCGGGTGATGTTCGAAGCCGTGCGTTGGCAGACCCGCCACCGCAGCGGCAGTGCTGCGGGCAGGGATGAAGGCACCACCTTCAATACCCGTCTGCAGCTGGCCTTCTAGGGCCGGGCCGCCGCCTGCATTCTGGTCACAGCAGCAACAACGCAGCGATGAGTGCAGGCGGCATCACCAGCGCGCCGACGCGCAGGAAGTCGAGCGCGCTGACATGCTCGCCCTCGCGGCGCAGCGCCACCAGCCACAGCATCGTGGCCAGTGAGCCGGTCACCGACAGGTTCGGGCCCAGGTCCACGCCGATCAGCAGTGCGGCACGGGTCTGTGCGGGCAGTTCAGCCATCTGGCCCAGCGAACCGGCGGCCAGGCCGACCGGCAGATTGTTGGCTACGTTGCTCAGCAGTGCAGCGGCGCCACCGGCCAGCCAGCTGGCCTGGTGGGGAGACGCCTGCGCCATGGCCTGCAGCGCGCTTGCCGCAGTCTGGATGACGCCGGTCTGCGCCACCGCCTCCACCAGCACGAACAGACCGGCCACCAGCGGCAGCACGCCCCAGGCGACATGCCGCAGCAGCGGCAGCGGGCTATGGCGCTGGCGTATCACCACGACCGCCACGCTCAGCGCGCCGGCGCAGAACGTGGCCAGGCCCAGCGGTCCGTTCAGCGCGGACGTCACCAGCAGTACGCTGCCGGTGAACAGCACGCCCAATGCACTCAGTCGGCCACCCTCGGTCAGCGGGCGATGTTCCGGTGCGGCGACCAGCGGCTGCGCGATTTCGCGCCGGTGTACCCAGCGCAGCACCAGGTAGGTGGCACCGATCGCCGCCGCCGACGGCAGCGCGAACTGCGCCAGCCACTGCAGCAGTGGCGGCATGTGCTGGCCGTACACCACCAGGTTGGCCGGGTTGGAGATGGGCAGCACGAAGCTGGCCGCATTGGCAATGAAGGCGCAGACGAACAGGTAGGGCAGGGGATTGGCGCGCGCCGCCTTGCAGGCCGCGTAGACCGCCGGTGTCAGCACCACGGCCGTTGCATCGTTGGACAGGAACACCGTCACCAGCGTGCCGACCAGGAACACCAGGTCGAACAGGCGTCGCCCCGATCCGCCCGCATGCCGCACCGCGTACAACGCCAGCCAATCGAACAGGCCTTCGCGCCGCGCCAGTTCGGCCAGCACCATCATGCCGACCAGGAACAGGTAGACGTCGCGGCCTTCGGCTACCGCGCCCCATGCGGTCTGCAGCGATACCGCGCCCAGCAGCGGCAACAGGGCGGCAGCACCCAGCGCCCACACATACTCGGGGATGCGGAAGGGACGGAACAGCAGGCCGATGGTGGCAACGGCGACCGCTGCCCAGATCACGAGGGGGGAATGGGGGGCAAGCATGGAGTGGGGGCTTCAGCGGCACCGGCAGCGACCCCGGCGCAGGTGCTCCTGGCGCACGCGATCAGCGGATGGGCGGCCGCTGCAATCATCGCAGGTTCCGGGATCGCCGCATCATACCGTGCGCACTGGCATGGCGACTGCTGGGGGGCCGGGCGGGTTAGTGACGAACCCGGCGTCCAGTGCGGATGGGCAATCAAGCGCGGTATGACTTCAGGCACTGCAGTTTGACTACATGTGTAGTCAAACTGCGGGCACACTCACTGGAAGAGAACGCAATGCCAACGTCCTGCTGGTTGTCCTGCGCCCTGGCCCTCGTGATCGGCATCGCGGGGCCCACCCATGCGACGCCGCGTGCCGACGCCCTCGCCACGATCGAGCGCAACGCGCGTGCTTCGCATACCGATGCGGTGCTCGTGATGCACGACCGGGACACGCTGCTTGAGCTGAAGCCCGCCCCAGCGCAGGAATCCGTGCACCTGATGTCGGCAACCAAGTCCGTCGTCGCGCTGGGCATTGCGTTGCTGCTGGACGAAGGAAAGCTGGCTTCGATCGACGTACCGGTCAGCCAGATCTATCCGGAATGGAAACAGGGCAGGAAGAGCCGCATCACCGTGCGCATGCTGCTGGACCACACCTCCGGCCTGCAGAACGTGGCCAACGCGGGCGCCGAACTGGAAGGGGCCCCGGACCTGGTCAAACTGGCACTGGCAGCCGAGCTGAGTGACGACCCGGGCGCCGTGTTTTCCTACAACAACAAGGCCACCAACCTGCTGCCCGGCATTGTCGAGCGCCTGGCGGGCGAGCCGCTGGATGCCTACCTGGATGCGCGCCTGTTCAAGCCGCTGGGCATTGCCCACCACACCTGGATGAAGGATGAGGCAGGCACTCCGCTGGGAATGGCGGGCCTGTCCCTGCGTGCCGCCGATCTTGCCGCCATCGGGCAACTGTTGCTGGATGGAGGCGTGGCGCCGGATGGCAAACGACTGTTGAGTGAACGGTCAGTGGCATTGATCACTGCTGAAAGTGCCCGTTCGCCTGACGTGGGCCTGTTGTGGTGGCGGATACCAGCGTGGGAACGCTATCAGCTCAAACCCCGGCTGGATGACCTGCTGGCCGGGCACGGCGTTGACGATGACGTGCGCCGCGCCGTGCAGGCCAGCGCGGGGCGCACGTTCGACAGCCGGGGGCAGTTGATCGCATTCCTCACCGAACGGTTGGGTGCGGACGGGCCGCAGCGTTACGCCAGCCAGATCGCCGCGCGCGGCCTGAAGCTCGCCGATCTCTACGACATCACACGGGGACCGGTCGTCGGCTTTGCCGCCAACGGCTACCTGGGCCAATACCTGATGATCGTTCCGGAACAACGCGTCGTCGCAGTGCGCCTGATCCATCGGCGCGAGAGCCACCACGCCCCACAGGACGACTACGCGTCCTTCTTCGCCGATGTCCTGCAATTGGCGCGGGCACTGCAGTAGGTGCTGCCATCATCATGTCCACGCGCTCTGAACAACTTCCTGGAGCCTTCTTCACTGTCGTGCCGCCTAAGGTGGGATGACCCCTTGGCCGCCGGGATACTGAAGCATGTTTGATTACCAGGACTGGACCTTCCACGCCAATGGGCGCACGGTGGTGGCGCGCGTGGCGCTGGACGGCGACGGGGGCGGCACCATCAACCGATACCAGCTGATGCCCGGGCCGGCGCAGTCGGGGCTGTGCATCAAGGTCGCCTCCCAGGACGAGGCCGCGCAGAAACTGAAGGTCGAAGTGATGAAGCTGCTGGGACCGGAGTGGTAGCCCCTGCGTAGCGCCACGGTGAGCGGCTCATCTGCTCCGTCCACGATCACGGCGTTGGCCGCGAAAACGGCGGAGCCGGACGGAACGAGTACGGCGAGCCGACTGCGGCGGCGATGCGCTGGAGAGCGTTCACGGTGCGTTCCTTTCTGGATGACCCGCAGGCGCGGGCATCTTTCCTGCGGCGGGTGAGCGGTGACCGGATGCAGCGGCAGCCCGGTCATCAGTAGCGGGGTGATTCCAGCGCCGCTACGCGCGCTGCCGATTTGCTGCGCTGCATGGTGACAAGCGCGAACCCGGGTGATTACTCTCCGCTGCAACGCGATGGTAGCGCTACCAGTCGGACGGGGATCCAGGGTCCAGGGGCTGCCTTCTTTGCCGCGTGTTTGTCCTGGCAGGCTTGAAAAGCAACTGTAAGTCGCGGCGTGCTCCAGCAGCCGTGCTGTTCGGTTTGGAATGCGGGCCACGCCCGTGCGTGCCCCTGGGAGGGGGCGGTACATCCATTCGATCGTATGTCAGAGGGGACTTTCATGAGCACTTGCAGTTTCCGTGGCACCCCGGGCCCGAGGTCCGGTTCATGAGCCGCGCGTTGGCGAAGTTCCGGTCCCGGGCCATGTTCACCTTCGTGGGTGGCGCCCTGGTCATCAATCCTGCGTTTGCGCAGGACGCAGCACCGGCGACCGGGCAGCCGCAGAGCCAGCAGCCCACCCAGCTCGATGCAGTGCAGGTCACGGGCATACGCAACAGCCTGAGCCAGGCCATGGACATCAAGCGCGACTCGGCGGGCGTGGTCGACGCGATCAGCGCCGAGGACATCGGCAAGTTCCCCGATACCAATCTTGCCGAGTCGTTGCAGCGCATCACCGGCATCTCCATCGAGCGCCGTGACGGCGAGGGCGCGCAGGTGACCGCGCGTGGCTTTGGTCCGCAGTTCAACATGGTCACGCTCAATGGTCGCCAGATGCCCGGCGCCGATGCATTCGGTGCCTCCGGGCAGGTGGCCATCGGCGGTGTCGACGGCGGCACTCGCGCCTTCAATTTCGCGCAGCTGGCCGCCGAGGCCATCAATGGCATCGAGGTCTACAAGACCAGCCAGGCACAGGTGCCCAGCGGTGGCATCGGCGCGACGATCAACATCCTGACCTCCCGCCCGCTCGACCACGCCGGCATCGTGGCCAATGCCGGGGCAAAGCTGGTCTCCGACCAGAGCCAGCCGTTCGACAACGACCTGACGCCGGAGCTGTCGGGCATCTTCAGTTACAGCAATCCGGAAAAGACCTTTGGCGTCAGCCTCAGCGCGAGCCAGCAGAAGCGCAAGGGCGGCTCGGTGCAGGCCACGGAGAACTACTGGAACGTGCAGCCCTGGACGGGGTCGATGCCGGGCAACCCGACCGTGGTGAACGCCCCGGCCGTCGGCCAGCTCTATGCGCGGCCCAACGACCTGCGCTACGCGTTCTCCGAATTCGAGCGCGAGCGAGTCAATGGCCAGGCCGTGCTGCAGTTCGCACCGACGGACAGCCTGACCCTGACGATGGATTACACCTACTCGACCAACGAGATCACCGAGAATCGTGGCGAGCAGGGCATGTGGCTGCAGAACAGCAACTACACCAATGTCCAGTTCGACACCTCCGGTGCGGTCGCCACCCCGGTCTACATCCGCGAGATCGCCGGCACCAAGGACTTCGGGCTGGAACAGCAGCGCAGCATGCAGGAGTACAAGCTGGGCTCGCTGGGCTTCAACGCGGTCTGGAATGTCAGCGACCGTTTCAAGCTCAGCTTCGATGCGCACAATTCGAAGAATGAAAGCCGCCCCAATGACCCACTGACCGGCGGCGGCTCCATCTTCATGAGCATTGCCGGCACCAACAACTGCACCCGTGGCCCGCATTGCGGTGGCTCCTGGGTACAGGAGTTGAACTTCAACAATGGCCTGCCGGTCGGCACCCAGGTCTGGTATCCCAGTACTGCCGATGCGATCGCCGGGACCAATGGCGTGGTCAACCCGGGCTTCCAGGAAGGCGAGATCGGCACCCAGGTGCTGCGCGTCAACGCGCAGACCCAGATCAGCAAGATCAAGCAGGCGCGTGTCGACGGCGAATGGAACTTCGACCACGGCCGCTTCCAGTTCGGCGTGGATACGAACAAGTCCACCACCCACCGCATCCAGGCCGCCGAGGCCTATTCGACACTGGGCGACTGGGGCGTGGCCAACGTGGACCGGGATACCGCCGCCGGCCTGATGGACCTGCTGCAGCCGGTCAGCATCGTCGGCCTGTTCGATGACTACAGTGCCAACAGCTGGCCGGCCTGGCGCGGCAATGCCGGGCAGCTCGCGCAATGGGCGTCGCGCGAGTACGGCGTCGGCCTGGGCGTGGATCCGCAACGCGCAGCCGACAACTTCGTGGAAGAGAAGACCAAGGCGGCGTACTTCCAGGTGGAGCTGGACGGGGAGCTGGGCGGCATGCGCACCAATACCCGCCTGGGCGTGCGCTATGAAACCACCGACGTGGTGTCGACCTCGGTCATTGCCGTTCCCGAGTCCATCGAGTGGCAGGCCAACAACGATTTCCGCATCGTGCTGTCCGATGAGCAGCAGCCCTTCACCGAGAAGGCCAGGTACAGCTACATCCTGCCCAACCTTGATTTCAGCATTGACCTCACCGAGGAACTGAAGGGCCGCGTTTCGTTCGGCAAGAGCATCGCCCGCGCGCCGTACGGCAACCTGTATGCAGGGCCCGGTGCCCAGCAGCCGTTCGGCTCGGTGCTGATCGATCCGTCGTCGCGCGCCAGCGGCAATTCGCAGAACCCGAGCCTGAAGCCGCTGGAATCGGACAACCTCGACCTGGGGCTGGAGTGGTACTTCGCCGATGCCAGCTATGTGTCATTGACCTACTGGAACAAGTCGGTCAGCAACTTCATCGGCAACACGGTCGTCCAGGAAAGCCTGTACGGGCTCACCGACCCGACCTCCGGGCCGGATGCGCGGGCGGCGTTGGACTTCCTGACCAGCGGCGCCTGCGTGGCCCAGGTCGGGCCGGCCAATGCGGCCGCCTGCTCAGCCAACGACACCTCGCTGTTCACCGCACTGGCGCTGCTGCGCAACAATCCTGCCGGCCTGGGCGCCTACAACGGCACCGATGCGCAGGTGCTGGCCACCGAAGCGGCCTACGATCTGTATGGGCAGGCCAACGACCCGCTGTACCAGTTCAACGTCAATCGCCCGATCAACCAGAACAAGTCCAAGCTGCATGGCTGGGAACTGGGCGGCCAGTACTTCTTCGGTGACACCGGCTTCGGCGTGCTGGCCAACTACACCGTGGTCAAAGGTGATGTCGGCTACAACAATGGCGGCGATCCGGGTATCGACCAGTTCTCGCTCACCGGCCTGAGCGACACTGCCAACGCCATGCTGATGTACGAGAAGTACGGGTGGTCGGTGCGCCTGGCATGGAACTGGCGCGACCAGTACCTGATCCTGGCCAACCAGGGCTCCAGCCGCAATCCGTACTATGTGGAGCCGTACGAGCAGTGGGATCTCAGCGTCAACTACGCGCTGGATGACCACTGGTCCTTCAGCCTGGAGGCGATCAACCTGACCGGCGAGGATGTGCGGTGGCGCTCGCGCACCTCGCAGATGATCGTCAAGCTGGCCGACCAGAGCCCGCGCTACATGCTGGGCGTCCGTTACAAGTTCTGAGCCTGGTTGCCGATGCGTCCGGCACGGCACCGCTGCCCGCCAGCGGTGCCGTGCCGGGACGGTGTCGCCGCACCTGCCGCGCCTGCGCTACCCTGCTGACCAGCCACCCCGCACTGGACTGGATACCCTGATGGCCCGCTATGAAATGCTCAACAACATCGCGCATCGGGACCTGAAGGTCGCCACCGGATTCGGGCCGCAGTTCGGCGATGCGGTGGGCATGGTGCCGGCCTATCCCAGCGAGTTCGCCGAGCTGCAGCGCGAGTATCCGATCTTCCTGCGCCGGGAGGCCGGGACCGGGGCGTGGCAGTCCGTGGCCCTGCTGGGTTTCGAGCAGCACGAGAACCTGTACCTGCAGGACGGACGCTGGAATGCCTCCTACCTGCCCGGCGCGGCCGCAAAAGGGCCGTTCCTGATCGGATTCCAGGAGCACTACGTGGACGGCCTGCTCACCCAGGACGCGGTGATGCACGTCGACCTGGACCATCCGCGTGTCACCTCCGGCGCCGGTGAGCCGGTGTTCCTGCCGCAGGGTGGAAACACGCCTTACCTGGACCACATCGCTGGCGTGCTGCGCGGCATCCACGAGGGCAGTGCCTTCACGGCCGGCATGTTCACGATGCTCGACGACTGTGGCCTCATCCAGCCGGTCACGCTTGATGTGCAGCTCGCGCCGCATCACCGCGTGGGCGTGAGCGGATTGCACGGCATCGACCGCGAGCGACTGGCGGCGCTGGACAGTTCACGCCTGGCGGCGTTGAACCGCGCCGGTTACCTGGAAGGTGCGTACCTGATGCTTGCCTCGCTGCATAACATGCGCCGCCTGATCGCCGAGAAGCAGCGCCGTCTCCGCGTCCAGGACGGCACCGCGCAGGCGGTCAGGAACTGACCGGTGCAAGCCCGCCTGCCGATACGGATCCTGGAAGGCATCGATCCTGCTGCCTTGCCATTGGCCGCCCTGGTGGAGGCCGGTGAGCCGGTCGTACTGCGCGGCATCGCCAGCGGTTGGCCACTGGTCCAGGCCGGACTGGGCGGCGTGCGTGACGCGATGGCGTACCTGTGCAGCGTCGATGCGGGTGCGCCCATCCAGTACTCGTTCGGCGGCGCCGAGATCGCGGGCCGCCCGTTCTACAGCGCGGACTTCACCCGGCTGAACTTCGAAGTGCGGCGCGGTGTACTCGCCCAGGTGCTGGAAGAGATCGCCGCGACGCTGCATGCGCCGCGGCCGCCAACCTATTACGTGGCCTCGCTGCCGATCACGCGGGCACTGCTGCCGGCATTCGCGCAGGCCAACGATGCCGGGCTGGCGAAGCAGGGCATCGACGCCACCGCCAGCATCTGGATCGGCAACCGGGTGACGGCCTCGTGCCATTTCGACACACCCGACAACCTCGCCTGCTGCGCGGTGGGGCAGCGCGAGTTCACGCTGTTCCCGCCCGCCCAGGTCGACAACCTGTATCCGGGCCCGCTCGATCCCACGCCGGGCGGACAGGTGGTCAGCGTGGTGGACTTCGAGCGCCCCGACTTCGATCGGCATCCACGCTTCCGCGAGGCGCTGGCGCATGCACGCAGGGCGGTACTTGGGCCCGGCGATGCGATCTTCATTCCCAGCATGTGGTGGCACCATGTACGCAGCCTGGAACCGTTCAACGTGCTGGTGAACTACTGGTGGCGAAGCTCGCCGGCCTGGCTGGGGTCGCCGCTGGCGGCGCTGCAGCACGCGATGTGGTCCGTGCGCGACCTGCCAGCGCGTGAGAAGCAGGCCTGGGAAGGGCTCTTCCGTTACTACGTATTCGGCCCCGGCGAGCGCGCCGGTCAGCACCTGCCTGAGACGGCGCGCGGGGATCTGGCACCGTTCGACGAGCAGCGCGCCCGCCGCATGCGCGCGATGCTGCTGGGCAGGCTCAACCGTTGAGAGAGGGCACCGTGTTGGATACCCAGAGCACGCCTGCAGGGCGCATCCGCAAGGTGGTCATTGCCGGTGGCGGTACGGCGGGATGGCTGGCCGGCTGCGCGCTGGCGCATCAGTTCCGTGACGAGCTGCAGATCACGCTGGTCGAGTCCGAGCAGATCGGCACGGTCGGCGTCGGTGAGTCCACCGTGCCGCCGATCCGCACCTTCCATCGCTTCCTGCAAATCGACGAGCAGGAGTTCCTGCGCGCGGTGGCCGGCACCTTCAAGCTGTCGATCTCGTTCGAGAACTGGCGCCTGCCGGGGGATCGCTTCTTCCATCCGTTCGGCACCATCGGCCACGGCACCTGGGCGGCACCCTTCCATCACTTCTGGTTGGACAGCCTGCGCCGCGGCATGCCCTCGGAGCTGGGCGACTTCAGCCTGGAGAGCATCGCATCGCATGGCGACCGCTTCTCGCTGCATACCCAGCCGCAGGCCAGCTATGCGTATCATTTCGATGCCAGCCTGTATGCGCGGTTCCTGCGCCGCAGGGCCGAGGCCCACGGCCTGCACCGGATCGAAGGCAGGATCGCCCAGGTCAGGCAGCACGCGCACGACGGTTCGGTGCAGGCGCTGGTACTGGACGACGGCCAGGTGATCGAGGGCGACCTGTTCATCGACTGCACCGGCTTCCGTGGCCTGCTGATCGAGCAGACGCTGGGCACCGGCTACGAGGACTGGCACGAATGGCTGCCGTGCGACCGTGCCGTGGCGGTGCAGACCGAAGCGGTGGCGCCGCCGGTGCCCTATACCCGGGCGATCGCCCACGAAGCGGGGTGGCGCTGGCACATCGCGCTGCAGCACCGCGTTGGCTGCGGGCTGGTGTATGACAGCCGCCACCTGTCCGATGACGAGGCCGCAGCGAAGCTGCTGCGCGATGCCGGGGCTCCACCTTTGCGCGATCCATGGAAGGTGCCGTTCCGCAGCGGGCGCCGGCTGAAGGCCTGGAACAGGAACGTGGTGTCGCTCGGGCTGGCCAGCGGCTTCATCGAACCGCTGGAGTCGACCAGCATCCATCTGACGATCAGCGCGGTAGTGCGCCTGATCCAGCTGTTCCCGTTCGACGGCATCAGTGCGTCGCTGGTGAAGCTGTACAACGATGTCAGCCGCCAGGAAATGGAGCACGTGCGCGACTTCATCATCCTGCACTACCACGCAACCCAGCGCACCGAACCGATGTGGAAGGCGTGTCGCGAAATGCGCGTGCCCGAATCGCTGCAGCAGCGGCTGAGCGCGTGGCGCGAGCGTGCACATGCGTGGCAGGACCCCGGCGAGGTTTTCCGCGTGGAATCCTGGACCAGCGTGCTGCTCGGGCAGGGCATCGCGCCGGGTCCCGCCCACCCGCTGGCGCGGGCCGTGAGCGACGCCGATCTGCGCACCCTGTTGAAGGACATCCAGCAGCCCGTGCAGCAGGCTGCCGCGCAGATGCCGGCGCAGGCGGAGTTCATCGCGCAGTACTGCAGGTCCGGCGTGGACGTGTGGCGTTCGACGGCAGCAAGCGCGTAACAGGGTTTTGCGTTGCAGCACGCTTTTTCCGCTGCAGCTGGTTACAGTGCGGCAACACCGCTGGCGATGACGCGCGCGGTGGCAACGAGGGGGCCGGACACCACGCCCCCTTTTTGAGTCCACGGAATGTTAGCGCTACCTTTTTTGATCGGAGGCGGTTTCGATGGGTCTGGTTGCAGGGATCGATGCAGGGACGCAGAGCCTGAAGGTGCTGGTCTATGACCCGCGGACGCAGGTGGTGGTGGCCTCGGCCAGCGTGCCGCTCGCGCTGGACAGCGGTGCCGACGGCAGCCGTGAACAGGCGCCTGCCGACTGGGTGTCGGCCCTGCGCGACTGCTTTGCCAGGATCGACCCCTCGCTGCGCGCTCGCATCGTCGCACTGGCGGTATCGGGGCAGCAGCATGGGTTCGTGCCGGTTGATGATGCTGGCGAGGTACTGGCGCCGGCCAAGCTGTGGTGCGACACCAGCACCTCGGCCGAATGCATCCAGATCATGGACGCCGTGGGCGGGTTCCAACGGACCATCGCGCTGGCGGGCAACCCGATCCTGGCCGGCTACACAGCGTCCAAGCTGCCCTGGACCCGGATCCACCGTGCCGACGCCTATGCGCGGCTGGCGACCATCCTGCTGCCACACGACTACCTGAATTTCGTGTTGACCGGGCAGCGGTTCTGCGAGCTTGGCGATGCGTCCGGAACCGGCTGGCTGGACGTGCGCACACGCGCCTGGTCGCAGGAACTGCTGCGCGCCACCGATCCTGATCGTGATCTTGCCGCCTGCCTGCCGCCGATCGCAGCACCCGATGCCCTGTTCGATATCGCGCCGAAGGCAGCGGCCGAGTTGGGGCTGCCGGCGGCCGTGAAGATTGCCGTTGGTGGCGGCGACAACATGATGGCGGCGATCGGCACCGGCTGCGTCACGGAAGGGCGGCTGGCGATGAGCCTGGGAACCTCCGGAACGCTGTTTGCGTATTCCGGCTCGCCAATGATCGATCCGGACGGCGCGTGGGCGGCGTTCTGCTCGTCCACCGGTGGCTGGCTGCCGCTGATCTGCACCATGAACTGCACCGTAGCCACCGAACGCGTGGCCAGCGCCTTCGGTTTCAGCACCCGCGAAGGCGATGCGCACCTCCACGCGACGCCGCCGGGCGCAGGGGGGCTGGTGATGCTGCCGTTCCTCAATGGCGAACGCACCCCCGACCTGCCGCTGGGCAAGGGCGTGCTGGCTGGCCTGGACATTGCCAATTTCACCCCGGCGCACGTGTACCGCGCCGCCGTGGAGGGCGCGACCTACAGCCTGAAGTACGGCTACGACGCCTTCGTCCGCGCGGGCATGCAGTTCGATCGCATCGTGCTCACCGGCGGCGGCAGCAACAGCGCGGCCTGGCGTCAGCTGGTGGCTGATGTGTTCGGCCTGCCGGTGGACGTCCCGGTGCAGGCCGAAGGCGCGGCGTTTGGTGCGGCACTGCAGGCGCTGTGGGCGCTCGCCCGGGCGCAGGGAGACGCCGCCTCGATCAGCGACATCACCGCGCGCCACGTCACCGTCGATCCCGCGCAGTCCGCACGGCCGGATCCGGATCGCAGCGCTGCCTATGCACGGGCCTACGCACGCTTCCTCAGCCATCTTGATGCCATCACGCCGCTGCAGCGCGGCTGATGGCTCCTCCACGACACCCCGTACAACGACAGGAGCACGCACCATGAGCACGCAGCCCTTCATCGGCGCCAAGGAGTACTTCCCCGGCGTCGGCCGCATTCCGTTCGAGGGCAAGGGCTCGGACAATCCGCTTGCCTTCAAGGTCTACGATGCAAACCGGGTCATCGGTGGCAAGACCATGCAGGAGCATCTGCGCTTCGCCGTGTGCTACTGGCACACCTTCTGCAATGCCGGGCACGATCCGTTCGGCCCGGGTACCCGGCAGTTCCCGTGGGAGGCAGCCTCGCCACTGGCCACGGCCGAAGCGAAGGTGGACGCGGCGTTCGAGTTCTTCACCAAGCTGGGCGTGCCGTACTGGTGCTTCCACGATATCGACCTGGCGCCGGATGCCGACGACATCGGCCAGTACCAGAAGAACCTCTCGCACATGGTGGCCCTGGCCAAGGCGCGCCAGGAGGCCACCGGCGTCAAGCTGCTGTGGGGCACGGCCAACCTGTTCTCGCACCCGCGCTACATGAACGGCGCATCGACCAACCCCGACTTCGCGGTGGTCGCGCGCGCAGCGGTGCAGGTCAAGGCCGCGCTGGAGGCCACGGTCGAACTCGGCGGCGAGCACTACGTGTTCTGGGGCGGACGCGAAGGTTATGCGTCGCTGGCCAATACCCAGATGAAGCGCGAGATCGAACATTTCGCGCGCTTCCTCACCATGGCCCGCGACTACGGCCGCAGCATCGGCCTGAAGGGCAACTTCCTGATCGAGCCCAAGCCGATGGAGCCGATGAAGCACCAGTATGACTTCGACAGTGCCACGGTGGTGGGCTTCCTGAAGGAGCATGGGCTGGACAAGGACTTCAAGCTCAACATCGAAGCCAACCACGCCACGTTGTCCGGGCACACCTTCGAGCACGACCTGCAGGTTGCGTCCGACCATGGCCTGCTCGGCAGCATCGATGCCAACCGCGGCAACGCGCAGAACGGCTGGGACACCGACCAGTTCCCCAGCGATCTGTACGACACGGTGGGTGCAATGCTGGTCGTGCTGCGCCAGGGCGGGCTGGAGGGCGGGTTGAACTTCGATGCCAAAGTGCGCCGTGAGTCGACCGACCTTGAGGATCTGTTCATTGCCCATATCGGCGGCATGGATGCGTTCGCACGCGGGCTGGAGGTTGCCCATGCACTGCTGACCGAGTCGCCCTGGGAGCAATGGCGCAAGGAGCGCTACGCGAGTTTCGACAGCGGCGCCGGCCAGGAGTTCGAGCGTGGCACGCTCAGCCTGCCGGACCTGGCGGGCCTGGCCGCCCGCCTCGGCGAACCGCACCAGGCCAGCGGCAAGCAGGAGCGTTACGAAAACCTGCTCAACCAGTACCTGCTGCGCTGAGCGCGGCAACGGTGCACTCAAGGGGACGGGAATGAACCAGGCAGCAGGCAGCGGTGAGAACACCCGGCTGATCGTACTGATCAGCGTGGTAGCGACGATTGGCGGTTTTCTGTTCGGCTTCGACAGCGGCGTGATCAACGGCACCCAGGACGGCCTGCACCAGGCGTTCCGGTCCGGTGAATGGATGCAGGGGTTCGAGATCGCGTCGATGCTGCTGGGCTGTGCGGTGGGCGCGTTCAGTGCCGGCCGCCTGGCCGACCGCCTCGGCCGTCGCAACGTGCTGATCCTGTCGGCGGTGATGTTCCTGCTGTCGGCACTCGGTGCCGGGGCGGCGGCCTCGTCGGGCTGGTTCATTGCGGCGCGGGTGGTGGGTGGGTTCGCGGTAGGCGCGGCGAGCGTAATCTCGCCGGCCTACATTGCCGAGGTCGCTCCGGCCCGCTATCGCGGCCGCCTGGCCACGGTGCAGCAGATCGCGATCATCACCGGGCTCACCGCTGCCTTCCTGTCCAACTACCTGCTGGCGGCCGCAGCGGGCGCGTCGACCGAGCCGCTGTGGGCCGGGCAGGCTGCCTGGCGCTGGATGTTCTGGATGCAGGCCGCGCCATCGCTGGTGTTCCTGCTGCTGTTGCTGACCATTCCTGAGAGCCCGCGCTACCTGGTGGTGAAGCGGCGCAAGGACGACGCGCTGCGCGTGCTCACCCGGCTGCTCGGCAACGACAAGGCCCGCGCCACGCTCGAAGAGATCGATGCCTCGCTGTCCAACGACCACCATCGCCCGCGCCTGTCCGATCTGAAGAGCCGGGCGACCGGGCGGATCCGCCCGATTGTGTGGGTCGGCGTCGGACTGGCCTGCTTCCAGCAGCTGGTCGGCATCAACGTGGTGTTCTACTACGGCGCCGTGCTGTGGCAGGCGGTCGGCTTTTCCGAAAACGACGCGCTGCTGATCAACGTGCTGTCCGGCGCGCTGAGCATCGGCGCCTGCGTGGTCACGGTGCTGCTGATCGACCGGATCGGCCGCAAGCCCCTGCTGTGGTTCGGCTCGGCCGGGATGTCGCTGTCGCTTGCACTGGTGGTGGTCGCGTTTGCAAGTGGTTCACTGGCCGACGGGCATCTGCAGCTACCCGGGCGCATGGGCACGCTGGCGCTGGTGGCGGCCAATGCCTATGTCGTGTTCTTCAACCTGTCGTGGGGGCCGGTGATGTGGGTGATGCTGGGCGAGATGTTTCCGAACCAGATCCGCGGTTCGGCACTGGCGGTCGCCGGCGCAGCGCAATGGACCTCCAACTTCGTGGTCACGGTGACGTTCCCGATGCTGCTGGCCGCGGCCGGGCTGGCGGCCACCTACGGCATCTACCTGGTGGCGGCGATCATCTCGGTGATTTTCGTGGTCCGGCATGTGCACGAGACCAAGGGCAAGGAACTGGAGCAGATGGAAGGATGAGCGCCATGACATCGCAGACCTCCGTATCCCGCAGCGGCGTGCTGGTCGCCGTGCTGACGCTGGCGTTGCTGGGCTGCCACGGCCAGGACCGGCCCGCCGCCACTGCGGGAGCCGCCAGCGACCCGTGGCCGCAGGTCACCTGGCCACTGGCCGCGGATCCTGCGCTGGAGAAGCGGATCACCGACCTGATGGCCGGCATGACGGTGGAGGAAAAGGTCGGCCAGCTCGTGCAGGGCGACATTGCCAGCCTCACCCCCGATGACGTGCGGCGCTACCGCCTTGGTTCGATCCTGGCCGGTGGCAATTCCGACCCCGGTGGCCGCTACGATGCGTCGCCAGCCGAGTGGCTGGCGCTGGCAGACGCCTTCTACGACGCCTCCATGGACACGTCGAAAGGCGGCAAGGCCATTCCGCTGCTGTTCGGCATCGATGCCGTGCATGGGCAGAGCAACATCATTGGCGCCACGTTGTTCCCGCACAACATCGGGCTGGGCGCCACACGCAATCCGGAGCTGCTGCGGCAGATCGGTGGCATCACCGCGCTGGAAACCCGCGTCACCGGCATGGAGTGGACGTTCGCACCGACCGTTGCGGTACCCCAGGATGATCGCTGGGGCCGCAGCTACGAGGGCTACTCGGAATCGCCCGAGGTGGTGGCCAGCTATGCCGGCGCCATGGTGGAGGGATTGCAGGGCAGGGTGGGAACACCGGAGTTCCTCGATGGCCGCCATGTGATCGCCTCGGTGAAGCACTTTCTCGGTGATGGCGGGACCACCGACGGCAAGGACCAGGGCGACACCCGCATCAGTGAGCCGGACCTGGTGCGCATCCACGCCGCCGGATACCCGCCGGCCATCGCCGCCGGCGCGCAGACCGCGATGGCATCGTTCAACAGCGTCAACGGTGAAAAGATGCACGGGCACCGGCACTACCTCACCGATGTGCTCAAGGGACGCATGAACTTCGGTGGCTTCGTGGTGGGCGACTGGAATGGTCATGGCCAGGTCAAGGGCTGCACCACCACGGACTGCCCGGCCACGATCAACGCTGGCCTGGACATGGCGATGGCCTCGGACAGCTGGAAAGGCTTCTACGAGACGACGCTGGCTGCGGTGAAGGACGGCCGGATAACGCCGCAGCGCCTGGACGATGCGGTGCGCCGGATCCTGCGGGTCAAGTTCCGCCTGGGGTTGTTCGAGGCCGGCAGGCCGTCCACGCGGGCCGTTGGCGGCCAGTTCGCACTGATCGGCGCGCCGGCACATCGCGCGGTGGCCCGGCAGGCCGTGCGCGAATCGCTGGTCCTGCTGAAGAACCAGAACGGCGTCCTGCCGCTGTCGCCGAAGCAGGGGATCCTCGTGGCCGGCGACGGCGCCAACGATGTCGGCAAGCAGGCCGGTGGCTGGACGCTCAACTGGCAGGGCACCGGCACCACGCGCAAGGACTTCCCCAATGCAGACTCCATCTACGAGGGCATCGCGCGCCAGGCCAGGGCGGCCGGTGGTGAAGCCGTGCTTGCCGTTGACGGTCGCTATGCAG
Source organism: Stenotrophomonas sp. YJH_SMC_73 (assembly GCF_059370155.1). NCBI lineage: Bacteria > Pseudomonadati > Pseudomonadota > Gammaproteobacteria > Lysobacterales > Lysobacteraceae > Stenotrophomonas > Stenotrophomonas sp. YJH_SMC_73. Next base: position 137,343 of record NZ_JCAFTJ010000003.1, on the reverse strand, counting down.
TGAAACCCGACGTGGCGGTGGTGGTGTTTGGCGAAGACCCCTATGCCGAGTTCCAGGGGGACCGACCCACCTTGGCCTACAAGCCGGGCAACGAAACGGATCTGGCGCTGCTCAAGCGGCTCAAGGCCGATGGCATACCGGTCGTCGCGGTCTTCCTGAGCGGGCGGCCGCTCTGGGTGAACCGGGAAATCAATGCCGCCGATGCCTTCGTGGCCGCGTGGCTGCCGGGCTCGGAAGGCGCCGGCATTGCCGATGTACTGCTGCGCGGGAGCGATGGCCGGGTGCAGCACGATTTCAAGGGCAAGCTCAGTTTCAGCTGGCCGCGCACCGCCACCCAGTACGCCAACAACGTCGGCCAGAAGGACTACGATCCGTTGTTTGCGTTCGGCTTCGGCCTGACCTACGCCGACAACGGCGACCTGGCCGCGCTGCCGGAGGCATCGGGTGTGACCGGCAACGAGGGTGCGACCGGCGTGTTCTTCGCGCGCGGTGATGCAGGCCCCGGCATGGCGCTGCGCCTTGAGCAGGGCGCAGGCCAGGGCCTGACCGTGACCCGCGTGCCGGACGCATTGCCCGATGATCGGCTGAAGATCACCGGCGTGGATCATCTGGCGCAGGAGGATGGGCGACGCCTGGCCTGGTCGGGCAAGGGCGAGGCCGTTGCTGCACTGCAGTCGCACACGGCGCTGGACCTGCAGCGCGAATCCAACGGTGACCTGATGCTGCTGACCACGCTGCGCGTGGACGCTGCGCCGGAGGGTGAGGCGTGGCTGTCGGTCGGTTGCGGCGTGGGCTGCTCGGCACGCATCGCCATCGGGCCGTCGCTGGCGGCGCTTCCACAAGGCCAGTGGAAGCGCGTTGGCGTGCCGCTGAAGTGCCTGGCCAAGGCGGGTGCAAAGCTGGACGCGATCGACCGACCGTGGTCGGTGGTGACGGCCGATGCGATGACGATCTCCGTGTCACGCGTCGCGCTGGGCGCACTGAACGAAGCCGAGGTCGCCCTTGGATGCGGCGCATGATTGCTGCCGGCCTGACCGGCACCCTGCCGCCTACTGCGCAGGCGCAGGCATGAGGGCGGGGCCTTCGCTACCGGCGCGTGGGCGGTGCGGCTACCGAACCGCGTGCGATCAGCCGATGCGGCATCACATGTTCGCGCAGCACCGTTGCGTCCCCCGCAGGACGGCGGATGGTGCGCAGCAGGATGTCGATGGCCGCGTTGGCCATCGAGGCGATGGGCTGGTGGATCGTGGTCAGTTCCGGCCACACGGTGGTGGCGGCCGAGGTGTCATCGAAACCCACCACCGACAGGTCGCGTGGCACTTCCAGCCCGCGCCGATGCGCCACGGAGATGGCGGCGGCGCCCATGTCGTCGTTGCTGGCGAAAATCGCGGTCGGTGGCCGGCGCTGGGACAGCAGCTTCTCGGCCGCGGCCAGGCCGGACCGGTAGGTGTAGTCACCGTGCTGGACCAGGCCGGGCTCCACCGCCAGCCCGGCCTCGCGCAGGGCGGTGACGAAGCCGTCGTAGCGGAGCGCACTTGCGCTCAGGTCATCGCGCCCACGGATGAAACCGATGCGGGTGTGTCCCTGCCGGAGCAGGTGATCGGTCATTTCCCTGCCCGCACTGAAATCGTCGATGCGGACGCAGGACAAGGCCTCGCTCAGGCGACCCGATGCGATGGCCACCACCGGAATGCCAGCCTTGACCAGTTCGCTTACGGCGGCCTGCGATTCGCACAGCGGCGGCGGCAGGATCACCCCGTCGACGCGTCCGGCGAGCGCACGCGCCGCCCTGCGTTCGGATTCGGCATCCAGGTTGTCCCAGTAGTCGATGACCAGCTGGATGGCGGAACTGGAGGCGACGCGCAGCAGGCCCACCAGCAGTTCGCGCAGGTAGGCGCCGCTGGGGTTGGTGTAGATCAGCGCAATGCGCGTGTGCTGTGCAGCGGCCAGCGAACTGGCGGCAAGATTGGGCGTATAGCCCAGCTCACGCACGGCGCGCAGCACGCGCTCGCGGGTGACGTCGCGCACCTTGCCCTGGTTGATTACCCGCGACACGGTCATCGGCGAAACGCCGGCAAGGGCCGCAACCTCGTCGATCGTCACGCCTGCGGTTCTGCGGCGAACCGATTTCTTCGGCTTGTCCAATGCACGATCCCTTTGTTCTTGGTGGCGCTGCCGTGCGGGTGCGAAGGACGATGATGCGCTGCCCCGGGCCCGGACGTAGTCTACAAAGGCGCATGTTAACGCCGTTGTTGCGCGCTGTCGGCACGCACCTGTGGGCCCTGCTCGTGCTGCTGGCCTGTGTTGGCGGGGCACGGGCGGAGGATGGCTATGCGCTGTGGATGCGCTACCAGCCGGTTGCCGCAACGGTCGCTGCCGATTACCGGCGGCAACTGGCCGAAGTGGTGGCCCCGGATCGCACGCCAATGCAGCGCGCCACCCGCGACGAGCTTGCGCGCAGCCTCCCTGGATTGCTGGGAGCGGCGCCGCCAATGCGAACGGCAATCAATACCGAGCGTGCCCTGGTGCTGGGCACGCCGCAATCTTCGACACTCGTCGCCGCGTACGGCAACGAGATCGCCACGTTGGGCAACGAGGGGTTCCTGATCCGGCGGGTCCGGATCGAGGCGCGCGACGTGCTGCTTGTGGCGGCACGCCAGGATGTCGGCGTGCTGTATGGCATGTTCCATCTGCTGCGGCTGATGCAGCGTGGCACCCCACTGCAGGCGCTGGATGTGCGTGAGTCGCCGCAGGTCGCACTGCGTGTGCTCAACCATTGGGACAACCTGGATCGTTACGTCGAGCGTGGCTATGCAGGCAGCTCGCTGTGGGACTGGCAGACGTTGCCGCAGTGGCGTGAGCCGCGCTACACCGACTACGCCCGTGCCAACGCCTCGCTCGGCATCAACGGCACCGTCCTCAACAACGTCAATGCCAGTGCGCTGAGCCTGTCGCCGGCCTATCTGGCCAAGGCCGCCGCGCTGGCCGACCTGTTCCGGCCCTATGGCATCCGGGTCTACCTGAGCGCGCGCTTCAGTGCGCCCATCGAGCTTGGCGGCCTGGCAACGGCTGATCCGCTGGATCCGGCTGTGCGGCGCTGGTGGCGCGACAAGGTCGATGAGATCCATGCGCGCATTCCGGATTTTGGCGGTTTCCTGGTCAAGGCGAATTCGGAGGGGCAACCCGGCCCGCAGGATTACGGTCGTTCCCATGCCGACGGCGCCAACCTGCTGGCCGAGGCACTGGCGCCCTACAACGGCGTAGTGATGTGGCGCGCCTTCGTGTACTCGCACCAGGTTCCCGAAGATCGCGCCAAGCAGGCGTACAGCGAGTTTGTCGGGCTGGACGGTGCCTTCCGCCCCAACGTGATCGTGCAGGTGAAGAACGGTCCCATCGACTTCCAGCCGCGCGAGCCGTTCCATCCGCTGTTCGGCGCCATGCCACGCACGCCGCTGATGATGGAACTGCAGATCACCAAGGAGTACCTGGGTTTTGCGACGCACCTGGTGTACCTGGGAACGCTTTACGAAGAAGTGCTGCAGGCCGACACCCATGCACGTGGCGAGGGCTCCACGGTCGCCCGCGTGATCGACGGCTCGTTGGAAGGTCATGCACTGACCGGCATCGCCGGCGTTGCGAACATTGGCGTAGACCGCACCTGGAGCGGCTCGCATTTCGACCAGGCCAACTGGTACGCGTTCGGGCGACTGGCATGGAATCCGCAGCAGTCCGCGCGCGGCATTGCCGAGGACTGGGCCGCGCTGACCTTCTCGCCCGACCCGCAGGTGACCGGCCCGATCGTGCGGATGATGATGGACTCGCGCGAGGCGGCAGTGGACTACATGACGCCGCTGGGCCTGCACCACCTGATGGCACGCGGCCATCACTACGGTCCCGGCCCCTGGGTGGACGGCGGCCCGCGTGCGGACTGGACGTCGGTCTACTACCACCGTGCAGACCGCAACGGCATCGGTTTTGACCGCAGCGCAAGCGGAAGCAACGCCGTGGGGCAGTACTTCCCGCCGGTTGCCGGGGTTTATGGCGATCCGGCGCGGGTGCCCGAGTCGCTGCTGCTGTGGTTCCATCACGTGCCGTGGGACCGCCGCATGCGCTCGGGCAGGACGCTGTGGGACGAACTGGTCGGGCGCTATTCGCGGGGTGTGCGCCAGGTGCAGTCGATGCAGGCGACCTGGGCGGGCCTGCGCGATCGGATCGATCCGCAGCGGCACCAGCAGGTGGCGGCGTTCCTGCAGATCCAGCGCGAGGAAGCGCAGTGGTGGCGCGATGCCAGTGTGGCGTACTTCCAGTCAGTCAGCGGCCGACCGCTGCCGGCGGGAGAACGGCCACCGCCACAGCCGTTGTCGTACTACCAGGCGTTGCAGTTTCCTTTCGCACCCGGAGATGGGCGATGAACCGGTTCGGATGGTCCGCGCGCGCGGCGGCGTTGATGGTGCTGGCGTGGCTTGCCGCACCGGTGGCGGCCGGCGAAACGACGGGTTTGCTGCACCCGCTGTTCCAGGACCATGCGATCCTGCAGCGCGACCGGCCGATCACCGTCTGGGGCCAGGCAAGCCCTGGGCAGGCGGTATCGGCCACCTTCGCGGGCCAGGCGGTGGCCACACAGGCCGATAGGGCAGGCCGCTGGCAGGCCATGTTCCCCGCCATCGCCGCAGGCGGCCCGTACACCCTCGAGGCAACCGCCGGGACCCGGCGTGAGACGGCGCGGGATCTTCTGGTCGGCGACGTCTGGTTGTGCGCGGGGCAGTCGAACATGGAGCTGCCGGTCTGGCGCTCGCTCAACGCAGCCAGCGAGATCGCCTCGGCCACGCTGCCACGGATCCGGCTGTTCAGCGTGCCGAAGGACGCGGCCGTGCAGGCGCAGGAGAGCTTCAAGGGTGACCCTGGATGGACGCGGGCAACGCCCGATTCGGTGCGCGGTTTCTCTGCAGCCTGCTTCTATTTCGCCCGCGAACTGCAGCGCACGGTTACCGTACCGATGGGGCTGATCCAGGCAGCGTGGGGCGGCTCGCGGATCGAGGCCTGGACCAGTACCGATGCCCTGCGCGGGCAAGGTGGCATGGACGAGGCCCTCGATATTCTCGCGCGCTCTGCCCGTGATCCGCTGGAGGCACGCGCAGCCTGGGGCCGCCACTGGCAGCACTGGTGGGAGACGCGCGAAGGGGCGCTGCCGGGCGACGCACCTTGGCGCGCGGATACCGATGACCGCGCATGGTCGCACGCACCGGCCACACTGGGCGCATGGGAGCGGTGGAACGAGCCCGCGCTTGCCGATTACAACGGCATGGTCTGGTATCGCACGCAGGTGGTGCTGAGCGCTGAACAGGCTGCACGCGGCGCGACCCTGGAGCTGGCATCGGCCGACGAGGTGGACGTGACCTGGGTGAACGGGGTCGCCGTCGGCAGCCAGTACGGCGCCGGCCAGAGGCGCTATCCGTTGCCGAGTGGCCTGTTGAAGGCGGGATCCAACAGCATTGCGGTCAACGTGCTGGACACCTACGGCGAAGGCGGCCTGGCCGGCCCCTCAACGGCATACGGCCTGCAGTTCGACAACGGCGAGCGCGTGGCACTGCAGGGCCTCTGGAAATACCGGGTGGCGGCGGGCCAGCAGGCGCCGCCTTTCGCGCCATGGCAGGCCGCCACCGGGCTGTCGACGCTGTACAACGGGATGATCGCACCGCTCGGGGGCTTCGGGCTGCGCGGCATGCTCTGGTATCAAGGTGAATCGAACACCAGCGATGGTGCGGCGTATGCGATGCGGTTGCGTGCGCTGCGCGAGGACTGGCGGCGGCAGTTCGGTGCGCGCACGCCACTGCTGCTGGTGCAGCTGGCCGGCTACGGCCAGCCGCCGGTTGTGCCCGCCGCCAGCGGTTGGGCGCAGGTGCGTGAGGCGCAGCGGCGCGTCGCCGCCGAGGATGCGCGGAGCGGGCTCGCCATTGCCATCGACATCGGCGACGCCTACGACATCCATCCGCCGAACAAGCAGGAGCTCGGGCGCCGCCTGGCGCGCGTGGCGCGCCACGTGGTGTACGGCAAGCAGGACGTGGCGCCGTCGGGTCCGCGAGCGGTAACGGCCGTGCGGACGCCCGCTGGTGTGGCCATTGCGTTCGAGGATGTCGAAGGCGTGCTCACCGCGACCGGCGCGCTGCGTCCGATTGGTTTTGAACTGTGCGGGACCAGGGGTGATACCCGCCACTGCGACTACGGCGACGCCGAACTGGATGGGCGCCGGATCCTGCTGCGCGGCCCGCTGTCGACGCACGCAACGCATGTCCGCTATTGCTGGGCCGATGGCCCGGTGTGCACGCTACGCGACCGCAGCGGGGCACCGGCAGGCCCGTTCGAACTTCCCATTGCCGAAGCCGAGACGCGACGATGATGACGTTGTCCAAGCAGTCCCCTCCGGTCCGCGACAGGGCCGGCCTGAGGTCGATGGCGCGCCACCTGCTGGCGGCGGCACTCCTGCTGTCGGCCGCAACCAGCCCGGCCAGCGCGCCGCCGGACGCACCGCCGGTGTACTTCGAATGGTTCGAATACCGCGGCCACGACGCGGCCTTCGACACGCCGCTGCCGGTCGGCCACTACCGCAATCCGGTGCTGGCCGGCTTCCATGCCGATCCCAGCATCGTGAGCGCGAACGGCCGGTTCTACCTGGTCAATTCCAGCTTCACCTATTTCCCGGGCATTCCGGTGTTCGAGAGTGCCGACCTGGTTCACTGGAAGCAGATCGGCAACGTGATCGACCGCGCCACGCAGCTGGATTTCGACGGGCTGAGCGTCTCGCGCGGCATCTTCGCGCCCACCATCGAATACCACGATGGGGTCTTCTACGTGGTGACCACGGCCACCGACAGTGGTGGCAACTTCATTGCCACCGCGCGCGACCCGGCCGGTCCGTGGTCCGATCCGCACTGGCTGCCCGGCATCGATGGCATCGATCCATCACTGTTCTTCGATGACGACGGCAAGGTGTACCTGGTCAACAACGATGCACCGCCCGGCCCGCCGCGCTACGACGGGCACCGCGCCATCTGGATGCAGCAGATCGATCTGGCTGCCTTCAAGCCGGTCGGGCCGCGCCGGGTGCTGGTCGACGCGGGCGTGGAGCCGGCGAAGAACCCGATCTGGATCGAAGGACCCCACATCTACAAGCGCCAGGGCTGGTATTACCTGTCCGATGCCGAAGGCGGCACCGGGCCGCAGCACTCCCAGGTGGTGCTGCGCAGCCGCACCGTGTGGGGCCCGTATGACCCCTACGCGGGCAATCCGATCCTGACCCAGCGCGAGCTGCCCGACGACCGACCGCTACCGATCACCAATGCCGGCCATGCCGACCTGGTCGAAGGCCCGGACGGTTCGTGGTGGGCGGTGTTCCTGGCCAGCCGCAACTATCAGACGCGGCACTACAACACCGGGCGCGAGACCTATCTGCTGCCGGTGCGCTGGCAGGACGGCTGGCCACGGATCCTGCCGGCCGACCAGCCCATCCCCTACGTGGTCAAGGCGCCGTCGTGGATGCAGGGCAAGGCATCCCAGGCCCCCTCGACCGGCAACTTCGTCGAGCGCGACAACTTCGATGGACCGAGGCTCGATCGCCAGTGGCTGCGCGTGCGGGTGCCCAAGCACGCCTGGGCCGACCTGGCCACGCGCCCGGGAATGCTGGCCGTGCACCCGCTTGCCGAGGATCTGGACACGCTGCGCAATCCCGCGTTCCTTGGCCGACGCCAGCAGCACCTGCGCTTCGAGGCGAGCGCCGCGATGAGCCGGCCGGGGCCTGGCGTGGCGGCCGGCCTGGCGGCGTTCCAGAGCGAGGCGTACTGGTACTTCCTTGGCGTTCGCAGCCTTCCGGACGAGCGACTTTCGCTCTTCCTGGAAGTTCGTGATGGCGGTGGCAGTACGCGCATCGTGGCGACCCGCGAGGTGCGGGCACCGGATGCGTTGCGCCTGAAGATCGCCGGCAACGAGGGCGACTACGCGTTCTCGTTCGATACCGGCGACGGGCAGGGCTGGCAACTGCTTGCAGGCAAGGTGGATGGCACCGTTCTGAGCACGGACCGGGCAGGCGGATTCGTAGGCGCACTGCTGGGTCCCTTCGCGCGCGATGAGCGCACCGGGAGAAGCAAATGAGGCTGTCGCTGTCGTCCAACGCCCGTCGCCGCACGTTGCGCCGCGGGCTCACTGTGTTCGTTCTGACCTGCATCGCGGCGGCCGCATCCGCAGCCGCGCCGCGGCCCTGGCTGGACGTTTCGGCCAGCTTCGAGCAACGGGCTGCCTCACTCGTCGCGCAGATGACGCTGGAAGAGAAAGCCGCGCAGATGCAGAACGCCGCGCCGGCAATCGAACGCCTGGGTGTGCCCGCCTACGACTGGTGGAATGAGGGACTGCATGGCGTGGCACGGGCAGGGCAGGCCACGGTCTTTCCGCAGGCGATCGGCCTGGCCGCGACCTTCGATGTGCCGTTGATGGGGCAGGTGGCCACGACGATCAGCGATGAGGCCCGCGCAAAGCACCACCAGTTCCTCCGCGAAGGCGCGCACGGCCGTTACCAGGGGCTGACCTTCTGGTCGCCGAACGTCAACGTCTTCCGCGACCCGCGCTGGGGCCGCGGACAGGAAACCTATGGCGAGGACCCGTACCTCACCGCGCGCATGGGCGTGGCCTTCGTACGTGGCCTGCAGGGCGACGACCCCGTCTACCGCAAGCTGGACGCCACCGCCAAGCATCTGGCCGTGCACAGCGGGCCGGAGGCCGACCGCCATCACTTCGATGCACGGCCCAGCCGGCGCGACCTGTATGACACCTACCTGCCGGCATTCGAGGCGCTGGTCAAGGAGGGCGACGTCGATGCTGTGATGGGCGCCTACAACCGCGTGTACGGCGAGTCCGCCAGTGCCAGCCGTTTCCTGCTGCGCGATGTGCTGCGACGCGACTGGGGCTTCAAGGGCTACGTGGTCTCGGACTGCTGGGCCATCGTCGACATCTGGAAGCACCACCATATCGTGACCACGCGCGAAGCCGCTGCGGCGCTGGCGGTCAGGAATGGCACCGAGCTGGAATGCGGCCAGGAGTACGCCACGCTTCCGTCAGCCGTGCGTCAGGGTTTGATCAGCGAAGCGGAGATCGACGATGCGGTGACCCGTCTGTTCACCGCACGGATGCGCCTGGGCATGTTCGACCCGCCGGAGCGGGTGCGCTGGGCGCGCATTCCGGCCTCGGTGAACCAGGCCCCGGCCCATGATGCGCTGGCGCTCAAGGCCGCGCAGGCGTCGCTGGTGCTGCTGAAGAACGACGGCATCCTGCCGCTGTCACGCGACATCAAGCGCATTGCCGTGGTCGGACCCACTGCCGACGACACCATGGCGCTGCTCGGCAACTACTTCGGCACACCGGCCGCGCCGGTCACGATCCTGCAGGGCATACGCGAGGCGGCCAAGGGCGTCGAGGTTCGCTATGCCCGCGGCGTGGACCTGGTGGAGGGCCGCGACGATCCCGGTGCCACGCCGTTGATCGAGCCGACCTTCCTGCGGCCTTCGGCGGACTCGCCCGAGCGTGGCCTGCGTGGCGAGTACTTCCGCACGCCCGACCTGTCCGGTACGCCGTCCCTGGTGCGTACCGACGCGCAGATCGGCTTCCGCTGGGACCGCGGCTCGCCGACCGACAACCTGCTGGCACGCGGCGAAGCGGCACCGGGGCAGGGGATCCCGAACGACCGCTTCAGCATCCGCTGGAGCGGCCAACTGCTGCCACCCGTGTCCGGCCGCTACCGGCTGGAGGTGGCCGGCGATGATGGCTACCGCCTGTACCTGGACGGGAAGCGCGTGATCGATCACTGGGTGAACACAGATCGCCTGCATGCCGAGGGCATCGAACTGGAGCTGCAGGCCGGGCGTGCCTACGCGCTGACGCTGGAGTACTACGACGACGAGCGCGATGCCGGCGTGCGCCTGGGCTGGCGCATGCCCGGCGCCAAGGCGCCGTTCGATGAAGCGCTCGATGCCGCACGCGAAGCCGATGTGGTGGTGTTCGTCGGTGGCCTTACCGGCGATGTCGAAGGCGAGGAAATGACGGTCAACTATCCAGGCTTTGCCGGTGGCGACCGTACCGACCTGCGGTTGCCCGCGCCGCAGCGCACCCTGCTGGAGGCCCTGCACGCTACCGGCAAGCCGGTGGTGATGGTGCTCACCGGCGGCTCGGCGATCGCCGTGGACTGGGCGCAGTCGCATCTGCCGGCGATCCTGATGAGCTGGTACCCCGGGCAGCGCGGCGGCACCGCCGTCGGCCAGGCGCTGTTCGGCGACGTCAATCCCGCCGGCCGGTTGCCAGTGACGTTCTACAAGGCCAGCGAAGCGTTGCCGGCATTCGACGACTACGCCATGGAGGGCCGAACCTATCGCTACTTCCGCGGCACGCCGCTTTATCCGTTCGGTCACGGCCTGTCGTACACGCGGTTCGACTATGGAACGCTCCGCCTCGATGCAGGCAGCCTCCGCGCCGATGGCCGCCTGGGCGTGGCGGTCGATGTGACCAACGCAGGCACGCGCAGCGGTGACGAAGTGGTGCAGCTGTACGTGCGGCGCGAGCACGCTGGCAGCGGCGATGCCGTGCAGGAGCTGCGTGGCTTCCAGCGGATCCATCTGGCCCCGGGCGAACACCGCACGGTGACGTTCACCCTGGAGGCAGCGCAGGCCCTGCGCCACTATGACGAAGCGCGCGCCGCGTATGAGGTGCGGCCCGGTGCCTACGAGGTCAGGGTGGGGGCGTCCAGTGCCGATGCACGCGCGCAGGGCGGGTTCACGGTGGTGTCCGCGCATGACTGATCGCTCTCGCCGGCATCGATTTCCCTCCGCCCAGATCCCTTTTCCAGGACGTCCGCTGCATGGCAAGCACTGAACACGCGCTATCGGTACGCGAGAAGCTCGGCTACAGCCTGGGCGATCTCGCCGCCAACCTGATCTTCCAGACCCTGATCACCTACCTGGCGTTCTTCTACACCGACGTCTACCGCCTGCCGGCCGCGACCGCGGCCACGATCATCTTCGTGGTGGGCCTGCTGGGTGCGTTCGTGTTCACGCCGTTGATCGGCATCGCGGCTGACCGGACGTCCACCCGTTGGGGCCGCTTCCGGCCGTGGATCCTGTGGACGGCCATTCCCTTTGGCGTACTGTCCCTGCTGGCGTTCAGCACGCCGGACCTGGGCGAGCGCGGAAAGGTGATCTATGCACTGGCCACCTACGCGCTGCTGGTGTGCGTGTACGCAGCGAACAACCTGCCGTACTCGGCGCTGAGCGGCGTGCTGACCGGCAGCATGGCCCAGCGCAACAGCCTTTCGGCCTACCGCTTCGTGGCCGTGATGATCGCGCAGTTCATCATCCAGGTGCTGCTGATGCCGCTGGTGCTGATCCTGGGTGACGGCGACCGGGTGCGCGGCTTCGAGCAGGTCATGACCGCATTCGCCATCATCGGCACGGCGTTCTTCCTGATCACGTTCGCCACCACCCGCGAACGCATCGTGCCGACGCGCGAACAGACCGGCGGCATAGTGCAGGACCTGTCGGACCTGCTGCACAACCGCCCGTGGCAGGTGATGCTGGCCCTGACCGTGCTGGTGTTCATCAACCTGGCATTGAAAGGCGGTACCTACATCTACTACTTCCAGTACTACATGAGTGAAGCGGCGCTGGCCGGCTTCCTTGAAAACTCGGGGTTCAACGGCCTGGTCAGCGCGTTGAATGCTGCGCTGGCCAGCGCCGGCTTCGCGGCGTTCACCTGGCCGAAGGACGCGGCCACCTCGGCGTTCAGCCTGTTCAACGCGTGCGGCATCCTCTGCATGATCCTGGGTATCGGCGCATCGCGACGGTTGGCGGACCGCTTCGGCAAGCGCGACGTCTTCGGTGGCGCCCTGTTTGTCTCGACCCTGTTCCTGCTTGCCTTCTACCTGTTTCCACCCACGGCGGTGGCGGTGGCGTTCGGCGCCTTCATGCTGCATGGCTTCTGCTACGGCATCACCATCCCGTTGCTGTGGGCGATGATCGCCGACGTCGCGGACTACTCGGAGTGGAAGAACCATCGGCGGGCAACCGCGATCATCTTCTCGGCGATGCTGTGCGGGCTGAAGATCGGCCTCAGCGTGGGCGGCGCGCTGGTCGCCGCGATCCTCGCCCACTACGGCTACCAGGCCGGCCTGGCGCAGCAGCCTGAGGCCGTGGTGCAGGGCATCCGCCTGACCGTAAGCGTCTACTGCTCCCTTCCTTTCCTGCTCGCCGTGGCGCTGCTGGTCTTCTACAGGATCGACAAGCGCACCGAAACCCGCATCGAGCAGGACCTCCACCTGCGTCGCCGTTCCGCCGACGCCTCCGTGTAACTCCAAGATGACGACCATGATCGACCTCTCTGCCGGCGAAGACGGCCAGGCCAGCGAAGCCCGTCTTGCGCAGCTCACCGCGCACGCCATTTCGCAACCGCTGGTGACCCACATCTATACCGCCGACCCTTCGGCGCATGTGTTCGAGGGGCGCCTGTACATCTATCCGTCGCACGACATCGACGGCGGCCAGCCATTCGACGACGAAGGTGGCCACTTCGACATGCAGGATTATCATGTGCTGAAGATGGATACGCCCGACGGCACGGCCGTCGATTGCGGCATGGCGTTGCATGTGCGCGATGTGCCCTGGGCCCGGAAACAGATGTGGGCCCCCGATGCCGCCTGCCGTGATGGCCGCTACTACCTCTACTTCCCGGCCAAGGATGCCGAGGGCCGGTTCCGCATCGGCGTGGCGATCGGTACGCGGCCGGAGGGCCCGTTCGTGCCCCAGCCGGAGCCGATCAAGGGTGCGTACTCGATCGACCCGGCCGTGTTCGAAGACGAGGATGGCAGCCACTACCTGTACTTCGGCGGCATATGGGGCGGGCAGCTGCAGAAGTATCGTGACAACCAGTACAGCGAGGCCCACGAGGAGCCCGAGGGCAGCGCACCGGCGCTGGGCCCGCGCGTGGGCCGCCTGGATGCCGGCATGACCGAGCTGGCCGAACCCACCCGCGAAGTGCAGATCCTGGATGAGCATGGCCAGCCGCTGCGCGCGGACGACCATGCGCGCCGCTTCTTCGAAGGTCCGTGGCTGCACAGGTACCAGGGTCGCTACTACCTGTCGTACTCCACTGGCAACACCCACCAGCTGTGCTACGCCATCGGCGACAGCCCGTATGGACCGTTCACCTACGCTGGCGTGATCCTCACCCCCGTGGTCGGTTGGACCACACACCACTCCATCTGCCAGTTCGAAGGACAGTGGTACCTGTTCTATCACGATGCACTGATGTCCGGCGGCATCACCCACCTGCGCTCGGCCAAGTGCACGCCGCTGCACATGGAGCCGGACGGAAGCATCCGCACGATCAACCCGTATGGGGCCTGAGCGGATGCTGCCGGTGGATGATGCGCTGGCTCCGTTGCCAGCCGGCGAGCTGCACTGGCTGAGGTGCGGCGAACTGGAGGTTGCGTTCGCCGCAGGGGCGGGCGGGCGCGTGGCGCACCTGCGCTACCAGGGCGTGGAATGGCTGGTGGATGCGCAGCAGGCAGGCCCGGCGGCGATCGCGTGGGGCTGCTACCCGATGGTGCCGTGGGCCGGGCGCATCCGCCGTGGACAGTTCCATTTTGACGGCAGGCCGCATCGGCTGCCGCTCAACTTCGACGGGCATGCCATCCATGGGGTGGGTTTCTCGCGACCCTGGCGGATCGACCGCTTGGACGCGGCGGCAGCCCGGTTGTCGCTGGAGCTGCCGAGCGACGGCTACTGGCCTTTCGGTGGCGCTGCCGTGCTGGACCTGCAGTTGCAGGCTCACAGCCTGCAGATGGACCTCTCGGTCCAGGCCGGCGGCCAGGCGATGCCGGCGGTGCTGGGCTGGCACCCCTGGTTCCGGAAGCCGGAACGACTGCTGTTCAGTCCTCGCTCGATGTATCCGCGGGACAGGGAAGGTATTGCCACGCTGCCCCGCGTGGAGCCCACCACCGGCCCCTGGGATGACTGCTTCATCGCCGACGGTGACGTCACGCTGATACGCGAAGGCCAGCACCTGCGGCTGAGGTCGGACCACGACCACTGGGTGGTCTACGATGGTACGCCGCACGCCACCTGTGTCGAACCGCAGAGCGGCCCGCCAGATGGCTACACCCTGGCACCGCACCGGCTGGAGCCCGGCCAGCGCCTCGCGTTGACATTCGAACTGGCGTGGGCGGCGGACAGCACCTGAAACCCCGGCCAGGGCAGGCGATCACCCGGGTGCCGGGCGGTCGGTACGCCGCCTGGACCGGCCGTGGACCCGGTGCCTGACACGGGCCGCGCGCCAGGACCACCTGACATTTCCTACAGGTTCCAGTCGATCCGCATGCCCGCGATCAGCGCATCCGGCAGGTCGTGCTGGCGTGCGGGCTCATTGAACTGGTCGGGGTGCACGATGTAGTGCAGGTTCGGTGCAACACGAAGCTGCGGGGTGAGCTGGATGCCATAGCTCAGCTCCATCATCACCTGGCTCCCGTGCGGGGTGCCGCTACCACCGGCTGCGGCGCGGGCGAGGCGCAGGTCTTCCAGCGCGATGCTGCTGTACTTCTGCTGGGTCACGACGAAAGCGATGCTGTCCTGCGGCCGCCGGGCGAACGTGCCTTTCTGCACCAGCCCGGCCTGCAGGAAATGATCCTCGATCAACTGGCCGGAGGTGCCCTTGAGCGCCGCACCGAAAAGGGTCAGGCCGCGGCCGGCACCATCACTGGTGAGTTGCTGCTCGAAGCGGGCGAACGCACCGGAGCGGCCGTGACGCGTCGCGTACTCCTGGCCACTGAGCAGCGCGGGAATGCCGTTGGCATCGCGCAGCGGATCGCGATAGGTCGAGTTGTCCTGCCAACCACCGAGTTCGTAGCGGGCTTTCAGTCGTGCCGAAGCAGGGCTGCGCCAGCCGATCGTGTAGGGCACGATCCAGCCGGTGGCCTGGTTCGTATTCCACTTCAGGCCATGCTGGCCATCCTCGGCTTGGCTGGGATCAACCTGGTAGGCGCCGACGCGGACATAGACATCGGGCGTCACCCAGGCCGTGGCATCGGCCATCCAGCTCGACACCGGCCACCAGGTGAAACTGCTGGTGCGGAATACGTAGGTCGGGTTGCCACAGGCCGAGTTGCCCTGGAAGTACTGGCACAGGTCCGAACCCAGGTGGTGGATGTTGGCGACGCTGCGCCCTGCTTCCAGCACCAACCGGTCGTTGAACAACTTCTGTTCGAGGGTCAGGTTGGCCAGGCGCGTGCCCTGGCCGCCGTAGATTTCCTGCACCGAGGTGCTGTTGCCTGTACTGCTGTTGGCGAGATTGGTGCCATGGCGGTTGATGCCGTAGGCCTTGACCGTCGCACCTCGCCAGCCAAACGCCGCGTCCAGGTCCACGTCGGCACCGAACATCAGCTGGCCGGCATAGGCCGTGCCGCTGCGCTTGCCACCGTCGAGCGTGGCGGCCGCTTCGCCGGTGTAGGCGAGCTTCGGAGCGAAGACGTCGCTCGCGTCGGCGGCTGCGGCCAGTGATGGCAGGGCCAGCAGGATCACTGTCGGCAGCAGGCGGCGGGAAGGGGAGGTCATGGGCGGGTTCCTTTTACAGGGTGGGAGCCGTGACCGGCTTCTTGAGCACGCGCAGCGCGACCGCAGTGACGGCCACGCCGGCCACGAGTGCCAGCAGGTAGATGCCAAGGTGGGTGACTGCGTTCGGGATCGGCAGCACGAACACGCCGCCATGCGGCACCTTCAGTTCGACGCCTGCGGCCATCGAAATCGCACCGGCCACGGCAGAACCAAGGATCAGCGCCGGAATGGTGCGCAGCGGATCACGCGCGGCATAGGGGATCGCGCCTTCGGTCACGAAACTGAGGCCAAGCACGCCAGCGGCACCGGCCGTGCCACGCTCCTCAGCAGTGAAGCGGCTACTGAACAGCCATGTCGCCAGTGCGATACCCAGCGGCGGCGTCATGCCGCCGATCATCGTCGCCGCCATCGGCGTGTAGACCTGGCTGGAAATCAATGCGGTAGAGAAGGCGTAGGACGCCTTGTTGACGGGTCCGCCCATGTCCACCGCCATCATGCCGCCCAGCAGCAGGCCAAGCAGGATCGCGCTGCTGCCTTGCATGCCGCGCAGCCAGTCCGTCAGCCAGGCCAGCAGCCCAGCCACCGGCGTACCGATTACATACATCATCAACAGGCCGACCAGCAGCGTGCCCAGCACCGGCAGGATCAGCACCGGCTTGAGGCCTTCCAGGCTGCGCGGCAGGCGCAGCGCACGGTTGATCCAATGCACGCCGTAGCCGGCGATGAAACCGGCCAGGATGCCGCCGATGAAGCCCGCATCCATGTTGACTGCCACCAATCCCCCGATCATGCCCGGGGCGATGCCCGGGCGATCGGCGATGGAGTAGGCGATGTAGCCGGCCAGTGCCGGCACCATCAGCATGAAGCCGGACTTGGCGCCGATCTGGAACAGCGACCAGGCCAGCGTGCCCTTGTGTGCATCGTCGAAGGCATAGATGCCGCCGAGCGCGAACGCCAGTGCGATCAGCAGGCCGCCGGCAGTGACGAACGGCAGCATGAACGACACGCCGGTCATCAGGTGCTTGTAGGGGCCGGTGACCCTGGCCTTCTCGGTGGTGCGACCTGAAGCCACCGTGCCGGTCTGCACGCCAGCCTCGGCCAGCGCCTTGCGGATCAGGTTCTGGCCGTCATTGATCGCCGGCTTGGTGCCGCTCTTGAACAGGCGTTTGCCAGCAAAGCGCGACAGATCGACTTCGCGGTCGGCGGCGATCAGCACCAGGTCGGCGGCAGCGATTTCGCCGTCGCTCAACGCATCCTGCGCGCCGACCGAGCCCTGGGTTTCCACCCGGATCGCGTGGCCCAGTGCCTTGGCCGCCTGCTGCAGGCCTTCGGCCGCCATGAACGTGTGGGCGATGCCGGTCGGGCAGGAGGTGACGGCGACGATGCGCTTGCCCGCGTCATCCCAGGAAGGGAGTGCCGATGCTGCGGCGAGCTGCGCCAGCACGGCGAGCGGGTCGTCCAGCACTTCACCGAGGCCGGCGCGCACGATCTGGGCATTGCCGAAGCGGGCGCTGTCCGCCTCGCCGTCACCCACCAGCAGCAGCTGCGTTGCGGCGGCAGCCTGCGCGTCGGACAGTGCCCCGGTCACGCCCTGATTGCTGCGGATTTCGATCGCCAATTCGACCCTTTGCTGGCGTGCGGCGCGGCGCAGCGCTTCGGCGGCAAGAACGGCCTCGATGCTGCGTTCGCCAGCGGCGATGACTACGGTGGAAGCTTGCATGGCAACTCCTGGAATTCTTCGGGTTCGTCCTTGCAGCAGGGGCCATCGGTGGCCCAAGGCCAGCCGCAGCCCCCTCTGCAGGGGTTTCAATCCAACCGCTCGATCAGTACATCGCCGGTCCACGCGCGCACCTGCGCCGGGTCCAGCCGTCGCGCGTCGCCACTCTCCAGCCGGCTCATCGAGAACGCCGTGGCCAGTCGCGCACAACCGGCCAGGTCGGGGGAGGGCTCCAACAAGGCGGCGGCGATGCCGGCGACCATGGCGTCGCCGGCACCGACCGTACTGCCCTGCGCCAGTCGCGCCGGTCGTGCGACCAGGGCGCCGCTGCGATCAATGAACAGCGCGCCGTCGGCGCCCATCGAGATCGCTACGAGTGCAACTCCGCGTTCGACCAGGGCCAGGCCCGCGGCGCGCAGGGCGCTGCGATCCAGCAGCGGCGTGCCGGCCCAGGCCTCCAGTTCATGGCGGTTGGGCTTGACCGCGTAGGGCAGTGCACCCTGTGCACCACTCAACGCCGCGGCAAGCGCGTCGCCACTGGTATCCAGCAGTACGCGCGCGCCGGCGGCGCGTACCTGCGCCTGCAGTCGGGCCCATGCATCGGCTTGCAGCCCGGACGGAAGGCTGCCGGACAGCACCACCGGCAGCTCCGGCTGGAGCAGTGCGTCGAGTCGGCGCGATACCGCGTCCAGATCGGCGTCGCACAGTGACAGGCCGGGCAGGTTGATGTCGGTGGTCTCGCCGTTGGCATCTTCCACCAGCTTGATGTTGGTGCGGGTACGACCCGGAATGCGCAGACACGCGTCTGCGATGCCCCGATCGGAAAACAGTGCGCTGAACACGCCGTCGTTGCCATCGCCGAGCACGCCCAGCGCAGTGGTCGGCACGCCCCAGTCTGCCAGGCAGGCGGCCACGTTGATGCCTTTGCCGCCGGCGTCGTCGCGGGAACTGCGGGCGCGATGCACGTGACCCGGTTGCAGGTTCGCCAGCCGCACGGTCTGGTCGATTGCCGGGTTCAGGGTAATGGTGACGGCGCGGGAACTCATGCGCGCGCTCCATCGAGGGCACGCACCTGCTCAGCGGTTTCGCAGTCCAGCGCCGTCGCAGCCAGCGTTCGCAGATCGGCCAGCGCGCTGCCACGCAGGCGTGCTTTCACGGCCGGGATGTCGTTCGGGGTCATCGACAGTTCGTCCACGCCCAGGCCGGCCAACAGCAGTGCGCCGAACGGATCGCCGGCCAGCCCGCCACAGACGCCCACCCAGCGCCCATGCAGTCGTGCGCCTTCCACCGTGGCGCGGATCGCGCGCAGCACGGCCGGATGCAGGCTGTCGGCCTCGGCGGCCAGTTCCGGATTCTGGCGGTCGATCGCCAGCACGTACTGGGTCAGGTCGTTGGTACCGATCGAGAAGAAGTCGGCGTGGCGGGCCAGCACATCGCTCTGCGCCGCAGCGGCCGGCACTTCGATCATGATGCCGATCGGTACCCCGGGCGCCTGCAGTGCTGCGCGCTGGCGCTCGCAGATGGCGCGCAGTGCGACCAGCTCGCTCACCGAGGTGATCATCGGGAACATGATGGACAGGCGCGCGCCGTCTTTCGCAGCGCGGTACAGCGCACGCAGCTGCGGTTCCAGCAGGTCCGGCCGGCGCAGCAGCAGGCGCGCGCCGCGCACGCCCAGGAACGGGTTTTCTTCATGCGGCAGCTCCAGGTGCGCCACCTGCTTGTCGCCACCGATATCGAGCGCACGCACGATCAGTGGGCGGCCGCCGAGTGCCTTGGCCATCGCCACATACGTGGTGTACTGCTCATCCTCGCTGGGCGTACTGCCACGTTCAAGGAACAGGAATTCGGTGCGCATCAGGCCGACGCCTTCCGCGCCTTGCTCCAGTGCCAGCGGCACCTGCTCGGGCAGGTTGACGTTGGCGCCGATGTCGATGCGGTGGCCGTCCGGCGTCTGTGCCGGCTGCGCGCGTTGCGCCGCTTCACGCTCGCGGATCTGCTGCTGTTCGGCGATCCACGCGCGCGCCGAGGCGAGGTCGGCCTCGGACGGAGACAGGTAGAGCCGCCCGCTGCTGCCGTCGATGATCGCCTCGCGACCGGCGCTGATCGCGAGCAGTTCGCCCCCCCCGGCGACCAGCGCCGGCAGGCCGAGGGTGCGCGAGAGGATGGCGGTGTGCGAGGTCGGCCCGCCCTGCGCGGTGGCCAGGCCAATCACGCGGGTAGTGTCGAGGTTGGCCGTGTCGGACGGCGACAGGTCCGCCGCGATCAGGATGCACGGGTGCGCGGGCAGGTCGGCCAGGCCGCCACCGGCGGCCGACGGATCAAGCTGCGCCAGCACTCGGCGGCCAACGTCACGCAGGTCGGCGGCGCGCCCGGCCAGCACCGGGTTGCCCAGCGCGGCCAGGCCCGAGGCGATGTGTTCGATGGCTTGGTGCCAGGACCATGCGACGCCATGGCCTTCGACCATCAGCTGGCAGGTACGGGTAATCAGGTCGGTGTCGTCCAACAGCGCGGCATGGGCCTTGAAGATGGCGGCGTCCGAGGCGCCAAGCCGGCGCTGGGTGTCATCCTGCAGCGCGGCCAACTGCTGGCGGGTACGTGCGAGCGCGTCCTGCAGACGCGCCCCGCCTTCGCCGAGCGGGGCCGGGCGATCGGCGACCTCGGCCTGCGTGCTGGCCAATACATGCACCGGGCCGATTGCCAGCCCAGGGCTGGCACCGATGCCGACGATGGCAGCCTGTGCCTCGGGCGGATTCCAGCCTGCCACCGGCGTGGCCTTGCGTTGTGCTGCGCGTTCGGCGTCGGCCTTTTCCTGTGCCACCAGGTCCTCCATGACCCTGCGCAGCGCGGTCAGCAGGGCAGGGGCATCCGCCCCCTCGGCAGACACGCTGACGGCATCGCCATGACGCAGGCCAAGTTGCAGCAGCGCGACCAGACTCTTGGCGTCCGCTGCCTGGTCGCCGGCACGCACCTGGGCGCGGGCCGCAAAGCGGCGCGCCGTCTCTGCCCAGCGCGTGGCCGGGCGCGCGTGCAGGCCGCTGGGGTAGGCAATGGTCCAGTCAAAGCGCTCGGCCAGATCGGTGGCCGGTACCTGGGCGGTCGTGATCGCAATGTCGCCGGTCAGCGCGTTGACGATCTCACCCGCATCGGTGGTCGCAAACAGGCGCTGCAGCGTTGCCTCATCCTGGATCAGCCGGGTCAGGCGGCGCAGCAGGGTAATGTGGGTATCGGACTGGGCAGCGATGCCAACCACCAGGCGGGTGACCTGCCCCGGATTCCATTCCACGCCTTCCGGCAACTGCAGCACGGCAATGCCGTCGCGGCGCACCAGATGGCGGTCCTCGCCAAGCCCGTGCGGGATTGCCACGCCATGGCCAAGGAAGGTGTTGGCCAGCGCTTCGCGCCGTCCCATGCTGGCCTCGTACCCCGGCGCCACGCAGCCGGCCGCGACCAGCATCTGCGCGACCTGGGCGATCGCATCGGTCTTGTCCTGCGCCCGCGCGTCCAGGCGGATCAGTTCCCGGCTGACGGGGGAGGGGAAGGTCTGGGGCGACAAAGGGCGGCTCCGGCAAAAGGATGGCTGGGCATATTGGGAACGTTCCCACCGCCTATTTCAATGTGCACTGCACAAAATGCCAATAGCTCTTTGGCGTTAGCATTGTCCTGAACAGCCGCCGGGCCATGGCAGGCGCACTTTTCCGGGAACGTTTCCAATGAGTATCAGCATCAATGACGTCGCGCGTGTAGCGGGGGTATCCAAGTCCACCGTGTCGCGGGTGCTCGGGGGCGGCCCGGTCAGCGAAGAGGTTCGCGGCCGGGTCGAGGTGGCGATCCGCCAGACCGGCTATCGGCCGAACCTGCAGGCAAGGCGGCTGCGCTCCCGGCACACCGGCATCATCGGGTTGATCGTTGCGGATATCCGCAACCCGTTCTTCACTGCGCTTATCCGTGCGGTGGAGGAGGTCGCCTATCGCGAAGGCCTGCGCGTCACGCTCTGCAACACCGACGAAGACCCCGAGCGCGAGGCGCTGTACCTGCAGTTGATGCACGAGGAGCGCATCAGTGGACTGATCTTTGCGCCCACACGGACCACGGTGGGGCGGCTGGAACGGCTCACGCTGGACTTCCCGACGGTACTGGTGGACCGCGCCGCGGCCAGCGGGTCGATCGACAGCGTGGTGCTGGACAATCCCGCGGCGATGGGCGCGCTGGTCGAGCATCTCGTCGAGCGTGGCTATCGCCGCATCGGCGGCCTGTTCGGCAGCACCAGCACCACGGCGGCCGAGCGCCGCGACGGCTATCTTGCTGCGATGCGCACGCACGGGTTGGAGCCGGATTACCGTGAAGTCGAGCCAACGGCCGAGGCCGCCATCGCAACGGTCGACCAATGGCTGGCCGGCCCTTCGCGTCCCGACGCGCTGGTCACCAGCAACAGCCTGCTGCTCATGGGTGCATTGAAGGCGGCACGCAGCGCCGGTCTCGCCATTCCAGGAGAGCTGGCGCTGGCAGGGTTCGACAACGAGCGCTGGACCGAGCTGGTCGAACCTGGCATTACCGTGGTCGAGCAGCCGGTTGAAGACATGGGGCGCGCTGCGATGTCGCTGTTGCTGGAACGCCTGCGCATGCCGGAGCTGCCCGTGCGCAGGCTGGTGATGACGGGAAGGTGCGTGGTGAGAGGGTCGACGGCTGGGCGATAGTCCGGCACCGGCCTGCGGCAGCCGCCAGATGTTGGCGGGTCATGCGTTGTCTGCTACAAGCCAACTGTACGCAGACACAGTGGAGGATCGCCTTGTCAGAGCCCTATTCAGCACTGCTCCGCCTGAAGATTTCCCACCACGATCTTTCCAGATGGCTGGCAGCGCCCGTGCCTTCATCATCCCGTTGGTCCGACTGGCGAGGCATCTCCGGGCAGTGGCGCATGGAAAACGGTCAATACCTTGCCTCGTGCAGCGACGAGGCGTTGGACCACCTGCTCGCGGATTGCCAGGCGCTGTTGGCCCACTACCCCGACAATCGCGCCGCATTGAAGGCTTTCCTTGCCTCTGCACAGGCCGGGAATATCCAGATTGCCGCCTATGACCGCACTGCTACGCACTTTGTCGCAGGATCGCTGACGTATTCGGAGAGCCTTTACGATCTCATCGCTTTTCTTGCCGTGGCACGAGGCGCCGCCGACTTCCTGAAGGGGGGGCGACGAAGGCGTGGCACTGATCCACGACTATCTCTGGGCCGAGGAAGGTGAGCAGGAGACGGTTGCTGCGATTGGGCTGGCCGGCCCCGGGGAATCCGGATTCCTGTCATCCGCAGACCTGGATGCCGCCACCGAGCCCTTCGAAACATTGGTGGAGGCCATGCTGGAAGCCGAGGACGACCCGGAGTTTCGTCCGCGCAACCAGCTTGATCGGCTTTGACCTCTGCCGCGTGGCGTCCATGAAAGCAACAGCCAGGGCCTCAACATGAAGAGACATCACCAACCCCAGGCGCGCCGCGTCATGCGTCGGCTCCTCGCACTTGGCCTCTGCGCGCTGGCTGGGTCCGCTTTGGCCGGAACAATGCAGCCGGTACGGACCTGGCTTGTCAGCGGCACGGAACTCATTACCCTCCTGCAGGGGAAAGGCGATGACGGGTTCTGCGACGGCGAACAGTGCCGGAGCCTGTCCAGCGCTCGCGCCAGCGGCTATATCCTGGGCGTCGCCGATGCCAGCCGCGGACAGTGGTGCGGGCAGGGCCAGATCCTTCCGCATGAACTGGTCGACCATGTGTCTTCCCATCTCCGGCAACTGCCCCGCGAGCGATTGCAGCAGGATGCGTCGCCACTGGTTGTCGAAGGGCTGCGCACGGCGTTTCCCTGTGGTCGCGGCACACCACGTGGCAACAGTGCCGAGCCCGGCAATGACCAATGAAGCACGCCGCGCCCGCTTGGCGACGATGCGGACGTCCTACACCCTCGCGACACGGTGCATTTACGGCCACCGACATTCGCGCTCGCCACACTGCATGTTCCTTCCACAGCACGAGGTGCCCCATGGCTACCTGTGATGTCTGCGGCAACAACTACGACAAGAGCTTTACCCTGCAGCAGGGCGGGCGCAGCGGCACATTCGATTCGTTCGAGTGCGCGATCCACGCATTCGCACCCCGCTGCGCACACTGCAAATGCGCGGTCATTGGGCATGGCGTTGAAGGAAATGGCCAGATCTTCTGCTGTGCACATTGCGCCGGTCATGCCGGCGTACAGGGGATAGCCGACCGGGCCTGAGCTGCCTTCAGCGCCCTCCTGCTTCCTGCCCAGAGACAAGCGAAGAAAGCCGCGCGATCCGGGCTGCACCCGAATCAGCCAGCAGCGCCAGTGCGCGCCGCTTCCGGGATGGGAGCCCCGCCACGACCTCCGGTGCCAGCACGACGTCGAACTCTCTGGCGTTGGCATCCAGCGCGGTGGCCAGAACGCACGAATCGGCCGTCATGCCACTCAGGCACAGGCGGCGCACGCCCAGTTTGGCCAGCAGAATCGGCAAGGGACTGGCCAGGAACGCCGAGTGCTTGGGCTTGAGCACGAAGTAATGACCGGGCAAGGGCGAGAGAAGGCTGGCAATTCGTCCCGCCGGACCGCCGTCGCGCCGGCACTGTTCCACCTGCTGGCGGAAATCGCGCTTCCAATCCGAGAAATTGTCATTGGCGTAGATGACCGGCCACCCGCGTTCGTCGAAGTGATCCCTCAGGCGCCGGATCTGCCGGGCCGCCCGCTCTGCCGCGGGCGCCAGCTCCTGCGCGCCCGGGAAATCGAAACGGCTGAACATGTCGATGATCAGCAAGGCCGTCGACGGATCATCTGCCATGGTTCAATCTCCTGTCTGGGTATGCGGCGCCTGGACCGGCTTGGACTGCGGCGAATCTTTCTGGCGCAGGAAGATCGTCAGCACCACCAGAGACAGCACGGCCAGGAACTCGCTTTGCCAGTTCTGCATGGATTCGAACCAGAATGTGCTGCTGGCGAGGTGCTCCACAAAGCCTGGCGGCGGCAATCCCTTCAACTGCTGTTCGGCCTCCTCGGCGCGCCAGCTTCCCAATGCATGCAGCGTAAAGCTGAACAGGAACAACAGCCCGAACGCAATCGCCAGCGAATGACCGTAAAGAACCTTCCACAGGCCACCGCGCCTGACCGGCCAGGGCGTGCGGCCGGGTTCGATGCGATTCTGTTCCTGCGCGGGGTCCAGCGGCCGCGATTCGGCCGAACCGCGCTGGCGCAGGCTGACCGTCAGCAGAACGTACATCCCCATCTGCAGGAATTCGCTCTCCCAGTTCTCGAACGTAGCGCTGACGAAGTGCCCGGTAGCCAGGTAGTGCGAGAAATCGATCGGCATGCGTCCGTGCTCGACCAGTTCCTGGTTGTGCACGTGATGCCCCGCAACTGCCTGCCCCACAATGAACACCAACGTGAGCGCAAGCAGCACCAGCGAGAGACCGTTGCGTTTCCACATGCAAGACCTCGTTGAGGCTGCTCCAAAGACCGTCCATGAAGCTTGCGCCGACAAAGAGCCATGCCTCGTGATTGCTGCGCATCCGGAATGTGAGGCGGACTCAACGCTTCCCCGTCGGATCGGGATCAGGGCGCTCGTAGTCCTCCGGTACCGCCTTGGGGCCATCGCCGTCGTCGGGCATGTCGTGCTCCTTCCATCTGGCTCGATCATTGCGCCGTTTGTCCGGCGTGTGCGCCTTTGACTGATCGTCCACATCCGTCGTTGGATTGAAGGGCAGTTTGTCGTTCATGGGCAGCTCCTGCGGCGAGAGAGTGAAGCCTGCGCCGCGCCGGGTTAACGCCACGACGCTGCAGAATGAACGCCGCGCACACCGGGATGTCACTGCAGCCGGATGGCGGCCTTGCGATGCTGAAGGCCCGAGCTCCTGGAGCAGCACGATGCAGGCATTGACCTATCACGGCCGCAGGGATGTGCGCGTCGAGACTGTGCCCGACCCGGTACTGGCGGCGGATGACGATCTGATACTGCGGGTGACCGCCACCGCCATCTGCGGTTCAGACCTGCACCTCTACCGCGGCAAGATTCCTGATCTGCACGATGGCGATGTACTGGGCCACGAATTCATGGGCGTGGTGGAAGAGGTCGGCAGCGGCGTGACCCAGGTGAAGCCGGGCGATCGCGTGGTGATTCCCTTCGTGATCGCCTGTGGCGAGTGTTTCCACTGCAGGCTGGCCGAATATGCCGCATGCGAGACCACCAATCCTGGCAAGGGCGCGGCGCTGAACCAGAAAGGGCTGCTGCCTCCAGCTGCTTTGTTCGGATACAGCCATCTGTATGGCGGCGTAGCCGGTGGCCAAGCCGAATTCGTACGCGTGCCGAAGGCCAACGTGGGCCCGTTGCGCATTCCGGAAGGCGTGGCCGATGAGCAGGTGCTGTTCCTGTCTGACATTCTCCCGACCGGCTATCAGGCCGCGCTGAACGCGGGTGTGAAGCCCGGCTCGACGGTGGCCATCTTCGGCGCCGGTCCGGTTGGGCTGATGAGCGCGGCCTGTTGCCGACTGCTGGGAGCAGAGACCATCTTCATGGTCGACCACCTCCGTTACCGCCTGGACTATGCACGCCGTGCTTACGGCGTGACCCCCATCGACTTCAAGGAGATAGAAGACCCGGCCGATTACATCCTTGCCCAGACCAGTGGGCGGGGCGTAGACGCCTGCATCGAGGCCGTAGGCTTCGAGGCCGAGGGCAGTGCGCTGGAGTCAGCGTTGACCGCTGTAAAGCTGGAAGGCAGCAGTGGCGTGGCGATACGGCAATGCATCGCGGCAACGCGCCGTGGCGGCGTGGTCAGCATTCCAGGCGTCTATGCCGGCTTCATCCATGGTTTTCTGCTGGGTGATGCGTTCGACAAAGGTCTGACATTCAAGATGGGCCAGACCCATGTGCAGGGACTGATGCCGGAACTGCTCGACGCAATCATGGAAGGAAAGCTGGATCCGGGTGACATCATCTCGCACCGGATGCGCCTGGCCGACGCTGCGCAGGGCTACGCGATATTCGATGCCAAGGATGACGACTGCCGCAAGATCGTGTTGACACCCTGAGCATGTTGCCATGAGCGCGATTGCCGCCGGTGTCTACGCACTGTGGCTGGCTGCCGGCTGGCTGGACTTCCATTTTCACCGGCGGACCGACCTTCCACACACCTCTGCGATGCGCGAAAGCCTGTTGCATGGGGTGCAGTTGCTGCTGATCGGAAGCGGGGTGCTCGCATGGCTCCTGCTGGAAAACACGCTGTCGCTCGTCACGTTTCTGGCACTTCTGGTCCTCGCGCACGCAATCGCCGGCTACTTCGACACCGTCAGCGCGGACGGCAGACGACGCATCAGCCCGGCAGAGCAGCATGTGCACAGCGTGCTCGATGCCGCGCCGTGGGTCCTGCTGGGCTGGGTGGGCTGGCAGGTCCACCCCCGGTGGTCGCTCGAAGTGAAGCCTGCAGCACCGGGCGTCTGGTGGCTGGTCCTGCTGCCGGCGCTGGGCGTGGTCGTGCTGCCATGGTTGTGGGAGCTGCTGCAGTGCCTGCGCGCACGACGGCAGCGCGGGCAAGCGAGCGCGTGAGGATCATCGCGCAGAGAATTCATGCGCCGGCTACGCCTCCCAGACAGTGATGTGACCGCTTGCCGCCTACGTTCGACATGTCTCTCCATTTCAGGCTCCTTCATGCAGCATGTGACGTCGCCATCCCCGCTGGAGGGCCGCGCTCGCGAGGTAGTGGTCCAGCGGCCCGACCTGCCATTCCCCGGAAGCGGCCGCACGCTGCGGCGGTGGCAGGCGCTGGCGGCATGGGGGGCGGAAGACCTGTGCCTGGCCAAAGTGCTTGAGGCGCACTACGACGCCCAGGCGATCATCGCCGAACTGAACGCGCCCGCCCTGGCTGAAGGCCAGCTACTGGCGGTCTGGGCCGCGGAAGGTCCAGCCAACACACTCCGCTTCGATGCCCACGGCCAGCTCCATGGTGACAAGCCCTGGTGTTCCGGCAGCGCGTGGGTGGATGCGGCATTGGTAACCGTCCGCAACGCGCAGGGCGTGTGGCTGTGCCAGGTCGCGGCGAAACACTGGCGCACGCTTGCAGATGAGCCCTGGCCGGCCGTTGGCATGGCCGGCGTTCCGTCCACCACGGTGCGGTTCGACGGCGCACCAATGGCGCTTCTGGGAACGCGCGATGAGTACCTGCAGCGACCGGGTTTCTGGCACGGCGGTGCGGGCATCGCGGCAGTCTGGTTCGGCGCGGCGGCCGCCTTGGCCGAGCGCATGCGGCCAGCCTGCACCGAGGGAAATCGCGCGCGATTACTGGGTGAAGTGGACCTCGCCTTGGGCCCGGCGGCGGCGCTGCTTCGCGAAGTGGCGGCACGCATCGACGCCGCGCCGGAATCGGCGCACCGCGAAGAGGTCGTGCGCCTGCGCTGCGTGGTCGAGCGCGCGGCGACGCGTGTCCTGGATCTGGCGGGGCGCGCACTGGGCCCGGCGCCGATGTGCCTGGAAGATGCCCACGCCCGTCGCTGCGCGGACCTGACCGTGTTCCTTCGGCAGAACCACGCAGATCGCGATTGGGAATGGCTGGGCGGCCAGCGGGCGAGCCAGGAGGCGACATGGGCGCTGTAGCCAGGACACCCCTGCAGGGGGAAGGAACGCAGGAGCAGGCATGGCTGCGCTGCGATTGGCTGTGGCAGCGGCCGGCAACATCGGCCAATACCCTCTGCGCCGGCCATGATCGCGTCGTGGTGGTCGCACCCCATCCAGACGACGAGATCCTCGGCTGTGGTGGACTGCTCCGTCACGCTGCGGAGCAGGGCATGGAGGTACGCGTCGTCGCCGTGACCGATGGCGAAGCGTGCTATCCGGACGAGCACTGGTGGACGCCAGAACGCCTGCGCTCGGCGCGACGCGCCGAGCTTGCCGCAGCGCTGGGCGAACTCGGTATCCGCCCTGGATCCGCGTTTCATCTCGGCATCGCCGACGGCGCGGTCAGTGCGCACGAACAGGGCCTGGAAGACTGGCTGCAGCAGCACCTCCAGCCGAGCGACCTGGTCCTGGCACCCTGGCGCTTTGATGGGCATCCCGATCATGAAGCCGCAGGGCGTGCTGCCTGCAGGGCGGTGCGGGCAGTGGGCTGCCGACGCCTGGAGTACCCGGTGTGGGGCTGGCACTGGCTTGACCCCGCCTGCGCACATATGGCGTGGGAGGTTCCCAGGCTGATCGACATTTCAGCAGTGGCCGCCGCAAAACGAAACGCCATCGCGCACTTCCGGACCCAGACCGGCGAGGTGCCGGAACTGAACAGCCCGCCGGTGCTGCCCGCACATGTACTGACCCGATTCTTCCGGAACTACGAGGTATTCCTGGCATGAGCGCGCAACCGTACTTCGATGAACTGCATGAGCAGGAGGATCCCTTCGGCTATCGCAGCCGGTGGTATGAAGAACGCAAGCGTGCGCTGCTGCTGGCCAGCCTGAGCCAGCGCCAGTTCACTCGGGGCTGGGAGCTGGGATGCTCCAACGGCGTGCTGACCGAGGCCTTGGCCGCCCGCTGCGAGCGCCTGCTGGCCACCGACATCAGCCCACGCGCAGCGTTCCGGGCCCGCCGCAATCTGGCCCACCTGCCGCATGTGCAGGTCCATTGCGCCAGCCATCCCGAGCAATGGCCGCCGGGCCGCTTCGACCTGATCGTCTGCGGGGAAATGGGCTACTACCTGGGTGCAGCAGCGCTGCACGAGCTGCGCGCCGGCATCGATTCGGCCCTTCGCGACGACGGACTGCTGGTCGCCTGCCATTGGTTGCCTTCGTTCCAGGGGCGCGCAAGTCGCACCGACGTCGTGCATCGGTGCCTTGGCCAAGGCCTGCACGAAGCCTTCCACTATCGTGATGCGGACTTCGTGCTGCAGGGCTGGACGCGCAGCGCACTATCGCTGGCCCGCAACGAGGGCCTGCGATGATCGGCATCCTGGTTCCGGCCCATGACGAGGCAGCCAGCGTGGAGCGCTGCCTGCAATCGATCCGAAGGGCAGCCCTGCATCCCGAGCTGCACGGCGAAGCAGTGCAGGTGGTGGTTGCACTGGACAGCTGCTCGGATGCCACCGCGTCCATCTGCCAGCAGCAGCGGGTCGATACGGTGCGCCTGGAAGCACGCTGCGTCGGCGTTGCCAGGGCAGCGGCCGCCGCTGAGCTGCTCGGACGCGGTGCGAGATGGCTGGCGAGCACCGATGCCGACAGCGAGGTACCTCCCGAATGGCTGGTTGCCCAGCTTGAGGGCCGGTGCGACGCCTTCTGCGGACTGGTGGACATAGCAACCACCTCCAGGACGGAGAAGCGCCTGCGACGCGCGTTCCAGAAACGGCAGCAGTGGGGCGACGATCATGGGCGCATCCACGGTGCCAATTTCGGCGTCTCCGCCCAGGCCTATCTGGCGGCAGGGGGATTTGCTCCCCTGCGCTGTGGAGAGGATGTTGCACTGGTGAGGAGGCTGCAACGCCTCGGCGCTGACGTAAGGTGGGCCGGCGCTCCCATCGTCATGACCAGTGCCCGCCTGGTGGGACGCGCGACCGGAGGGTTCTCGGCCTACCTGGCCGGAATGGAGGGTGCGCGTCCCGCCACGGCGGCAGATCGGCGGATGGCGGTACCTGGAAGCGCCTCGGAAACCACGCTGAATTGGGCATGATGTGATGTTTTCCCGGCTGGCGTTTACGGTTTCGCCACGATGCCCGTCCTAGAGTGAAGCGCTGGAAGAGCAGGAGTGGCACCATGCCGAATCGAGCCATCGCCTACGTCAGCGAGGCCGTCAGTGGATTCTCGCCGGAACGTCTGAAAGCGCTGATGGACGATGCCGCGCGCTTCAATCGGGGCGCAGGGGTGACCGGGGTGCTGCTGTTCGACGGCGAACGCTTCCTGCAGTACATGGAGGGCCCTGCCGATGGACTGGATGTGGCCTTCTCCCGTGTCACCGGCGCCAGCAGTCACATCCACCTGATCGAACTTGCGCGGGGGCGTGTCGGCCAGCGGCGGCTGCCGTTCTGGCCCATGCGTTGCCTGTCCGTCACTGCAGATGAGCTGCGCGAGATCGCCTGTGCCGACTGGACCAGCTTCATCCAGCGGGCAGCGACCGGACAGGCCGATGCCACGGCGATGGACAAGCTGCTGCTGATTGTCGAGCCCTACGCAAAGGCCGCCTGAGCCGGAAACCTGTTACTGCAGTGTGCCGCAGGGGAGAGGATGGAGCGAGGCAGGTTGTGAACCGCCTCATTTGGCTCTACGGCAAGGGCAGCATCATGGAAGGGCAGCACACTTCCTGCGTCAGAAGGAATCAACGTGCCCCTCCGCGCAATCGCTTACGCAAGTGAGGCGATACCGGGGCTTTCCATGGACCCTGTGGACGACCTCGCCAGGGCCGCTGCCCGCTTCAACTTCGAAGCAGGCGTGACGGGTGTGCTTCTTTACGATGGGCACCGCTTCCTCCAGTACATCGAGCGACCGGAAGACAGCATCAACGTGGTGTACAGCCGTATCCGCGGTGCCCGCAGCCATTGCGAACTGCTTGAGCTGGGCCGGGGCAGGGTGTCCGGCCGGTTCTTTCCCTATTGGTCGATGCGGCTGCTCTGGACCGACCCTGCCGACATCCGCAGCGTCGCTCGTGGCAACTGGAGCGGGCTCTCCCGCGGTGGTGCGCTGCGCCAGCTGGGCCAGGTGGTAGCCCCACACCTGGCGTAATCCCGGCGTCTGCCGCTCAATGCGTGGCAGGGGGCGCGCAGGCGTCTCCCACGACCTGCTGGACGGCTTCCTGCAACTGGTCGATGTGGAACGGCTTGGCCACGAAGGTTGCGCGGCGGTGGCGCAGCGGCACCAGCTGGTCATAGACCGCAGAGACGAACAGGTAGGGAATGCCGAGTTCCGCCAGTCGATCGGCCACCGGGAACACCACGCCATCGCGGAGCTCCACATCCAGAACCGCGCCATCGAAACGTTGCGTATCCAGCAGCCCCAGCGCATCGAACACGCTGTAGGCGTGGGTCACCCGGCCGCCGCCGTCTTCCAGCGCCTGTTCCATCAGTGCAGCCAGGTCGAGCTGGTCTTCAACCAGCAGCAGGTTGCACCTGCGCTGGTCCATTTCCGATTGCATGCGCGCATGCCTGTGTTGCCTTGGGAACTGCAGTGTGTGCTGTATTGCATCAACGGCGCGCGTGGGCCGTGTCAGCCCAGCGCGAAGCCGCCCCGCGCAGGTGGTCCATGCCGTAGATGCGGCGTGGAAGGCGGTGCGCCTTTTTTGACGGCGCGTTGGCGGCGGCCATGGATACTGCCGCCGTCCCCCAGCACTGGAGCCATGACCATGCCTCGATCCGCCACCGACCCCACCGCCCCCTGCGCATTGCGCGTGGAGTGCATGTCCCTGGATTGCGGCGGCGCTGCGATCGTCGTGGAGCTGGATCGCACCCCCGAACGGGCATGGATGAAGTCGCTCAAGCGCGCCCTGCAGGAGGATGACGTGCTGGAGGGTGCCCAGGCCAAGTTCGATGGCCGCTTTGTCTACGTCGTGGGCGTGGAAGGTGGCGCGCACCGTGCGCAGCACCGGGTGATCCAGGCGTTGAAGGCGTCCGCAGGCGCGCGCGCACCCGCAGCAAGCCCCCGTCGCGACGCCGGCAGCGCTGTAGTGTCCGGCGCGATGCCCGCCTGACCGTACGGTCGGCGTTGCCAGTCACCCGCGGATGTTATGACCGCATCAGCGCCAGGTGCAGCGCGCACGCCCGTCGGCTCACGCCGGCCGACGAGGCAGTGATTGCTGCCTCGCCACCATGGTCTCCGGAGGCATGTCGCCCCACTACCGGAGACCGTGATGGCAGACCAGAACACCGTCCGCAGCGAGCGCCTGCTGAAATGGCTGCAGGATGCCTACGCCATGGAGCAGGAGGCGGAGACCATGATGAAGGCCATGGCTTCGCGCATCCAGAACTATCCCCATCTTGCCGCACGCATCGGCCAGCACGTGCTGGAGACGCAGCAGCAGGCCGCCTCCCTGCGCGAGTGCATTGAAGCGCTCGGCGGAAGCGTGCCCACCGCCAAGGGGCTGTTCGCGAGCATGACCGCAGCGATCCACGCCGCCGGCAACACCCTGATGGAGGACGAGGTCGTCAAGAGCATCGGCATCTCCTTTGGCTTCGAGAACGCCGAGATCGCCACCTACCGGGCACTGGTGATCGCGGCCGAGCGGGCCGCTGCGCCGGATATCGCGGCCGTGTGCGGCCAGATCCTGCAGGAAGAGATCGCCATGGCGCGCTGGCTGGAAGAGCACCAGGACAGCCTGGTCGGCGCCTTCCTCAACCGTGACGAAACGCCTGGCGCCCAAGCCAAGCGTTGATCCCGATCCCGCCTGCCATACACAGGAGACAGTCCCATGTTCTTCCACCACAGGAAGCTGATGTACACCGTGCGCGTGCGCGAATCCAACCCGCAGCTTGCCAGCCTCATGCTGGAACAGTTTGGCGGCCCCCAAGGCGAACTGGCGGCTGCAATGCGTTACTTCACCCAGGGACTCGGTGAATGCGATCCGGGCCGCAAGGACCTGCTGATGGACATTGCCACCGAAGAGATCAGCCACCTGGAGATCATCGGCACCATCATCGCCATGCTCAACCGCGGCCCGAAGGCCATCCAGTCCGAGGGTCTTGCCGAAGCCGAGGACATGCGCCTGCTGGGCCAGAACAGCACCAGCCATACCGAACAGATCCTGTATGGGGGCGGCCCGGCGCTGGTCAATTCCAGCGGGGTGCCGTGGACGGCGGCCTACGTTGATTCGATCGGGGAGCCCACCGCCGACCTGCGCTCGAACATCGCCGCCGAAGCCCGCGCCAAGCTGGTCTACGAACGACTGATCACGGTGACCGATGATCCAGGCATCAAGGACGCACTGCGCTTCCTGATGACGCGCGAAATCGCCCACCAGAAGTCCTTCGAAAAGGCATTGCACAGCATCCAGCCCAACTTCCCACCGGGCAAGCAGCCGGGTGACCCCGCCTTTACCGACCTGTACATGGACATGTCGCAGGGCGACGGCGCCGATGACCTGCTGGGCAGCTGGAACAGCGGCGAGCTGTGGGAGCGGGTCAGCGACCGCGAGGCCCAGGCCGCTGTGGACGGCGGTGACGGCAGCGCCACGGTGGGCCTGGACCCACGCGAGCAGGCGGCGGTGCAGGCCATGACCCTGCGAACGCTTTCCGATCCCGAAGCACGGCCGACAACCGGTGCCGAACTGGGCGCCGGGCCGGGCGCCGGTGCGCTCGACCTGCCGCCACGGGAGCCTTGACGCGGGACAGGCCGGGGCGGGCCTCCGCCCCACGTTTCGCGTGAAAAAAAGTGGGCGGACACGCTGTCCGCCCACATGGGGTGCAACCGGTCAGTCTCGATCAACGCTGCTGGCCACCGCGGTTGTTGTTGCCACCACGTTCCTGCTGCTGCTGCCGACCGCCCTGGTTGCCACCCTGGTTGCCGCCGCCATGGCTGTTCTGGCCGCCTTCGCGGCCGATGTCGGCCATGTGCTGGCGATCCTGGCTCACCGCTTCGCCGCCCTTGCGACCGGCTTCGCGCGCTTCTTCAGAGCTGAATTCATGGGCGTTGCCCGACTCATGCGCGGCGCGGCCGCCCTTGGCGGCGATCTCCCGCTGCTTGTCTTCGTCCATCGAAGCGAAGCCGCGGTTGCTGCTGCCCTGGTTCTGGTTCTGGTTGGCCATGGAAAGTCTCCTTGGAGTGAGCCGCCCGATTGGCGGCAGCGACCATCTTCCAGATCCGCCGCTAGACGGCGGTGGCACCACCGCCAACGTGATGTCATGCGCAGGCACGCGCTTCCTCATGCATTCTCCACGAAAGCAAATCCATCGGCGGAAGACACGGCATGCCGGTCGTGGTGCTCGAGCCGGGTGTCAACGCAGCGCGGCGTCGGTACGTACAGGTTCAACGCCGCCACCACGCCGGTGTCACCGCGCGTTTGATCCGCACCGCTAAGGTAGAGCCATCTGCAACAACCCGGTGCTGTCATGCCTCTTCGTGCCATTGCATATGTAAGTGAAGCCACCCGAAACCTGACTGCAGAACGGCTGCAGCAGCTTGTCGCGGACGCGATGCTGTTCAACGAGTCGGTTGATGTGACCGGCGTCCTCCTGTTCGACGGCACGCGCTTCCTGCAATACCTCGAAGGCCCGGAGGCCGGCGTCAGTGCGGCGTACACCCGCATCCTGGCGGCCGGCAGCCACAACGGTCTGGTCGAACTCAACCGGGGCAGGGTGGGGCGGCGTCAGTTCCCGCACTGGCGCATGCACAGCGTGCGCGTGGATGAGCTGGCGCTGGGAAAGATCGCGATCTCCGACTGGACCGGCTTCGTGCGCAGCGCCTCCACGCTCGCTCCTGGCACCAGTGCGCTTGATCGACTGCAATCGGTGGCGCAGGCGCCGCCAGGCGCCGGCGATGGCCGGTTGCTGGAGCCGGACGGACCGGTGGCACGATGAGCGCAGCCAACGCCCCGGGCACGCCAGGACAGGTACGCATCGGCTGCGCAGGCTGGTCGCTGTCCCGCGCGGCGCAGGCGGCGTTCGGCGCAGGCGACAGCGTACTGCAGCGCTATGCCACCCGCCTGCCGATGGTCGAGATCAATTCCTCGTTCTACCGCCCCCACCAGGCGGCGACCTACGCCCGGTGGGCGGCGAGCGTGCCCGCGGGTTTCCGCTTCGCGGTGAAACTGCCGCGCGTGATCAGCCATGAACGCCGGCTGCGCGACGCGATGCAGCCGCTGGCGCTGTTCCTTGATGGCGTGATCGCGCTGGGGGACAGGCTGGGGCCGCTGCTGCTCCAGCTGCCGCCCAGCCTGGCGTATGAGCCGGCAACCGTAAAGGCATTCCTGCACGGACTGCGCGCACGCACCTCGGTTGATGTCGCCTGCGAACCGCGCCACCCCAGTTGGTTCACTGCAGACGTCGATACGCTGCTGAGCGACCATGGCATCGCACGGGTCGCGGCTGACCCGGCCCGGGTACCGGCAGCAGCTGTCCCGGGCGGTGACCGCACGTGGAGCTACTGGCGCTGGCACGGGCAGCCGCAGATCTATCGCAGCCCCTACAGCGAACAGGCGCTGGCGGCGCTGGCCCAGCACCTGCAGCGTGAAGCCGCTGCGCAGCGCCGCGCCTGGTGCGTACTGGACAACACCGCGCTGGGCCACGCGACCGGCAACGCCCTGCACCTGCAGGCACTGCTGCAGGAGAACGCGCATGCCTGAGGGCCCGTCCATTGTCCTGCTGCGCGAAGCCGCCAGCCGCTTCAAGGGTCACGTCGTGCGCGGCGTCTCCGGCAACAGCCGCATCGACCTGTCACCGCTGCAGGGACGCAGGGTCAAGGCGGTTCGCAGCTGGGGCAAGCACTTCCTGCTGGAGTTCAGCCACCACACGCTGCGCATCCATCTGATGATGTTCGGCAGCTGGCGCATCGACGAACGGAAGCCAGCTCCTGCACGGGTGTCGCTGGCATTCGACAACGGGGAACTGAATTTCTACGCGTGTTCCGTCCGGCTGATCGACCAGCCGTTGGACGACGTCTACGACTGGCGGGCGGACGTGATGAACGACGCCTGGGATCCAAAGCTGGCCCGGCGCAAGGTGAAGGCACTGCCGGACACCCTGGTCTGTGATGCGCTTCTGGACCAGACGATCTTCGCGGGCGTCGGCAATATCATCAAGAACGAGGTGCTGTTCCGCATCCGCGTGCATCCGGCCACGCGACTGGGCGACCTGCCACCGCGCAAGCTCACCGCCCTGATCAACCAGGCCCGTGCCTACAGCTTCGACTTCATGGAATGGAAACGGCGCTTCGAATTGAAGAAGCACTGGCAGGTGCATACGCGAAAGGTGTGCCCGCTCTGCGGTGGCCCGATCAGCAAGCTGTACATGGGTACGACGCGGCGACGCACGTTCTTCTGCCCAAACGATCAGGTGCTCTACCCACCCTGAGGCCGCCTTCCATGGCGGCCGGGAGGCATGCGATTCGACTCAGGCGGACTGCGTGGCCTTGGCGTTGCCGCCGCCCTTGGCCAGCAGGGTCAGCTTCTCATCGGTCGCCTTTTCTTCCTCCAGCGTCTCCAGCAGCAACGGCAGGGCGTCCTTGTAGCCCAGCTGCTTGGCCAGCGCGGCGATGGTGCCGTAGGAGGCAATTTCGTAATGCTCGACCTTCTGCGCGCCACCGATCAGGGCAGCGTCGCGCACCGGCCCCTTGTCGATGCTGTCGATCACCTCCTTGCCTTCCTCGACCAGGCCTTCCATCGCCGCGCACTTGATGCGCTTCAGGCGGATGCCGAGCACCTCGACCACCTGGTCGATGCGTTCGATCTGCCCCTGGGTTTCTTCCAGGTGCGTTTCGAACGCTGCGGCCAGATCCGGATTCTCGGCCGCACGGGCCAGGCGCGGAAGCGCCTTGGTCAGCTGCTTCTCGGCGCTGTAGATGTCCGAGAGCTCGTGGATGAACAGATCTTCCGCCGTCTTGATAGCCATGCTGGGCTCCGCTGTGAATGGAGTGCCCAGAGTAGGTCCCGTCCGGTTGCGATCAGGCGGGGAAGGAGTGAAGGCGGCATGTGAATTCCCACGCGGACCCTGCGCGCTGCCTTCACGAAGCAGCGTCTTTCGCGCATCGGCAGGACGCCGTGCCGGCGGCCTTCGCCATGGCTTCACAGTGGCATCGCTCCGTGCCCATGGAGTGGCCGGTACGGTCAGTTCACCCCCGATCACGCTGGAGACTCCCATGAGCGATGACAAGAACAACGCCGGCAGCCCGGACCGGGACCGCATCAACGTCAATGAGGATTACGAACTGCGGTACTGGACCACGACGCTGGGCGTGTCCGCCGACGAACTTCGCGCGGCCGTCGCGGCAGTCGGGCCCACGGCGGTTGCTGTCCGGAAGCACCTGGGCAAATAGCGCGGAGCCGGCCATGTCCCTGGTCGAGTATCGCCGCAAGCGTCGTTTTGACCAGACCAAGGAGCCCGAGCCGGGCAAGGCGCTGCCGAAAGGCCAGCGCGCCATTTTCGTGGTGCAGCTGCATCATGCCAGCCGCAGGCACTATGACTTCCGCCTGCAGGTTGGCGATGCGCTGAAGAGCTGGGCGGTGCCCAAAGGCCCCAGTTACGACCCGAAGGTCAAGCGCATGGCGGTGGAAGTGGAAGACCACCCGGTGGACTACGCGGCGTTCGAGGGTGATATTCCCAAGGGCCAGTACGGCGGCGGCCATGTCGCCCAGTTTGACCACGGTGTATGGGCCACGCAGGGCGATCCGGAAGCCCAGCTCGCCAAGGGCCATCTGCGCTTCGAGCTGTTCGGTACCAAGTTGATAGGCGGCTGGCATCTGGTCCGGTCGGGAAAGCCCGCGCGCCAGCCACAGTGGCTGCTGTTCAAGGACGACGACGAATTTGCCAGCGATATCGAGGCAGACGATCTGCTGGGGGACGTCGCTGAAGCGCCACCGGAGGATCTGAAGCGTGCCGGCGCTGGCAAGGCCGCGAAGAAGCGGCTGACGGCGGTACCTGCCAGACGCGCCCGGCGAAAGAACTGGGCGAAGAAGGCCCTGGCGCTCAGCAAGGCGAAAAGGGCGGCAGCGCCGTCCGGGCCGTTTGAGCCGCAGTTGGCCAAGCTGGGCGAAGCGCCGCCCCAGGGCGGGCAGTGGGTGCATGAGATCAAATGGGACGGGTACCGCATCCTTGCTACGGTGGCTGAGGGCAACGTGCAGCTGTGGTCACGGAACGCGCTGGAATGGACCGCCAAACTTCCCGAAATACGTGATGCGATCGCGGCCCTGGGCCTGACTTCGGCGGCACTGGACGGCGAGCTGATCGCCGGCGCCGGCACCAAGGAAGACTTCAACCTGCTGCAGGCCACGCTTTCCGGCGAGAAGCAAGGCGTCCTGACGTATGCGCTGTTCGATCTGCTGCATCTTGATGGCGTGGATGTGGCCGATGCGCCCCTGCTTGAGCGCAAGACCCTGCTGCAATCGGTGCTGGAGGGGCAGGGCAGCCCATTGGCCTTCAGTTCGCATGTACAGGGGGATGGCGACCAGGCCTATCGTCTGGCCGGTGAGCAGCACTTCGAGGGCATCATTTCCAAGCGCGCCGATCGCAGCTACCACAGCGGCCGCAGCGAGGACTGGCGCAAGACGAAGCAGCTGGCCAGCGACGAGTTCGCGGTGGTGGGCTACACCGCACCCAAAGGCAGCCGCACCGGCTTTGGTTCGCTGCTGCTGGCCCGGCCAGACGCAACGCATGGCTGGCTCTACGCAGGGCGCGTCGGGTCCGGGTTCTCGGATGAACTGATTGGCGACATCAGCAAGCGCATCAAGGGCGGCGGCGGCCGCAAGCCAACCGCGTACGTGCCCACGCAGGACACCGATCTGCGCGCTGCGACCTGGTTCGAACCGCGTTTCGTGGTGGAGGTCTTCTACCGCGGAATCGGTGGGCAGCAACTGTTGCGCCAGGCGTCGCTGAAGGCGGTGCGGGCGGACAAGGATATCGCCGACCTCGCCGATTCCGATCGCGCCGGAGCGGCCCCGGCCGCCGCGCGGTCGCAAGCGCCCGCGCGGCGTGGGCGCCGGGTGGAAAGGGCGCCGGCAACGGATCGCGCGCCCCCCGTGCTGTCGTCCCCAGGCAAGATCCTGTTTCCCGGCGACGGCTACACCAAGCAGGACGTGTGGGATTACTACGCAGCAGTGATGGAGCACCTCCTGCCCGAGGTGGTGGATCGTCCGCTGTCGATCATCCGCTGCCCCAGTGGCACCGCAAAGCCCTGCTTCTTCCAGAAACACCATACGGCCGGGCTGGCGCTGGTCGATTCGGTAAGGCTGAAGGAGGAAAGCGGCATCAACGCCCATTACCTGGTGGTGCGGGACGCAGCCAGCCTGCTGGAACTGGTGCAGTTCAACGCGTTGGAGTTCCACCCTTGGGGCAGCCACGCCGAGGCGCCCGACAGGGCCGACCGGGTGGTGTTCGATCTGGATCCCGGACCGGATGTGCCCTTTGCCGAAGTCAAGAAAGCGGCAACCGACATCCGGAAACTGCTGGCGCAGCTGGAGCTGGAATCGTTCCTGCGAGTCTCTGGCGGCAAGGGCCTGCACGTGGTCGTGCCGCTCAACCCAGGGTGCGATTGGGACCTGACCAAGCGTTTTGCGAAGGGTTTCGCCGATGCATTGGCACAGTCCGAACCGCAGCGGTTCCTGGCAACCGCCACCAAGAGCCTGCGCAACAAGCGGATCTTCGTCGACTATCTGCGCAATGGGCGCGGTGCAACGGCGGTCGCGTCCTATTCGTTGCGCGCCCGGCCGGGCGCACCGGTGGCACTGCCGATCGCCTGGGGTGATCTGGCGAAACTCAAGCGCGCCGACGCCTTCACGATCAAGGACGTGCCCGCAAAGCTCAGACGTCGCCGCAAGGACCCTTGGGCCGGCATCGCGGAAGTGAAGCAGAATCTCGCCCGATGGGCCCGGGCAGACCCGTAGGCCAGGCCCGTGCTGCGTACCGTCTGTCAGCCCGAACCCAACTGATTCGCAGAATACACAGGGCCGGAACATATCGTCGGCGCGGTTGGCCTATGCTTGCGATACGGAATCTGGGGGGATTCGCTACAGGAGCAGCCAATGCCGATCAGGGCAGTCGCATACATAAGTGAAGCGGGCCCGGCCGTTGCGGGTGATCCTTTGGGCCTGCGCAGCGGGAAGCTGGACGACCTGGTCGATGATGCCTCCCGCTTCAACCGGAATGCCGGCGTTACCGGCGTACTGCTGTTCGATGGCGCCCGTTTCCTGCAGTACATGGAGGGGCCCGAAGATGGCTTGAGCGTGGCGTACTCGCGGGTACTCGGTGCTACAAGCCACACGGGACTGATCGAACTGCAGCGCGGCAGGGTAGGCAACCGGCGTCTCCCGTTCTGGCCGATGCGCTGGCTGCCGACGCAACCCGAGCAGTTGAAGAGTCTTGCCCGCGCGGACTGGTCAGGGTTCGCCCAGCGGACCGGTGACGATGCACCAACCGAGACGGCGATGGATGTCCTTGCCAGGTTGGTGGAACCCTATGCCGTCGCGGCGTGATCGATCGGCCTAGCGGTCTCCATACCGCGCCGCCCAGGGGATCTCGCCGCTACACGAATCGAGGTGCCCGGTGCGCATCACGCAGTACAGGCGGGCATCCGGGTCAGCACTGGCAGCGATGTAGTCCAGCGCCTCGGCGAGCATGCGGATGAACTGCGGCTCGGGATAGAACGCCGCCCAGGTGGGCAGCATTTCCTCCAGTTGCGCGATCATCAGGTCGATTTCCAGGTGCGTGCTCACTGCCTGGCCCTCCATGCAGCCAAGCTAGCAACCACGCTGCAAGCAGAGGGTCGCGGTTCGCACAGGCGACGCAGGCATCGTGTCCATGCGGCACTCACCCCGTCTTGATCCTCACCGCGGCACTGCCACGCACGTGAGGATTTCCTGCACGGGCACGCC
Organism: Stenotrophomonas sp. YJH_SMC_73; assembly: GCF_059370155.1. Lineage (NCBI taxonomy): Bacteria > Pseudomonadati > Pseudomonadota > Gammaproteobacteria > Lysobacterales > Lysobacteraceae > Stenotrophomonas > Stenotrophomonas sp. YJH_SMC_73. The sequence goes on along the minus strand of NZ_JCAFTJ010000003.1, from coordinate 96,475 downwards.
ACCGTCGTTTCACCCGGCAGGGCGTATCAGGGAAGGCTCTCCGATGAACCTGCAAGGATCCTTTTCATGGCCGACCCGTCCCCGCGCGCCAGCTTATGGTCAGCTGACTCCGATCCGCACGGCTTCCGCCCTCTCGTCGGGGCCACGCGCGCGGACGTGCTCGTGGTCGGTGCAGGCATGACCGGCCTGTTGACCGCCGCCCGCTTGGCCGACAGCGGCCTGGATGTGGTGGTGGTGGATGCCGGCCCCATCGGCGGGCGCAACACGGTGATGTCAACCGGCAATCTTTACGCTCCCGTGTCCCGGATGGCAGACCTGATCGCGCGTTGGGGCGGTGACACGGCACGTCGTGTCGTGCAGTGGCGGCAACACGCGCTGCGTTCCATCGAAACACTGGTCCACCGCTACGATCTGCACTGTGGCTTCGAGCGCGTGGCCATGCAGTACGGCGTGCAGGAGCGTTCGCGCGAGGCCACGGCGCAGTTCGAACGCGAGCTGCAGGCCTACCAACGCGTTGGCCTGCATTGCGAGCACCGCCAATCCGGGCTGCCGTTCACCTTGGCCCACGCTTTCCGCGTTCCCGACCAGGCGCAGTTGCATCCGGCGGCGTTCTGCAGGGAACTGGCCCGTCATCTGGTGGGCCGCGTGCGCATCCACGACTGGACCCGGATCACCCGCATCGAGGCTTCAGCCGGAGTGGCGACGGCCCCTGGTGCCCGCATTCATGCCAGGCACTTTGTGCTGGCCACCCACTCGCCAGCAGGATTCAACCTGGTGCAGGCCGAAATGGAGGTGTACCGCGAATACGGCGTAGCGGTACCGGTGGCCAATCCGCCAGCGGCAGGCATTCACTGGATCGCCGACCGGCACCGCTCGCTGCGCGGGGTGCATGGCGCTGATGGCCGCGACTGGCTGGTGCTGGTCGGGGAGACACATCGCACTGGCGAAACCCCGGCGATGGATCCGGCCCAGCATCTGGTCGCCGACGCGCGTCGCAACTTCAGCGTGCAGGGCGAGCCGCTGTGCTGGTCCGCGCAGCAGTTCCGGGCCGCGGATCAGCTGCCCTACATCGGCAGCAGCGCGCACGACAATGTATGGGTCGCTACCGGCTATGGGCCGGATGGATTGACCTGGGCGGGCGTGGCCGCGCGCGCGATCACGGAGGGAATCACGGGAACGACCAGCGAGATCGAGCAGCTGCTCAGCCCCATGCGCTTTACTCCGCTGCGCTCGGCTGCAGGCTGGGCCCGCACCAACGCCACGGTTGCGCGGCACATGGTGGGCGATCGCCTTGAAACCGCGGGGTCGCGCGCTCCCAGCGAGCTGGGCCGCGGGTGCGGTGCGCTGCTGGACGTGGGCGGAGAGCGCACCGCGATCTACCGCGATGATGATGGCCAGCTGCACGCAATGTCGGCGCTGTGCCCGCACCTCAAGTGCGTCGTCCAATGGAATGGCCATGAACGCACATGGGACTGCCCGTGCCACGGCAGCCGCTTTTCCGCCACCGGGGCCCTGCTGGAGGGCCCCGCCAGGCAGGGCCTCACACCGGCGGCGCTGTAGGCCGCCGCCGCCGCAGCGGTGACCTCAGGCTTCGGCGGTTGCGTCCGCTTCGCAGGGCATGCAGCGCTCCTTCTTGGACTTGATGTCTGCAGCGGTCTTCGCCAGTGCCTCGTAGCGCTGGCGTATCTCTTCAAGATGGGCCGGCTCCATCGATTCCAGGTTCAGCAGCTCCTGGTTGGCGTCCTTGCTGACCCGGATCAGCTCGTCCAGCTTGATGTGCAGCGCAGCGGTGTCAGCGTTCTGGGTATGCTGGATCAGGAATACCATCAGGAACGTCACGATGGTGGTGCCGGTGTTCACCACCAGCTGCCAGGTGTCATTGAAGTGGAAGGCCGGGCCGCTGGCGGCCCAGGCAATGATCACCCCCAGTGCCGCGACGAATGCCCCAAGACTGCCGGACAACCGCGCCGTGGCCGCCGCGACGCGTGCAAAGCCGCGCCGGATCACTGCTCACCTCCACCGGCCTCCTCATCCGTTTCGCGGTCTGGCAGTTTGACCCGCTCACCCAGGCGCGCGGCCTGCTCGTCGGGCGTCGGGGCTGCGACGAAGGGCGAGATCGGGTCACTGGCCGGGAACGTCTCCTGCAACGCCTCTTCATGATTGCGATGGTTATGCAGCTTGGCCTGAAGCGGGCTGACCGGATCGGTGCGCTGTGCTTCCGGGTCCGGGTGGGGCAGGTCTTTCTGATCGCGTTGCATGGTGAATCTCCAGGTTGGGTCCCACTGCCGTAGTGGCAGGCCCAGCATAGGAGCCGCACTGTGAGCGGCTGCATCAAGGGTGCGGCAACGTGGCGTCAAGCCTTCAGCCAATGCAGGTTAACAATCAGCCGCGTGGCGCGGTTGGCGTCGGCCACCTGGTGTTCCGACGCTGCACGCAATCAACATCCCCTCACTCCATTCACCCTGCAGCAGCGACAATAGCCGCCCGTGTGCGCATGCATGTATTCCACTCATTGGCAGCAGGATCGCGAAGATGTCCAACACCCCTTTTGGCGAGTCGTCATGCGCAGCCGCGGCCAGCGGCTGCATCGAGGTCCGCGGCGCACGCGAGCACAACCTGAAGAACGTCGACGTCTCCATTCCACGCAATGCGCTGGTGGTGTTCTCCGGGGTATCGGGTTCGGGCAAATCCTCGCTGGCGTTCGGCACGGTCTTCGCCGAGGCCCAGCGGCGCTACTTCGAATCCGTCGCACCGTATGCGCGCCGCCTGATCGACCAGGCGGGCGTGCCCGACGTGGATGCCATCGACGGCCTGCCGCCGGCGGTGGCCCTGCAGCAGCAGCGCGGTGCCAGCAACGCACGTTCATCGGTGGGCAGCGTGACCACGCTGTCCAGCCTGGTACGCATGATGTATTCGCGTGCAGGCGCGTACCCGGCCCACCAGCCCATGCTGTACGCCGAGGACTTCTCGCCCAATACGCCGCAGGGGGCCTGCAGCACCTGCCATGGGCTGGGCCACGTCTACGAAGTGACCGAAGCGCTGATGGTGCCGGACCCGTCGCTGAGCATCCGCGAGCGCGCCATCGCCTCCTGGCCGCCGGCCTGGCATGGCCAGAACCTGCGCGACATCCTGGTCACCCTGGGCTACGACATCGACGTGCCGTGGAAGAAGCTGCCGAAGAAGGACCGGGAGTGGATCCTGTTCACCGAGGACACGCCGACCGTGCCCGTCTATGCCGGCTTCACGCCTGCCGAGACGCGTGCCGCACTCAAGCGCAAGCTGGAGCCCAGTTACATGGGCACCTACACCGGCGCCCGCCGCTACGTGCTGCACACCTTCGCCAACACTCAGAGCGCGCTGATGCGCAAGCGTGTCTCGCGCTACATGGAAGGCAAGCTGTGCCCCGCCTGCCAGGGCAAGCGACTGAAGCCCGAAGCGCTTTCGGTCACCTTTGCCGGTGTGGACATCGGTGAATTCATGCGGCTGCCGCTGGATCAACTGGCCGGGCTGCTCGAGCCCATCGCGCAGGGTGACTTCAGTGCACACAGCCACGGCGCACGCACCCGCAGGAGTGCGACGCCCCGCGATCGCGCCAAGCGGGCAGCCACTGGCCGTGCGACCCACGAAGGCGCGCCCGATGTGCGGCTGACCTCGGCCCTGTCGGAGGAAAAACGCCTGGCCGCGCAGCGACTGGCGGGTGGGGTCATGGCGCGGGTACGGCAGCTGCGCGAGCTGGGCCTGGGGTATCTCTCGCTGGATCGCGCCACGCCCACGCTGTCGGCCGGCGAACTGCAGCGCCTGCGGCTGGCCACACAGCTCAGCTCGTTGCTGTTTGGTGTGCTGTACGTGCTCGATGAGCCCTCGGCCGGCCTGCATCCGGCCGACAGCCAGGCGCTGTACGACGCGCTGGACCGGCTGCGCGATGGCGGCAACTCGGTGTTCGTCGTTGAACACGATCTGGAGCTGATGCGACGTGCACAGTGGCTGGTGGACGTGGGACCGCAAGCGGGCGAGCACGGCGGGCGCGTTCTCTACAGTGGCGAGCCCGACGGCCTGCGCCGCATCGAGGACTCGCGCACCGCGCGGTACCTGTTCGACCAGGTGCCTGCGCCTGCCAGCCGGCAACGCAGCGCCGACCGCTGGCTGGAGCTGAAGGGCATCCACCGCCACAACCTGCAGGGCGTGGACGCGCAGCTGCCGCTGGGAGTGCTGACCGCAGTGACCGGCATTTCCGGATCGGGCAAGTCCAGCCTGATGGCGCAGGCGCTGCCCGAGCTGATGCTGCTGCACCTGGGGCACGAGCCCGTGGACGACAGCGCCGACAGTACGCCCGAGGACGGGCCAACCGTGATCGAAGCGACGCGGGGCCAGCTTGCCGGAGCCGTGGATGCCATCCAGCGCGTGGTGCAGGTGGACCAGAAACCGATCGGCCGCACGCCACGCTCCAACCTGGCCACCTATACCGGCCTGTTCGATCACGTCCGCAAGCTGTTCGCCGCGACCCCCGACGCGCGACGCCGCCGCTTCGATGCAGGTCGCTTCTCGTTCAACGTAGCCAAGGGCCGGTGCGAGACCTGCGAAGGCGAGGGTTTCGTAAGCGTCGAACTGCTGTTCATGCCCAGTGTCTATGCGCCATGCCCCGCCTGCCATGGCGCCCGCTACAACGAGGCCACGCTGAAGGTGTTGTGGAACGGCCGCAACATTGCCGAAGTCCTGCAGATGACGGTCGACCAGGCACAGGCATTTTTCGCCGGTGAGGAAGCCATCGCGCGGCCGCTGCAGCTGCTGCAGGAGATCGGCCTGGGCTATCTCAGGCTCGGCCAGCCGGCCACGGAGCTTTCAGGGGGCGAGGCGCAACGCATCAAGCTGGCGACCGAGCTGCAGCGCAGCCAACGCGGCCGCACGCTCTATGTACTGGACGAACCCACCACCGGCCTGCATGCGTTGGACGCAGACAGGCTGCTGGTGCAGTTGCAGCAGCTGGTGGACGCGGGAAACACCGTGGTGATGATCGAGCACGACATGCGCTCTGTCGCACAGGCCGACTGGGTGATTGACGTCGGCCCGGGCGCAGGCGGCGCAGGTGGAACCATCGTGGCGAAGGGTACGCCACGCCAGGTGGCCCGCGCCAAGGACAGCAGGACGGCGCCGTTCCTTGCCAGGGAACTGGCGCTGTAGCGACGCCATCCCCGGCTATCGCACTCCACCACGCCGGGCAGCTGCAAGCCGTTCGCCGATCAGGCGCCGCTCACATAGCGCGGCGCCGGCTGCGCGAGCGAAAGGCCCGGTGCCATCGCCTTGCGTGCGTGCTCGAAGGCGTCCCACTCAGCGATGTCCGGAAGCGCGGGAATGGTCACAAGCTCACCCTGCGCCAGCCCGGCCAGGGACGCATCCACCATGTCTTCGGCGCTCATCACGATGCCCTGTGGCAGGTGCTCCACCGGCAGGCCGGAAAGGTGCCAGAAGTCCGTCGCGGTAGCACCCGGCAGGACGACCTGGACGCGCACGCCCTTGTCGGCCAGCTCATGGTGGAGCGACTGCGAGAACGCCAGCACGAACGCCTTGCTTCCCGCGTAGACCCCGTTGAGCAGCTCCGGTGCCAGCGCGACGATGGAGGCGATGTTGATGATCGTGCCCCGGCCACGTGCCACAAACACCGGCGCTGCAGCATAGGCCAGGCGCATCGCGGCGTTCACGTTGAGCGTGATCATGCGCTCCATCTCGCCGATGTCCGACTGCAGCAGGGGCGCCGTAGCGCCGATGCCGGCATTGTTGACCAGCACCTGGATATCCGCTCGGCCTTGAATGACCTTTTCAACTTCGGCACGCCCGTCGGGGATGGTCAGGTCCGCGGCGACGATGTCCACCGTGCGGCCGGTGCTGCGGGCCAGCGCTTCGGCCAGTTGGCGCAGGCGGTCGGCGCGTCGCGCGACCAGGATCAGGTCATGGCCGGCGTGGGCCAGGCGATCGGCATAGATCGCCCCGATGCCGGACGATGCGCCAGTGATGAGTGCGGTGCCGTGATGGGTAGGGTCGTTCACAGAGGTCAGTCCGAACCGGCGAACGTCGCCGGGGTCAGGGGAAATCTAGGCCGGCTTGTACGTGTCGTAAATGTCGTATATACCTCGTTTACGGCCACCCCTGAAAAACCGTCATGCCCAGTGTTGGATTTGTCCTGCCCGCCGGATTCCAGACCATGGCGATCGCCGCGGCGTCCGCCTTCGAACTGGCCAATGCCACCGAAGGCGAGCGCCTTTACGATCTGCACATGCTGTCCGAACAGGGCGGGCTGGTGCCCAGCTCGCTTGGCATGGCCATGCAGACAGCGCCGCTTGCGCAGCAGCCGCTGGATACCATGATCGTGGCCGGCCTGCTGGAGCCAGCCCCGTCCAGCGGCGCGCTGATCGATCCGATCCGTCATGCGGCCGCACGCACGCGCAGGACCGCGTCGGTGTGCACCGGCGCGTTCCTTCTCGGCGAAGCGGGGTTGCTGGACGGGCGCCGCGCCACTACGCACTGGTTCCACGCACGTGCGCTCAGGCAGCGCTTTCCCGCCGCGCAGGTGGAGGAAGACCGCATCTTCATCACCGATGGCCCGATCTGGACCTCCGCCGGCATGAGCGCGGGGCTGGACCTGGCGCTTGGCATGATCGAGCAGGACTTCGGTGCGGATCTGTGCAGGGCGGTGGCCCGGAAGCTGGTGATCTACCATCGGCGCGGAGGCGGGCAGTCCCAGCATTCAGTGCTGCTCGAGCTGGATGCCCGGTCTGATCGCATCCAGAACGCGCTGACCTTTGCACACCGCAATCTGCGCGCCACCTTGTCGGTTGAAGAACTGGCGCAGGCCGCGCATCTGAGCACCCGCCAGTTCAGTCGCGCGTTCCGCGAGGAAACCGGGCAATCCCCCGCCAAGGCAGTGGAGGGCCTGCGGGTGGAGGCCGCTCGCGTGTTGATCGAGCAGAGCCGCTACACGATGGATGAAGTGGCGACTGAAACGGGCTTCGGTGATACCGAACGCATGCGACGTGCCTTCCTGCGCGCCTTCGGCCAGCCCCCGCAATCGCTGCGGCGCAACGCACGGGGCGGGGCGGACTGAGTGTTCGTGGCTGGATTCATGGGATGATGCACCACTGCGCCCGACTGCCACTACATGCACACACTGACCGATCCCCACCTGCTGAATGACATCGCTGAGATCGGCCGTATTGAAGCAGTGCCGCGCATCCTTGAAACCGTCGCCCATATCACAGGCTCAAGATTCACCGCGATTGCCCGGGTGACAGAAACCACGTGGACCGCCTGCGCCACCCTGGACACCCTGGGGTTCGGGCTCGTTCCGGGCGGGCAGCTGGTCCTCGAAACCACCCTCTGTGACGAGATCAGGCAGTCATCGACCTCCGTGGTGTTCGCGCACGCCAGTGCACATCCGCTGTATTCCAAACACCATACGCCCAGGATCTATGGGCTGGAGAGTTACGCCTCCGTGCCGATCCATCGGCCGGATGGCAGTTTCTTCGGCACCCTGTGTGCCATTGATTCGTCGCCGGGCAACTTCGATGAGGCGCATGTCCAACGATCCATGGAGCTGCTTGCCGACCTCGTTGGCAACTACCTCGACAAAGAGGATCAGCTGCTGGAGGCAGAGACAGCCCTTTCAACGGCACAGCGTGTTTCCGATCTGCGCGATCAGTTCATCGCGGTGCTGGGCCATGACCTCCGCAGCCCGCTGCAGGCCATCAGCGTGGCCGCCGATTCACTGGAACTTGAGGCAACTTCCGAGCGCCAGCAGCGGATGCTCGCGCACATCGCCGCCGGCGTCACCCGGATGGATGGCCTCATCGGTGATGTGCTTGATTTCGCCAGGGGGCGGCTGGGAGGAGGCATTCCGGTCTCGCTCCAGGAAAGCCACACCTTGCAGGCGGCGCTTGAACAGGTTGCAGAAGAAGTGGCGATCGCTACCGGTCGGCAGGACATCAACGTCCAGATGCGGATCGAAGGTGGCGTGGTCTGCGACACCGGCAGGCTGTCGCAGCTGCTGGCCAACCTGCTGACCAACGCAGCCCAGCACGGCGAGCGCTCCGCCCCAGTCACGCTGAGGGTTCATGCCGCATCCCATCGCCTCACGCTGGATGTGCATAACGCCGGCTGCATTGCGCCTGAGCGGCTGGGGACGATTTTCAGCCCGTTTTCGCGTGAGCAGGGCGAGCTGCCCAAGCCAGGGCTTGGCCTGGGCATCTACATTGCATCGGAAATTGCCAAGTCCCACGGCGGCACACTGGACGTGCAGTCGAGTGAGAGCGACGGCACCGTGTTCACATTCCAGATGCCGACCGCGGCGCGTCCATGAAGGTGGGCGCCAGGCAACAGAAGGGCTCCGGCACCGCGCCGGAGCCCTGGCCACTCACTTTTCCTGCAGGAACGTCAGCAGGTCCTGGTTGACCTTGTCCTTGTGGGTGTCGGTCAGGCCATGCGGCGCACCCGGGTAGACAATCAGCCTGGCGCCCTTGATCAGTTTCGCTGACTGGCGGCCAGAGATATCGATCGGCACGATCTGGTCGTCGTCACCGTGGATCACCAGGGTGGGGACATCGAACTTCTTCAGGTCGGCGCGGAAATCGGTGGCCGAGAACGCGGCGATCGAATCGTAGGTGTTCTTGTGGCCGCCCTGCATGCCCTGCGCCCACCACGCATCGATCAGCCCCTGCGACACCTTCGCACCGGGGCGGTTGAAGCCATAGAACGGGCCCGACGGAATGTCCCGGTACAGCTGCGCGCGGTTATCCATCTGTGCCTTGCGGATGCCATCGAACACTTCGATCGGCAGGCCGTTGGGGTTGTCGGCGGTCTTCAGCATGAACGGCGGCACCGAGCTGATCAGCACGGCCTTCTTGACCCGGCCGGTGCCATGCCGGCCGATGTAGCGCGCCACTTCGCCACCACCGGTGGAGAAGCCCACCAGGGTCACATCGTGCAGGTCCAGTGTGTTGATCACCGTGGCCAGGTCATCGGCGTAGTGATCCATGTCGTTGCCGTCCCACGGCTGGCTGGAGCGCCCGTGGCCGCGACGGTCATGCGCGATGACGCGGTAGCCATGGTTGGCCAGGAAGATCATCTGCGACTCCCAGCTGTCCGAATTCAACGGCCAGCCATGGCTGAAGGTCACGACCGGGCCGTCCTTCGGGCCCCAGTCCTTGTAGTACAGCTGCACGCCGTCGGCGGTGGTGATGTAGCTGGCAGTGCGCGCGATGGCGGTGACCGGAGCCGGCTTGGCCGGTTCGGCGGCCTGCGCGGACAGGCCGGCCTGGACCGAGAGGGCGAGGGCGGCAACGGCCAGGGTACGGGCGAAGGTGTTCATGCGGAAACTCTCATGGGTGGGTGGTGAGACGTACTTTGCGCCTGCAATCAGGCGTCCGGGTGATGAAGTGTCCGGATTTCTTGATAGATCGTCTTGCATGGATGTGCGCACACCAATCGCTCGCGATCGCCTGTTGACAGAGTAGAACGCTCGTTCTACCTTACAGCCATGAGCAAGCTCACCACCGACCAGAAGATCCTGGCCACGGCCGAGGCCCTGATCTACCAGAACGGGATCCACGCCACCGGCATGGACCTGCTGGTGAAGACCTCGGGCGTGGCGCGCAAGAGCATCTACCGCCACTTCGAGAACAAGGACGACGTGGCCGCCGCTGCATTGAAGGCGCGCGACGTGCGCTGGCTCGCCTGGTTCCGGGATGAGTGCGAGAAGGCGGACAGCCCGGAAGCACGCATCCTCGGCATGTTCACCGTGCTCAAGAACTGGTTCCAGTCCGAGGGCTATCGCGGTTGCGCCTTCATCAATACCGCAGGGGAGGTCGGCGACCCTGCCGATCCGATCCGGGAAATCGCGCGGAATCACAAGCAGAAGCTGCTCGATTACACGCGGGAACTTACCGAACAACTGGATGTGGAGCAGCCGGCGGACCTGGCCCGTCAGCTGCTGATCCTGATGGAAGGCGCCATCACCCTGTCGCGTGTGATGGGTGATTACAGCGCCGCAGACACCGCGAAGGATGTCGCGAAGCTGTTGTTGGAACAGGCCAAGCGTTAGCGCCTGGGTACGCCAGATCCTTTGAAGCAACCCGTATATCCATTTCGATTGGAGGTCTCCCCGTGTCCGCAGAACAACCCCGTCCGCCACTTCCTCCGTTCACCCTTGAATCGGCCATGCAGAAGGTGCGCCTTGCCGAGGATGGCTGGAATTCCCGCGATGCCGACAAGGTGTCGCTTGCCTATTCGCTCGACACCCAGTGGCGTAACCGTGCCGAATTCACCAATGGCCGGGAGGAAGCCCGGCAGTTCCTGGCACGCAAATGGAACAAGGAACTTGAGTACCGCCTGATCAAGGAGCTCTGGGCCTTTACCGAAAACCGCATTGCGGTCCGCTACGCGTACGAATGGCACGACGACTCCGGCAACTGGTTCCGTTCCTATGGCAACGAAAACTGGGAATTCGGAGAGGATGGCCTGATGCAGCGCCGCTTCTCCTGCATCAACGACCTGCCGATCAAGGAAAGCGACCGCAAGTTCCATTGGCCGTTGGGGCGTCGCCCGGACGATCATCCGGGGTTGTCGGAACTGGGTATGTGATTCCCGCTGAGGCGCCTTCCGAAGCGCGCTCAGGTACGATGGGGCGGCCGGCATCTGCGCCGGCCGGGGCAGGGGCGCAATGGACATGCAGGCAAGGGGCGGCGTCGATCCGCCGGCAACGACGGATTCGCAGGAACTGACATTCCACTGGCTCTATCAGCGGGTGCAGGGGCTGGTTGAGCACAGCATCTACCCGAAGGCGGGCAGGGAGGAGACGTGGGCGTTCCGCATCGGCATGGGTGCGGCGATCGTCGGCATTCTCACAGGCCAGCTTCCGGATCGATGGCTGCCTGTTGGCGTAGTGCTCCAGGTGGTTGTTGCCTGCCTGGCAATCGAAATTGGAGGGTTCATTGTCGGGGGCGTCCTGGCCGCCCGCAGGGGCATTCGCCAGTTCAGTCAGCCTCGGCTCTCGCACGCGCGGGAGATGGATGGCGATTTCGCGCACTGGCAAGCGGTGGTGACCGAGCTTCGCGGATTCCCGCGCGTCCAGCGCGAGCGGCGCCTCAAGTACGTCAGTCACCTGCGCACAAACATGATTGAGCGCATGGGCATGATGTATGGCGGGCTGCAGCGGCTTGGACCATTCCCGCTGTTGATTGCCCTCTACCTGCAGTTCCGCGGATGGAAATGGGGCGACTGGGCGGGCGCTTTCGATGTTGGATTGCTAGGCGCACTGCTTATCTTCGCCATGGTGCTGCTGTACCTGCTGGGCTGGATGCTGATCGGCCTTCGCACCAGGCTGGATACCTACGTGGCATTGTTAGAGGGCTCTATCCACGAGCCCGAACCCTCGAAGCCAGCGCCGTGAGGGATAAACAGAACTGTGAGCCATCCAGTGAAGCATACGCATGGTTCAAGAGTGCCGCGCTGAAGAGTAAAAGTCGCGGTTGCCTGCATTGGTCGGATCGTACATGTCGCCGACTTCACAGGCCTGTACCCCGCAGATGGGCATAGTGCCCCTTGGGTAGTGTGAGCGCGTCCATCCAGCCACGGGATTTTCCCGAACGCCAGGAGGTCACTGTGCCAAGTTGTGATGAAGGAATGAAGTTGACGCGTCGCCAGGTGATCGCCGGCGGCGTCACGACCGTGGCAATGTCCGCCGCACCGGGGGCGTCATCGCTCGCCGCCGAACTGGCGACGCCCCCGCCGCCCAGGCCGCCGGTCATCAGCACGGTGGCGTTGACCGTCAACGGCAAGCGGCGGGAGCTTGAGCTCGACACGCGGACTACGCTGCTTGATGCCCTGCGCGAACATCTGAAGCTGACCGGGACCAAGAAGGGCTGCGACCACGGTCAATGCGGTGCCTGTACCGTGCTGGTCAACGGTGAGCGCATCAATGCCTGCCTCAGCCTGGCGGTGCAGCACCAGGGCGATGCCATCACCACCATCGAAGGCCTCGGAACCCCCGATGACCTGCATCCGCTGCAGGCCGCCTTCATCAAGCATGACGGCTACCAGTGCGGGTACTGCACGCCGGGGGCAGATCTGCTCGGCGGTGGCGGTACTGGACGAGATCAAGCGGGGTGTCCCCAGTCATGTGCAGGCAGACGTCAGCGCACGGCCCCGGGCCACCAACATGGAGATGCGCGAACGCATGAGCGGCAACCTCTGCCGCTGCGGAGCCTATTCCAATATTGCCGAGGCGATGGAAGAGGTTGCAGGCGTGACCCCTGCAGGGAGGCGCGCATGAGGGCCTTCAGTTACGAACGCGCGAAATCCCCGGCCGAGGCCGCCAAGGCCGTCGCCGGTATCGAGGGCGCGAAGTTCCTGGCCGGAGGGACCAACCTGCTCGACCTGATGAAGCTTGAGGTCGAGACGCCAGCGCACCTGGTCGATGTGCAGGACATCGGCCTGGACAGGATCGAACCCACCGACGAGGGCGGCCTGCGCATCGGCACGCTGGTGACCAATACCGCGCTGGCCTCGCATGAGCGCGTGCGCCGCGACTACGCGGTGCTGACCCGCGCGATCGTGGCAGGCGCCTCCGGGCAGCTGCGCAACAAAGCCACCACCGGCGGCAACCTGCTGCAGCGCACGCGCTGCCCGTATTTCTACGATCCCCATCTGCCCTGCAACAAGCGCCTGCCCGGATCAGGGTGCGGCGCACTCGAGGGGTTCTCCCGGCAGATGGGCGTGATCGGCACCTCGGACAGCTGCATCGCGACCTATCCGGGCGACATGGCGGTGGCCCTGCGGGTGCTGGACGCCTCGATCCAGACCGTCAGCGGTGACGGCAGTACGCGCAGCATCCCGATTGCCGATTTCCATCGTTCCCCCGGCGACAGGCCGCAGCAGGACAACGTGCTGCAGCGCGGTGAGCTGATCACCCACGTCACGCTGCCGGAGCCCCTGGGCGGTCGGCACGTGTACCACAAGGTACGTGACCGCGCGTCCTATGCGTTCGCACTGGTGTCGGTCGCTGCGGTCGTGCAGCGAGACGGTTCGGCGCGGTTCGCCTTCGGTGGGGTTGCGCCGAAGCCGTGGCGCGTCGAGGCAGCCGAGCCGCTGCTGCGCGATGGCGTAAAGGCCGCGACCCGGCAGGTGTTCGCCGGCGCCCGTCCGACGCCGGAGAACGCGTTCAAGATCGCGCTCGCCGAGCGCACCCTCGCGGCCGTGCTGGTGGAAGGAGAGCGCTGATGCCCCTTCAATTCAACGCCCCCGCCGGCGACAACCTGTTCGACAAGGCCAAGGTCGTCGGCAAACCGACGCCGCGCATCGACGGTCCGCGCAAGACCACCGGCACCGCCCCCTATGCCTACGAGCGCCATGACGTGGCGCCGAACCAGGCCTACGGCTACATCGTCGGTGCGGGTATCGGCAAGGGGCGCATCATTTCGATGGATGCCTCCCGCGCACGTGCCGCGCCCGGCGTACTGGCGGTCATCACCGCACCGGAAACCAAGCCGGTCGGCAAATCGAACTGGAACAACGCGCCGCTGTTCGGCGGACCCGAAGTGGCCCACTACCACCAGGCCATCGCCTGCGTGGTGGCAGAGACCTTCGAGCAGGCCCGCGCCGCCGCGGCGCTGATCCGCACCCGCTACGAGCGCAGCAAGGGCCGCTTCGATTTCCCGGCCCTGGCACCGACCGCGCCGCTGGCAAAGGGGCGTGACGGCAAGCCCGACCGGCAGGCGCTGGGCGATTTCGACACCGCCTACGCGAGCGCCGCGGTCAAGCTCGACGAGACTTATCACACCTCCGACGAAAGTCATTCGATGATGGAGCCGCACGCCACCATCGCCGCCTGGGAGGGTGACACGCTCACGCTGTGGACGGCGAACCAGATGATCGACTGGGCCAGGCAGGGCATGGCGGCGATCCTCGGCATCGACCCTGCCAAGGTGCGCGTGGACTCGCCCTATATCGGCGGCGGCTTCGGCGGCAAGCTGTTCATCCGCGCCGACGCGGTGCTGGCCGCGTTGGCGGCCAAGCAGGTCGGGCGACCGGTGAAGATCGCGCTGCAACGCCCGTTGATGCCCAACAACACCACGCACCGGCACGCCACCCTCCAGCGCGTGCGGATCGGCTGCGGAAAGGATGGCCGGATCTCCGCCATCGCCCATGAGAACTGGTCGGGCAACATCAACGGCGAGGATGGCGAAAACGGCACCCTGCAGACGCCCAAGCTCTATGCAGGCGCCAACCGCCTGGTGGCCAACTACATCGCCACGCTCGACATGCCCGAAGGCAATGCGATGCGCGCACCGGGCGAAGCACCGGGCCACATGGCGCTGGAAGTGGCGATGGACGAAATGGCCGAGAAGCTGGGCCTCGATCCGATCGCGTTCCGCATCCTCAACGAGCCCGAGGTCGTGCCCGGCGATCCGTCCAAGAAGTTCTCCGACCGCAACCTGGTGCGCTGCCTGCGCGAAGGCGCGGAGCGCTTCAACTGGAACAAGCGCAATGCCAAGCCGGCGCAGGTCAGGGAAGGGCATTGGCTGGTCGGCATGGGCGTGTCCGCGGGCTATCGCGGCGCACCGACGATGAAGTCGGCGGCGCGGGTCCGGCTTGACGGCCAGGGCGGGGTGGTTGTCGAGACCGACATGACCGACATCGGCACCGGCTCCTACACGATCATCGCGCAGACGGCAGCCGAGACCATGGGCGTGCCGCTGGACCAGGTCCAGGTCACCCTCGGTGACTCCCGTCATCCCGCCTCCGCCGGTTCCGGCGGCCAGTGGGGCGCGGCAAGCTCCACCGCGGGCGTGTACGCGGCGTGCGTCAGCCTGCGCCGCAAGGTGGGCGAGAAACTCGGCTTCGACGGCGACACCGCAAACTTCGCCAATGGCCGCATCCAGGCGGATGGGCGGACCATCACGCTGGCGGAGGCGGGAACCCTGTCGGCGGAGGACGGCATTGCCTTCGGCGACTTCAAACAAGGCTACGACGTCGGCACCTATGCAGGACATTTCTGCGAGGTCGCCGTGCATGCCTACACTGGAGAGACGCGCATTCGCCGCATGCTTGCCGTATGCGATGGCGGCCGCATCCTCAATCCGCTGTCTGCACGCAGCCAGGTCATCGGCGGGATGGTGATGGGTGCGGGCGCGACCCTGATGGAGGAGCTGGTGGTCGACAAACGGCTTGGTTTGTTCATCAACCACGACCTGGCTGGCTACGAGGTTCCCGTGCACGCCGACATTCCGTACCAGGAGGTGGTCTTCCTCGACACGCTGGATCCGGTGATCTCGCCGATGAAGGCCAAGGGTGTGGGTGAACTGGGCATCTGCGGGGTTGGCGCCGCGATCGCCAATGCGATCTACAACGCAACCGGCGTGCGCGTGCGCAGCTATCCCATCACCTTGGACAAGCTGTTGCCCGGCTTGCCCGACATAGGCTGACGTTGCGCATGGACCGACCCGTAGCCTCGCCCGCTCTGGAGGCCTCCGCCGCAGGCGGACGGGAGCCCGGCGATCTTGCCGAGGACCTGTCCGCAGCGCCGGGCTTCCTCGCCGAAGGTAGCCCGCGCGGCGTGCTCGAGACGGCCTTGACGCGCGTGCGCGCGGGGGAGCACGCCGTGCTCGCGCTGGTGCTGGAAACCGATGGCTCCACCTACGCCGGTGCCGGCGACATGGTGCTGTTCTGCAACGGCGGCCAGGTCGGCTGGCTGAGCGGCGGATGCCTGGAGCCCGAGCTCGCGCGACGCGCGGAGCAGGTGAGCGCGGCAGGGCGGGTCGACTGGATCGAGATCGACACCCGCAGTGACGACGACCTGTTGAGCGGGTCCGCGCTCGGCTGCCGCGGCCGGCTTCGGATTGCGCTGCTGCCGTTGCGTGCCATGGCCGGCATCGACGACGTGATCGAGGCTTGGTTGCGCAAGGGCGTGTCACTCCAGCGCGACCTTCGCACGTCGGGGCAGGTCGTTTTCCGTGCCGGCCATCGCGAGCAGGCGTGGCAGCTGCATCCGATGGAGGGTACACAGCCCTTTGGCGAGGGCGCGTGGCGTTTGCCGTTGCCCCGGCTTCCGCGGGCCCTGGTGTTGGGGGGCGGTCCCGAAACGCCCTTCCTGGTTCCGCTGCTGCGCGGCCTGGGGTGGCGGGTCAGCGTGGCCGAACGGCGAGCGCGCTGGGCCCCAGCCGGGCAGTGCGCGGATACGCATCTTCAGACCAGCCCGGCCGAGGCCCTTCATGGCGACCAGTGCGACGCGGCACTGGTAATGCATCACGATTTCGAACTGGACCGGGAGGCGCTGGTGGCCCTGGCTGATACCAACGTCGCGTTCATTGGACTGCTGGGTCCGCGGCGAAGGCGCGAGGACCTGTTCAAGCTGCTGACACCGGATCAGCGCCACCGCCTTTCCCCGAGACTTCGATCACCGGTCGGCCTGAACATCGGCGGCCGAGGGCCAGAGGCGATTTCGCTCAGCATCGCCGCGCAGCTGCAGCAATGGCGAGGCGCGCACGGCAGGTGACTGACGCGCATGCGATCGTCGTGCTTGCTGCCGGCGGGAGCACCCGACTTGGCCAGCCCAAGCAGCTTCTGACCCGGCAGGGCGAGACCCTGGTACACCGCGTAGTGCGGCTAGCGCGGGAGCTCGCGCCAGCGCAAGTCCTGGTCGTGGTGGGCGCGAACGCACAGGCCGTGACATCCAGCGTTGCCGGGCTGGATGCCACTCCGGTAACCAATCACCACTGGGAGCGTGGCCTGGCGAGCAGCCTGCAGGTTGCCGGCGCACACCTGCTGCCCACGGTGACCGCGGTGATGATCGTGGCATGCGACCAGCCCGCAATCGAGCGCTCCCATCTGCAGGCGCTGCTTTCCGGTGCCCGCGCCGCAGCGTCAACGTGCGCGGGCACCCGCCACGGAAATGCGCTTGGCGTTCCCGCAGTCGTGCCGCGCGCCTGGTTCACCCCTGTCGGTGCAGCCGGTGACCGGGGCTTCGGAGCGCGCCTGCGGCAACTTCCTGTCGATACGGTGCATGTCCTGCAGGCACCGGAACTGGGCCTGGATATCGATACGCCAGAAGATCTTGCGCGTGCGCGCGATGCGGGCTGGATCGATGCCGGGAGGTGACCCGCATGGTCACTGGGCCAATGCCTGTCGCGCAGGTGACGAGCGGCAGGGCTGGAGCCCTAACCCTTGCTGCCCGAGCCCTGTAGAGTCGAGCCATGCTCGACTACGGCACGCCACATCGCGCCCCATCAGGCACATCACTAGCAAGAATCTGCAGCACCCGATCCGACAGAACAGGTTCCGGCACGTCAGCCAGCACCTGCTCCAGATAGCCCACCGGCTCCAGCTGCCATTGAAGCAACGTACCAAGCTGCACAACGGCGGGCGCCCGCTGCTCGGAGTCCAGTGAGACCTGCAACAGCAGATGGTGCGAGCGCCTCTCCAGCCACAGCACGGGTATGCCTCGGCAATGAACCTGGAACTCGGCATCTCGGCGCCGCTCGACGAACTGGAAGCCCTGTCGTGGCCGAGAGTCCACGAACTGCACCGCCTGGCGGCGCAGTTGTGAGAATCGATCGTCGTTGATGCTTTGGAACGCGACAGGCGAGGGCGCCGGCGTCGCCGGCCACTGCGCCTGTGCCGCAACCACCACCACAAGACAGAGCGCGTTGGCCGCCCAGCGGCACCACGCCACTCACCCCTCCGGATGCAGGCGCGTACTGGCGTGTGCGGTAAGGCCGATGCCAGCCATGATCAGGCCCTCCATGACGCGAGGGCCGACGTACTGCTCCAGCTCACCGTTCTCGCGGGCACGCTGCGCGGCCAGCAGGATCTCCAGCACCACGCGAAGGCCGGCCAAGGAGCAGTCGGTGTCCGCCAGGGCGATGCGTCGACCGGGCATCTGATGGCGTTCCGGCCAGGGCTGGCCATCGGAGGCGGCGCCCGAGCCGATGCTGTGCAGCAGGGCGATGAGGGTGTTCGGGTCCAGCGCAGGGCCATTCGCAGGCGTGTCGCGAATCGGGTGCGGGGCAGGGGAGTGGGGCTGGGTCATGGCTGGGCTCCTTGCGTGCATGCAGAAGCCGCCACCGATAAAGGTGGCGGGCGGTGCGAGGTTCGAAACCCGGTCTACGCTAAACCGGCAGGCACAAGGCCTCCACGCACCGCCCGCCATAGTCGGCCGACGGATTGCCAGCCGGCACCACCTGAGGGGTGATGCCGGCTGGCAAGCGTTTACTTCAGCGTAGAACCGGGGTTTCGAATCCCGGCCACCCGTTTCCGGTGGCACGCAAAGGAATACGCCCGGTTGTGCGCGATGCCAATGCAGTAAGGCCGATGCCGTCACCACATTCAACATTTTCAGAATCGTTGCATATGGCGCAACGGGCCTGGAGCCTTGCGCCGCAAGGCTGTTGTCGATGTCGGCGGTGCACGCCTGACGAGTGTCGGCATCCGTCCGGCGAGGCCGTGAACGAGGCGGATGCGACAGGGTTGCCAAAGGCCGCCAGGCGTCAGTAGCCCTTCAACGCGACCTTGGTCCGCTCCAGCCATGCGGCATTGTGGCTGCGTGCGTGACGCGACCAGTGCTGGGCATCATCGATGATGCTGGCGAACAGGCTGCGGGCCTGCTCACGGTCGTCGGGCTGCGGCTGTGCCATCAACCACTCGGCGTACAGGCAGCGGGCGGCGGCATCGTTTCCGCATTCCACGGCTCGCTCGAACGCGGCGCGGATGCCGGGCGCTTGGGCAGCCGCCAGTGCCTGCGCGTAAAGCAGGGTCTGTTCCGGCTTGCGGCGTACATCCAGATGGCGGGCGAACAGTCCGTCCAGCGTCTCCACCGCAAGCGCGGGTTGCCCGGAATCGAGGCGGGCACGGGCAAGGCCGGTCAGGATGTAGGGATCGTCGCCCAGCGGCGAGCTGGCCGCCTGCTCGAGCAGGGTGCTGGCTTCCTCCGCCTGGCCGGCATCCAGCAGCGTCATGCCCAGGCGAACCCGGTTCTGCACGGTGGGCGTGCGCGCCAGTTCGGCACGGGCGCTGCGCAGGTCCTGGCCCGGGTCCATGAGCTGCTTGGCGGAACGGACGACCTGCCGGGCGCCGCGCGAGTTGCGGACTTCCGGGAAGTAGATCGCCAGGAAGTAGACGATGCTGCCTAGCAGTGGGAAGGAGAAGAGCAGGATGAGCCAATAGAGGCTCTGGCCCGAGCGGATGGCGTGTACCGCGAAGTAGATGGCCGCCAGTACGTGGAGCCCGATTCCGATATAGGGCATGTGTGCCGCCTCGTCCTTGTGAGGGGTGGAACTATAGTGGGGGAGGAGTACGGTGGAAACGGGTAATTACCAGAATGACCCTCACATGACCATAACGTATGGCCGCCCCGGAGCAAATTAGACTCGGCTGCACTCACTGGCTGCTGTTGCGGCGGTGAACGACGCCGGAAGGATGCCGCGTTAATGCGGGTTCTGCCGCTTAATGGATTGCCGGGAGACCACAGGATGGGTCGAATTGCATGGATGGGTGTCTTCGCTTGCTTGGCTGCAGGACCGGCGTGGGCTGAAGTCCCTCCCGAATGTGTGGAGCTGTACCAGGAGGCGGGCGCGAGCCCTGGGTCACAATCGTGCCGGGATAATGCATCAAACGCCTTGTTCGGTCTCGGGACCTACCACTGCGAAAACCCGCGAATCATCGACGAGTACTGCGGCGGCGTGGTGCTGCCGCCTTGGGATCCTGGCAAGAACAACCAGTGCGACGTGACCACCGGC
Source organism: Stenotrophomonas sp. YJH_SMC_73 (assembly GCF_059370155.1). NCBI lineage: Bacteria > Pseudomonadati > Pseudomonadota > Gammaproteobacteria > Lysobacterales > Lysobacteraceae > Stenotrophomonas > Stenotrophomonas sp. YJH_SMC_73. Next base: position 76,700 of record NZ_JCAFTJ010000003.1, on the reverse strand, counting down.
GCCACGCAGGTGGGTAATCCGATCAATGCGCTGCTGGGCATCAAGGTTCAGACCGAGACGGATGTGTCGGACGCGTCTGGCCACCTATCGTTGCAACGTCATTACAACAGCCTGTCCATCGACAGCAATCCTGGCATCGAGCTGGGGCCGCGCTGGCGTCACAGCTTCCAGATTTCGCTGGCCACTGCCGACGAGGGGGCAGTACTGGTACGCCGGCTGAACCTGCCCAGCGGCGACAGCTATCGCTTTGTCGGCCAAGACCAGGATGTCTGGCTACCCGACGCGGACGTGCGTGAGCGCTTGAAGGTGGTGAAACAGAATGGCACGCAAACCGGATGGGAGGTGGACGGTGACGACGATACCCGTTACCAGTTCAACCTCGATGGCAAGTTGGTACGGATAAGCTACGTTGACGGCGATGTGTTGAGCTTGCGCTACACCTCGAGCGGGGCGTTAAGGGACGTCACCGACAGGCGAGGGCGCCGCTTGAGCATGAGTTATTCCTCCGGTCGCCTCAGCACGGTGACGCGCCCAGATGGGCGCACCGTCAAGTACGTCTACACCCAGCAGAACCTCAGCCGGGTGCGGTATGACACCACGGAAGGAGCAAGCGCGACGTTCTCCACCGTCGGCTATGCCTACACCGACAGCGACGACCCGTTGCTGCTGACGGGAATCGTGGATGAAACCGGCCAGGCCTTTGCGAATTGGGAGTACGACACCCAGGGTCGCGCCGTTGCAAGCTGGCATGGCGGCTTGGACAGCCCGATTGATCGGGTGTCGGTGTCCTATGGTTCACAACAATCACAGGTCACCAATGCGCTGGGCAACACCACCACCTATGCCTATACCCTTGCCCTGGGTCGCGCCAAGCAAACGTCGATTGACCAGCTATGCAGTCAGTGCGGCGGCTCGCAGATCAGCCAGCGCAGCTACGACGCAAATGGCTATCCCGACGTCCTCACGGACTTCAACGGGGTTACTACCGACGAGGACTATGATGCCCGGGGCCTGCTGACCCAGCAGATCAGCGCATCCAACGACACCCAAGGCTACAGGCGCACCATACAGACTGACTGGCACCCCCAGTTCCGGGTACCGATCGAGCGCCGCATCTACGATGCAGCGGACGTACCGGTCTCACGCTGGACCTGGGCATACAACACACGCGGGCAAGCAGTAGGCGCAACGTCGCACGATCCGGCTTCCAGCTTGGCTCGGACCACCACCACGACCTATTGCGAGCAGGCCGACGTCAACGCGGGGAACTGCCCATTCGTAGGCCTGTTGACTTCGATCAAAGGTCCCCGCAGCGATGTTGCGGAGCTTACGACCTATCAGTATTACGCCTCCGATGACGCGGCCTGTGCCGGTACCCCGACCACTTGCCCGCACCGGAAGGGGGATCTGTGGAAGGTCAGCAATGCACTGGGGCACATCACCGAGTACTTGGCCTACGACGGTGCAGGCCGAGTACTCTCGATGCGAGACGCCAACGGCGTAGTCACCGATTACGGTTATCACCCACGTGGCTGGCTCTCTACCCGCATCGTTCGTGGACCTGATGATTCGAGCCAGGCCGATGATCAGATCACGCGCTTTGACTATTGGCCCAACGGCCTGGTCAAGCAGGCGACCCAGCCAGACGGCGCCTTTGTTGTGTTCACCTATGATGCGGCCAAGCGGCTGACAAGCATTGCCGACAATGCCGGCAACACGCGGCAGTACACCCTCGACAATGCGGGCAATCGGGTGACAGAGGACACGCTGGATGCCAGCGGCGCACTCACACACACACTTTCGCGCATCTACGACCAGCTCGGCCAGCTGACAACACTGGCCACCTCCAGCGGTGACCCCACCGACATTGGCTACGATGCCAATGGCAACGCCACCCAGGTTACCGATGCCCTCGGGCGGAGAACCCAGCTCGGATACGATCCGCTCAATCGCCTGGCCAGCACATTGCAGGATGTCGATGGCGTGGCGGCGGAGATCCGCAGCCAGTACAACGCGCTGGATCAGGTCACCCAGGTCACCGACCCGAAGGGCCTGCATACCACGTACGCCTATAACGGGTTCGGCGATCTGACTGGACAGGTCAGCCCAGACAGTGGCGCTAGCAGCTTTACCGTGGATGCGGCAGGCAACCGCAAGACGGCCACCGATGCTCGTAGCGTCACCGCCACCTATCACTACGATGCACTCAACCGCCTGATCGGCGTCGCCTACCCGGACCCCAATCTCGACGTGGGCTACAACTACGACGTCGCACCAGCGGTCTGTGCTGCCGACGAGCGCTTTGCCAAGGGACGCCTGGGGCAGGTGCTGCACGCCAATGGCAGCACCCAGTACTGCCACGACCGCTTCGGCCAGGTCACCCGCAAGGTGCAGACCGTCAACGACGTTGCCAGCACGCTGCGCTATGCCTACAGCAAGTCGGGCCGCCTGACGGCGTTGACGTACCCCGATGGCAGTGTGGCCGACTACGTGCGAGATACCCAGGGGCGCATCAGCCAGATCGGCCTGAGCCGACCCGGCCAGGCGCGCCAGATCGTGGTGAACAACGTGACCTATGCGGCCCTCGGCCCGGCGACTGGCTGGACCTATGGCAATGGTCGCCAGCTACAACGCCCATTGGATCTGGATTACCGCCCGCAGGCGGTACATGACCCGGCCGCGGGCGGCCTGTCGCTGGGCTATGGCTACGATCCCGTCGGTTCAATCACCGAATTGAAGAACGGCGCAGGCTCGACGGTGCTGGCCCAGTACGCCTACGACACGCTGGGTCGCCTGACCCAGACCCAGGACGGTACGACCGGTACACCGATTGAAACCTATACCTACGACGCCACCGGCAATCGCACCGCGCTGACCACCTCGGCAGGCACCGCCAGCTATACCTATCCAGCAACCAGCCACCGGCTGACGGCCGTGGATGGCGAGGTACGCAGCCATGACGCGGCGGGCAACACCACCGGCATCGGCGGCAAGACCTTCACCTACAACGATGCCAACCGCATGAACGCGGTGAAGCAGGGCGATGCTGTACTGGAAAGCTACGCCTACAACCATCGCGGTGAACGCGTACTGCGTACCCCGGCCGGTGGCGCTGCGCAGATCACGTTGTACGACGAGGCGGGGCAGTGGCTGGGCAACTACTCGGCCACGGGTCAGGCGCAGCAGCAGGCGATCTGGCTGGACAACTATCCGGTGGCGCTGATCAATGTGCCGGCTACCGGCGTGCCAGAGCTGGCCTACGTGCAACCGGATCATCTGGGCACACCGCGCGTGGTGATCGATCCGGTGCGCGATGTGGCGATCTGGGAGTGGAGCAACAAGAGCGAGGTATTTGGCAACCAGATTCCGAGTGCCGACCCGGATAGTGATGGTGTGGCGTTCGAGCTGGCGCTGCGCTTCCCGGGCCAGCAGGCGACGGCTGCAAGTGGGCTGTTCTATAACTACCAGCGGGAATACGACCCGGCTGTGGGGCGGTATTCGCAGAGTGATCCGATTGGGTTGATGGGGGGGATTAGCACTTATGGCTATTCGGCCGCCCGGCCAACGGATCGAATTGACGAACTCGGTTTGAAGGCCTCATGTAAATGCACGAAGGAAGGAGCAAAGATCACTGTAAAGCTCAAGTTCAAGGGGGAGGCGGCTTCAGATAGTGCTCGCATTACATCACTCCTCTCCAGCGTTGAAAGAAGTTGGTCAGCCCCAGGATTCGATGTAAAAACTAAAATAGGGGGGATTGGCGCGACTGAAGTTAACCTATTGCCCGGCAAGGGGCGATCCAATAGGATAAACTGGTATACTGGCGAAGACACATGGGTCGCAAGCCACGAAGTTGGTCACATCATGAAACTGGGAGATAGATACATAGAAGATCGACCAGGTCACACCACTCCCCAACCGGGCTGGGAGGGCACGGTGATGGCAGAGCACCTCGGCGAGGTGACGCCCGCCGATCGCCAGGGAGTGCTGAACGCCCTAGGATGCAACTGCGACTGTGGAGGCTGATATCATGCGTTCGATCCTTAAGTTGCTTGCCATGTCGATAGGCCTGTTTATTTCTTTCTCGGCCTGCACGACGGATTTTTCTGGGCGAGACCTAGATCCAATAGTATCCGACCTTGTCAAAAGATTGGCAGGGACGCAGAAGCAGCGCCAGGCCGCTGTTGATCAGATCGAGTTACTGGGGGGAGGTGCAATCCCTTATCTTGTTGGGCATCTTGAAGATAATCGACCGCTCGCCTCCCCAGGCCTCGTAATGACGAATAGAGATCCTTCTGGATTTGAAAGTCGCCGCGAATACACCCCGGAGACTGTTCACGATGTAATTTCAGCAATACTCAATGAGGCTACTGGCCAGAGTTTTGTATTTGTATATAACGGCGGCACAGCAATAGAGCGGAAGAATAACGCATCTCAGTGGGTGCTTTGGTGTCAAAAATCCTTTCCAGATATGCGAGATATTTGCGCAAAAAACGAGCCACTCCCGAAAAATCCGAGCCAGGGCAAAGTCGAGACTTCGCCTCGCAAGGGCTCCGTGGATCGCAAGGAATCAGGCCTCGACATTCACTAGCGGGTTGCTCGATGGAAGGGATGCACGGGTCGTAGCCCATGCAGTCGCGACAAGGGGTTTTTATCGAGGGGGGGGGGGCACACAGCCACCTCACAACTGGGATGCGGATAGTCGAGCCGATATCGACGCAGGTGCAATCGAAGCGATGCATGAGACGCTGGGCAACCGGCCTACAGGCTGCGGCTGCGGGGGATAGAATGATGACCTGGACGCTGCTTGCCTTCTACGCTGTTCTCGCGGTGCTTACGTATTTCGCAATGACCGGCAGAACTCCTACCAGACGGCTGTTATCCGCGATTGGAATAGCTGCCGTTCAGATTGCTGCGCTTGTGTGGATTCAGATCATTGCCAGAGCGCTGGGGTCGCAGTCCACTCATGGATCTTATTCCATCGGAGTCGGTGAAATCTATCTCGCCATACGCCCCATTCTCTTGTTCAACGTGGCAGTTTGCATTGCGCTTGTTCTGATATTTTTGACTGCACTATCAGGAAAGAAGGCAGCTGGCAAGTAGGTTCCCGCGCTTCAACTTGCGAGGGCAGGCTTGTCTTTGGAACAGACAGTGGCGGCGAGAAATGCTCTGAAGTCCTACTATCGTGGTCGCCACTGGATACTCTTTTGCCGAAGATCAGTAACAGGTTCGGCTATCCCGTAGCACAGGAAATACTGGCAAAGAATGGGGGCGACGCTGCCCGGGCCATTGCGCGATCTGGGAGCACAAGTCTTCCGTGGTCGCTCGGCTTGGTTGGTACTGGTCTCGGCCTTCGCCGCGATCTGCTGGTTCAACGGCAACCTGTGGGCGCTGGCAGCGATTCCGGTCGCATTGGGCATGTCTCGGGTGGCTTGGCCGGTGCCGCGTGGCCGGTGGGCCTTCTACGGCTACTAAGTTGGGCATCTGGCGTGTCTTGGGCTGGTGGCGCTTATACTGCCGCCGTGAGCGCCAGCCATTTCCTTGGCGCTCAAGCATCAGGGGGATGCCATGTTCACAAGGATTGCAGCTGGATTGCTGCTGTGTGCGCTCGCCGCGCCTGCGGTCGCCCAGCAGATTTACAAATGCGTCACCAAGGCCGGAACCGAATACCAGTCAGCGCCGTGCGCCAACGGCGAGGCGGCCAAGACGTGGGCCGTGGAGGTCGCGCCTCGATCTGAGGGCGTCATTGAGAATGAGCGCCGCCTGGACGCAATTCGACAGCAGAATTCAGCGTCTATCGCCCCCGACCTGCACCAACGCAGCCTGTCTATCGGAACGGCGGTGGTGGCGCACGCCTCCACAACATTTCTCAGTACAGGGACCCGGAAGCATGCGAAGCCGCCAAGGCCGAGCGAGAGCGTGTTTTCCGCATGTACGGTTCTAACCGGCCTTACATGGTCGGCCGCCGCATGGATGACATGGTTTGGTCGGCCTGCAAGTAGGCCGCTTGCATATATCACTGGCCTCGCCAGATCCTATCCAGAAGACAAATAGACGCCATGCCAATATCCATCGACGCCAGGCTAAAGGTGCGCTTGCCGGCCACGGTGGTTACAAAGGTTGTCGAGACGCCCAAGACTAAGGAGAAGCTTCCTGCGGGCGTTCAGTACATTCTGGACATGGCGGCCAGTGCCAGGGCGAGGCACGCCGGGTGGTACGGTCAGCGCGACATCGTGGAGTTTCGCGCGTCAGGCGGCGGGCAAGTACTCGATCGATTCACCACGGAGCAGCTGTGGGCGCTGGGATGGTCTGTCAAGCGCACCGAATTCGGCGTGTTACTGAGCGCTAAGGGGCATGAGATTATCGCCACGACTCGGCCCGTGGACCCGTTTGGCGAGCAGTCCGATGCTACGACCGCGCGCATAAAGGCTGCGGCGGGGTCGCCTGTGACGAGCGCGAGCGAGACACAGCCGACCACCGCCGCGGCGAACGGGAGCACCCTAATTGCAGTTGGGAAGCGCCCCTTGGGCACGTTCCCGGAGACGCCTCCGTATCCGGCAAGCTTCTAAATTGCGTGAGTAATGCGCAGAGCACGGGGATGTCTCTTACGGTGAGGAAGTGCCAAAAATCACTCTTTCCGCACTAAACATGATCAGAGGCACATACTGAGCCACAATGTCCTCTGAAGCCGACAGCGGCACGTGACACTCCTCGCGGGAGTAGCGATCCGTTGAATGAACGATGGCGTTTCGAATGTGCTTCAGCGCTTTCGCCACGTTTCCGATTACGTGGCCGGGTTGTTTCGATACAACCAGCTCTTCCCCGAAGACGCGTCTCTTCTTCGTATAAACGTTCTCGCCCCACTCCCGTTCAACCCTCTCAATGAGTGAGATCATCTCGCGCTCTTCGACGTATCTGTCAAGCACGTTTCTCAGCAGCTCAGTTTCGTCACTCCTTCGCTCATCGCCCTTGACGATCGACACGACCTTGTCAAGCGTTGCCGTCGTCGTTTTGAAGGATGGATCGTTCAGAACGACCGCTAGACGTGCATGCAGTTTGGTTTCTGCAACCCTGAGGAAGTAATACTCAAGACAGTTGTAGAACGCCAGAAAGGATTGACTGGGATAGGGTGACGACTTCGCAACCTTATAAAAGCTCACCACGTTGGTGTCGTAGGAAGCTTTCGGAATCTGCAAGCCCCCCTCACCAGACGATCGGTCATTGAAGCTCCAGTACTTCCGGGGCTGCCATATTTCCAAGCATTCGTCCATCTGCATTGCAAGGGCGAATAGCGAAGACCTGATTGACCCAATTGCCGTTTCCTCCAAGTTTGGAGGGATGGCCTTTCCTTTCCGCTTGAAACAACCCGAGTATGTCCTTGGTACCAATTCGCTAACAGAAATATTCCTAAGCTGAGTACTGCCAATTCGATTCAGCATCCTCTCGATATGCTGCGCCGGAATAGCATCCGCCTCTAGCAGACTCATGGCGAAGGCGTTAGTCGACGGCCCGATTACAACCTCGTCCCCATTTGCGGAGGCTAGGTTGATTGGATCACGGGAGCGAGGGCCCTGCGAGAGTGCGAGCGGTACAAGCTGCACCTCAATTGAGTTGTTGACCTGAAGAATCCTAGTCTCAGGCTTGAAAGATCGACTCCGGGCGCCCTGCATTCGGGAGTAGTCCGCCTCGAAGGTCGGGTCAGCTTTAATGGTGAGGTCGTGCTTTCCCTCTCGCACCAACACAATTGAATCCGCTGTGAGGCTCACACTCAAGCCATGCTTCACAAGCTTGTTATAGAAAACCTCGAGAAACGTCATCCCGCCCCCATACAGGTCTGTGTCCAGGCGATTGTACTCGGGCGTGGGGGCAGCGCCCCTGCGGAAGCGCCTCACACGCGCTGGCGAGGTATCGGCCCCGGTAAGGGTAGGGCTGCCGCCACCGGAACGGCGTCAATTCCAGCCAACGCCACCGCCGAACGCTGCTTGCGCCGGGTCATCACATCCCGCAGATTGACGACAGTGGCGGGATGATGATGGATTCTGGCATCTTGATTGCGCACGTCTCTGGAACTATTGATCGACCACACCGAGCGTGCAGCCTCCATCATACGGCGAGGCGTGATGCGTCACGTAAATTGACGGCATCGAGTACCATCCCTCCAATCTGGAGGGGAATATGGACATTCGACTTGCGGCGATGTGTGCATTGCTGGTCATGACCAGCGTGGCGTCAGCACAGCAGATTCATTCAGCGAGGGGGCCAGCGCCAAAGCCGATTCCGGCAGCGCCCAAGGCCGCGTATAACTCGATGGCGAAGACGACAACACCATTCAACTGTGAACAGTACCGCTGGCCGAACCATCCTCATCCGGGCATGAAACCGCTCTGCGATGGGATTGAGGCCAATGCGTTACAGCAGGAGTCCAGGCAGGCGGGACGCCCAAGTCCATCTGCCGAGGTGGTGGCGCTACCTGCGATGGGTACGGATGCAGCCAAACGCTCAGGAATGGCGTGCATTGGCGGTCAGGCGATGCGTAGGCTGCCAAACGGGTGGGAACAGGTATCCTCGCGTTCTGGCGGCTGGTTGCGCTGCCGGGAGCAGTGATCCGGGGTGTAGGGGCAGCGCCCCTACGGAAACGCCTCATCCGCGCTGGCGAGGCCTCGGCCCCGATCCTGGTAGGACTGCCGCTGGTGGCTCGGCGTCAGGGCCAGCCATCACCACCGCCGACCGCTGTTTGCGCCGGCTCACCACGTCCAGCAGATTGACGACAGTGGCAGGACGATCCCACGCGACTGCAGCACGATTGTTCCCACGTATTGAGCAATGGGAATCTGGCGCCGAGCGTGCAGCTTCCATCATCCGGCGCCATTCCTGCGCTTGGCAGGCGGTGAGTGACAGCCAGGCCAGATCTTCGGGAAGCAGCTCGCGGCCTTCGGGTGTGATCAGGCGATCACCGAGGAAAGAAAAACCGGCCCAAGGGCCGGTCAAGTCGATACGGTGGTGCGGGTCAAACTCAATCATGCCGCGATCTCATCCTTGGCCGGGGACTGAGGACGCAGGCAAGAGCCAAGCCAGAGGCCCAGCCATTGCCACGCGGAGCCAACAAAGGCCCAGATCCGGCGGATCTGCAATTTCGCATAATGTATATTATGTTCTAGCCAGACTGGCCCGGGCGACCGCCGCCCGGGCCCAACCCGCGCTGCAGGCTCCCCCTTGGCCGCCCCAACACCGGCAGAACCGCGCCCCACAGGCCGAGCCTTTCTCACCCCGTATCCAAACGCCCTCGTGTAGGCTCGGCGCACCACTTAAGGACGGGTTTGGCGATGCGCCTGGCTGATTTTATCGAACGGAATGCGCGAGAAATCCTCGACGACGCGGTGGCATTCGCCGAAACGCAGGCACCCGATACCGTCGAGTTCAGCGCAAAGCAACTTCGGAATCATCTTCCCCAGATTCTTCAGGCGGTCATAGACGATCTCAGATCGCCGCAGACAGACTCCCAGCAGCTCGCAAAGTCCCACGGGCTTGCACCGTTGAAACCCGGCCCCGAGTCCGCCGCGTCCTATCATGGCCGAACCCGCGCCATCGCCGGCTTTGGCCTCAACCAGATGGTGGCTGAGTATCGAGCGCTTCGGGCTTCGGTACTTCGGCGATGGGCATCCGACCAGCGGCTGGTCACTTCATCGATCGATGACATCCTTCGTTTCAATGAGGCCATCGACCAGGCGGTGGCCGAATCCCTTGCTCAGTTCTCTGCCGAGGTCGAATCCTGGCGGCAGATCTTCCTCGCGGCGCTCGGGCATGATCTCCGAGGCCCCTTGGCAGCGATCATCTTCTCGGCAGACACCCTGGCCAGTGGGCTGCAGGACCCAGCTTTGGCCAAGCAGGCCGAGCGGATCATCAACGGCAGCATGCGCATGAAAAAGCTGCTGGACGACCTGCTGGCTTACAGCCGCAGCAAGCTGGGCGATGGGATGGCCATTCATCCGGTGGACTGCGATCTTGCCCAATCGCTTGGCGAGGAAGTCGAATTGCTTCGCGCTGCCCTGCCCCACGTCCCCATCACGTATGAAGTTGAAGGCGATGCCCGCGGTTGCTTCGATGCCTCTTCGTTGCGCGAGGCGGTTCACAACCTCACGACCAACGCCGCAAAGTACGGCGAGCACGGCACCGATGTGCGGATCAGCCTTGAGGGCCTCGCCGACCAGATCCTGATCACGGTGAGCAACACGGGGGCCGAACTGTCGGACGAAGCGTTCAACAGCCTGTTCGATCCCTTGCGCCGAGGCTCGCACAACGCGTCACAGGGAGAACACGCGAGCCTTGGCCTCGGCCTGTTCCTGGTCCGGGAAATCTGCCACGCGCACCGCGGCACTGTCCATGGACGATGGCGTGATGGCCGCACCTCATTCGTCATCACACTCCCGAAGAATGCTGATTGATGCGGCCGACCTGGCGACGGCACTACAGGAACCTGTGCATCACGAAGACATCGACCAACCCGCGCCTGCCATGCCGGAAGGCCTCTGGCAGCGTTCCAACCACCGCAAACCCCAGCTTCCGGTACAGCGCCACCGCCGGGCCGTTGGTGCTGACCACGTAATTGAACTGCATGGCCAGGAACCCTTCCGCCCTCGCCCGCTCCAGGCTGTGTTCCACCAGGGCTCGGCCCACGCCCCGCCCCTGTGTCGCGGCGTCGACCACATACGTGGCGCTGGCCACATGCGCCCCAAGGTCAGGGAAATTCGGGCCCATCTTGTACATGCCCACAACCCGGCCCTCCAGCACAGCTACATGAGGTACCTGGGCCTGAAACCAATGCGCGCGAAACGTCTCGACAGCGAAAGAGCCAGCAAAGGGCAGCGCATCCTGCGTCGCAATGGCTTGCTCGAACATGCCCCACATCACGTCGAAATCGCCTGCACGGGCGGGCCGGATATCCATGCGACTCCTGCAGATCTGTGGTGGTGACCAGGCCGGACACTACCAGAATCCAACGCCTGCTCCGTAGCTGCTTCACGCGCCACCGCCATCGGCTCGGCAATAGTTGCAGATATTCCGGCCTTCAGAGCAGTAGATGTCCCCTGTTTCCGCGCATATCCCGCACCGGCTTCGACGGTGGCGTGTTCCTGCCTGCGTCCTGCTGGGCATCTACCTGCTGTACCTGCTGGCCGGCAACATCTTCCTCAACACACCGCTGTTCGACCAGGTCACCAACCGCAAGCCGCACAAGTTCGTGATGACCACTGGGCCGGCCATTACCGTGCTGCCAGGCCATGTCATCGCCTGGAACGTGCACATGCGCGGCCATGTGAACCACACGGTCTACGTGCTGCACGCCGACCGCGCCAGCGCTCGTCTGGCGGTGCTGCCCCTGTTCCAGCGCGAGGTGCGGGTGCCCCGGCTGCAGGCCACCGGGGTTTCGGCCGAGATCAGCCGCGTGGAAGAGGCCATCCCGCCACCGCCGCGCAGCGACCGCGGCTGGACCCTGCGCTTCGATGCCATCCACAGCGACAGTATCCGCAGCGCACGTTTCGGCAAGCTGCTGATCATCGGCCAGGGCCAGGGCACGGTGGGCTTCCTCAAGCAGCTGCGCGGCGGGCCGTCGGAACTGTTCGAATCCGAGGTTGCATTCAGCGATGCGGACACCAGTTTTGACGGAGTGCAGCTGTTGGGCGACATGGATCTCACCGCGCGCTTCAGCTATCCGCGCCATTATCGGGACCAGGCGCCCGGCCTGGCCAAGTTGAAGCTGCTGCATGCCCAGCTCGAGGTCGATGCCCGCAGCCAGGGCCTGCGCATGGACACCAATGCCACAACGCCGAAGATCTCCAGCGCACCAGTGCCCGGACGGCTGCAGGCCGCACTCCACCTGATCGATGGCCAACTGCAGCCCGGCGACCAAGCGCTGTGGCAGGTGCCGCTCTACCTGGGCGACGGCGCCCCCGATCGCGGCATGCTGGCGCTGCAACTCAATGTGGCCAAGGACCTGCGCCTGCAGGCCCGCTTGCCGCAAAAGTCCGGTTCAGGCAGCGAGGTGGATGCCGATCTGCATATCAGTGGCCGGGACATTCCCTTCCAACAGCCCGCACAGCTGCTGGAACGCAGTTCTGGCACAGTGCGCGGCGAATGGACGTTCACCTCGCTCAACTGGATCCCTGCCCTGTTCGTGCGCAAGCCGTGGCTGCAGCTGGATGGCGGCGGCACGCTGAAGGCGGACCTGCGCCTTCGCAACGGCGAGCTGACCGAAGGCAGCACCGTGGACATTCCTGCAGCCGAAGCCGTGGCCGAGGTGGCGGGTGTGCGCTTGGCGGGCACGGCCAGTGCCCACGGCGAACTGAAGGCCGGCACGCCCAGCCAGGCGCGGCTGGCCGTCCGGTTGCCCCGCTTCACCGCGCGGCCAGGCGATGCCAAGGACGTACGCCTGTTCGACGGCCGGGATCTGGCCCTGGACCTGACCGGCGATGGCCGCCTGCAGGAACTGCGCAAAGGCGTCCGCGCGCAGCTGCGCTTCAGTGAAGCCACCATCCCTGATCTGACCGCCTACAACCGCTACCTGGGTTCGCCCCAGGTGCGACTGCTCCGTGGCACCGGCACCGTGAGTGGTGATGCGACCCTCGATACCGACGGGCGCGTCGGCCATGGCACGGCCCGGCTGTTGGGGCGCAACGCCAGTGCAAAGGTGGCAGGGCTGGACATGGGCGGCGATATCGACGTGAACGCAACACTGCGCCGGGGAGACTTCAACCAGCGTCATTTCGATCTGTCCGGCACCACGGTCGAGCTGCGCAACGTGCAGGTGGCGGGCACGCAGGGCTCGACGGCATGGAAAGGCCGCGTGGACTTCAAGCGTGGGCGCATCGATGCGCAGTCGCCGTTCCAGGTGGATGCGACCACGGACCTGGATCTCAGCGATGCACGACCGTTGCTGGCGCTGTTCGCAGAGCGCACCGACTACCCGCGCTGGACCTTGTCCCTGCTGGATTCCGGACAGGTACAGGCCCAGGCGACGCTGCGCTGGCGCCCTGGCCATCTGGTCATCGATGGCCTGCAGGCCGAGAACGACCGCCTGTCGGTACGCGCGCGGCTGGATCTGCTGGAACAGCGCAAGCGCGGTGATCTCTATCTACGGTGGGGGCTGCTGGGTGCGGGCATCGAGCTGGACGGCGACCAGCGCCAATGGCATCTGGCCAGGGCACGCGAGTGGTTTGACCAGCAGCCTTCGCTGCTGCCAGCGGGCCAGGGCGCGGGTGCTGCAGGCTCGTCGCGCTGAAGACAACCGTCTGCATCCATTGGCGGCCCCGGTGCGTATACACCGACGCCCCAATTGACGAGTTGCACGCAATGAACAAGCGCACACAGGCCTATGGCCTTCTGGGATGGGTGGCGATCACCTTCGCCGCCGCCGCACTGGGCGCGTGGGCCTCGACGTCCGCCGCCAGCTTCTATGCCACCCTCGCCCTGCCTGCATGGGCGCCGCCTGCCGGTGTGTTTGGCCCGGTATGGACCTTGCTGTACGCCATGATGGCGATTGCGGCGTGGCTGGTCTGGCGGGAGCGCGGCTGGCGCGGCGCGCGGCCTGCGCTGTGGCTCTATCTGGTGCAGCTGGCCATCAATGCACTGTGGAGCTGGCTGTTCTTCGGCTGGAAGCTGGGCGCCCTGGCCTTCGTCGACATCCTGGTGCTGGTGGCGCTGGTGTGCGCGACGATGCTCGCGTTCGTGCGCGTCCGCACGATGGCAGGCGTACTGCTGCTGCCCTATCTGGCCTGGATTTGCTTCGCCTCGGCGCTCAACTTCGCAGTCTGGCGAGCCAACCCCGGGCTGCTGTGACAGCGCGCCGCATCACTTACGCCTGGGCCACGACCTGTGGGCGCCAGTTCCTCAACAGCGCCGGCTTGAACGCCTGCTGCCCGCAGCCGGTGGGGCAACGCACCACACGCGCCGACGAATGGCTGACCAGGCCTTGTCCTTCTTCGGCCTTGAACACCGTCTCGCAGGACAGGCAACGGGCCACCAGCGAATACAGGTGCAGCAACCGGCCACTGGCGGGGTCCTGCAGGGCATCCACATCCAGCAGTTCGAACTGGCAACTGTCAGCCAGCATGCGGTACGGCGTAGAAGGCAGGGTCTGCAGGTTCACGGGCGTGGTATCCGACGGAAGTCGAGCCACCCTAGGGCAGCCGCTGTCGAGCCGGCGTGCAGCGCAGATGCACTGGCCGCGAAGCCGGCAGAGACGCCTGCCGCATGCGCATCGCTGCTTGTATGAAGAATTCAGTTTCAGATGGAGGACACGCCACATGCACAGGGAGGTAGGCGGATACGCTCTTTTGCTTCACCATCCATGGTTACCGGATACACCGCTGGGTCGTTCCTGCCCTTCACGAATCATGAGTCCCGCCCTTGATGCCTTCTGCTGAGCCCACGCACGACGCTGCCCTGTCGCGTTGCGCGCGCGAACCGATCCATACCCCCGGCGCGATCCAGCCGTACGGTGTGCTTCTGGTGGTGGAACCGCACTCGCTGCAGGTGCGTGAGCGCGCCATCAGCCACCCCGCCCTGCTGCAGCAGTTCGGCGAGCCATTGATGCAACACGTCGCCGAGGTGCTGGGTGGCGTGCTGGCGCCGTTCCAGGCGGTGTTGCAGCAGGCCACGGTCGGCAGCAGCGCACACGTGGGCGCGGTGCATCTGGATGGCCATGGCCGCCACCAGCTGCTCGTGCACCGGTCTGCAACCGACCTTCTGGTTGAACTGGAGGCGCCGGTTCCGGGCCAGCCCGGTTCGCTGGAAGAGCTGTACCCGGCGATCCGCGAGCTGATGTCCGGCATCGAGACCGCCACGACGGTGGAAGACCTGTGCAGGCTGGCCGCCGCGCATGTGCGACGCCTCACCGGCTTCGACCGCACCCTGGTCTACCAGTTCGATGCAGGCTGGAATGGCACGGTGGTGGCCGAGGACGGCAACGGCCTGCTGCCGTCCTATCTGGACCTGCGCTTCCCCGAATCGGACATCCCCGCCCAGGCGCGTGAGCTGTACCGCCGCAACCGGGTGCGCCTGATTGCGGACAGCGATTACACCCCTGCGCCGCTGTTGCGCGCGGAAGCGCATCGCGACGCGCCTCCCACCGACCTGAGCCTGGCCGTGCTGCGCAGCGTCTCGCCGGTGCACCTGCAGTACATGCGCAACATGGGCACCGGGGCATCAATGTCGGTGTCGCTGGTGCACGAAGGGCGGCTGTGGGGCCTGGTGTCCTGCCACGCGGTGCAGCCGCGCCGCCTGCCGTACCACGTGCGTACGGCCTGTGAGTTCATGGGCCAGATCCTGTCACTGCAGATCGCGCTGAAGGAGCGCGCGCGCGCGATCGAGGAACGCGTGGCCCGTCGCTCGGTGCTGGTCAAGCTGCTGGCACGCATGGCCGGGGACGAAGAGTTCATGGCGGCGCTGCGCCACGATGAGGCCAGCCTGCTGTCCCTGACCGGCGCGGCCGGCGCGGCCATCGTGCACAAGGGGGACTGCATGCGCGTGGGGCAGTGCCCGCCCTCCAGCGAGGTGCTGGCCCTGGCCGACTGGCTGGCCAACCAGCACGCCGGGCAGGAAATGTACTGCACCGATCATCTCGCCGGCGACTGGTCGCCTGCCGCGCACCTGACCGACGTGGCCAGTGGCCTGCTGGCGGTGTCGATCTCGCAGCTCCATCACAGCTACCTGATGTGGTTCCGGCCGGAGGTCGTGCGCACCGTGCGCTGGGGGGGCGACCCGCGCAAGACCGAGGCGCCCGGCGTGGCCCTGTCGCCGCGGAACTCGTTCGAGGCGTGGAAGGAGACCGTGCAGCAGCGCAGCCTGCCGTGGAGTGATGCCGACTGCGATGCCGCGCACGAAATGCGCACCGCCATTGTCGACATCGTGCTGCGCAAGGCCGAGGAAATGGCGGAGCTGAACGAACAGCTGGTGCGCAGCAACAAGGAACTGGAAGCGTTCTCCTATTCGGTCAGCCACGACCTGCGCGCTCCCTTCCGCCACATCGTCGGCTACTCGGAGCTGCTGGGCAGCTCTGCGGGCGAGCGCCTCAACGACACCGAACGTCGCTTCCTCGACACCATCGTGGAATCGGCGAAATCGGCCGGCACGTTGGTGGATGACCTGCTCAGCTTCTCGCAGATGGGCCGCTCGACGGTGGGCAGGGTGCGGCTGGACATGGCTGCGCTGGCCGAGGACGTACGCAGGACGTTGGCCCTGGACTATGCCGGCCGCGAGGTGCAGTGGACGCTGGCGCCGCTGCCGGAAGTCGAGGCCGATCCGACCATGCTGCGCCTGGTCTGGCAGAACCTGCTGGGCAACGCGATCAAGTTCACCCGCGAGCGCGAGCAGGCGGTTATCGAGGTCGGCCACGAACGCAACGACGACGAAGACCATTTCTTCGTGCGCGACAACGGCTGCGGCTTCGACATGCGCTACGTGGACAAGCTGTTCGGCGTGTTCCAGCGCCTGCATCACGTCGAGGAATTCGAAGGCACCGGCATCGGCCTGGCCAATGTGCGCCGCATCATCGACCGCCACGGCGGCCGCACCTGGGCCGAGGGCGAACCCGGCAAGGGCGCCACGATCCATTTCACCCTACCCCGTTCCACAGGAGATCACCCATGAGGGACCTGCGGCCGATCCTCCTGGTCGAGGACAGCCCCAAAGACGCCGAGCTGACGATGGCCGCGTTGTCACGCTGCCAGCTGCTGAACGACGTCATCCACGTGCGCGATGGCGCCGAGGCGCTGGACTACCTGCGCTGCGAAGGCAAGTTCGCCGGCGCCATGCACGGTGGCCCGGTCGTGGTGCTGCTGGACCTGAAGCTGCCCAAGGTCAATGGCCTGGAAGTGCTCGAACAGGTCCGTGGCGACGCGCAGCTGAGCAGCACCCCGATCGTGATGCTGACCTCCTCGCGCGAGGAGCAGGACCTGGTGCGGAGCTACGAACTGGGCGTCAATGCATTCGTGGTCAAGCCGGTCGATTTCAAGGAATTCTTCGATGCCATCCAGGGGCTGGGCATGTTCTGGGGCATCACCAACCAGCCACCGCCGCACCGGCCCAACGGTTCGGGGCAGCACCATGCGTGATGGATCGCGCCGCAGTGAGCGCCTGCGCATCCTCATGCTGGAGGACAGCGCGCTTGACGCGGAGCTGATCAGCGCACAGCTGCAGCGCGCAGGCCTCGACTTCGAGGCCGAGCGGCTGTGGACCCGCAATGCGTTCATCGAGGCGATCGACAATCGCCCCTTCGACATCATCCTGGCCGACCACGTACTGCCTGGATTCGATGGCGATGCCGCCCTTGCGCTGGCGCGCGAGCGCATCCCGCACACGCCTTTCATCTTCGTCTCCGGCACCCTGACCGAAGAGCTGGCCGTGCAGGCCTTGACCCGCGGCGCACGCGACTATGTGGTGAAGCAGCGCCTGCAGCGCTTGCCGGATGCCATCCGTCGCGCGCGGCAGGAAGCCCACGAGCGCAACCAGCTGGTGCAGGCGCAGGCTGCGCTCAATGAGAGCCAGGCGCAGCTGCAGCAGGTGACCGACGCCGTTCCGGCGCTGATCGCCCGGCTCGACAAGGACCACCGCTACCGCTTTGCGAACAAGGCGTTCCTGGATTGGCATGGCGTGAGCCAGGCCGAATTGCTGGGACGCCTTGCCCGAGATGTCAGCGGCATCAGCGCCTTCGAACATGCCCTCCCCAGCCTGGAACGCGTGCTGCAGGGCGAGCGCACCAGCTTCCAGGTCGAGCTCGTGCATCGCAGCGGCCAGTCACGATTCGTGCAGATGGACTGCGTGCCGGAGCATGCCGCCGACGGCAGCGTGGTCGGCTACATCTGCATGGGTAGCGACGTATCGGTGTTGAAGCAGGCCGAACTGGCCCTGCGTGAGGACAACCAGGCCCTGGAGCAGCAGGTGCAGGCGCGCACAGCCGAACTCCGGGCCAGCAAGCGGCGGCTGCAGGCGATCTTCGAATCCAGCTTCCAGCATCAGGTGTTGCTGGATCTGTCCGGGCGCGTGGTCGATGCCAATGACGCCTCATTGGCCGCCGTGCTGGCGGACAAGAAGGACATTGTCGGCCAGCGCTTCGGCGAATCCCTGTGGTTCGCCAACACCGACGGCGTCGGCGCGGTGGTTGACCAGGCCGTCGCCGCGGCGGCACAGGGTCGCAGCTCGCTGCATTCCCTCGAGCTGGAACTGCCCACCGGCCGGCGCAGCTTCGATGTCTCGCTGCGCCCGCTGCTGGACGCCGACGGCGTGGCCACTGCCGTGGTATCGGAGGCGGTGGAAACTACTGCGCGGCGGCAGGCCGAGCATGCGCTTCGCCAGTCGCAGAAGATCGAGGCGGTCGGCCAGCTCACCGGCGGCATCGCGCATGATTTCAACAACATCCTGACGGTGATCTCGGGCAACATCGAGCACGCCATGCTGCTCAGCGAACGGGCCGGCGAAGCCGGCGCGATGGCCAGCCGTGCCCTGGACAATGCCCTGAAGGGGGTTGGCCGTGCCGCCAGCCTCACCCAGCGCCTGCTCGCCTTTGCCCGGCGCCAGCCGCTGCGCAGCCAGGCAGCCAACCTCAACGAGTGCCTGCTGGACATGCAGGACATGCTGCAGCGGGCACTGGGCGAACTGGTGCAACTGGACATCCGCACCGCCGAGGACATCTGGTGCGTGGAGATCGACATCAGCCAACTGGAAGCCTCGGTGCTGAACCTGGCGGTCAATGCGCGCGACGCGATGCCGCACGGCGGCCGCCTGGTGATCGAAGTCGACAACAGTCACCTCGACCACGACTATGCCGCATTGTTCCCGGATGCGTCCCCCGGCGAGTACGTGATGCTGCGGGTGCGCGACAACGGCCACGGCATGGACGCGGCCACCCTGGCGCGCGTGTTCGAGCCGTTCTTCACCACCAAGCAGGTCGGCCGCGGCACCGGGCTCGGCCTGTCGATGGTGCACGGCTTCGTCAAGCAGTCCGGCGGCCACGTACTGATCGATTCGGCGGAAGGCGGCGGTACCAGCATCACCATGATGTTCCCGCGCTCGCCGCTGGCGCTGCCTAGCGAGGCTCGCGTTCCGCAGACGGGCCTGGCCGGCTACTCGCCACGCGAGGAAACCGTGCTGGTGGCCGAGGACAACGACGATGTCCGTGCGCATACAGTCGATGCGCTGCGCCTGCTGGGCTACCGCGTGCTGGAAGCGCACGACGGCCCCTCGGCGTTGCGGCTGCTGGAACGGCCGGACACCAAGGTCGACCTGCTGTTCTCGGACGTGGTGATGCCGGGCATGTCCGGCTGGGAGCTGGTGCGTGAGGTGCGTGAACGCTGGCCGGCAATCGCGGTCCTGTTCACGTCAGGCTATCCACGCGACCACGATGCGGTTGGCGCGCAGGGGCGTGCAGCCGCCCTGCTGCCAAAGCCATTTACCCGCAGTGACCTTGCGCTGGCAGTGCGCACCGCGCTGGAGGCTGCGCCGCGCTGAGGTCAGGCGGACGCATCGCGCATGCCTGCCGCGATCCGGTTGATATCCGCGCACTCGATCGTGGCCGGCGGGTTTTCTCTTCCGGCCAGGGCGATCATGGCCATGCCCAGCGCCAGGTTGCTGGTCATCAGCGAGGGCGCGAGCGCACCGGCCAGTTTCATCAACGGTGCGCCGCCCCAGTACAGGGGTTTCAACAGGGCATGCCGGGTACCTGTCCCCGGCACCGGCCGGACCCCGCCCGGACGCAGCATCACCGCGCGCAGCGGCAGCGCCTGCAACGCCCGCTCGGTCTCGCCCTTCACCCGCAGCGGCATCAGCCGGCTTTGCGGGTCCGCGCCTGCGCCGGAGACATACAGGAAGGACCCCTGCGGATTCACCGCAGCCCAGGCGCGGGCCACTGCCAGTGTGGTGTCCAGGGTCACGCGCCGGTACTCGGCCTCGGCAGTGCCAACCGGTGGCGCACCGGCACAGTAGAAGCATGCGTCGTACCCGGCCAGTTCATCACGCTGCGCGTCGATGTGCAGGAAGTCCGGGACCACCCGTTCGCTGCCGGGTCCGCGCAGGCTGCCCGGGCGCCGCACCAGCGCGGTCAAGCCGGCAACCTGCGGCGAACGCTGGCAGGCCAGGGCAACGCCCTGCCCCACCAGGCCTGCAGCGCCGGTCAGGAAAATCCGCAATGTCCGTGCCTGAGCCATGGCCAGGGCCGCACTAGAGTTTCACGAACCGCTGGATCTTGCGCGCCAGCCACCCGCTGAACACCAGCGGTGCATCCAGCGCCGACACGCAGATGCACGGCACCCCCGGCGCGGTCACCGGCTGATGCTCCACGTCTTCATCCAGGTCCGCCACGTCGCCGGGTGCGAACAGCCCCAGCGCATCGTTGTAGGAACCGCGCAGGATCTGGGTCAGCTCGCTGCGGCCATGGCTGTGCATGGGCAGGCATTTGCCCGGGGCGATCTTCAGCATGATCAGCGAAGGCATCTGCTCGGCACGGATGCAGTGCACGCCGGGCGCCATCCAGCGCCAACGCAACCCACTGAGCGATGCCCCGAAGTAGGGGTGCAGCGAGGCAGGCAGATGGTCCGGGTCGGCCTCGGGCCGCTCCATCGGCACGGGACGCGCGGCCTGGTCCATGGCAATCGGCATTTCCGCAGCCAGCTGCATCAGCATGGCCTCGCGCAGCTGTTCGCGGCGTGGATCAGGCGCGGGCGGCTGGGTCTGCTCGAGCAGCACCGAGCCGATCGCCTCGGCCTCGCGCAGGCGCTGGCGGCAGTGCGGGCACTGCTCCAGATGCGTACCAGTGACCACGCTCAGTGGCGTGGGCAGCGCGCCTGCGGCATAGCTCATCAACGTCGATTCGTGCAGGTGGTGGCGCGGGTTCACAGCGCACCTCCCACTTTGGCCTGCAGCTGCAGGAACGCGCGCCGCAGATGCGACTTGACCGTGCCCAAGGGCATGCCGATCGCCTCGGCGATCTCGCTGTGGCTCTTGGCCTCGAAATAGGACATGCGCACCAAGCGCGCCTGCACGGCGGGCAGTTCGTTGATGCGCTGGCGCAGCCGGGCCTGGTCGGCAAACTGTTCGGCGCTGCTGCGTTCGATCACATCCAGGGTTGCTGCGTCCTCGACGGCTGCCTGCACCTGCATCCAGCTGCGCTCGCGGCGGATGCGGTCAATGTGCAGGTTACGGGCGATGCGATACAGCCATGTGCTCAGCGCACCCTGCGCGGGATCGAAGTCGGCCGCGCGCAGCCATAGCCGCAGCAGGCTCTCCTGCGCCAGTTCCTCGGCCACCGCGTCAGGCACGCCCAGGCCCCGCAGGTATACGCACAGCCGCGGCATGAAGTAATCATAGATCCGCATGAAACAGTCGCGGTCACGAAGCCGTGCCACGCCGTCCATGTCACCGGCCCAGTTCGTCGGCTCGCTGCTCGGCTGCTGGGAACTGGACACGATGCGTGCGGTATCGAAGTTGAGGGGGTTGCTGGCGGCGTCAGGGTACATCGGCGTTCGCGGCGGGCGGGTGAAGGTCTGTCCTCTGTACGCGCAGGGGCCGTGATTGGATGCAGCCGCTGCAGACGCATCCAACCGCCCATCCCCGCCGTATGACCTCAGCCCTCCTTTCCCGGATGAACGCGATGCGTACCGCCTGGCTGCTGCTGTGCCTGCCCCATGTCGCGCTGGCCGCGCCCTGGCTGCGAAGCGAGGGGGTAGCAACGTCGTCGCGCGGCGACCTGCTCTACCGCGAGGTGCACTGGCGACGCGATGCGGCCGAGGGTGCCGAGCGCTGGGTGCTGTACCAATGCGCGGACGGGCGGCCTTTCGCCCGCAAGCACCTGCCGGCCAGCGCGGACCCACAGGCGCGCGGCTATACCCTGGAGGACCGGCGCAGCGGCCAGAAGGCCGACGTCGAGGCCGCCAGCGGCAGGGTCTCGATCGCGTGGAAGGAGGATGCCGGCAGCCCACCGGTGCAGCGCGAGCTCGACCTGCCGACCGGCGCGGTCATCGACGCAGGGTTCGACGCGGCGGTGCGCCTGCATTGGCAGGCGCTCATGCGCGGCGAGCGTGTGACCCTGCCCTTCCTGGTTCCAGCGCGGCAGCGCTACTTCCCGGTGCAGGTAAGGCGCACCGGCCCGCAGCGCTGGCAGGGGATCGATGCGCAGTCGATCGAGGTCAGCCTGGACACCTGGTACGGCGGCATCGCGCCACGCCTTGCGCTGGTATATGCCAGCGCTGACCAGCGCCTGCTGGAGTTCCGTGGCACCAGCAACCTGCGCGATCAACGCGGTGCCTATCCACAGGTGACGGTGCGCTTCATCGCCGCAGCGGCTGGTCGCCCCGCCAGCGAATGGCAGCAGGCCTGGGCGCAGCCGCTGACAGATCGCTGCACCGTTACGGCCAGGTGAAATCCAAATTTCCTGCCGCGCTCCGCATCCAGTGGGCCTTCTGCCGCGTAGAGGAAGACACGAAACCCGCCGAGATCCGCCATGGCCTCTGTAGCGCCCCTCCCCCGTCGACGCTGGCGCCTGCTGCGCACGCTGCAGCGCTGGTTCGATACCGGCAACGCCGCAGAGGCCACCGGCGAGCGGCCGGGGCGGATCGACTGGGTGCGCGCCGTGCCCTTCGCGCTGATGCACCTGGCCTGCATCGCAGTGATCTGGGTGGGCATCTCGTGGACAGCGGTGATCGTGGCTGCAGCACTCTATGCGGTGCGCATGTTCGCCATCACGGCGTTCTACCACCGCTACTTCTCGCATCGCACCTTCCAGGCATCGCGGCCGGTGCAGTTCGTGTTCGCGGTGATAGGCGCCTCCAGCGTACAGCGCGGGCCGCTGTGGTGGGCCGCCCACCATCGCCACCACCACCGTCACGCCGACCAGCCGCTGGACCCGCACTCCCCCCGTGAGGGCGGCTTCTGGCGCAGCCACATGGGCTGGTTCCTGACCCGCGAGGCCTTTGCCACCGACCTGTCGCGGGTGCCCGACCTAGCGCGCTACCCGGAGCTGCGCTGGCTGGACCGCTTCGATACGGCTGTGCCGGTACTGCTGGCCGCAGCGCTGTATGCACTGGGCGCCGGGTTGGAGCGCTGGGCGCCAGGCTTGCATACCTCCGGCTCGCAGTTGCTGGTGTGGGGCTTCCTCATCTCCACCATCGTGCTGTTCCACGCCACGGTCACCATCAATTCGCTGGCCCATCGCTTCGGTCGCCGCCGCTTCGAGACCCGCGATGACAGCCGCAACAATCTCTGGCTGGCGCTGCTCACCTTCGGCGAAGGCTGGCACAACAACCACCACTTCTTCCCGGGCACCGTCCGCCAGGGCTTCCGCTGGTGGGAAGTGGACCTGACCTGGTATGGACTGCGCGCGATGGCGGCGCTTGGGCTGGTCAAAGGGCTCAAGCCGATTCCCGAGTGGGTGCTGGCCAAGGCGAGGTACTGACATGCGCATCGCGATCATCGGTTCGGGCATTGCCGGACTGGCCAGCGCCTGGTGGCTGGACGGCGAACACGACGTCACGCTGTTCGAGGCCAACGACTATCTGGGCGGCCATACCCACACCCACGACGTGCAGGTGGATGGCGTCCGCATGGCGGTGGACACCGGCTTCATCGTGTTCAATCCCCAGCACTACCCGCTGCTGACCGCACTGTTCGACGAGCTGGGCGTCGCCTCGCAGCCGACCACGATGAGCTTCTCGATGCACAGCGAGCGCAGCGGCGTGGAGTACAACGCCACCTCGCTGGATGGCCTGTTCTGCCAGCGCCGCAACCTGGTGTCGCCGCGGTTCTGGGGCATGCTGGTCGACCTGCGCCGGTTCTACCGCGATGCCCCCCTGTTGCTGGCAGAAGACGAGGGCCCAACGTTGGGGCAGTACCTGCGCAGCCAGCGCTACGGCGATGCCTTCATCGACGAGCACCTGCTGCCGATGGCCTCCGCGCTGTGGTCGTCCCCGACGGCCACGGTGATGGACTTCCCGGCGCGCTATCTGGCCCAGTTCATGGCCAACCACCAGATGCTGCAGATGACCGGGCGTGCACCGTGGCGGGTGGTGAGCGGTGGATCGGCCCGCTATGTCGACGCCCTGCGCGCCCGCTGGCGGGTGCATGAGCGGCTGGAGTGCCCGGTACAGTCGGTCGAGCGCATGCCGTGGGGCGCTCGCGTGCACAGCGCGGCCGGCGTGGAAGGCTTCGATGAGGTCATCCTGGCCTGCCACAGCGACCAGGCCCTGGCGCTGCTGCGTGACGCCGACCCCATCGAACGCGACGTGCTCGGCGCCATCCGCTACCAGGCCAACGAAGCGGTGCTGCACACCGACGCGTCATTGCTGCCGCGCAACCGCAAGGCGTGGGCGGCATGGAATGCCCATGTGCCCCGCGACCCTGCTGCGCCCTGCACGGTCAGCTACTGCATGAACCAGCTGCAGGGCCTGCCCGGCAGCACGCCCCTGGTGGTAACGCTCAACCGCAGCGAGGCAATCGACCCGGGCAAGGTGCTGCGCACCCTGCATTATGCGCACCCGGTGCACGACCATGCCGCAGTGCGCGCGCAACAGCGCTGGGCCGAGCTGCAGGGCCGCCGCCACACCTGGTTCGCAGGCGCCTATTGGGGCTGGGGCTTCCATGAGGACGGCATCCGCAGCGCCCGCCGCGTGGTCGATGCACTGCGCACCTGTGAACCGCACCACGTCATGGCGGCTCCCGGCGAGGTGGCCGCATGAGCGCCAGTGCGCTCTACTTCGGGCAGGTGGCGCACCGCAGGCACCTGCCACACCCGCATGCGTTCCGCTATCCGATCGCACAGCTGCTGCTCGACCTGGATGAACTCGACAGCGTGTTCGCCGGGCGCTGGCTGTGGTCGATCAATCGCCGCAATCTGGCCGAGTTCCGTCGCAGCGACTACTTCGGCGATCCCGCGCGGCCCTTGGCCGATGCAGTGCGCGACCACGCTGCATCAACCCTGGGCTACCGGCCCACCGGCCCGGTCCGCCTGCTCACCCATCTGCGCTTCGCCGGTCACGTGTTCAACCCGGTCAGCTTCTACTACTGCTACCGGGCCGATGGCAGCACGCTGGACTGCATCGTCGCCGAGATCACCAACACACCCTGGAAGGAACGTCACGCCTACGTGCTGCCGGTCGCAACGGCCACGCAGGAAGGCACCTCGCTGCGCTGGCGGTTCGACAAATGCTTCCATGTCTCGCCCTTCATGCCGATGGATTGTCATTACGACTGGCGGTTCAACTGCCCTGATGAGGACCTGCGCGTGCACATGCAGGTCTGGCGCGACGGCGCGCGCCAGTTTGATGCCACCCAGGTCATGCAACGACACCCCCTGGATGGCCGCGGGCTGGCCCGCGTCCTGGCCTGCTATCCACTGATGACCACCCAGGTGGTGGCCGCCATCCACTGGCATGCGTTGCGGCTGTGGCTGAAACGCAATCCCGTACACGACCACCCTACCCTTGCCGAGAAACCGCGATGAATTCGATGATTCCTTCGGTCGCGCTGCCGCGCCCCGGCGCATTGGATGCCTTCCTGCGCCGCCGCCTGCTGGCCCAGCTCGCCCCGATGCGCGACGGCCGCCTGTGCGTGCGCGACGCGCTGGGCGAAGTCTGGTTGGGCGATGCCCGCGGTGAGCTGCATGTCACCGTCACCATCGAGGACCCGGCGTTCTATCGCAAGGTGGCGGCCCAGGGCAGCGTCGGCGCCGGCGAAAGCTACATCCATGGCGAATGGCGCTGTGACGACCTGGTC
This sequence comes from Stenotrophomonas sp. YJH_SMC_73, assembly GCF_059370155.1. Classification (NCBI taxonomy): domain Bacteria; kingdom Pseudomonadati; phylum Pseudomonadota; class Gammaproteobacteria; order Lysobacterales; family Lysobacteraceae; genus Stenotrophomonas; species Stenotrophomonas sp. YJH_SMC_73. The sequence continues at coordinate 50,954 of NZ_JCAFTJ010000003.1, read as the reverse complement.
GCCCTGATACGGCTGCTGGTGCGCAACCGCGATCTGCTCGACAGCATGGAACACGGCCCGGCGCGCGTGGGAGGCTGGCTGCTGCGCGGCTGGAACCGCCTGCGCCGCAACAGCCGCGAAGGCAGCCGCCGCAACATCGCCGCGCACTACGACCTCGGCAACGACTTCTTCGCCCTGTTCCTGTCACCGGACCTGATGTACTCCTCGGCCCTGTTCGCCGAAGAGGGCGAGTCGCTGGAATCCGCCTCGCGGCGCAAGCTGGACCGCATCTGCCAACAGCTGCAGCTCAAGCCGGGCGACCGCGTGGTGGAGATCGGTACCGGCTGGGGTGGTTTTGCGCTGCACGCGGCGCAGCACTACGGCTGCCACGTCACCACAACCACGATCTCCGCCGAGCAGCATGCACTGGCCAGCGAGCGCGTCCGCGTCGCCGGGCTGCAGGACAAGGTCACGCTGTTGATGCAGGACTACCGCGACCTGCAGGGCCAGTTCGACAAGCTGGTATCGATCGAGATGATCGAAGCCATCGGCGCCGAATACCTGGACACCTACATGGCAACGCTGCAGCGCCTGCTCAAGCCCGATGGTGTCGCCCTGCTGCAGGCCATCACCATCGAAGATCACCGCTACGAGCAGGCACGGCGCAGCGTCGACTACATCAAGCGCTATGTGTTTCCGGGCAGCTTCATTCCGTCGATCAACGCGATCATGGCGGCCAAGACCCGATCCAGTGACCTGCAGCTGGTCGCCCAGCAGGATTTCGGCCACTCCTACGCACTGACCCTGCGCGCCTGGCGCCAACGCTTCCTTGCCCAGCTGCCCGCTGTGCAGGCACAGGGCTTTGATACGCGCTTCTGCCGGATGTGGGAGTTCTACCTGGCCTATTGCGAGGGCGGCTTCCTGGAGCGTTCGATCGGCGTTTCGCATCTGCTGCTGGCGCGCCCCGGGCATCGTCCCGCTGGCGCATCGGGTCAAGGCGGCTGAGGTGCGCCGGTTCTGGGCCAATCTGCTTGGCAACCAGCTGGTCTGGCTGTGCGCCGTGGCCGGCGCCGGGCGCGGCTGGCAATGGCCGGCGCTGCTGGCAGCGTCGCTCTACATCGGCAGCCAGCTGCTGACCTCGCCGCAACCTCGGCTGGATCTTCGGCTGATGCTGTTGGCGATGGCCTGCGCGTGGCTGGTCGACGCCAGTGCCGCCGCCAGCGGCACCGTACGCTACGCCGCGGCCCCGCTGGGCTGGACGCCGCCCCTTTGGATCATGGCGTTGTGGGCCGCGTTTGCGATGACGCTGACCACTTCGATGCGCTTCCTGCTGCGCCACCCTGCCCTGCCAGCCGCGTTCGGCCTGCTGCTGGCCCCGCTGGCCTATCTCTCCGCAGCGCGCGGTTTCGATGCGGTTCGATTCACTGCGCCGCTGTGGCAGGGCCTGCTGGTACTGGGGGTGGGCTGGAGCATCGCGCTTTCGCTGCTGTGCATGGCCGCTCGTCGCGGCTCCCGCACCATTCCACCGCCCTTGGCCGGAGCGCCGTCATGATCAATCTGGTGTGGATACTGCTGTATGCCGTGCTTGTGATGAGCTGGGGCTGGGCCTGGCAGCGGCGCCACCGCAACATCGGCGTGGTCGATGTGCTCTGGGCCAAGGGCGTGGGTGCTTCGGCCCTGTTGCTGGCTTGGCTCGGCGATGGTGCGGCGGCGCCACGGATTGCACTGGGCGTGCTCGGTGGCCTGTGGGGCAGCCGACTGGCACTGCACCTGTGGCATCGGGTCCGCCATGAACAGGAAGACGGTCGCTACCGTTATCTGCGCGAGTACTGGCAAGGGCATCAAGCCAAGATCTTCGGCTTCTTCATGGCCCAGGCACTGCTGGTCGTGCTGTTCGCCCTGCCCTTCGTCGCGGTGGCTGCCAATCCACAGACCAGCATGACGTTGTGGGTCGTGGCCGCCGCACTCGTCTGGCTGCTGAGCGTCGGCGGCGAGAGCCTGGCCGACCATCAGCTGGCCCGGTTCCGCGCGGATCCTGCAAACCAGGGTCGCACCTGCCGCGACGGGCTCTGGCGTTACTCCCGCCACCCGAACTACTTCTTCGAGTGGCTGCACTGGTTCAGCTATGTCCTGCTCGCGGTCGGCTCGCCGCTGTGGTGGCTGGCGTGGTCCGGCCCGCTGCTGATGTATGTGTTCCTGCGCTACCTGAGCGGCATTCCGTTCACCGAAAAGCAGGCGCTGCGCAGCCGCGGCGACGATTACCGCGCCTACCAGCGCAGCACGCCGATGTTCTTCCCCTGGTTCCCTCGTCCTTCCAAGGAGCATTCCGCATGAGCGCGATTCCGTCACTGACCCCGGCCGACGACGCGGAAACCGGGCTGATCGCCTGGGCCGAACGCGGCCTGGTTCCCGATGCCGCGCTGCGCGCCGGCATCCGTCGCCTGTGCGCGCAACGCCTGCACGAGGAAATGCTGGGCGGTATCGAAGCACAGTCCGCACGCTTCAGCCGTCGCATCGCCGAGCTGGCCGACAGCCCGCTCGCGCTGCATACCGACGCGGCCAACCGCCAGCACTATGAGGTTCCGGCGGCCTTCTTCCAGGCCTGCCTGGGCAGGCGCCTGAAGTACAGCAGCTGCTACTACCCCACCGGGCGCGAAACGCTGGACCAGGCGGAGGACGCCATGCTGGAGCTGTACGGCCAGCGCGCCGGACTGGCCGATGGCCAGCAGATCCTCGAACTGGGCTGCGGCTGGGGTTCGCTGACCCTGTGGATGGCCGAGCGCTATCCCGCCGCCGCGATCACCGCCGTGTCCAATTCGCACAGCCAGCGCCAGCACATCATGGCGCAGTGCCAGGCCCGGGGGCTGCACAACGTCGAGGTGATCACCCGCGACGTCAACCAGCTCGAACTGCCAACCGCACGCTTCGACCGCTGCGTCTCGGTGGAAATGTTCGAGCATGTGCGCAACTACGAGCGCCTGCTGGCGCGCATCAGCCAGTGGCTGAAGCCCGACGGCGCGCTGTTCGTGCACATCTTCGCCCACCGCACGCTGATGTACCCGTTCGAGACCGAGGGCGGCGACAACTGGATGGGCCGCCATTTCTTCACTGGTGGCCTGATGCCGGCGGCCGACACGCTGCTGCATTTCCAGCGCGACCTGCGGCTTGACCAGCGCTGGTTGCTGGACGGCACCCACTACCAGCGCACCGCCGACCACTGGCTGGCCAACCAGGATGCAGCACGCGAGGCGGTGATGCCGGTGCTGGTCGCGACCTACGGCCAGGCCGCCGCGAAGATCTGGTGGCAGCGCTGGCGCATGTTCTGGATGGCATGCGCCGAGCTGTTCGGCTACGACGACGGCCAGCAGTGGCTGGTCGCCCACTATCTGTTCCGCCCCCGTTGAGGTGTGACATGCGCATGCGCTCGCTGCTTCCCCTGCTGGCATTGAGCCTGTTTGGTTCCGGCTGCAGTTCCACCGATACCCGTCCCCTGCCCCGCCCGCCCTCAGTGGACGTGCCACGTTTCATGGGTGACTGGTATGTGATCGCCCACATCCCCTCATGGCCGGAGCGCGAAGCTTTCGACGCGGTGGAGAGCTACGCATTGAAGCCCGACGGGCGCATCCAGACCACCTTCACCTATCGCAAGGGCAGCTTCGACGCCCCCCAGAAGTCGATGCACCCTGTTGGACGGGTTGAGAAGGACGGCAACGGCGCCATCTGGGGCATGCAGTTCATCTGGCCGATCCAGGCCGAGTATGTGATTGCCTGGCTGCGCGACGACTACGGCCAGACCATCGTCGCGCGCAGCAAGCGCGACTACGTGTGGTACATGGCACGCACGCCACAGGTGTCCGAGAGCGACTACCAGCAGGCCGTGCAGCGCATCGCGGCCATGGGTTACGACACCGCAAAGCTGAGGCGCGTGCCGCAGTCGGTGCGCTGAGCCATCGGTCATCCCCACGCAGCACCTGCTGACGGCAGGGCGTGTCGACATCTGCTTGCGCCGGATGTCGCATTCATCACCGCTGCCGCATTGTTCATCCAACACGCGCGCAGCCGCTGCCGGACCCGTGCGTACAGCGACGCCGCCCCTGCCCTGCCTGCAGTAGCTGGCGCCGGGGTCGCGAACACTCAAGACTCGACCGCGGCGGCCGCTAATGGCCAATACAGGGCTGTGCGCGCCGGCCACAATGGCCGACGAAGGGTGCATTCCGGTCGTGGCCGATTTCACAATGGAAGGAACAGGCAGTTGAAGGAAGAACGACGCAACACGTTGCAGGCCAGTCATCGCGCGATCCTCAGCTTCTGGCACAGGGTTGAGTTCTTCATACCCTACGATCTCCAGGGCCAGGTCCTTGAGTCGAAGGACGCGGACTGGAGCGTACGGCAGCTGTCCAGGGATCAGCTCGAGCGATTGGACCCGAAGGATCTGTGGTCCCCACCCCTGCCATTCGGTCGCAGGCTGAGCGGATTCGATGTCTACCTCGGCATATTCGACAAAGCCCAGCTGGCCGATATCACCCAGCGGGTACTGGCTGAGACGCCAAGCGGAGACGAGTCGCTGGAACAGGACGAACGGGCCGAACTGGAAGGCCTGACCTGCGCGGCCAGCCTGCGGGCAAGCGCCGAGGGCGTGCTGCAGCTGGGTGAAATCTCGGTATCGACCGTTCCGTGGGCACTGGGCACGATCTCCAGGCGTGGCTTGCAGGGCCTGGACTTCGACGCCTTCCAGGCAAGCCTTGAAGCACTCAAGCGCGACGTAGCAACGTTCCGCAGCGCCGCTGCCACCCCCGCCGGACAGGGGGAGGGCCCAACGCCCTGCAGCCCCGACGACCTGTTGCGCCTGCTCGACATCCTGTGCAACTGGTCGGGTCATGACCCTTCCGCGGGCGACGCGTCCGCTCCGCTGCTGGTCATCCGGGCGAAAAGCGTTGAAGACAAGCCGAAGCCGGAACGGGCAGCAAAAGCCACACCCCCAGGGCCGGACAACGAGCCAACGGCGGAAGCGGACGACGCCGAGGACGACGAGGCCCAGCCCGAAGAGGACGCGGAGATCAGCATCCTCAACAGTTTCTTCGTCGAGGATATCGCGCGGGCCATCGGCGCACTCGACCAGGGCAAGGCCAGTGCGCCGCTACGCGCCTATCTGAGCCCATTGCCTGAAAGCCGACGCGAAGACCTTTACACCCCAGAAGGCCATGCGCTGATTGCCGACCGGCTGCGCCCGCGCCACATCAATCGGGGCCACTGGCCCGGCGATCCTGCACACACGATGAGCCTGATGCAGCAGTTCGCTGTGAACAGCATCTTCGAGCAGGTGCGCGATTCAGGCGTGTTCTCGGTCAATGGCCCGCCCGGAACCGGAAAGACCACGCTGTTGCGTGAGGTCTTCGCTGAGAACATCGTGCGGCGTGCACGTGCATTGTCACAGTACGCGACGCCAGCCGCTGCGCTCGGCCCAGCCCGCGAAGTGAACTTCGAAGGTGAGAAGCCGTGCAGGGTCTCGCCACTGAAGGCCGACCTGACCGGCTTCGAGATGGTGGTCGCATCGTCGAACAATGCCGCCGTGGAGAATATTTCGCGTGACCTGCCGAAGAGCCGGTCACTGGGCAAGCCCGGAGGGTCGCGCTGGCGCAACAGCACAGGGGACGTGACCTTCGACTACCTGCGGCCACTGGCCCGCAACCTGCTCGAATGGAACGGCAGGGGCGCCTATGAACGACCGGCGGCAGACAGCGATGCCTGGGGGTTGATCAGCTGCGCGCTGGGCAGGAAGGCCAACCGCGAGGCACTTGTGCGGGCCATCAGCAGGAGCGCCCCAAAAGATGGCAAAACCCCGAAGGGCTACGACCGCGCCCGCCACCAGTCGCTCTGGGAGTGGCGGGACAACCCAGCAGCCATGAGCTTCCAGCAGGCCAGGCAGGCGTTCGGCAAGGCCGATGCGATCGTCAATGGCCTGGTCGAAAAGCTGGATCGGCTTGCCTCGCTCAGCCGTGAAATCAGCGGCAACGATGAGGAGAGCTTCTGCCGGCAAACGACTTCTCAGCTTCGCGATGCACAGCGCGCGCATGAGGAAGCTGCACAGCAGTGCCGTGCACTCGAGGGCCAGCGCAGCAGATCCGATGAACAGCTCGCCCTGCTCAAGGCGCAACGCATCCTGCTCAAGGAAGAGAAGCCTGGCTGGTGGGCCCGCATCTTTGACCGGCAGCGCGCGCACAGCCATGCGGCCGCAATGGTGCAGAACGCAGATCATCAGCACCGATGGACCCAGCGCGGGCTCGAACTCGGGACGCAATGTGATACGGCGCAACAGCACCTGGGCCGAACCGTGAGCACCCTGGCCGAGGCATCGGCCGCCGCGCAGGCACGGGCGCAGCAATGGGCTGGAATGACGCAACAGCTCGAACAACTGAAAGCCGAATTCGGCACCGCGTCCCATCCCGCCAACGCGGCCGAACTGGAAGGTCAGGACTGGCAGATCAAGGGAGTCTGGAACAGCGAGCAGCTCAACGAGCAGCGCGCCAACCTCTTCGTGGCGGCACTGCAGCTTCACCAGGCCTGGCTGCACGAAGTCGTGCAGAAGGGCGGCGGCTTCGCCCAGAACGTCATCGCACTGTGCCACCTGCTGAGTGGCAAGCGGCTGCAGGAGCCACGCGATGCGCTGGCCATCTGGCAGAGCCTGTTCATGATCGTGCCGGTTGTCTCCAGCACGTTCGCCTCGGTCGCACGCCAGTTCCGCCACCTGGGGCCGGACTCGATCGGCTGGCTGTTCATCGATGAAGCTGGCCAGGCCGTGCCGCAGGCGGCGGTCGGTGCACTGCTGCGCTCCAGGCGCGCGGTCGTGGTGGGTGATCCGCTGCAGATCGAGCCGGTGTTCACCGTGCCGGTCAAGTTGCTGCAGGCGCTGGGCCGAACCAGCGCACTGCCTGCAGGCGTGAACGTCTCGCCCGACAAGACCTCCGTACAGGTACTGGCCGACGAGGCCAACCCGCTCGGTGCCCGCATGGAGTCCGGCGGCTCGCCGCTCTGGATCGGCAGTCCGCTGCGCGTGCATCGTCGCTGCGTCGAACCGATGTTCTCCATTGCCAACACGATTGCCTACGAGGGGAAGATGATCTTCTCCAACCCCTGGGAACCCAGTGCGGCGCGGCCACCCACCGACAGCCTGGACATCGGCAGCAGCGCCTGGGTACACGCCCCCGGCCGCACCAGCGACAAGCAGGTCGTGCCGTGCCAGATCGACCTGGTGCAGCAGGCGTTGGCCGCGCTCTACCACAGCACCGGAAGCCTTCCCCCGGTCTACATCATTTCGCCCTTCAAGCGCATCAAGAATGCCCTGCTCGAGCGACTGCGGAGCCAGGACGCCTGGCTTGGCCCGGATGCCCCACCCGGCACGCAGGCGCCACGCACCACCGAACTGCGCACGTGGTGCAGGGAGCGCGTCGGCACCGTGCACACCTTCCAGGGCAAGGAGGAAAGCATTGTCTGGATGGTCCTGGGCTGCGACACGGACACGGTGGGCGCGGCGCACTGGGCCTCCAGCAAGCCCAATCTGCTCAACGTCGCCGTCACCCGTGCCCAGCACCGCTGCTTCCTGATCGGAGACACCGCACTCTGGGGCGGCCTGCGCCACTTCTCACACGCCCATGCCAAACAGTTGCCCCGCATCACCCCGGCGCAGTTCCTGGGTCGCATGTCGATCCCCCGCGTGCAGACTCGATAGCCCTGCCCTGACGGCGTCAACGACTCAGGTCAGGGGCGCAGGGTCACGCCAGCGTGACGCGTCACATTAATGGTTCCGGCAGCCACGACGGGACGCCTGCAGCACCCCATCCATTTACGTCACGAATGCGTAAGCCCCGGCCGATCAACTGCGTCCATCGACCTTTAGGAATAGTCGTAAAAACGCAACGAATTCGATGTTCGACGCGACAGCGGCGCCAGAATGGCGGCCACGCCCATGGGCGCCGACCACCTCCCGCGCATGAATGGATTTCCTGCACCGCGTCGGCTTCGCCTGGCGCTCCTGGACGATCACGAAGTCGTCCGTCGCGGCACCGCCCTGCACCTGTCAGGCGATCTCCGCTTCGACATCGTCGCCAGCCACGGTTGCAGCAACGAACTGCTCTGCAGCCTGCAACGCACACCAGTGGATGTGGCCATCATCGATCTCACGCTTGCCCGTGACGACCTGGGTAGCCTCGAGCTGGTTGCGCTGCTGCGCCGGGAATTCCCGCGCACGCCATTGCTGGCCTTCGCCACGCTCTGCCCCACCACCAACCTCAACAGCCTGATCGATGCCGGACTCAACGGATTCGTCAGCAAGGCCGAACCGCTTGCTGCATTGTCCGACGCCATCGTACGTGTTTCCCAGGGCCTGACCCGGGTTCCACCGGACGTCAGGCTGGCCGGCGATCGCGGCGAGCTCAGCCGCAACGAGCGCGAAGTGCTGGGCCTGCTGCTGGAAGGCTTGACGGTCTCCGAGATCGCATTGCGGCGGCACCGCAGCATCAAGACTGTCAGCACGCAGAAGGTGGCTGTGCTGCGCAAGCTGGGATTGCGCAGCGACGTGGAAATCTACGCACTGCGCGAACGACTGGAGACACCGTGAGGCGCCAGCCGCCGTTGCGCCGCCGCTTCCTGTCCACGGGGCTGCTGGCGCTCCTTCTCCTGCCGGCTGCCTCGGCCGAAGATATCCGCTCGCCACGCTGGCTGCCGGGCAGCACTGTACGGGTCGCCACGACTCCCTCCCTGCGCCCCCTGCCCGCGGCCCTGGCCGATCCGTCATCACCGCCAACGCTCGCCCATGGCTATGCCAACCTGGTGGCGCGGCACGCCCAATTCCGTTTCCTGGAACACCCCTACCCGACAACCGCCGCATCGATCCTCGCTGTATGCCATCACGAGGCTGACCTGGTCATGGTGTTTGGCGGCGCAAGGCACCAGCCGCTGCCCTGCCCCGGCCTTGCCGCGTCCACCGCATTCCGTGGCGGCGCCACCCTGTTGGCCGGACGCGCTGGCGAGTGGCTGCCACGGGAGATGCGCGAACTCGACGGCCGGGTCATCGCCGTCGTTGAAGGCGGGCCCTACGCCAGTTGGCTGCACGCGCATCACCCGCAGGTCCGGCTGCGGCAGCTGCCAGACCGGCATGCAGCACTGGCGGCAGTCGAAAGCGGGCTGGCGGACGTGGCGATTGGCCTGGAGCCCACGCTGCGCCCCCTGGTTCGACGCCATTTCAATGGCAGCCTGCGCTTGCAGCCGTTCGATAGCGGCTTCTCCACCGACCTTTACCTGCTGGTTCGCCGGGAAGACCAGCAACTGCTTGGGCGCATCGAACAGGCATTGCGGGAGATCACTCTGGAAGAGCACGCAGGCCTGCTCCACTTGTGGGCAGGCCAGACCCTGCCTGCCGCGGCCGGGAATGCACTGGACTGGATGCAGGCGTCGCCCCCGCGCGGATGGTTGCTGCTGGCCCCACTGCTGATTGCCCTGCCGCTGCTGTGGCTCGCAATGCGCCACCTGCGGGCGCGCGGTGACCGAAGCAGCGCGCATGCCATCGGCGTGATCAGCCACGAGATGCGCAACTCGGCGCAGGCCGTGCTGACCTCGATCGAGCTGCTGGGGCAATCGACATTGCCCAAGGGCGAGCGTGACCTGCTCGCCGCTGCCAGCAGCGCCAGCCAATCCCTGCGCAGCCTGTTGAATCGCGCACTGGATTTTTCGCGCCTTGCGAGCGGTGCTTTCAAGCCGCATGCGCAACCCTGCGATGCAACCCAGCTGTGCCGGCATGCTCTGGAGGCGATCCGGCCACAGGCCCAGCGGAAAGGCCTGCAGCTGCATCTCGATGCCCAGGGCGCATCCCCGTCGAACATCCTGGTGGACGCCGATGCGCTACGCCAGATTGCCAGCAATCTATTGGCGAACGCAGTGAAGTTCAGCGATTCCGGTCGCATCGAGCTGCGCCTGCAACTGATGCCGGCGGCGCGTCCGCGGGCGCTGCTGCTGGAGGTGATCGACAGCGGCATCGGCATCGCGCCGGCGCAGGTAGCCACCCTGTTCCAGCCTTTCCAGCAAGGCAGCAGCGGACAGCGGCGTGGCGGAAGTGGGCTGGGGCTTTCCATCGCGCGCGAGCTGGCCCGCGCAATGGGCGGCGACCTCACCGTGCACAGCGTGCTGGGCCGTGGCAGTCGCTTCATCCTGCGCCTGCCGGTGTGCCCGGCTGGCACCGGCGTGGATGCCCAGGACATGCCCGTGGGCGATACGCCACTGGCCGGACTGCACCTGCTGCTGGTCGAGGACCACGAGCTCAATCGCCACGTGATCGCCGAACAGCTGCGGCGCTGGGGCGCAGAGGTGTGCGCCGTGAAAGATGCGGCCAGTGCCCTGGCCGAACAGGCACGACAGCCCCGCTCCGTTGCTCTGATCGACATTGGGTTGCCTGGCGCCGATGGTCACGTGCTGGCGCGCGAGCTACGCGGGTCTGCCGGGCGCACCGTTCGCCTAATCGCATTGTCTGCCCGCACCGGACGGCGTCATCGCGCACGCTGCCACCGCTCGGGCTTCGACGCGGTGCTGGCCAAGCCGCTGCGCGCCGCCCAGCTGCTGCCTGCGCTCGGCATTGCGCGACCAGAGGGCCTGGGCGCAGCCGCGCAGACGATTGACATGGACGCGGCCTACATCGCCGACATCCACGATGAGCTCGGCAACATGGAGCGGGTTATTGATCGAGCGGATGCATCGGCACTGGGCCATCACGCGCACCGATTGCAGGGCACGCTGCAGATGCTGGGCCAATGCGAGCATGCGGCCATCGCGGCGGAGCTGGTCGACCTGGCGCATGACGCCGCGCCGGACTGGGCCGATGCGCGGCGCCTGCTGGACGTGCTGAAGGCCGGACAGGGCTCCCGCCCAGCGGGAACCCTGCCAATGCCTTGATCAGGCGGCCAGGCGCTCGACCTGGCGACGGGTCAGGTCATTGAAGCGACCCAGCGACATCAGGTGCTGGTGGATCAGTGCCAGCCAGCCGCTGCGGTGCCACTCGACTACGGTGGCTTCCGGCAGCGCAACGAACTTCTCGACGTCCACCACCAGGAAGCCATTGAGGTTGAACTCGCGGCCATCCGGGGTACGCACGGTGGCGTTGCGCTCGACCAGCAGGCCGTTGTCGGTCAGGGCCTTGGAGAAGGCCAGGGTCTGTTCGTGCTCGCGGGTGTACTGGCCGCAGAACTCCAGCGCCTGCTGCACCATTTCGGTGGCCTTGCCGTCAACGAACAGCGGCTGGCCTTCCTCGCCGCCCTTGACCACGCGCGGGCTTTCTTCGTCGATGCCCAGCAGGAAGTCATTCTCCGCGCCGGTGTCGATGAAGATGAAGGGGTGGCGGCGCAGGTAGGCCGGAATATAGGCCTCGTCTTCCCACAGGCCGTCCTTGATGAACAGGTTCTGGTCGGACACGCCGACGGCAGCCATCGGAACCGCACCGGGGCCGGCGAACAGGATCGGGAAATGATGCAGCGCCAGCGAGAACTCGCCCAGCACCAGCGGAATGGCGTTGTTGCCGGCGGCGAACTCGAGCTTGCCCGGCAGGATGCGCAGATCGGCGTGCACATCGGCCTGCAGCGGCACCGGACGGGTATAGAACAGGGGAGCGCCGCTCGGCGCCGCTTCGGTGGTGGTGTCGCTGGTGGTGGTCATCTTGGGAACCGTTCGATCATGCGCGCCTGCCATCCCGGGCACGCCAGCGGGAACAACCTGAATCCCGCATTATCAACAAGCTCGATGACAACGGCCACCCCGCCAGCGAACTATTTCAGCTGCAGGGGGTAGCGCTGCCAGAGCACGTGGACCAGGAATCCGGCCAGTTCGGTGTCGCGCGCGCTCACCGCTGCACGGATCTTGTCCAGCAGCACCATGTCGCTGCAGGAGCGCACATCGGCGTGGTTGGCCTGCCCTGCCCGGCGCGCACGATAGCGTGCGGCCCGCTGCGCATCGCTCATCGCATACCCGAACTTGGGCGGACGACCGCGCTTGCGCGGCAGGGTCAGCTCCAGGGTTCCGGGGTCTTTGTCATCACGCATGAGAGGGGTGCGGGCGGCGGCGAGCAACGGGGGGTGCGCAATTTATCGTGAGGCATCACTTTAATCCAGCTTTTTCTGCAGTTTTGTTGCATCGCAATGCAAAAAAACGCATCGCGAGGGCCCCAGCCACGCATGGCGTGGATCTAGTGCAGAGCTCGCGACCCGATCAGCCGGTAGATCCACGCCACGCATGGATGCGGAAACCCGAACCCACAAAAAAGGGAGCCCGCGAACGGGCTCCCCTCACCTTCTTCATGCAGCGCGCACCGGCTCGTAGCCATGCAGGTGCGCCTCGCTGCTGGCCCGCCCCTGGCTGAGCGAACGCAGCGAGGTGGTATAGCCCACCAGCTGCGCCAGCGGTGCGAAGCCACTGACCTCGGCGCGACCATCCTGATCGTCGATGCGGACAATGCGACCATGGCGGCGGTTGAGGTCGCCGACCACATCACCCACCGACGCTGACGGCGAATGCACCGTCACCGCCATCACCGGCTCCAGCAGCTGCGTGCCGCCTTCGGCCAGCGCCGCCTTGATCGCCTCGGCGCCTGCGCGATGGAACGCCATCTCCGAGGAGTCCTTGGCATGGGTCTGGCCATCGACAAGACTGACCTCGATGCCGACCACCGGATGGCCCTGGGGGCCTTCCGACAGCGCAGCACGCACACCTTTCTCCACCGCCGCGATGAAGCTGCGCGGCACCACGCCACCGACGATGCGGTCGTTGAATACGACCTGTTCGTCCTCGCGCGGCGATACATCCAGCACCACGTGCGCGAACTGGCCCTGGCCGCCGGTCTGCTTGACCAGCCGCCCGACGACGCCGGTCATCGCACGCCTCGGCGTCTCCTGGTAGGCCACGCGCGGCGCACCTACGCCTACGTCGACCTTCCATTCGCTGCGCAGGCGCTCGACCATCACCTCCAGGTGCAGTTCGCCCATGCCCCAGACCAGGGTCTCCGCCGTGTCGCGATCGGTTTCGACGCGGAACGAGGGATCTTCCTGGGCCAGGCTGGCCAAACCCTGTGCCATCCGGATCAGGTCGGCCGCACGCGCCGGCTCCAACCGCCACGCCAGCACCGGTGCCTGTGCCTGGATGTTCTCCAGGCGCAGCGGCTGCGCACGACCGCTCAGCGTTTCACCACTGACCGCATCCTTCCAGCCCAGCACTGCAACGATGTCACCGGCCACGGCCTGTTCGATGTCGTGGGTCTGGTCGGCCTGCACCCGCACCAGGCGACTGACACGCCGCCCCTGCGGATGCTGCGAACTGGCCACCGCATCACCCACCTTCAAGGTGCCCGAGTACAGCCGCACGAAGCTCAACGCGCCGTGCTGCTGGTGGGTGATCTTGAACAGCAGGCCGGCCAGCGGACCGTCCGGGTCCGGCGGCAGCACGACCTCGCCCTCATCGCTTTCGGCGCTGACGGCAGGGCGATCCAGCGGCGACGGCAGGTAATCGACCACGGCGTCCAGCAGCGTCTCGATACCCTTGTCCTTGAACGCAGCACCGGCCAGCACGGGCACGCCCGCACCCGCCAGCGTCGCCCGGCGGATCGCCGCGCGCAGCTGCCCGGCATCGATCACGCGACCTTCCAGCCAGGCATCGGCCAGTTGCTCATCGTGATCGGCCACGGCCTCGACCAGCGCATCGCGTTGGGCTTGCCACTGGGCCCGCGCCGCTTGGTCCCACGGGGTCACCGTGGTTGCGGCACCATCCTGCCACTGCAGCACGCGCTCATCGACCAGATCGACCCAGCCGTTGAAGCCACTTTCGCTGCCCAACGGCACGCCCAGCGCCCACGGCCGCGCCCGCAGCTTGTCCCGCAGCTGCTCCAGCACGCGCTCGAACGAAGCGCCGACGCGGTCCATCTTGTTGACGAAAGCGATCAGCGGCACGCGGTGGCGACGCGCCTGGCGCCACACGGTTTCGGACTGCGGCTGCACGCCATCCACGGCCGAGAACACGGCCACGGCGCCGTCGAGCACGCGCAGTGAACGCTCGACCTCGATGGCGAAGTCGATGTGGCCAGGGGTGTCGATCAGGGTCAGCCGATGCGGCGGCAGGTCGCGCGGCGCCCACTGCGCCTGCACGGCGGCAGCGCCGATGGTGATGCCGCGTTCGCGTTCGATCGCCGAGAAATCGGTGGTCGCGTTGCCGTCGTGCACTTCACCGACGCGGTGGATCTCGCCGCTTTTCCACAGCAGGCGTTCGGTCAGCGTGGTCTTGCCGGCGTCGATGTGGGCAATGATGCCAAGGTTGCGACGACGGGAAAGGACTTGGGTGTTCATATAGAGATTCCTGCAAAGCCAACTTCAGGGGCCGCGCCCCCCGGTTGGCGACAGGGTGCGCGGCTAGCGTTCGGTCTCGGCGATCTGGTGCATGGCACGTTCTCCTTTGCAGTACTGGGTAGCGTCGGCTGGGTAGCGTCGGCTGGGTAGCGTCGACTGGGTAGAGTCGACTGTTAGTCGACTAACAAAAACAAAAAGAGCGCCCCGGGGGGCGCTCTGTCGAAGGTCCAGCGATGGCCGCTTCAACGGCCTCGTGGGGCTCCAGGCAGACACGCCCGTTCCGCGTTGGCGCGGGTCAGGGTGAAAAACTTCAGGAGCGGCATCCGATTCATGGGGCGCATTCTAGACCTGCCAATCTGGCGCGCAAGTGAATATTGCAAACATAAATGGAACGATGAGGCCGACAATGATCGGGGTCAGATCCCTTTGCCCCTGGGCAAAGGGTTCTGACCTCTCAGCCTTTACTTGCAGCCGTGCAGCGTGCGCGCCTCGGCCACGGTCGCCGCCTGGTCATCCCCCATCGAAATCCACCCCTTCAGCGACGTCGCCGGGTCAATGTGCGGCAGCCGCGGGCCACCATGGATCAGCACCTCGGTCCAGCTCCCCACCGGCGCCAGTTCGGACAGGCGTGCCGCCTGGTCATCCTCGGTGCTGAACGTGTCGTCCGGGCTCGCCGGGGGCGTCGTGTTCACGGTCTCGGTCTTGCGGGAATGCACACGCAGCGCGCCGCCCGGCATGCGCTGGGTGGTGACGTCGTAGCGCTCGATACCGTACGCCCAATGGCTTTCGCCAATGCTGCGGGTCTCGCTTCCGTCATCCGCCACAGCCACCATCTCGCCCGCCGGCCCGACCACGCCCGCGACAGCACCCAGGCCGGACATCAGCGCCTGGTAGACGATCATCTGCCGCTGCTCGGTGCTCAACGCACCGGCCTTGAGCTTGGCAGGGGGAATCTGCAGGTATGCCGCCTCCTTGCAAAGCACCAGCACCTGCTGGTCATCCCAACTCACGGACATTTCCTCGCTGGCGAAGTACTGCGTCCGGATGGACGCAACAGGAGAACCCGCGCCAGCGGAATGCCGTATCTCGATCAGCGAGGCATTCTCCGCCGCATCGGTCAGCGAAACCGGAGAGGTGGAAGCCGCAGTCGCAGCGCCTGCGAAGCCAACCAACACGGCCAGCAGCGTGCCGCGCGAAATGCTACAGATCATTGCATCAGTCCATTGAGGGAATACCGGTCAGACATGATACGCGGCGACGGCAGCAGATCCGGACTACGTCACCACCACCAACGGCACCCCGCGCCGCGGATGCTCCAGCACCACCACATCCTGCTGATAGACCCGCTGCAGGTTGTCTTCGGTGAGCACCTGCAGCGGCGTGCCATCGGCGGCCACCCTGCCCTGTTCCAGCAACACGATGCGGTCGGCATAGCCGGCGGCCAGGTTCAGATCGTGCAGCACCACGATCACGCACGCACCGGCTTCGGCACAGGCACGCACACTGCGCAACGTACGCTCCTGGTGGCGCAGATCCAGCGCCGCGGTCGGTTCATCAAGCAACAGCAGCGGCGTGTCCTGCGCCAGCACGCGCGCGAACGTGGTCCGGGCGGACTCGCCACCGGACAGCTGCTGCACTTCGCGCAGGCGTAGCGCCTGCAGTTCGGCGGCATCGATGGCAGCTTCCACCCGTGCATCGTCCACACGCGGATCCGGCGGATGCGGCAACCGTCCCATCGCCACCACTTCTTCCACGCTGAAGGCGAAGCGCACGCCATGTTCCTGCGGCATCACCGCGCGCTCGCGTGCCAGCGGCCCCGCCTTGTAACTGGCCAACGGCTTGCCCAGCAGGCTCACCTCCCCCGCATCGGCGCGCAGGTCACCGGCCGCCACCGCCAGCAACGTAGACTTGCCCGCGCCGTTCGGGCCAACCAGCGCGGTCACCGTGCCCGGCTCGAACGCCAGCGAGATGCCATGCAGGATCTCGCGCTGCTGGCGGCGCACCACCACCTCGTGCAGCTTCAGCAGCACGCTCATGGCGCCGCCTTGCGGCGCTGCTGCAGCACCAGCCACAGGAAGAACGGCGCACCCAGCGCGGCCGAGAACAGGCCCAGCGGAATCTCCGCAGGTGGATCGAGCGTGCGTGCGGCGGTGTCGGCCACCACGATCAGCAGCGCACCGAGCAGCCCGGACAACGGCAGCAGCCAGCGATGACCCGGGCCGACCAGCAGTCGCGCCACGTGCGGCACCACCAGGCCGACGAAGCTGATCGAGCCCGCGAACGCCACCGCTGCGCCCACCAGCAGCGCACTGAACGCGACCAGGCGACGCCGCGTACGGGTCACGTCCAGCCCCAGGTGCTGCGCCTGGCGCTCACCCAGCGCCAGCATGTCCAGCGGCGTGGCCAGTCGCTGCAGCGCAAACACGCCGAGCGCAAACAGCGGCACCACCGCGGCCACGTCGGCCCAGTTGGCGCGCGCCAGCGAGCCCATCTGCCAGAACACCAGCGACTGCAGCTCGCTTTCGCTGGCGATGTAAGTAAGGAACCCAATCAGCGCCGAGCAGAACGCGGCCATCGCGATGCCGACCAGCAGCAGCGTGGCATTCCCACTGCCTTTGCCGGGCCGGGCCAGCGCATAGGTCAGGCCGATCGCCAGCGCGCCGCCGACGAAGGCTGCCACCGGCACCAACCAGCCGGCCGCACCGGCAGCGCCGAGAACAATGGCAGCCACCGCACCCAGCGCAGCACCCTGGCTGACACCGACGATGCCGGGGTCGGCCAGCGGATTGCCAAACAGGCCCTGCAGGCTGGCACCGGCCATCGCCAGCGACGCACCGACCATCGCGCCCAACAGGGCGCGCGGAATGCGCAGCTGCCAGACCACGGCCAGATCACGGCTGCTGACTGCCCCTGGGTCAAGCAGGCCCAGCTTCACCGCAAGCGCCTGCATCACCTCCAGCGGCGGCAACCGCAACGGACCCACGGCGAACGACGCCAGCACTGCCCCCAGCAGCGCCAGCAACGCCACCATCAACATCGTCCGCCCGCGACGGCGGCGCCGATCCGCCGGACTCATGCCTTCGGCAAGGCTGCCAGGGCCTTGGCCAGCGCCAGCGCGCCCGCACCAGAACCCACGCTGGTGTACTTCAGCTGCACATCCGGCATCACCCAGACCCGATTGGCCTGCCCGGCCGGCGTCTGCTTCAGCGTCGGGTACGCCTTCCACAGGCCTTCGGCACCGCCGAACAGCCGCAGGTCATGCTCGGTCACCAGGATCACCTCCGGTGCCGCGGCGACCACCCCCTCGTTGCTCAGCTGCGAGTAGTTCTTCACCCCGGCCTCGGTGCCGATGTTGATGCCGCCGGCCAGCGCGATCAGCTGCGCTGACGCGCTGTCGGCACCGGCAACAGTGGGCGAGCCGCCAGCGCCGGTGGCCGATACGTGGATCAGTCGTGGCGCATGGCCCAGGCCCTTGCCAATCGCTGCAGCCTCGTCGAGCTGGCGCTGCACCTGCGTGGCCAATGTTTGCCCCGCTTCGGCCAGCCCTAGTGCGGCGGCGACCTTGCGCACCTTGTCCGGGGCCGGCTGCAGATCATCGATGACCACCGCCGGCTCACCGACTTCGCGCAGCTTTTTGGCCAGCTCGGTGTGGCGGCGCAGGCTGTTGCCGAGGAACAGCGAGCCCTGCAGGCTCAGCACGCCCTCCACGCCGGTGGTGCGGTTGAACAGGAACTGGTGCGGCGCGGCCAGGCCGGCCTGGGTGGTGGTGTTGGTCGGCGCGGCGAATACCTGCGTGCCCAGCCCCAGTGCTTCGATCACCGCGATGACGTCGTCGCCACCGGCAATGATCCGGCTGGTATCGGTCACCTCGATGTCGGCGCCGTCATCGGAATGCACCTTGGCCGGCAGCATCGCCTTCTGGTCATGCACGGCCGGCAGCTCGGCACCGGCCACGCGCTGCCAGCCTGCCGGCAACGCGGTTTCGGCAGCGGCCGGTGCGGCGGGCGGCTCGGCGGCCTTCTGGCCATCAGGCGGTGTCGACGCGCCGCCACAGGCGGCCAGTACCAGCGAAAGAGCCAACGGAAGCGCACACAGGCGCAGACGGGACGCGATGTTCATGCTCGTTCTCCTTGCTGGCAGGGCGGCGCGCACGCCGCCCCACCGTGTGACTTACTGCTTCGGGGTGATGCGGGTGATGCGGTCACCCTTCGGGTCCTCAGCGCCGCGCGACTTGTTCACCGCGAACACGTTGCCCTTGCCATCGGCGCGGACGTGGTTCGGCAGCGTGCCGCCATCAAGATTGGCGACCACCTTGCCGTCACCATTCACCACGGTGACCGTGCCAGCGCCACGGTTGCTGACATAGGCCAGGCCGGAGGCATCATCGAAGGCGACGTTCAGCGCACCGGCGCCGACCGGCACGTCATGCAGCACCTTGCCGGCAGCCACGTCGACGATCAGCAGGTTGTCGGTGCCCTGCGAGGCGACGTACAGGCGGTTGCGTGCCGCATCGAAGGCCACGCCCGAGGCACTGATCGAATTGCCCAGATCGATGACCTTCTCGACCTTGCCGCTGGCCACATCGATCACCGCCGCTTCCGGGGTGCCGATGCTGACGGTGAACAGCTTGCCGCCCTTCTCGTCCAGCACCAGGCTCATCGGGGTGAACGTGCCGTCGTCCACGCCGGATTCCAGCGTCACTGCCGGCAGCTCCTTGAAGGTCCTGGCGTCGAACACCGACAGGTGGTCCTCGCCCGTGGCCGAGGCGAACACCTTGCCGCGGGTGCCATCGACCACCACGTCGCGCGCGTGCGGCACAGTGTCGGCCGGGAACTGGTGGACCAGCGACAGGTCCTTCTGCCGGTAGACCGCGATCGAGTTCTGGCGGGTGTTGGTCACCCAGACATTGCCGTTGGTGTCATCCACGCCCACGCCGTAGACCGCGTACACCGCACCATTGGTGCTGCCCGGCACCTGCGCCGGGGTGATCGCCCTGGTCACCTTCAGCGACGTCGGGTCCAGCTTCAGCAGCTGCGACTGGGTCACCGGCGGGCGACCCACCGCCGAGGTCACGAACACCGCATCGCTGGCGGCACTGTAGGCGGACTGGTACAGGCCCGGCACCAGCTTGCTGGACCGGGTGGCGAACTGCGCCTGGCCGGACAGCGGCAACTGCGGCGACACGCGCAGCTTCAGCACCGTGGCCGCAGCCGGCTGGCTGGCGCGCACCACCACCGGGTGGGTGCCCGGCACCGCGTCGGCCGGAATGCTCAGCTGGGTCTTGAAGTTGCCATCGGCATCGACCACCACCGGCTGTGCGTTGAGCACGCTGTCGCCACGCAGCAGGCTGACCTTCTGGCCCGGCACGAAACCACGGCCGACCACGTCGGCGGTGCTGCCGGGAACCACGTTCTCACCGCGTGAGACGACCTCACCCTTGAAGGTGGCGTTGGCCGGCTGGTCGAACACCGGCTGCGCGGTGGCGGTCACTGCCAGCAGCAGGCCGGCAGCGAGAGAGGTAAGACGGAGAGACGGACGGAACGACATGGCAGGCTCCTTGCACACGTAGGCCGCGCCACGTGGCGCGGGGGTCATCGGTTGCCTGGGCCGCTGCACGTCGGCAGCCTCGCCTGGGTAGTGGGGTCGCACGGCAGCGCGTGCGAAAGGATTCATTCGGCGGCGTTGTCACCGCCATTGGGCGCGCCATCGCCGGCGCTGCGATCGGTCACGCCGTACAGCTCATGCAGCGCCGCATGGAAGGACGCCGGCAGCATCGGGCCGTGGCCAAGGCCGGGGAACTCGCGGTACTGCACGCTCAGGCCCGGCACCTTGCCCAAGCGCTCGGACAGCTGCATCGCCGCATCCGGGGTGGCGCCACCGATGCGGCGCAGGTGCGCGACCACGCGCGGATTGTTCATGTCGCGCTTGCCGCGATCACCGACACGCTCGGCACCGCCCAGCATCAGCCAGAGCCTTGCCGGTTGGCCGTGCACGTTCTGCACGAACTGTTGTTCCGGATCCCCCAGCGCCGCACCCTGGCTCCACCACAGCGACGGGCTGGCGGCCAGATAGGACTGGAAGGCGGCCGGACGCGTGTACAGCGCATTGAGCACGAACAATCCACCCAGCGAGTGGCCCCACAGCGCTTGCTGCTGCGTATCGATGCGTGCGCGACGCTCGACTTCCGGCTTGATGCGGCGTTCGATCACATCCAGGAAGGCCGCAGCACCACCGCCGACCGCCTGGGTCGTACCGCTCTCATCGTCGGCACGGTCGATCCATGCGGTGTAGTCGCGGGTGCGCGCCTTGGAATCGATGCGCAGGTCGTTGTCGTAGCCGATCAGCACCAGCACCGGTGGCGCCTTGCGCGCGGCCAGCTCGGCCAGCAACGGCTGATCCAGGACCATCGCGACGGCGTTGCCGTCCAGCGCGTACAGCACCGGAGAGGGCACCTTGCCGGCCTTGGCCGGGATCGCCAGGTTCACCCGCCAACGGCGCTGCTGGTCCGGGCTGTCCACCACGAAATGCTCGAAGCGATAGCTGGCCGCCGGCTCGTCGAGCACGGTGCGGCCGATCTTCTGCAGCGGGTTGCGCTGCTGTGCATGGGCATATGGGGTGGCCAGGAGCAGACCCATCATCAAGGCGGCCAGGCCGCGGGCCAGCGGACCACGGCGCGAAGGCGGAACAAAGTGCTTCATCAGCGGCGGCAGAAGCGGCCCAGGGCCGCCGGTTCACAAGGGACCGCAGTCTACCTTAAACGCGAATGATTATCACATCGATCAAACGTCACGCTGTGTATCACGCGCGCGCATGCCCGGGTTGCGCAAGGGGCAGCAATTCCCCTATTTTGCCGCCCATCGGGGCATTGGATCGCCCCGCTTCCAGCGCAGCCATGGATGGCGGGCACTTGCCGCCATCCGGGTCGCGTTCATCTGCACACAACCGGCATGGGATTGGATCCCATGATTGTGAGACTCCCTTGAAGCACACCACCCTGATCGCCCTCTCCCTCGGCCTGCTTGCGCCGCTGGCCGCCCATGCCGCACAGGACCTGCCAACGCTCTACCAGGCCTTTGAAGAAGCCGGCAATTCGTCACTGGGCATGGACCAACTCAACCAGACGGTGACATTCACTGCCGTAGCCCTGAGCGTTTCCAGCAATCTGGCGGGCGAGCCGCTGATCGAGGCCGGCGACGACCAGGGCAATGTCCTGGCCCGACTGACCAGCGACGACGAACAGCAGGCGGCCAAGCTGGGCGCACTGGAAGAAGGCGCGACGTTCACCGCCAGCTGCACGCTGCAGTTCAGTTCCGGCACGGACTACCTGTCCTTCGGCGACTGCACCATCAAGTAAAGACGAAGCCGGCGAAATGCCGGCTTCTTTTCTTTGCCTCTTGTGGAGTCGAGCCATGCCCGACTCGCGAAATGTCACGGCCCCGAAGGCACCGGACCATAAGCATTTTCCTGCGGCGTGCCCGGCAGCAGCGCGAATACGAAGATCACCAGGCCGCCGAACGGAACGAAGGCCAGCAGGTACATCCAGCCCGACTGGTTGCAGTCGTGCAGGCGGCGCACGGTGACGGCGATGACCGGCACGAACGTGGCCAGCCAGAACACGACAAACAGGATGATCGACGCGATGCCCAGGACGTCGGACTGCATCACCAGCCCGGCAACGAGCGGCACCATCAGGACGGCGGAGACGATCAGCATGAACAGCTGGAACATCCAGTACTCACGACGGTTGGCACGCCCCTCGAACTGGGCGTAGCGCTTCAACGGCAGAATCATTTCCTGCACGGCATCAATCCTTGAAAAAGTGGCCGCGCAGTGTGCCAAAGACCGCCGCCGGGAACAATGTGGAGCCGAGCCATGCTCGGCTGCCATTGGCCCTGTAGAGCCGAGCCCATGCTCGGCTGCCATTGGCCCTGTAGAGCCGAGCCCATGCTCGGCTGCCGTTGCCGCAGGCGCTGCTGGCCCGGTCCAGAGCGGAGTCGAGCGCGGCTCGACGCTACATAAACCGGGTCAGCGACCCTTTGCCGCCCTCGCCGCTTCGCGCTCGGCACGCAGCCGGTCCAGCTTTTCCTTCAGCTTGATTTCCAGGCCACGCGGCACCGGGTTGTAGTACACCCGTTCGCCCATCGCATCCGGGAAACCCGTCTGGTCCAGCGCGATGCCACCCTCGGCGTCATGGTCGTACTGGTACTCGGCGCCGTAGCCGAGCTCCTTCATCAGCTTGGTCGGCGCATTACGCAGGTGCAGCGGCACTTCTTCGGTGCCGCTCTCGCGCACGTCGGCCTTGGCCTGATTGAAGGCCGCATAGCCGGCGTTCGACTTGGCAGTGCTGGCCAGGTAAAGCACCAGCTGCGCGAACGCCAGCTCGCCTTCCGGGCTGCCCAGCCGCTCGTAGATGTCCCAGGCTTCCAGCGCCATGCTCTGCGCGCGCGGATCGGCCAGGCCGATATCCTCGATGGCCATGCGGGTCAGCCGGCGCGCCAGGTAGGACGGGTCGCAGCCACCATCGAGCATGCGGGTCAGCCAGTACAGCGCGGCATCCGGGTTGGAGCTGCGTACCGACTTGTGCAGCGCCGAGATCTGGTCGTAGAACTGCTCGCCGCCCTTGTCGAAGCGACGGGTGCGATCGGCCAGCACCTGGGTCAAGGTCTGCGGCGTGATGCGTCCCCCCTCCCCGCCCGCCAGTTCCGCGGCGATCTCCAACAGGGTCAGCGCACGGCGCACATCACCATCGGCAGCGGTGGCGATTTCCAGAAGCAGTTCGGGGGCGACCTCGATACCCTCTTCGCCCAGGCCGCGCTCGCGATCACCCAGCGCACGTTCCAGCGCCTCGACGATGTCGGTGGGCGAAACGCCTTCCAGGACATGCACGCGGCAACGCGACAGCAATGCGGAATTCAACTCGAACGACGGATTCTCGGTGGTGGCACCGACGAACAGGATGGTGCCGCGCTCGATATGCGGCAGGAACGCATCCTGCTGCGCCTTGTTGAAGCGGTGCACCTCATCCACGAACAGCACGGTGCGGCGGCCTTCGGCGAAACGCTGCGCGGCCTCGGCCAACACTTGGCGCACCTCCGGCAGGCCGGAGAGCACGGCGGAGATGGCACGGAATTCTGCGTCGGAGTATTCGGCCAGCAACAGCGCCAGCGTGGTCTTGCCACAGCCTGGCGGCCCCCACAGGATCATTGAATGCACGCGACCGGATTCGACCGCGCGACGCAGCGCGCTGTCCGGCGCCAGCAGGCGCTTCTGCCCAACCATTTCGTCGAGAGTGCGCGGACGCATGCGCTCGGCCAGCGGGCGCAGGTGTTCCCGATCGACGCTCAGCAGATCGGGACCAGGGAAGGAAGTTGAACGATGTCTTGCCACCCGGTCATTGTACCGCGCCGCCCAACGGTAGCGCCGGGCCGTGCCCGGCGGCGGGACGCGATGTCTGGTAGTGCCGGCCGCTGGCCGGCAGATCCCAAGCGTGCCAACCAACGGTTGACACCCACCAAGGCGGTCCCGGTTGAAACCCACCAGAGCAGAAAGCGCCGGGCCATGCCGGCGATCAGGCCGCACGGGTGGTAGTGCCGGCCGCTGGCCGGCAGATCAAGAGCGTGTCAACCAAGGTTGACACCCACCATGACGGTGCCGGTTGACACCCGCCAGAGCAGACAGCACCGAACCCTGCCCGGCAGATCAGGCCACAGGATCGGTAGAGCCGGCCGCTGGCCGGTAGATCAAAAGCGTGTCAACCAAGGTTGACACCCACCAAAGCGCCTCCGCCCACAGGTCAATTACCGATGACGTCGGTACCCTTCGGCGGGGTGAAGCTGAAGGTGCCGGCCGCGAAGCCCGGGTTGCGCTTCCAGCCGCTGAAGCTGATCACGGTGCGCTGGCCAACCGCATCGGTGATTTCCATCTTGGCCAGGCCCTGGGCATTGAAGCCCAGCGCGGCGTACTGGAAGCTGGCTTCGGTCTCGCGCTTCGGCGACAGCGACAGCCACTGCAGGCCGTCGCGCTGCGCAGCCTCTTCACTGACGTCGTACTGCTGTTCCAGCAGTGCCGGGTTGATCAGCGCGGTCAGCGGGCTGTTCTGCTCTTCCTTGCCCTGCTCACGCACGGTGGCCTGCTCCAGGTCCGGTTCGTACATCCAGACCTTCTTGCCGTCGGCCACGATCAACTGCTCGTGCGGGCGCACGTATTCCCAGCGGAACAGGCGCGGCGCCGACAGGGCCACGCGGCCACTGGTCGATTCCTTCACCTTGCCGCGGCTGTCGAACACCTGCTGGCTGAACTGGCCATCCAGGCCCTTCAGGCCACTGGTGAAGGTCTTCAGGTCATCGCGGGCGCCTGCCCAGGCGCTGCCGGCGGCGGCGCAGGCCACGGCCAGGGTGGTGGTGGCAAGGAAACGACGGAAGCGGAAGTTCATGCGGGAATCCTGTGGGCGCGGGCGCCAGGAAAGGTGGTTGCCAGTGTGCCCGGGGAAAGATGAATGGGCGATCAGGGCGACATTATGCCGCCCTGAACGTCCATCGGCGATTCAGCCGCCCGAGCCCGGCAGCTTGCCGTACAGCACCTGGCCACGGAAGCCACGCCGCACTTCGCGATACAACGCGCGGAATGCGGTGTAGTCCTGCGGCTGGCACAGCGCCTCCGGCCCACGCACCGCGTTCTGCTGCAGGCGATGGCGCACGATCACGTCCTGCCCCTCGCGGCTCCAGTCCACGCGGTACTCGCCAGCGGCGTTGGTGAAACGCTGGTTGGCCGGGATGGCGATGATCGGCGCATTGGCAGGGAACTGCAGGCGATAGGTTTCCTCGCGCAGGCTGGCATTGCAGTAGAACGGCGTCTCGTTGGCCGGCGCAGAAGCGGTGGCGTACAGGCCACGCACCGACTCGCCGCCCGGCGGATCCGGCACGGCCATGCCGCCGGCCACGCTGAAGTCGGCGTAGTCCTCGGCCTGGAAGGCCATGCGATAGCCGAACGGCCGGGTCAGGTCGACCGGCACGCCCTGGATCTGCAGCTGCCCTCGCCCGTCGAAACCGGACGCGGCCATGATCTGCTCCTCGGCGCGCGCACGGTTCTGCGCGTTGAGCTGGGAGAACTGGGCGCGCATGCCGATCTCGGCGTTCTCGCCCAGCTTCGGAATGGTCTCGCCGCGCAGGTTGCCGTTGGCGTCGAAGGTGAAACGCACCTCCATCGAGGTGGCGTTGCGCTGCGGCGTGTTGGCCGGGGTGCGCGCCAACGAGGCGTCGCGGGTACGCATCACCGGTGCGCCGAGGTCGCCTTCCGGCAGCTGCCCGAAGCGCGCCCACGCGGTGGTCGAATCCAGATACAGATCGAACTCGGGGATGTAGGTGATGGCGTGGTTGAAGCGGCCCAGCACCGGAATCTTCGGCAGCGTCGGGCCGCCGCCGGCACCGATCAGCACCGGCGAACTGGCGATGCCCTTGGCCGCCAGCAGCGCCTCCAGGATCGTCACGTGGTCCTTGCAGTCACCGTAGTGGTTGTCGAGGATGCTCTGCGCGCTGTTCGGCTCCAGGCCGCCATTGCCCAGGTACACCGCCACATAGCGGATGTTCTGCGCCACCCAGCGGTAGAGCGCGTCGGCCTGCTCGCGCCGGTCGCTGATGCCAGCGGTGATCTCATCAGCCAGCGCCTGCAGCGCCGGGGTCACGTCGGCCGCCGGGCCGGCCTTGAGCTGGTAGGCGCGTCCCATCTGCGACCAGTCACGATAGGTGCTGGCCATGATGTTCGGGCCGAACTCCCAGCCCGCCGCCGACCAGTTCTGTGCCGGCATGGCCTCGCGCCGCTGGTAGCGCCAGCGCCACTGTGCCTGGCCGTTCTTCACCGTCGGGCGATCGCTGCCCTGCACGCCGCGGCTGTCGACGAACATCGGCAGGTTGGCCGGCGCAGTCAGGGTGACCTCGGCGTCTTCGTACTCGGTGAAGACGTTGAAGGTCTCCCACAGGCCGAAATAGCCCGGGAAGTACGGCGTGGCCTGGGTGCGGCGCACCTGGTAGTACAGGCGCGTGCCCGGGGCCAGGTTCGGGAACACGATCACCCGCACCTTGCGGTCGGCATACATCGCCGCCGAGGCGCTGGAGTAACTCTCCTGGGTGTAGATGCGATCGGCCGGCACGTCGCGCCGCTGGCCATCGGCGGTGATGGTGTAGGCACCGAGCACTTCCAGCGTCTCCATCTTTTCGCTGTAGCTCAGCCGCACCTGGCTGAACTGCTCGACGGAGGCCTTGGTCTTGAGCAGGACTTCGTAGGTTTCGGTCTGCACATTGCCCGCATCCGGCCGCACCTGGTAGTCGGCGCGGTAACGGACAATGCTGAAATTATTGCTGGCTTCGGTATCGCCGCTGGTGGAAGGCGGCGCCGTGGCGGGCGCGGAGGTGGCGGTTTCTGCCAGTGCCGGGCCGGCAGCCAGGAAGGCTGCCAGCGCCAGCGCCAGCGCGCTTGGTACGGGGTGAAGCATGCGTCGGTTCCTTGGACGTCGTGGGGGATACGTCGGGCCTTACTTCGGCGGCGGCGGTGCCAGCACCGTGCGGTCGCCGTTGTGCTCGGGCGGGCTGACCACGCCGGCCGCTTCCATGGCCTCGATCAGTCGCGCTGCACGGTTGTAGCCGATCTTCAGCCGGCGCTGCACGCCGGAAATCGAGGCGCGGCGGGTCTCGGTGACCACCCGCAGCGCTTCGTCATACAGCGGGTCGGACTCGTCGCCGGCCGCACTGGTCTCGGGCAGGCCGGTGGCACCGACGACCACGCCGTCGCCCATCGTCTGCACCTCGTCCAGCACCCCGTCGATATAGTCGGCCGGGCCCATCGCCTTGAGGTGCTCGACCACGCGGTGCACTTCGTCATCGGACACGAACGCACCATGCACGCGCTCGGGCAGCGCGGTGCCCGGCGGCAGGTACAGCATGTCGCCGTGGCCCAGCAGGGTTTCCGCGCCGGACTGGTCGAGGATGGTGCGCGAGTCGATCTTGGAGCTGACCTGGAAGGCGATACGGGTCGGGATGTTGGCCTTGATCAGGCCCGTGATCACGTCCACCGACGGGCGCTGCGTGGCCAGGATCAGGTGGATGCCGGCCGCACGCGCCTTCTGTGCCAGGCGCGCGATCAGCTCTTCCACCTTCTTGCCGACGATCATCATCATGTCGGCGAATTCGTCGATGAAGATGACGATGAACGGCAGCGTCTCCAATGGACGCGGCGCCTCGCCCAGCTCCGGGTTCGGCTTGAACAGCGGGTCCATCAGCGGCTGGCCGGCATCCTGCGCTTCCTTCACCTTCTTGTTGAAGCCGGCCAGGTTGCGCACGCCCACCGCGCTCATCAGCTTGTAGCGGCGCTCCATCTCGGCCACGCACCAGCGCAGGCCGTTGGCAGCCTCCTTCATGTCGGTGACCACCGGCGCCAGCAGGTGCGGGATGCCCTGGTAGACGCTCAGCTCGAGCATCTTCGGGTCGATCATCAGCATCCGCAGGTCTTTCGGCGAGGCCTTGAACAGCAGGCTCAGCACCATCGCGTTGACCGCCACCGACTTGCCCGAACCGGTGGTACCGGCCACCAGCAGGTGCGGCATGCGCGCCAGATCGGCCACGGTCGAGCGCCCGGCAATGTCCTTGCCCAGCGCCAGGGTCAGCACGCTGGCCGACTTGTCGTATTCCTTCGAGCGCAACAGCTCGGACAGGTAGATCATCTCGCGGGTGACGTTGGGGATTTCCAGGCCGATCACCGACTTGCCCGGAATCACGTCGACCACGCGCACCGACTTCACCGACAGGCCGCGCGCGATGTCCTTGTCCAGCGAACTGATCTGGCTGACCTTGATGCCCGGCGCGGGCTCGATCTCGAAGCGGGTGATGACCGGCCCGGGGTTGGCGCCGACCACCTGGGCGTCGATGCGGAAATCCTTCAGCTTGAACTCGATCTGCCGTGACAGCGCGTCCAGGGTTTCCTTGTCGTAGCCCACCGGCTGCGGCTTGGGGTCGTCCAGCAGGGCCAACGGCGGCAGGTCCGAGCCGTCGCCGTTGACGCCACGGAACATCGGGATCTGCGTGTCGCGCTTGGCCCGATCACTCTTCTCGATCACCGGTTCCGGGCGCGGCTCGATCTTCACCGGCTCGCGCTTGGCGCGGACCTCGGCATCGGCCTTGCGCACCTCCTGGCGCTCCTCGCGCATCACCCGGGTCTGCTGCCACTCGGTGACTTCTTCCTTCTTGCGCGCCAGCAACGGTGCCAGCGACATCACGCCGCGGCCGATCTTTTCCATCACCGTGAACCAGGACAGCCCGGTGGCCAGGGTGATCGAGGCCAGCAGCAACACCAGCACGAACAGGTTCGCGCCCAGCGCACCGAAGCCCACCGTGAGCGAATTGCCAACCAGCTTGCCGAGGATGCCGCCGGCGCTGGAGACATCGCCGCTGAACAGGCGTACATGCAGGAAGCCGGTGCCGGCGATCAGGAATCCGACCAGGCCGACCAGGCGCAGCGCCGGGTCCAGGTCGTTCTCGCCCTTGCTCTCGCGCTTGAGGCCGAACATGGCAATCCACGACAGCGCACCGAGCACCACCGGCAGCAGGAAGGCGATGTAGCCGAACAACTGCAGCAGCACGTCGGCGATCCAGGCGCCCGCGCGACCACCGAGGTTGTGCACCGGCGCGACCACGCTGCCGGTATGCGACCAGCCCGGATCCGTCGCTGAATAGGTGAAAAGACTCGCCGCCAGATAGAGCAGGGCCGGCGCGATCGCGATCAGGCCCAGGTCGCGCCAGAGGCGCTGGCGGCGTGGATTGTCGGTCGTCGCCGCCGCGGCCGTGCGACGTGACGCCTTGCTGTCGTCCGACTTGGAGCGTTCAGGGACCTGCTTCGCCACCTTAGACCATACCTTTGGAATGCGCTGTTAGTGATTGATAATAAATGAGACGGCGTCAGTTTTCAGTTATGCGACTTCTGACCGGGCCCGGACAGAGCCGAAACCACCGCTGGATGACGGCGTTCTGTTCATCGGCTTGAATCGCCCTGCCCCAGCCGCCACTCTATGACCAGCCACGGATGCTGCGCAAACATCGCCAGCGCCTTGTCCCATCTACCTTTTCGCGAGTCTACATGAGCACCAGCCTGCCCTCCCGCCACCAGCGCCTCGTCATCCTCGGTTCCGGACCGGCCGGCTGGACCGCCGCCGTCTACGCCGCCCGTGCCAACCTGAAGCCGGTCGTCATCACTGGCCTGCAGCAGGGCGGCCAGCTGATGACCACCACCGAGGTGGACAACTGGCCGGGTGACGCCCACGGCCTGATGGGCCCGGACCTGATGGCGCGCATGCAGGCCCACGCCGAGCGCTTCGAGACCGAGGTCATCTTCGACCACATCCACACCGCCGACCTGTCGCAGCGCCCGTTCAAGCTGATCGGCGACAGCCACGAGTACACCTGCGACGCGCTGATCATCGCCACCGGCGCCACCGCCAAGTACCTGGGCATCCCGACCGAAGACGAGTTCAAGGGCCGCGGCGTGTCCGCCTGTGCCACCTGTGACGGCTTCTTCTACCGCGACCAGGACGTGGTCGTGGTCGGCGGCGGCAACACCGCCGTGGAAGAGGCCCTGTACCTGTCCAACATCGCCCGCAAGGTCTACCTGGTCCACCGCCGCGACACCCTGAAGGCGGAGAAGATCATGCAGGACAAGCTGTTCAGGAAGGTGGCCGAAGGCAAGATCGAGACCGTCTGGCACCACCAGGTGGAGGAAGTGCTGGGCAACGACGCCGGCGTGACCGGCGTGCGCGTGAAGTCCACCCTGGACGGCGGCACCCGCGACATCGATGCCCACGGCTTCTTCGTGGCCATCGGCCACCACCCGAACACCACCCTGTTCGACGGACAGCTGGCGATGAACAACGGCTACCTGGAAATCCGTTCGGGCCTGGGCGGCAACGCTACCCAGACCTCGGTGGAAGGCGTGTTCGCCGCCGGCGACGTGGCCGACCAGCACTACCGCCAGGCGATCACCTCGGCCGGCTTCGGCTGCATGGCCGCTCTGGACGCCGAGCGCTACCTGGACGCGCAGGGCAAGGCCAGCTGACCGGTGGTTTGTTGAGTCGAGCCATGCTCGACTAAGGAAAACGGGCGCGCAAGCGCCCGTTTTCTCAACCCCACTACCCGCTCCAGGCACCACTCAGGCCCGGACGCAGGACTGGGTGAACGCCACCGGTGCCGCGACGACATCGTCCGCATCGCGCAACAGGACATTCCAGCGGACTGAGCCGGGCTCCGTGGAGGAGCAGCTCACTTCGAACTTCACCGGCGCATCCGGATCTTCAAAGCGGCCCTTCCACGGCGTGCAGTATCCGGGCCGGTCGCAATCTGCCACGGCCACTTCAAGTTCCAGGGGGTACTGGGGATTGCCCGCGAAACCCACTGTCAGCTCGCGCACCGCCTGCAGCGGAACCTCGACATCGGAAAGGGGGTGAAGCGTCAAAGGCTCACAGGCCTTGCCCTGTGCCCACAGGCGATAGCCCTTTTCCACCCCTTTCATCGACGCCGAGCGGAAGACGGGATCCTGCAAGGCAGCCACATCGTCAGGATTGGAGTGGTAGGCGGTTTCGACGATCACCGAGGGCATCTTCCCGATGCGGTTCTCGCCGTGCCTGGCCGAGGTCGAACTCTCGCGAATCGGGAAATCCCGATAGCCCGGTTGCGCTCGGATGATTTCACGCATCCCACAGAGAATGCTATCCGCCAGCGCCTTGTCCTGCGGTTTGTCCTGATGATAATAGACCTCGGTTCCACGCAGGCTGGCTGAATCGCTGCCATTGGTGTGCAGGCTCAGCATCACATCCACACCCAGATGGTTTGCGTAGTTGGGGCGAGCCCGTATGTCCTCTTCCTTTTCGCGAGCAGACTCTGGGCTGTTCGGAAACTCATTCCACATGTCGGTGCGTTCGGGGAAAAGCGCCTTGAGGTGGTAGCGGGATGACATGTGCTCCCATGGCTTCCCGGACTCCGGATGGAGTTCCGTGGAGCGGCTGCGTGCCCGGTGCACTGTCAAACCGCTACGTTGTTCGATCAATCCTTGCAGTTCGTCACCAAACAGTGGACTCAGCGTGTCTTCCTGGATGCCGAGAGGCGCTGGGCGCTGGAACTTCCATTCTCCGCTGGGATGCAAGCTGATGTAGCCATGGCTTGCTGACACCAAAGCTGATGTATGCGTCGACTTCTCTTTCGTCTTCGGCGGAACGGCCAGATCCTCGGGGTAGTATTCCTCAAGGGTTTTTCCGTCAAACAGGAAGTCAATATCATTCACATCCAGTCCCGACTTCTCGGCGTAGTACCTCAACGTAGACGCCATCGGAATCAGGAAGAGCTCGTCGTAACCGCGATCCGGGCCGGGAAGGTATCCAGGCCCAAAGCTGATCACCATCGATCTTGCCTTCACATCCAGACGGATGCTGACGCTGATTTGTCGCACCTCACCCCTCTCCTGCAAATGACGCGTCAGCTGGTTCGCAGCTTCACGCTCCAACAGCGCAACCACCTCCGCGTAGGCACCTGGATCCTCAAGCACTTTTGCCGGCTGATCTCCAGAAGCCAACACGGGTGGCACAAAGATCAGGCCGCACGCGACCGCGGCAGTTGCAAGCTTCAATCCCTTCATCGTTGATTTCTCCATGTGGTGGGATGCGCGCCGCTCGTGCAGCGCCCCGCCACCCTGCCGAGCCGTGCGCCGGTGATTCCGCACCAAGCGCACACGGATGGACAATTCAAACTTTCCTCACCCCCAACCGGAACAAACCAACCCAGCTCCGCCAGCACCGTTCGCGATCCACCTGGCCTATCCTTGCCAACCATGCTCTCCACCCGCTTCCTCGACTCCCTGCAGTCCATTCCCGCCACCGACTGGGACACCCTGCACGACGGCCAGAATCCGTTCGTCAGCCACGCCTTCCTCTCAGGCCTGGAACAGCACGGCTGCCTGCGCGAGGACTGGGGCTGGCAGCCCCGGCACTTCACGCTGTGGGAGGGCGAGCGCCTGATCGGCGCAATTCCGGGCTACCTGAAGACCAACTCCCACGGTGAATTCGTGTTTGACCATGCCTGGGCCAACGCCTATGCCCGCCATGGCCGCGACTACTACCCGAAGTGGCTGGGCGCGGTACCGTACTCGCCGGTCACCGGGCCGCGCCTGCTGGCCCGTCACGGTTCAGATCGCGCCGCGTTGCTGTCGGTGTTGCGTGATGCGCTGCCGGCACTGGAGGTGTCATCGGCCCATATCAACTTCCACACCCCAGCAGACGAAGCGCTGTTCGGCGAGGACTGGCTGCTGCGTGAGGATGTGCAGTTCCAGTGGCAGAACCCCGGCGAGTGGGCAACGTTCGAGCAGTTCCTCGCCGCGATGGACCACAAGCACCGCAAGAACATCCGCCAGGAACGGGCCAAGGTCACCCGCCAGGGCATCACCTTCCGCGTGGTGCACGGCGACGAGGCCAGTCGCGCCGACCTGCAGGCGATGTACCGCTTCTACCTGCAGACCTTCCTTGAGTACGGCAATGCCCCGGCGCTGACGGAGCCCTTCCTGCGCCATCTGGCCATTTCATTGGGACGCGGGCTGGTACTGTTCCTGGCCGAGCAGGAAGGCCAGCCGATTGCCGGCGCGCTCTGCCTGCGCGGCGGTGACACGCTGTACGGCCGCTACTGGGGCGGCGCCACCCTGCCCGGCCTGCACTTCGAAGCCTGTTACTACCAGGGCATCGAGTACTGCCTGCGCGAAGGCCTGAGCCGTTTCGAACCCGGCGCACAGGGCGAGCACAAGCTGGCGCGCGGCTTCCTGCCTACACTGGTGCGCAGCCGGCACTGGGTGGCTGATGCGGAGTTCGCCGAGGCGTTGCAGGAGTGGTGCCGGCAGGAGCGGCGGGATGTGCGGCGCTACCAACAGGAGCTGCTGGGGCACAGCCCATTTCGCGCGGACGGGTGACCCGCCAACCAAGGTTGGCATCTACCGCGGCATTCGCGCGGGGCCGCGACGAATACAATGCCGGCATGACCCGCCAGCTGCCCTGGCGCCTGGCCGACGCGCCGGACGCCCCCTTCCCGCCGGCCGAGACCGCCCTGCGCCAGCCCGACGGCCTGCTCGCCGTGGGCGGCGACCTGCACCCGGCGCGCCTGCTCAACGCGTATGCGGGCGGCATCTTTCCATGGTTCAGCGAGGGCGAGCCGATCCTGTGGTGGTCGCCCGACCCGCGCATGGTGTTCCGTACCGATGGCGTGCATCTGTCCAGCCGCTTCCGGCGCCAGTTGCGCGGCAGCACATGGGAGGTCACCGCCGACACCGCCTTCAGCCGGGTGATGCGCGCCTGTGCGGCGGCACCGCGGCCCGGCCAGGACGGCACCTGGATCAGCCCCGACATGGTCGAGGCCTACAGCCAGCTGCATGACCTCGGCTTTGCCCACTCCTTCGAGGTCTGGGACCGGCAGACGCTGGTCGGCGGCATCTACGGGGTGGCGATCGGGACGATGTTCTTCGGCGAGAGCATGTTCAGTGGCGCCAGCGGCGGCTCCAAGATCGCCCTGGCCGCGCTGGCATCCACGCTTCACGGCTGGGGCTGGGCGCTGATCGATGCCCAGGTGGAGAATCCGCACCTGCTGCGGATGGGCGCCGAGCACCTGCCGCGCGCGGCGTTCCTGCAGCACGTCCGCCACGCGGTGCGCCATGACGGCCGTGAAGGCCCGTGGACGCAGGCGGTCGGACGCTTGCCGGCACAGCGTTTGGCCGGGGGTTAACACAAACTTTGCAAGCTGGGCCGGTCACGCGTAAAATACTGCGCCTTAGGCCCAGCGTGGCCGTTTTCTGAACCGCACAGGACTACATGTCGAAAGACGATTCCATCGAGTTCGAGGGCACCGTCAGCGAGACGCTGCCGAACACCACTTTCCGCGTTCGCCTGGAAAATGGGCACGAAATCATCGCCCACATTTCCGGCCGCATGCGCAAGAACTACATCCGCATCCTCACCGGTGACCGGGTCAAGGTTGAAATGACCCCGTACGACCTGACCAAGGGTCGTATCACCTACCGCATGAAGTAAGCGGTCGGCGCGTTGCGCCACTTCGACAAGGCCAGCCCTGGTTGCTGGCCTTTTGTCATGGGTGCAATCCGGCCCTGCCGGAGGTCATCGTGACCGAACGCACCGTGGCGTCGGTCAGCCCTGCTTGCGGCAGATTCGCATCTTCATCCGTGGCGGCATCGTGGGACCCGATCCAGTCCGGATCGCCACTCCCCTGCCCCGCCATGAACATGCTCACGTTGACCGCCCTGCTCGTCGCCGTTGCCGCGTCCGCCAGCGCATCGCCTGTGCGCGCCGCCGAGCCCCCTTCCACGGCCAGTGACTGCATCCAGCTGGGCAGCGACCAGCAGATCGTGCGCGCCGGCGTTTCGCGAAACATCCTGCTGCGCAATGGCCAGGACCACTATGTCGTGCACTTCCAGAACGACTGCTCCACTGCCGGCTACTCGCGGAAACTGAGCTTCATCACCGAAGGCCAGCAGGGCCTGCTGTGCAGCGCCGGCCGCAGCCAGCTGCGCACCGATGCCGACCACTGCCGGGTGGCGCAGATCGAACCGATCGACGAAGCCACCTTCCAGAAGAAGGCCCGCCAGCGCGGCCGTTGATGGCGCATATGACAAGGGCGGCCGAAGCCGCCCTTGTCATTTCAGGTCCGCCGGGCCAGGCCCGGCGTCAGCTCACTCCACCGTGACCGGCAGCAGGCGCTCCGGCTCGGCCTGGGTCTCGACGACCAGCTCGTCGTCGCGGACATCGATGTTCACCTTGCCGCCGTTGACCAGTTTGCCGAACAGCAGCTCGTCGGCCAGAGGACGCTTGATCTTGTCCTGGATCACGCGGGCCATCGGGCGCGCACCCATCAGCGGGTCGAAGCCGTGGTGGGCCAGCCAGTCGCGCGCGGTCGGCGTGGCCGACAGGCTGACGTGCTTGTCCTGCAGCAGCATCTCCAGCTCGATCAGGAACTTGTCGACCACGCGCAGGATGTGCTCGAAGCCCAACGCCTGGAACTGCACCACCGCATCGAGTCGGTTGCGGAATTCCGGGGTGAAGCTGCGGCGGATGGTCTCCATCGCGTCGGTGGCATGGTCCTGCTTGGTGAAGCCGATCGAGCGCCGCGAGGCCTGCGCCGCGCCGGCATTGGTGGTCATCACCAGCACCACGTTCTTGAAGTTGGCCTCACGCCCGTTGGTATCGGTCAGCACGCCGCGGTCCATCACCTGCAACAGGATGTTGAAGATATCCGGGTGCGCCTTTTCGATTTCGTCCAGCAGCAGCACGCAGTGCGGCGTCTTGACGATCTTTTCGGTCAGCAGGCCGCCCTGGTCGAAGCCGACATAGCCCGGAGGGGCACCGATCAGGCGGCTGATCGAATGCGGCTCCATGTACTCGGACATGTCGAAGCGGACCAGCTCGATGCCCAGCTGCAGCGCCAGCTGCTTGGTCACCTCGGTCTTGCCGACACCGGTCGGGCCGGCGAACAGGAAGTTGCCGATCGGCTTTTCCGGATTGCCCAGGCCCGAGCGGGCCAGCTTGATCGCCGAGGACAGCGTCTCGATGGCCGGGTCCTGGCCGAAGATCACCATCTTCAGGTTGCGCTCCAGGTGCTGCAGCACATCCTTGTCGGTGGCACTGACCTGCTTGGTCGGGATGCGCGCCATCTTGGCCACGATCGCCTCCACTTCCTCGACGTCGATCAGCTCCTTGCGCTGGCCTTCCGGCAGCAGCCGCTGGCGGGCACCGGCCTCGTCGATCACGTCGATGGCCTTGTCCGGAAGCAGGCGGTCGCCGATGTGCTTCACCGACAGATCCACCGCCGCCTGCAGCGCTTCGTCCGAATAGGTCACGCCGTGGTGCAGCTCGTACTTGGACTTCAGGCCCTGCAGGATCTCGTAGGTCTCGCCCACGGTCGGCTCGACGATGTCGATCTTCTGGAAGCGGCGGGCCAGCGCCCGGTCCTTCTCGAAGATGCCGCGGTACTCCTGGAAGGTGGTCGAGCCGATGCAGCGCAGCTCGCCGGAGGCCAGCGCCGGCTTGATCAGGTTGGACGCATCCATGGTGCCACCCGAGGCCGAACCGGCACCGATGATGGTATGGATCTCGTCGATGAACAGCACCGCATTGGGGACCTTCTTCAGTGCGGTCAGCACGCTCTTCAGGCGCTTCTCGAAGTCGCCGCGGTACTTGGTGCCGGCCACCAGCGCGCCCAGGTCGAGCGAGTAGATCACCGCGTCGGCCAGCACGTCGGGCACCGAGCCCTCGACGATGCGGCGGGCCAGGCCCTCGGCAATCGCGGTCTTGCCCACGCCGGCCTCGCCCACGTACAGCGGGTTGTTCTTGCGGCGGCGGCACAGGACCTGGATGGTGCGCTCGATCTCGTCGGCACGGCCGACCAGCGGATCGATGCGGCCGGACCGCGCCTGTTCGTTGAGGTTGCTGGCGAACTCGGTCAGGGCATCACCCTTCGGCTCGCCCTCCCCGCCTTCGATGCGGCCTTCGCCATCGGAGGAGGAGGACGGCTGCTCGCCTTCCTCGCCCAGCTTGGCGATGCCATGGGACAGGTAATTGACCACGTCCAGACGGGTCACGTCCTGCTGGTTGAGGTAATAGACGGCATGGGAGTCCTTTTCGCCGAAGATGGCGACCAGCACGTTGGCGCCGGTGACCTCCTTCTTGCCCGAGGACTGCACGTGGTACACGGCCCGCTGCAGCACGCGCTGGAAGCCCAGGGTCGGCTGGGTATCACGGCCGTCATCTTCGGCCAGGCGGGACACGGAAGCCTCGATGGCCTGCTCCAGCTCCTGGCGCAGGCGTTCGGCGTCGGCACCACAGGCCTTCAGTACGGCCTGGGCGGACGGGTTGTCGAGCAGTGCCAACAGCAGGTGTTCGACCGTCATGAATTCATGCCGGGCCTCACGGGCGCGCTTGTAGCACTGGCCGATGGTGTGTTCGAGGTCTTTGCTGAACATGGATTACTCCGGCGGCAGATGGGGACAATATGCGGCCTGACTACGCGATTTCCATCACCCTAGCGGATTGCTGCGTTCAGATGGCGTTAGCAGTGCAGATCGCTTGATCTTCATTCACTCCAGGACAGCCCACCCAGCATGAGCGAACCCTACCTGAGCCGCTGGCGATTGCGGCGTGATGGCGCGGCCATCGAGACGCCCCACGCCCAGCTCTGGCCGGTGCTGACCGCCGACGGCGAACCGGCGATGCTGAAGGTCAGCAGCGAAACCGAGGAGCAGAACGGCCATCGCCTGCTGCGCTGGTGGGACGGCGATGGTGCCGCCCGCCTGCTGGCCCACGAGGGGCCGGCGATCCTGATCGAGCGTGCCGGCGGCGATTCGCTGCGGCAACGTTCGATCGAGGGCGACGATGATGCCTGTACCACGATCCTGTGCCAGGTCCTGCGGCAGCTGCACCGGCCACGGAGCGCGCCACCAGCGGAACTGGTCTGCCTGCGTACATGGTTCGCCGACCTGCTGCAGCCAAGGGCCGCGCTGCCGCCACTGCTGGAACAGTGCAGATCACTGGCGGAGCGGGTGTTGCAGGAAGAACACGAGATCCGGCCGCTGCACGGCGACCTGCACCACGACAACGTGCTGGATTTCGGCGCGCGTGGCTGGCTGGCGATCGACCCGAAGCGGCTGCTGGGCGACCGCGCGTTCGACTACACGACGATGTTCAGCAACCCGGACCTCTGTGGCCCGGGCATCCATGTGGCCACCCGGCCCGAGCGGTTTGCCGCCCGGCTGCAACAGGTAAGCGCACTGGCCGGCCTGGAACGCACGCGCCTGCTGCGCTGGATCGCGGCCAGCACTGCGCTGTCGGCGGTGTGGTTCAGGGATGACGGCGACCCCGCCGACGTCGACGAGACGGTGGCGCGGATGGCGCTGGAGGCGTTGGCGGAGGCGTGACCTCCGCGCGTGGTGGGCGCACTCCATCCGGGATCATTGCGCCGGGACGAAAAGCAGCCGAGCATGGGCTCGGCTCTACAGGTTTCTGCCTTGGTAGGTGCCCACCTTGGTGGGCACGCCGTGTCCGGAGTCGATGTACCCGGACGAGGATCGGCAGCCGGTCAGGCCTTTTCCATCGTGCACAGCAGCGGGTGCTGGTTCATCCGCGAGTACTCGTTGACCTGGGCAACCTTGGTCTCGGCGACCTCGCGGGTGAACACCCCGCAGACGCCGCGGCCGCGGGTATGGACGTGCAGCATCACCTGCGTGGCCTTGTCCAGGTCCATGCTGAAGAACTGCTGCAGCACATCCACCACGAAATCCATCGGGGTGTAGTCATCGTTGAGCAGCATCACCTGATAGAACGGCGGCGGCGCCACTTCCGGGCGCGCGGGCTCCACGGCAACGCCGTGCTCGTGCTGGGAATCGGGGGAGGACTCATGGGGCATCCGCCCATTATAGGGGTAGCGCCGGACCTGCGTCGGCCCGCCGCGGATTGGACGGCACGCACGCCCAACGTCACAATTGCAGCTTCTTTCAACACTGCTTCACAGGATCTTCATGAAAAGGACCCTTCTGCCCGCCCTGCTGATCACCCTGGCCGCTGCCGGTGCTGCCACCGCCGCGCCCCAGGCCGACAAGTCCGTGGCGCGCCACCTGGACAAGCTGGGCTATACCTACGAAGTCGACGAGGATGGCGACTACCGCATGGTCTTCGACGTCGAGGGTGACCGCACCCAGATGGTCTACGTGCGCTCGGCGGTGGAAGACTTCGGCAGCCACAACATCCGCGAGATCTGGTCGCCGGCCTACAGCGCCAAGACCAAGCAGTTCCCGGTGGCCGTGGCCAATCGCCTGCTGGAAGATTCGCAGGACGCCAAGATGGGCGGCTGGGTAAAGCAGGACACCACCGCCATGTTTGTGGTGAAGATCGACGCCGATGCCACCGCCGACCAGCTCAGCGACGCCATCGATGCGGCCATCCGCACCGCCGACGCGATGGAGCTGGAACTGACCAAGAAGGACGAGTTCTGAGTTGAACGCCACGCCGGACCCGCGCTGGGCACCGCACGCCACCGTTGCCACCGTGGTGATCGACGGCGGCCGCGTGCTGCTGGTCGAAGAGACCATTGACGGCCGCCAGGTGCTGAACCAGCCGGCCGGCCACCTCGAGCCGGGCGAAAGCCTGGCCGAGGCCGCCCTGCGCGAGACCCGCGAGGAAACCGGCTGGACGGTGCAGCTGACCCACTTCATCGGCTGCTACCAGTGGACTGCCGGCGACGGCACGGCCTTCCTGCGCTTCTGCTACGCGGCGCACCCGGTTTCGCACGATCCGGCGCAGCCGCTGGACACCGGCATCGACCGCGCGCTGTGGCTGACCCCGGCCGAGCTGCAGGCCGCCGGCGAGCGCCAGCGCAGCCCGCTGGTGTGGCAGGTGGTGGCGGATTACCTGGGTGGCCAGCGCCACCCGCTTTCGCTGGTCCGGGAGGTCGCATGAGCACTCCGCGTGTGATGGTGGGCGTCTCCGGCGGCGTCGATTCCTCGGTCGCCGCCTGGCGCCTGGTACAGCAGGGCGAGGCCGTGGCCGGCCTGTTCATGCAGAACTGGGCCGACGATGGCAGCGGTGATTGCCGTGCCGAGGATGACCGTCGCGACGCGGTGGCCGTGTGCGGCCTGCTGGGCATCCCGTTCCACTTCCGGGACTTCTCCAGCGAGTACTGGCAGGGCGTGTTCGAGCACTTCCTGGCCGAGTACGCGGCCGGCCGCACCCCGAACCCGGACGTGCTGTGCAACCGTGAAGTGAAGTTCAAGCATTTCCTGGACGCCGCCCGCGAGCTGGGCGCCGAGCGCATCGCCACCGGCCATTACGCACGGGTGGCCCAGCGCGGCCACCAGTGGCTGCTGCTGCGCGGCGCCGATCGATCCAAGGACCAGAGCTACTTCCTGCATCAACTGGGCCAGGAACAGCTGGCAGCCACCCTGTTCCCGATCGGCGACCTGGAAAAGAGCGACCTGCGCCGGATCGCGCGCGACGTCGGCCTGCCGACCCACGCCAAGAAGGACTCCACCGGCATCTGTTTCATCGGCGAGCGCGACTTCCGTGAGTTCCTCGGCCGCTACCTGCCGGCCAAGCCCGGCCAGATCCTCGACCCGGCCGACGGCAGCGTGATTGCCGAACACCCGGGCGTGTTCTATTTCACCCTGGGCCAGCGCGAGGGCCTGAACATCGGCGGCGTGCGTGGCCGCCCGGCCGCGCCGTGGTACGTGGTTGGCAAGGATGTGGCCAGCAACGTGCTGTACGTGGACCAGGACCGCGACAGCAAGTGGATGCTGTCCGACCGCCTGCGTTCGGAAACCGCGCACTGGATCGCCGGCTCACCGCCGGCACGGCGCTTCGAATGCACCGCCCAGACCCGCTACCGCCAGCCCGACGAGCCATGTACGGTCGAGGTGCTGGACGATGGCAGCGTGCTGGTCACCTTTGCGCGCCCGCAGCGTGCCGTTACCCCTGGTCAATCGCTGGTGCTGTATGACGGTGATGTGTGCCTGGGCGGCGCGGTGATCGCCGCCACCGATGCGCCGCTGGAACAACGCCTGCGCACCACCCCCTCCCCTTTTGAGGTAATCGCTGCATGAGTTTCACTGTCGACGACCGCGTCCTGGCCCTGGCCGGCATTGCCCAGGCCCTGCAGCAGGTGCGCCGCATCGCCGATACCGGCCATTCCGACGCCGCCGCCGTGCGCACCGCCGTGGACAGCGTGTTCCGCGTCGATGCGTCCTCGCCGCAGGCGGTGTTCGGTGACCGTCATGCACTGAAGTCCGGCCTGCGCCTGCTGCACAACTACTTCCGCAGCCAGGGCCAGGACCCGATCCTGCCCAAGCTGGCCCTGTCGGTGCTGCAGCTGGAGCGCCGCTTCGTGCAGGATGGGGCGACCGTGAACAAGGTCGCCTCGGGCATCGAGCGCGCCCAGCGCCAGGCCACCGAACTGGGCGACAGTGGCCACCCGGACGTACTGGCCAACCTCGGCGGCCTGTATGCCGACACCATCAGCCACCTGAAACCGCGGGTGATGGTGCAGGGCAACCCGCACTACCTGGGCCAGGCCGGCGTGGTGGCGGAGATCCGTGCCCTGCTGCTGGCCGCGGTGCGTTCGGCGGTGTTGTGGCGCCAGCTGGGCGGCAGCTACTGGGACTTCCTGTTCAGCCGCAAGGCGATGATCGAGGCCGTGGACCGCCTGCTGGCCTGAGGGTGTGGGGTCAGAGCCCTTTTCCATGGAAAAGGGATCCGACCCTGTTGCGCCTGCCCAAGGGGTCGGATCCCTTTCCGGCACGGAAAGGGCTCTGACCCCGAGGCCGCCAAGGCGCCGGAAAACCGGCGCATTCAGAATGCACTTCGAGGCACATCGACGTTAAAGAGAAAGGGGGTACGGCCGATACATCCTCCGTGCACCTCCCGAGAACGTCCATGTACTCACGCATTTTCATCCGTCTGGCCGCCCCCCTGGCTCTGACCCTGCTGCTCCCCTTCGCCATCGGTTTCGAATGGCCGGCCGCCCTGCGCTGGGCGATCCTGACCACGATGACGCTGAGCTGGCTCGGCTTTGCGTGGTGGACCACCCGCGCCCAGGCACATCGTTCCCCCGAGCACGCCCGTGTCCTGCGCGAACAGGACCAGCTGCTGACCGAGCTGCGCAACTTCGTCGGCAACGAGATCGACGGTTCGCGTGGCGAAGTGGAACGCGCCCGTGACCTGATCCGCCAGGCCGTCTCCAGCCTGGGCGGCAGCTTCGATGCCATGAACCGCAAGTCGCGCCAGCAGAGCCAGGCCCTGTCGCGCATCGTCGACCGCGCCGGTGATGAAGGCAATGCCGGCCTCGACGTCGCCCGTTTCGCCCAGCACGCCAGCCATCGCATGGAACAGCTGGTGGAAGCGCTGGAACAGGTGAGCGGCCAGAGCAGCACCACCGTGCAGCACATCGACCAGATGGCGCAGCACCTGGATGGCATCTTCGCGCTGCTGGAAGACGTCAAGTCGATCGCCGACCAGACCAACCTTCTGGCGCTGAACGCGGCCATCGAAGCGGCGCGCGCCGGTGAAGCCGGTCGTGGCTTCGCCGTGGTCGCCGACGAAGTGCGCAACCTGTCCGAGCGCTCGACCACCTTCAACGAGCAGATCCGCAAGCTGGCGCACAGCTCCAAGGACGCCATCGCCAAGGTGCGCGAGACGGTTTCGCACATGGCCTCGCGCGATATGGACCGCTCCCGCGAAGCCCGTCAGGAAGCAGCAGCGATGCTCGACAACGTCGCGCAGATCAACGCCTCGCTGGGCGACGGCATGCGCGAAGTGTCCGAGTGCGCCCGTGCGATCGATGGCAGCGTGGCCGAAGCCGTGCGTGCCCTGCAGTTCGAAGACATCGCCACCCAGGCGCTGGGCGGCGTGCACACCCACCTGGACCGCCTGACCGCGATCAACCGCGAAGCGGTGGCCCTGCAGGAGCTGCTGCACCGCAATGGCGGCGTGTTCGACGAAGAGATCGCCAGCGCCCTGCAGCGGACCGGCAATCGCCTGCGCGAGCTGCGCAGCGAATGGGAACGCCCGCCGCACAAGCCCGTCGCCCAGCAGAGCATGGGCGCCGGCACCGTCGAGCTGTTCTGATCCTGATGTCCGCTGCCCTCGCCGGCAGCCCGCAAGGCCCCGGTTCGCCCGGGGCCTTTGCCTGTAACCCGCCATTGGATGCATCCTGTACGCGCACCATGACCCTGATCCGCGCCCTGCCCGCCCTCACCGACACCGAGCGCCCGCGCAATGCGAGCGTGCGTGAGCAGCTGCAGCGGCTGGAAGACGTGGCCCGCGAGGAACTGCTCGAACTGCAGCAGCTGGCCGATGCGCGCCCCACCCCCTCCCGAGCCGACGATGAACTGCTGGGCCTGGCATGGGACCTGGGCCTGGATGGCGAAGCCCTGAAGTAGATCCACGTCCTGCGTGGATGGGCCGTCCCGCATGGCATGATCCACCGGTCCCATTCATGGAAGACCGATGGCCATCGCCCTGATCGCAGTGCTCCTGATCGAAGCCGTCCTTCTGATGGCCTGGGTGGCCGGCTATTTCAGCTGGGGCATCACCCTGTTCAACGAACGCATCGCGGCGTCACCGGCCATGCAGGCCCGGCTCTCGCTGGGCAGCCTGGAACGTGACCTGCCGCAGGACAGATGGCTGCAACTGGCCTTCCATGCGCTGCCCGATGGCAGCATGGCGTTCCGCGAGAGCTTCGCACCGAGCTTCGGCCTGCGCTACTTCCCGGTGATGCGTGGACGCATCGTTCTCAACGCGCGACGGCACGAGGTGCGGGTGATCGGCCTGTGCAGCTGGTTCGTGGCAATCCTGTCGCTGCTGCTGTTGCCACTGGTGGCGATGCGCCCGATGGTGGCACCGATGCTGCTGGTGCTGCCGCTGTTCCTGGCCAGCTATCTGGTCCAGAAGCGGCGCTATGCGGCCATCGTCGAGGCCCTGCGCATGCAGTTGAAGGCGGAGTTTCCCAGGTAGTTCCACGCCATGCGTGGATGATCGCGAGCGCCAGGGCATCCGTGCCGGCCAACGGTCGGCACCCACCAGAGCTGGGCGCACCAGAGTCAGGCCACACCGCGCCGGCATCCGCCAGCGCAGAC
Organism: Stenotrophomonas sp. YJH_SMC_73; assembly: GCF_059370155.1. Lineage (NCBI taxonomy): Bacteria > Pseudomonadati > Pseudomonadota > Gammaproteobacteria > Lysobacterales > Lysobacteraceae > Stenotrophomonas > Stenotrophomonas sp. YJH_SMC_73. The sequence goes on along the minus strand of NZ_JCAFTJ010000003.1, from coordinate 6,918 downwards.
CCTCAGCGCACCAGCACCGCTTCGCCGCTGGCGTCGGTGCGCATTGGCGCCGGGCGCTGCTGGCGCAGCCACTGCGCCAGATCACGCGGGCTGAGCGGGCGCGAGTACAGGTAGCCCTGGATCTCGTCGCAGCCCTGGCGGCGCAGCATGTCTTCTTCCTGGTGGGTTTCCACGCCTTCGGCCACCACCTTCATGCCCAGCGCGTGGCCCAGGTGGACGATGGCCTGGGTGACTTCGGCCGTGCCCGAATCATGCAGCATGCCCTGCACGAAACTGCGGTCGATCTTCAGGCGTCCCACCGGGAAGCGGTTGAGGTAATTGAGGTTGGAGAAGCCAGTGCCGAAGTCATCCACCGCCAGCGGCACGCCGTGCCGTTCCAGCACGTCGAAGCAATGGCGCAGGATGTCGGTATCACGGATCAGCGCCGACTCGGTCAGCTCCAGTTCCAGCCGTTGCGGCGGCCAGCCATGGGCATGGCAGATCTCGATCACGCGCTCGGCGAAGCCGCGATCACGCAGCTGCACCGCCGACACGTTGACCGCGATGCGATCAAAGTGCAGTCCGGCACGGTCCCAGGCGGTCGCCTGGCGGCAGGCCTCGTTCAGCACCCAGTCGCCGATGCGCACGATCTCGCCGCACTTTTCGGCAATGGGAATGAACTCGGCCGGGCTGCAGTAGCCGATGCCGGGGCGGTGCCAGCGCAACAGTGCCTCGATCGCCGGTGGCTCGCCGTGGTGGGCGTGCAGCAGCGGCTGGTAGGCCAGGCTGAACTCGTCGCGCTCGATCGCCCCATGCAGGGCATGCTCGACGTCCAGCCGGCGCTGGATGCGGGCCAGGGCGTCCTGGCTGTAGTACTGGTAGGTGTTGCGCCCGGCTTCCTTGGCCGCATACATCGCGGCGTCGGCCGCGCGCAGCAGTGAGTCGAAATCGGTCTGCGCATCGCCCAGCATCGCGATGCCGACGCTGGCGCCGACTTTCAACGTGGTCTCGCCACGGCGCAGCGGCTCAGCCAGCGAGGCAATCAGCTTGCGGGCGACATGACCGGCATCTTCCGGCTCGGCCAGGTCGCGCAGCACCACGATGAACTCATCGCCACTGAAGCGGCCGAACAGGTCGTTGTTGCGCAGGTTCTGGTGCAGGCGGGTGGCTGCGGCCTTCAGCAGCGCATCGCCGGTGGCGTGGCCGAAGCTGTCGTTGATGGTCTTGAAGCCGTCCAGGTCGATGAACAGCATGGCCAGCGAGGAACCGCGGTCGCGTGCTTCCTCGATGGCTTCGGCGGTCTGTTCGCCGAGCAGTACGCGGTTGGGCAGGCCGGTCAGCAGGTCGTAGTGGGCCAGCAGTTCGATGCGCTCGTTGGCTTCGCGCTCGCGGGTGATGTCACGGAACAGGACAACGAACCGCGGCGGCAGGCCGTCACGGCGGTCCAGTTCGATCAGCACCTGCACCCAGACGCGCAGGCCGGACTGGCGGTAGAAGCACAGGTCCAGCTGCTCGGGCAGGCCGCCGTTGGCGATACGGGCGAGCGCCGCCTCGAACGCGTTGCGCGAGTCCTCCGTGTACAGCGCCAGCGCCTGGTCGAGGGTGATCGGTTCCTTGCGCAGGCCATGGATGCGGTAGCACTCCTCGGTCCATTGCATGCTGCGGGTCTGCACTTCGATCTCGCAGCCGCCGATGCGGCCCAGCGCGGAGACCCGGTTCAGCAGTTCGGTGCGCCAGCGGATCAACGCATCGGTCTGGTGCTGTTCGGTGATGTTCTGTACCTGGCCGAGCAGGCGCTTGGGTTGCCCGTCCATGTCCAGCAGCGGCTGCATCCATAGCCGCAGGTGCTGCGAAGGCTCATGGCCGCGGGTCAGCTCCAGCTCGAGGTTGGCAGCGCGGCCATCGCGCCACAACCGCCGCCATGCCGCGCGCAGCGCGCCGCGGGAGCGTGGATGCAGCTGCTTCAGCCAACGCCGCTGGCCTGGAACGGCGCCCTGCTCCAGGGCCAGCAGCGAACGCAGTTCCGGCGACCACCAGAAATGCCCGCTGTTGGGATCAAACGACCAGCTGCCCATGCTGGCGATGCGCTGGGCCTCGCTCAGGTGCAGCTGCTGTTCCTGCAGCAGCGATTCGAGCTGCTTCTGCTGCTCGATATCGGTATGCGTGCCGACCATGCGCAGGGGCTGGCCATCGGCGGTGCGAGCGACCACGCGGCCGCGATCGAGCACCCAACGCCACTGGCCATCGGCCTGGCGGAAACGGAACTGTGCGCTGTACTGCTCGCTGTGCCCGCGCAGGTGCTCGTCGAGCGCGGCGCGCACCTGGGCGATGTCCTCGCCGTGCACGCGAGACAGCAATTCAGTGGCGGTCTCGTCGCCCAGCGCCGGCGTGCGCGCCACCCGGTCACTGGGGATGTCCCAGTCCCACAGGCTGTGGCCGGCGCTGTCCAGTGCCAGCTCCCAGCGCCCGCCCCCATCGACCGGCACCGGCTCGGGAATGCTCAGGGTGAACGCCAGCAGGTTGCCGGCACCGTCGTGCACCGCACGCAGGTGACCGTCATAGTGCCCCCGTGGGCCGCCCGGCAGCGTGCAGGCAACGATGCCACCATCGGCGGCCATCAGGCGCAGATCTTCCAGCATCGGCGCATAGGCCGCCACGGTGGCCGGCAGGCCATGCTCGCGCGCGGCCGGATTGGCCGCCAGCGGGCGCCCGGCACGGTCGACGATGACCAGCGCCGACGCAAGCGGGTGCTGCAGCAGGCTGGCGATGATCCCTTGGTCCACGCGATCTTGCTCCGGATGACACGCCCGTCAGCGGGGCACGCAGTGGTTAACGGCGCCTGCGGCGGATAATTGAGTGGTCACGGCACGCTGCGGGGTAAGATGACCGGCGCCCCTGTCACCCGCCCCGTCCATGCCCGCAAAACCGACCGGCAACGCCCCAGTTCCCGACCCGCGGATGGCGCAGGCGCTGAGCCGTGACCGGCGCCGGGTGGTGCTGAGCTATCTGGTGATGGCGCTGGCCTGGATGATCTCCACCGACAGCGTGGTGCAGGCGCTGGTGCCCGATCCGCAGCAGGCGGCCCTGTGGCAGGGCCTGAAGGGCTCGTTCTTCGCGCTGGCCAGCGCGGGCCTGCTCTATCTGCTGCTGCGCCCGCTGGCCGAACACGTGCTGCATACCCATGCGCGCCAGCAGGCCTCCGAGCTGCGCCTGCGGCAGATGTTCGAGGGCAACCCCGGGCCGATCCTCGTCTACGACCTGGACACGCTGGCGATCCTCGATGCCAACCCCGCCGCCTGCAGCGCCTTCGGCTGGGACCGCGACGAGCTGCTGGAACAGACCATCGATGCCTTGTGGCCGCCGGGCCAGGACCAGGCCCTGCAGACCAAGCTGGAGGCGATCCGCGAGGCCCCCGAGGAGCTGTGCATCCTGCGCGCTCAGCTGCAGCTGCGCGATGGCGCGCTGCGGCAGATGGAGCTGCGCTCCAACGCCATCAGCTACGACGGCCACAACGCCCGCCTGCTGATCGCCATCGACCGCACCGCCGAGGATCTGGCCCAGCTGCGCCGCGACCAGGCATTGGCCCGGGTGGAGGAAGCCCATGAGCTGGCCCGCATCGGCGCCTGGGAACTGGACCCGTCCACCGGGCTGGGCCGCTATTCCAACCAGGTCTATCGCCTGCTCGGCCGCCGCCCGCCCGAGGCCCGGCGCTGGCACCGCTTCGATGAGCTGCTGGTGCCGGCCGACCCGGCCACCGCCACCCAGACCGAACAGCTGCTGGCCGAACTGTGCTCCGGCGAGCCGGTACAGGTGGACGTGCTGCTGCCGCTGCTGTCGATGGACGGCCGTGCATTGATGGTGCACCTGCGGGCGGCCAGCGGTATCGACGAAGCCGGCCGCAGCCGCGTGCTGGGCACGCTGCAGGACGTGACCGAGCGCGAGCAGTCGCGGCGCCTGCTGCGCGAGCGCGAGGAACAGTTCCGCGAGCTGGTGCGGGTGCTGCCCGACGGCGTGGTGATCCTCTCCGACGAGCACGTGCTGTACGCCAACGCCTGGGCCGCCGGCCTGTTCGGCTACGGCAGCCACACCCTGCTGGGCGAGCCGCTGTCGGCACTGGTCGCTGCCGCCGACCTGCCACGGGTGCGCAGCCAGCTGCGCGCCGGCCAGCCCCACCTGGGGCCGGGCCACAGCAGCGTGGTGGCCATGCAGCGTGCGGACGGCCGCAGCTTCCATGCCGGCCTGGCGGTGGGCGAAGTGCGCTACGGCGGTCGTGACTGCAAGCTGCTGATCGTACGCGACCTGAGCGATTCCGAACGCACCCGCAGGGCCCTGGAAACCAGCAATCGCGAGCTGCAGGCGATGGCCGGGCGGCTGTTCTCGCTGCAGGAGGACGAGCGTCGCGCGATCTCGCGCGACCTGCACGATGACATCGGCCAGGCCATTACCGCGATCAAGCTGTCGGCGCATGCGGCGCAGGATGAGGACGATCCGAAGCGTCGTGGCGAGGACCTGGCGCAGATCGTCAGCCTGGCTGACACCACCGTGGCCAAGCTGCGCGACATCTCCACCCTGCTGCGCCCGCCGCAGCTGGATGCACTGGGCCTGGAGGCGGCGCTGAGCTGGCAGGCGCGGGTGCTGTTCCGCTCTTCGCCGGTGGAGCTGCTGGCCGAGATCGAGCCGCTGCCGCACCGCCCCGACAACAGCATCGAACAAGCCTGCTTCCGCATCGCACAGGAAAGCCTGACCAATGCGCTGCGCCATGCGCGCGCCAGCCAGGTCCTGCTGCAGCTGCGCGACGTCAGCCAGCGTGGCCTGCACCTGCAGATCCGCGATGATGGTGAAGGCTTCGATCCGGACGGCCCGCGCGGCCTCGGCCTGATCGTGATGCGCGAGCGCGCGCAGAGCGTCGGTGGCCACGTGCGGATCGAATCCGCGCATGGCGAGGGCACCCTGATCGACGTCCACCTCCCCTACCAGGCGACCAGCATGGCCGCCGTCGATTCACCGGAATACTGAGCCTATGTGGAATCCCAACCTGCCCCCGGTCAGCATCGATGATGCCCCCGACCGCCTTGGCGCCGGCAACCCCGAGCTGCAGGCGATGGTTGCCGAGGCGGCCTCCGGCGGCATTGCGCTGATGCTGATGCACGTGGACATCGACCACTTCGCATCGGTCAACGAGAACATGAGTGCCGAAGTGGGCGATCAGGCGCTGGTACTGGTGGCGCAGCGCCTGCAGTCCTACCTGCGCGGGCGTGGCAAGCTGTGGCGGCATGGCAGCGACGAGTTCCTGATCGCGGTGCCCCGCACCGCGGACCTGCCGCTGCCGGAGGACTTCGCTGAAGAGATCCGCCAGCAGATGGAACTGCCGCTGTCGGTGCTTCCATACACGCTGTTCATGACCGGCAAGCTGGGCGTGAGCCTGTGCCCGGAACATGCCAGCAGCGCCTCGCGCCTGCTCGACCATGCCGAAGATGCGCTGTACCAGGCCGCCCGCGAAGGCGGCAATGCCGTGCGCATCCATGCCGTGGATACCCCGCCGAGCGCGCACAGCGAGAGCATCATCGCGCGCCAGATCGTCGATGCCATTCCCAATGGCGAGCTGAAGCTGCGTTACCAGCCGCTGGTGAGCGCCCGCGACGGCCACGTGGTCGGCATGGAAGCGCTGCTGCGCTGGCAGTCGCCGACCCTGGGCATGCTGGTGCCGGAGCGCTTCATGCGCACCGCCGAGCGCCTGGGCATCATCGTGCAGATCGGCACCTGGGTGCTGGAAGGCGCATTGAAGCAGGCGCGGTTGTGGCGCGACCAGGGCTTTGATGACTTCACCATCGCGGTGAACGTGTCCACCCTGCAGCTGCTGCGGCCGAACTTCTTCGCCGAGGTGATGTCCCTGCTGCAGGCCGCGGGCGTGCCGGCGCACATGCTGACGCTGGAGATCAACGAGAGCGCGCTGACCAACAACGTCAATTTCGTCCATGAAACGCTGGCCAACCTGCGCAACGAAGGCATCAGCCTGAGCCTGGACAACTTCGGCACCGGCGATTCCAGCCTCAGCGCGCTGGTGCGCTACCCGGTGGACAAGCTGAAGATCGACCGCAGCTTCATCAAGAGCGCACCGGCTGGCAATCGCGAAGCAGCCATTGCCCGCGCGATCATTGCCATGGGCCACCAGCTGGGCATGACCGTGATTGCCAACGGCGTGGAATCGCAGGCCCAACTGGGCTTCCTGCGCCGCAACGACTGCGATGTGTTCCAGGGCTACCTGTTCGGCGAGCCGATGTCGGCCGATGCCGCCGGCATGACCCTGCGCCGCCGCTACCTGCGCCCGGAAGCCTTCGCCGAAACGCGCCCGGACCGGACGCTGCTGCTGCTGGATGACGAGGAGAACGTGCTGCGCTCGCTGGTGCGCCTGTTCCGCCGCGACGGCTACCGCATCTTGGCCGCTGGCAACGTGCGTGACGCCTTTGATCTGCTGGCGATCAACGACGTGCAGGTGATCCTGTCCGACCAGCGCATGAGCGACATGAGCGGCACCGAGTTCCTGGGCCGGGTGAAGATGCTGTACCCGGATACGATCCGCCTGGTGCTGTCGGGCTACACCGATCTGAACACGGTGACCGATGCGATCAACCGTGGCGCGATCTATCGCTTCCTGACCAAGCCGTGGAACGACGACGAGCTGCGCAAGCACATCCACCAGGCGTTCCGCACGTACGAAGAACAGCGCCGCAGCAATGCCGGTCCGGCACCGGTGGAAACCGGGGATGGTGGCGAGGATCGGCCGCTGCGGTGATGATCGGGTAGAGCCGGCCGCTGGCCGGCTGCCTTGGGTGCCCGGCTTCAATGAGGTTGCCGGCCAGCGGCCGGCACTACCGTCGATTGGCCCCGGTAGAGCCGGCCGCTGGCCGGCTGCCTTGGGTGCCCGGCTTCAATGAGGTT